>JBKJQW010000030.1:0-43916 GCA_046593715.1 Luteitalea sp.
GGGGATGGCCATCGTGCACGCGAGCGTCGACTTCCGGGGCCAGGCCTATTCGGGCGACGTGCTGACGATCCGCGTGGCGGTGACCGAGCTCGGGCGCACGAGCTTCTGGGCCGCCTACGAGGTCGTGCGCGGCGAGGCCGTCGTGGCCACGGGCCGGTCGGCCCAGGTCATGTTCGACTACACCTCCCAGAAGCCCGTGCCGATCCCAGAGGCCTTCCGTGAACGGATCGCGTCGTATGAAGCGATTGCGGCTCACGCCGAGCGCCGCCCGCCGGGCCCGGGCTGCTGACGTCCATTCGCCCCGCTCCCGACTCCAGCAAAGGACAGCACCATGCCAGAAGACATTCAACCGGGACACGTCGGGTGGGTCGACCTCACCGTCGAGAACGCCACCGAGGTCCGTGACTTCTACCGCGCGGTGGTGGGGTGGGACTACCGCGAAGTGGACATGGACGGGTACGCCGACTTCGCCATGACCAATCTGGAGGGCCGCGACGTCACGGGCATCTGCCACGCCAGGGGCATCAACGAAGGTCTGCCGGCGCAGTGGATGGTCTACTTCATCGTCGTCGATCTGCAGTTTGCCGTTGACGAGGCGATTGGCCGCGGCGGCGCGATCCTGCGTGCCCCGACAGACATGGGTGCCGGCCAGTTTGCGGTGATCCGGGACCCGGCCGGGGCCGTGTGCGCGCTGTTCCAGCCTGTCGAGTCCAGCCCGGCGTCGGCCTGACCGCCGTGCCGTCTTCTTTTCTGTTGACGGCCTTGTGAAAGATTTCACATAATGCACATCAAGCTGAGGGATGCCGGTCATCCGGTCACATACCTTCAAACCCAGTTGGAAGCGACCTCTTCCGACAGGGATGGTTCGCCTTCGCAGTTTCAGGCTTACCCGGTCAAGCTTTTCCTCGTAGTCTTCCTCCTTACAGTGCCCGGCGCCCTCAGCTTCCTCCTCAGCGCCGAGGAATCCTCCCAACAGAGCAGCACTCCGACGGCCGATTGGGTCGCCCGGCAGGTCGACTCGCGAGATACGGGGCGGGACGCCGTCCTGCAGATGCGGATGCTGCTGTGGGACCGCCAGGGCCGTCAGCGCGAACGCACGCTGGAGTTGCAGTCGCTGCGCGGGGCCGACAAGCCCGCCGATGGCATCGGCGACCGCGTCCTCATCCGCTTCTCCTATCCCAACGACATCAAGGGCACGGGGCTGCTCGTGCTCGAGCGTGCCGGGGCCGACGACGACCGCTACCTCTACCTGCCGGCCCTCGGGCGCGTGCGTCGGATCGCGGGCGCCGAGCGGCAATCCAGTTTCGCCGGCAGCGACCTGAGCTACGAAGAGTTCGGCGGCCGCGCGCTCGAGGACTACACCTACGAGCTGCTCGACGCCAACGCCAGGTGGACGGCGCCCGATGGCCAGGCGCATGCCGCCTACCGCCTGAAGTCGATCGCCAGAGACACGACCCTCACCTACCCGTCGGCCGTTTCCCTGGTGCGCGCCGACAACTTCGTGGTCGTGCAGGCTGACGTGTTCGACCGTCGCGGCACCCGCGCCAAGCAGTACACGGTGAAGCGTCTCGAGCAGATCGCGGGCGTGTGGACGGTGATGGAGGCGGTGATGACACATGAGATCGACCGCACGCGCACCGAGCTCACCGTCACGGCGGCCCGCTACAACACCGGGCTGACCGCCGCGGCGTTCTCCCGCCGCGCCCTCGAGCAGATCGTTCGATGAACGCGCCCCGCTCCGGCCTGTCGGGGGCGGCCGATCGCTTCACGGACTGGCTCTGGCGCTGGCGTCGCCTCCTGGCCACGCTGTCGGTGCTGGGGGCGGTCGGGCTGGCACCGCTGGTAGACATCCGGACGCTCGACAACGACGTCAGCGCGTGGTTTCGCAGCGACGACCCGGTCTACCAGGACTACGAGCGCCTCAAAAAGGAATTCCCCGGTTCGCGCACGCTGATCATCGCGCTCGAGTCGCCAGATGCATTCGCGCCGGCGATGCTGGAGGCACTCCGCGCCATCTCGGCCGAGCTCGAACAGGTCGATGCGGTGCGGCGCGTGCAAAGCCTCGCCACCGCCAACGTCGTCCGCCTGCGCCCGGTGGAGGCATCCACCGACATGGGCGAGGACGACCTGCTGGTGGAGCCCCTGGTGCCGCGGCAGGGCAGCATCGATGCAGCAGCCGTGCGGCGTGAAGCCCTCAGCGACCGCATGTTGTCGGGTGACCTCGTTTCTGCCAGCGGCCGCGTGCTCGCCATCGTCGTCAGCTTCGACGAGACACGCATCGACGACATCCGCGCGGCGGTGCTCGAGGACATCCGCACCCGCGTCTCCGGTCACCTGCCCGTCGGAGCGACGGCCCACTACAACGGCAGCATCGAGATCAGCGAAACCTACAACCGCGTCTCGTTGCGCAATCAGGTCCTCTTCACGCCCCCGATCCTGCTCATCATCATCGTCGCCCTCTGGGTGATGTTCCGGTCGGCGCGGCTGACGCTGCTCACGGTGTCTGCCGTGCTGGTGAGCCTGGTGTGGACGGTCGGCCTGTATACGTGGGCCGGCTTCGGTTTCACCATCCTGACCAGCATGCTGCCGCCGCTGGTGCTGGTGCTGGCCATTGCCGACGACATCCACATCATCCAGCACTACACGCAGTGCCGGCGCGACGGCTCGGACCACGAGACCGCGTGGAAGCACACCGTGCGGCACCTGATCACGCCGTTGCTGGCGGCCAGCGGCACGACCGCCCTCGGGCTGCTGTCGTTGGCGACCAGCCCCATCGACGCCGTGGCTTCGTTCGGAATCGGCGCGGCGATCGGCGTGATGGTGGACTTTGGCGTGTCGATCGTCCTGATGCCGACGCTGCTGGCCTGGGTGCCCGTCTCGGCAGTGCCGCCGCCGCAGGCCAGGTGGCTGCTGACGCCGATGCGCGCCGTCAGCCGAATCTCTTCGACCTATCCCTGGCGCGTCGTGGCCGTAGCGATGGTGGTGCTGGTCGTGACCGGGTCGGGGATGCTGCGCCTGCGCGTGGACACCAACCACGTGGAGTTCTTCAAGCCCGGTCACCCGCTGCACGATTCGGCCGACCTGATGGACCGCGAGCTCTCCGGCATCTACAGCTTCCAGGTCATGCTGGAAGGGGAACCGGAGTCGCTGCGCACGGCTGACGCCCTGCAGCGCATCGACACGTTGCGGGGTCGGCTGGAGGCGTTCGGGCACGTGCGCAAGGTGGTGGGCCTGTCCGACTACGTGTCGCGCGTGCACGAAGCGCTGGCGCCGGCGGCCTTCGCGGCCGGCCAGCGGTTGCCTACCGACCCCGACGTGATCGCGCAGGAGCTGTTCGTGTTCGGGCTGTCGGAGGACGGTCGGCGTGAGCTCGAGACCGTCGTCTCGACCGACTACTCGCGCACCCAGGTCATGGTCAAGCTCGCGTCGATGAGCTCGGACCAGGCCTTCATCGAGGTCGAGGATGCCGAACGGGTCGCGCGTGCGCTGTTTGCCGGCACCGGCATCACGCCCACGGTGACCGGCTCCGGACGCCTCTTCGCTACGCTGGACCACTACATGGTGACGTCTCAGCTCTCCAGCTTCGCCACCGCATTCGTCTCGGTGTTTGCGGTGATCTTCCTGGTGTTCCGTTCCTTCAAGTTCGGCGTGCTCGCCATCGTGCCCAATATCGTGCCGGTGCTGGTGGTGCTCGGGGCCATGGGCTGGCTGGACATCTCGATGAATGTCGCGACAGTGATGGTGGCCAGCATCGCGCTCGGCGTGGTGGACGACGACACGATTCATTTCATCAGTCGGTACCGCCGCGAGGCGCAGGCCGGCCGAACGACCGACCAGGCCATCGCCATCGCCACCGAGGAAGAAGGCCGTGCGTCGCTGACCACGGCGATCATCAACACCCTGGCGTTCTCGGTGCTGCTGTTCTCGGACTACCGGCCCTCCGGCTGGTTTGGCGGCCTGCTCGCGTTGACAATGGCGGTGGCCTTCCTGGCCGAGGTCTTCCTCCTGCCGGCGCTCATCAAGCTGCTTCCGTCCCTGTTCGATGCCCGCCGCCTTCGTCCCTCACACTCCTGACTTCCATGGCCATTCCCGTGCGATTCTCTTCTCTCGGCATCCCGGTCTTGGCAGCCCTGGCCACAGGCGTGGCACTCGCGTGCGGGTCGCCGCCGGCACTGGCCCAGCCGTCGGTCACGCACCGCGGCGGCGTCTCGGCCATGCTCGGCTCGCTGCCCAACGTAAACTCCAGCGAGATACGCATACGCCTCGAGGACACGGTCGACGTGGCGATCGGCGACGCGTGGACCGTGAAGGCCGGCAGCTGGATCGACGGGCTGGTGGGTTCGCGTCTCGGACGCGACACCAACGACCTCGTGTATCAGCCTGGCGAGATCTACGCGCGGTACCGGCGCCCCCGTTTCGACGTGACCGCCGGCTTCCAGCGCATCGTCTGGGGCACGCTCGATGAGATCCAGCCGACCGATGTGGTCAACCCGATCGACGTCAGCCGGTTCATCTTCGAGGGTCGTGGCGAGGCGCGCCTGCCCGTGCTTGCGCTGCGTGGCCGGTTGTTCCTGCCAGGGGACACGACCGTGGACGGCGTCTACGTGCCGCTGTTCCGACGCGGTCGGTACGATCTGCTGTCGGAGTCCACGTCGCCGTTCAACCTGCTTGCGGGAGTCTGCGAGGCATCGGCCTGCCTTGCCGACATCCCCGGCCTCACTGGCCCTGACGGTGCGCCCGCGTCGCTGCTGGTGCCGCTGCTCTCCGAGCAGCCTGGCCGCAAGGCCGGCAACGGCAGCATCGGCGCCCGCGCGAGCCGACCGGTCAAGGGCGTGGACGTCGGCGTGAGCGCCTGGCGGGGCTGGCAATCCTTTCCGATGTGGTCGCTGCAGGGCCTTCCCGCCAGGACACCGGCCGAGCCACTCACCTCCACGGTGCCAGCCGTGGCGCTGCGCGAATCGTGGTCGCGAATCACGATGCTCGGCGCCGATGCCGAGGCCGCGCGAGGCGCCTTCACCTGGCGAGCCGAAGGCGCATTCCTGGTCGATACGGCGGTGCAGCAGATGGCTGCCGGCGCGGCTGGCGCCGCGAGCCTCGGGCCGGTCCTCGACGGTCGCAGCCTGCAGGTGGGCGCGGGTCTGGACTGGACCGCGGGACCCTGGCGCTCCTTTGGCAACCTGCTCGTACGTCGCGCCTGGGCGGTGGGCCCCTCTTCCGCCCTGGTTCCGTCCTCGGGCGGACTGCAACTGGTCGCCGGCGCCGACCGCAAGTTTGCGAGAGACACATGGCTGGTGCGGGGGTTTGCCGTCGCCGACCCGACAGCAGGCACGTCGTTCGTGCGAGGGCTCGCGTCGTGGAACGTGCGCGACAACCTGTGGCTGGAGGGATCGGCAGCGCTCTTTGCCGGCGACGGCACCGACCTGCTGGGCATGTACACCGACCGCGACTTCGCCTCGGTGCGCATCAAGTTCTTCTTCTGACCGACCCGAATGTAGAACGTCCTGCGACGCACGACTCCCGACGATGCGATACACCCGATTGACCGCCGCGCACGACTCGGCCTTCTCAGGAGGTTCGGTGCATGCCTACCTGCTGCACGGGGCCCTGCCCACGCTGATCGACGCGCCGACGGCGGCGCCCTCGTTTCTCGACGGCATCGACGCCGCCCTGCAGGCCGCCCACGACGGGCCGCTGGCGCAGGTCATCGTCACCCACGCGCATCCCGACCACATCGACGGCGCCGTCGCGGTGCATGCCCGGTGGCCGCAGGCGACCTTCCGCAAGCGCGCGCCGCTGCCCGACGCCGATGGCATCGACTGGCAGCTGATTGAAAAAGAGCCGATGCTTGCCGCCGGCGACGACCGTCTCTGGGCGCTGCACACGCCGGGCCACGCACCCGACCACTCCTGCCTGTTTGACGTGCAGACCGGGACACTGCTCGGCGGCGACCTGGCGATCAACGGCTCCACGGTGGCCATTCCCGCCGAGTACGGCGGCAACCTGCGGCAGTACCTGCAGTCACTGCGCGCCGTGCTCGAACTGCAGCCACGAGTGATCCTGCCGAGTCACGGCGAGCCCATCCTGCAGCCCGCAGCGCTGTTGCGCGGATACCTGTCGCATCGGCTGGCCCGCGAGCGCGACATCCTCGAGTGCCTGGCCGCAAATCTCACCACCGCTGACGCCATCGTCGAGCGGCTGTATGCTGCCACCGCCGACGCGCTCAAGCCCGCCGCGCGGCAGAACGTGCTCGCCCACCTCCACAAGCTCGTCGAGGATGGCCGGGTAGCGGCCGCGGGCGAGAACTGGTTCCTCCGGAGTAGCTGATGCTGCTGTATCGCACCGACGACGGTCTCGTCCTGGTCACGCAGGGACGCTCGCTGCGCCTGGCCGACCTCTCCCTGGACGAGATCCTGCAGGACCGCGCGCCGCTGGCGCTGCTCGAGGCGCATGCCGAGCGCGCCACGGAGGTGGACGGAGCCACCCCACAGGTGCTCGCGGCCCCGATCGGGTCGCAGGACGTGTGGGCAGCCGGCGTCACGTATTTCCGAAGCCGGGACGCCCGCATGGACGAAGCCCGGGCAAGCGGTGGCGCGACCTTCTACGACCGCGTCTACGAGGCGGAGCGTCCCGAGCTGTTCTTCAAGTCCTCGGCGGCGCGCGTGGTAGCGCCTGGCGGCACCGTTCGCGTGCGCCGGGACTCGGCGTGGTCGGTACCCGAGCCCGAGCTGGTGCTGGTGCTCGATGCGGCTGGAGCGGTGGTGGGCTACACGATCGGCAACGACATGAGCGCCCGCGACATCGAAGGTGAGAATCCGCTCTATCTGCCGCAGGCCAAGGTCTACGACGGCAGCTGTTCGCTTGGCCCGGCGGTGCTGTTCACGACGGACCCGCTGCCGCCGACGACCAGCATCTCGCTGCGCATCGTGCGCGGTGGCGTCCTTGCGTTCGAGGGAGCGACGACAACAGGCCAGATCAAGCGCGGCTTCGACGAGCTGGCCAGCTGGCTGTTCCGCGACTCGAGCTTCCCGGTGGGTTGCTATCTCTTCACCGGCACCGGCATCGTGCCGCCCGACGAGTTCACGCTCGCCAGCGGGGATCAGATTGCCATTGCCATCGACGGCATCGGCACGCTCACCAACACGGTCGCGTGACGTCGCCGCCCGACCCGGTCCGGCTACCTTGGTGGCCTAGGTGGTCGGTCCGTCGGGTTCGGCCTGCGGCGTGCTGCCGGCGCGAGTGGCGGTGATGAGCGCTTCCATGTGCCCGAGATAGCGATCGAGTCCGACCCGCCCGGCCCGCGTCAACGCGTATTCGCTGCGTGGCAGCCGGCCTTCGAACGTCTTCGTGCAGCTGATGTAGCCGGCATCTTCGAGCTTGCGCGCATGCACGCTCAGGTTGCCGTCGGTGGTCCGCAGCGACGCCTTGAGGTCGTTGAACGAGAGCTTGTCGTGCACCGCAAGGGCGCTGACGATGGCGAGGCGCAGGCGTTCGTGAATCAGTTTGTCGAGGTTCAGGGGAGACGAGGGGTCAGCGTGCGAGTCGATCGACCGCACGCGCGGTCGAAAGCCTCGCAGTCGGCCAACAGGCACGTCGTCCTGCGTCCGTAGGCGTTCAGTCATGGGCACCCGGCGGAAAGCCCGCCGTGTGCATCCTACGCCCGCACCTGTCCCGCCTCAAGCCAATTGCCCTGGGTGGCCTGCGGGCTCGTACAATGACGCCATGGCGACCAACCCGAAGGGGTATGCCAATCCTGACCTGCTCCTGGGCCCCGCAGACCTCGAGGCGATACTGGCCGGGGCCGACAAGCCCCTCCTGCTCGACCTGCGACCGGCCGAGGCCTACGCGGCCGGGCATGTGCCCATGGCCGTGCATCTCGACCTCTTCGGCATCAGCCTGATCGACTCCGATCCGGCGCCGCTGCGGGCCTTCCTCTGGATCCTCGAACACCTGCTCGCCTCGCGCGGCGTGTCTGCGGCACGAACGGTGGTCGTCTACGACGAGATGTCGGGAGTCCGTGCGGCCAGGGCGTTCTGGGCGCTCGAGTACTTCGGGCACCAGCACACGCGGCTGCTCGACGGCGGCTTCGGCGCGTGGCAGGGCGCCGGCCATCCCGTGACCACCGAGGTCGCCGCGCCAGAGGTCACCTCGTGGACGGGCACGCCGGTGGTAGACCGCATCGCCACTTATCGCGACGTGCTCGACCGACTCGAGACGACCGATGCGGTGATCCTCGACACCCGGACCGACGGCGAGCACCTGGGCACGACGGTGCGCGCTGCGCGGGGCGGCTGCATCCCCGGCGCGGCTCACATCGAATGGGCCAGCAACCTGCGGCCGGATGGATCGTTCAAGAGCGCGGACCAGTTGCGCGCGATGTACGAGGCGGCTGGTGTGACGCCCGACAAGGAAGTGCTGACCTATTGCCAGGGCGGCTACCGCGCCGCGCACAGTTATCTCGCGCTGCGCCTGCTCGGCTATCCGCGTGTGCGCAACTATGTCGGCTCGTGGAAGGAATGGGGCGACCGGCTCGAACTGCCGGTGCAGACACCAGCCCCGCGAGAGGGAGACAGGGCTCAATGAACGCGATCCTCGATTACATCCAGACGCACCGCGACGACTACATCCAGCAGCTCAAGGGCTTTCTGGCCATACCCAGCATCAGCGCGCTGCCCGAGCATGCCCCGGACGTGCGTCGCTGCGCCGAATGGTGCGTCGCCGAGCTGCAACGCATCGGCCTCACCAACGTCGGACTCCACGAGACCCCGGGCCACCCCATCGTCTACGGGGAGTGGCTGGGTGCGCCCGGGGCGCCGACGATGCTGTTCTATGGGCATTACGATGTGCAGCCGGTCGATCCCCTGGACCTGTGGGAGACGCCGCCGTTTGAAGCCACCGTGCGCGAGGGTGCCATCTACGCGCGCGGGTCTGCCGACGACAAGGGGCAGATCTTCATGCACCTCAAGGCCATCGAGGCGACGCTCAAGGAGTCAGGGACGCTCCCCATCAACATCAAGGTGATGCTCGAGGGCGAGGAGGAAGTCGGCAGCGCGAACCTCGACACCTTCATCGCCGCCAACAAGGACCTGCTGAAGGCCGACGTCGTGGTGATCTCGGACTCGCCGATGTTCGACCGCGACGTGCCGTCGATCTGCTACGGCCTGCGCGGGCTGGCGTACTTCCAGGTGGACGTGCGCGGCAGCAGCACCGACCTGCACTCGGGTTCGTACGGCGGCGCCGTTGCCAATCCGGCCATCGTCCTCACCCAGATGCTTGCGCAGATGAAGGACAAGAGCGGGCGGATCAAGATTCCCGGCTTCTACGACGCGGTCGTGGATGTGACCGAGGCCGAGAAGAAGGAGTTCTCGAAGCTGCCGTTCAACGAGAAGCGGTGGGCGAAGGAGATTGGCCTGCCCAAGCCGTTTGGCGAAAGCGGCTACTCGACGCTGGAGCGCAAGTGGGCGCGGCCGACGTTCGAGATCAACGGCCTGCTTGCCGGATTCACGGGCGAGGGCGCCAAGACGGTGATTCCGGCCAAGGCGATGGCCAAGGTCAGCATGCGGCTCGTGCCTAACCAGGACCCGCAGACGATCGGCAAGCTCTTCGAGGCCTACATGAAGAAGCTGGCACCCAGGTCGGTCGAGGTCACCGTCACGCACATGCACGGGGGCAAGCCGTGGACCACCGGCTTCGACAACGAGTGGGTGCAGGCGGCGGGACGGGCGATCGAGAAGGGCTTCGGGCGCGCGCCGGTGTTTGTCCGCGAGGGAGGGTCGATTCCGGTGGTCTCGACGTTCCAGGAGGTGCTCGGCCTGCCCAGCGTGCTGTTCGGCATCGGACTACCCGGCGAGAACGCGCATGCGCCGAACGAGTGGCTGGACCTCGGCAACTTCCACAACGGAGTGCTCGCGGCGGCGTACCTGTACGACGAGCTGTCGCGCGTCGAGCGGTAGGGGCGCCTGCCAGTGGCGCCTGCGTGTCTGGGCGCGCGGGGCGGTGCCCGACCCAGCCTATTGTTCGACCGGCAAGGTGATGTGACTGGCCTTGCCGGCCTGGCGGTAGACGCGCTGCGTCGCCTTGACGAAGTCCGCGGGCCTGGCGTTGGGAATGTCGGTGAACGTCTGTGGGTTGCGGTCCACCAGTGGCAGCCATGAGCTCTGCACGTGGACGACAATGCGGTGACCCGTGCGGAACGTGTGCGCCACATCGGGCAGGTCGAAGCGGATCTCGTCCGGCACGTTCGGCGTGAACGGCACGGGCGTCTCGAACGACCTGCGGAACTTGCCGCGAAACGGCTCGCCTCGCACCAGGATCTGCTTGCCGGCCTTCGGGTCACCGGGGCCGGCCTCGTCCAGCACCTTGACCACGAAATCCGAGTCGGTCCCTGACGTCGAGACGTGCAGCGAGACGCCGATGGGGCCGAGCACCGTCACGTCGCGGTCGAGCACGGCGCTGCGGTAGACGAGCACGTCGCTGCGGCGGGCCGCGAAAGCCTGGTCGGAGGCCATGTAATCACGCGGCATGCCGATCGCCGCGACGCCGACCAGTGGCACCGGGTTGGCCGGATCGCTCACGTACTCGTCGCGCGCCGCTGGTGCGGTGGGTGCGCTGGTCGCCAGCGCGCCGTCGGCCGCGAAGTAGTACGCCCTGGACGACGCGGCGGGCGGCCACGCGTCGAATGTGCGCCAGCGGTTGGTGCCCGTCTCGAAGATCGACACGCCGGGGATGGGTGGAGCCTTCGGGTCCTTCAGTGCGCGGACGAAGAACCGATGCTCGATCGCGGTCCGATAGTGGGCCGACGTGGCCGTACCGAACTCCATCTCGCCGGTCCTCGCCCCGTCGCTGCGTGCCCAGCCGCCGTGCGTCCAGGGGCCCATGGCCAGGTAGC
The DNA here is from genome assembly GCA_046593715.1 of Luteitalea sp. Taxonomy (GTDB): domain Bacteria; phylum Acidobacteriota; class Vicinamibacteria; order Vicinamibacterales; family Vicinamibacteraceae; genus Luteitalea. The sequence goes on from JBKJQW010000030.1 coordinate 10,886, forward strand.
TGTCGGTCTTCGGGCTCTGCTCACGGAGCGCGCGGAAGGCGCGGAGCGCGCCGCTCAGGTCTTCGGCGTCGTACCAGCCGCCCACCACCAGTACCGCCGGCGTGACGTTTTGCAGGTACTTCCAGATCGAGCGGGCCTTCCAGAAGTCGTCGTACGACGTGTGCTGGTGGTTCAGCATCCAGTACGGGTTCTTGTCCAGGCCGTGTGCGCGGCTCAGGTCCATCAGCGAGCCGCCGTCGCGGTAGAAGGCGTAGCCGTCCGTGGTCCCGTAGTCGAAGTCCTTGTCGCGCTCAGGGCGCCGTGGCTCCGGACCGCGCGGGAAGAAGGCCGTGTAGAACGAGAAGTTGTGCGCGAGCATGAACGCGCCGTTGTGGTACGAGTCGTCGCCGAGGTAGTAGTCGCTGACCGGTCCCTGGGGCGACACGGCGGCCAGCGCCGGATGGGCGTCGATCAGCGCCGCCGACGCGTAGAAGCCCGGGTAGGAGATCCCCCACATGCCGACGCGGCCGTTGTTGCACGGGACGTGCTTCACGAGCCAGTCGATCGTGTCGTAGGCGTCGGACGACTCGTCGAACTCCTTGCCCGTCTTGCCTGGTTTGTACGGCCGCACCTCCTCCCACTCGCCTTCGGAGAGGTAGCGTCCGCGCACGTCCTGGTAGGCGACGATCCACGGCTCGTTGGCGAACTCCGGCGACGGGCCCACGGCGCGCAGATACGAGTCGAGACCGTACGGACTGGCGCTGTAGGGCGTCCGCTGAAGAAGAATCGGCGCGCCACCGGCCGGGCAGGTCCTGGGCGAGTACACCGCCGTGTGCAGCCTGGTGGCGTCGCGCATCGGCACGAGGTGCTCGGCCTTGACGTGGCTGTCGCCGGCCGTACGGGCCGGAGCTGGTGCGGTGGCCGGCTGTGCGAGCAGCGTGAGCGAACACAGCGTCGTGACGATTGCCCCAAGGGCGGCGTGCGGTAGGTACCGGCGCATCAGGCGATCGTAGCAAGTGACGGCGCGTTTGGAGAACGCGCGATACCTTCGTCAACCTCGAAGGCCGCGGATCGTTAACGTAGTACCCTCTTGATGGCCGGCCCCGATCGGTCCGGCTCTGGCACCGCGTGGTGGCAGCCCGCGATTTCGGCGCCAACCAACGCCGCGCCAGACCTCATGTCCGTCACCGTCTCGATTGAAACCACCCGCGCCGACTGGGATGCCTTCGTGGCGTCGCATCCAGAGGCCACCGCCTATCACGCCTGGGATTGGCGCGACGTCTTCGGCCCGGTCTTTGGCCACGAGCCGATCTACCTCGCGGCTCGCGAGGGCGGCCGGGTGATCGGCGTGTTGCCACTGGTGGCGTTCCGGAGCCGTCTGTTCGGCAAGTTCTTCTGCTCGCTGCCCTTCGTGAACTACGGCGGGGTCCTGGCCGCCTCGCCGGACGCTGTCGCGCCCCTGGTCGCCGAGGCCACACGGCTGGCGCGCGAGCGCGGCGCGGCCCATGTCGAACTGCGCCATATCGGGCGCCAGGTGCCGGACGCGCCCGTCCGCCAGCACAAGGTCACCATGTTGCTGCCGCTGAAGGAGTCGGCCGAGGCGCAGTGGACGGCGCTCGACAACAAGGTCCGCAACATGATCCGCAAGGCGGAGAAGAGCGAACTCACGAGCGAATCAGGCGGCCTCGACTTGCTAGACGCGTTCTACGCGGTGTTCAGCGTCAACATGCGTGACCTGGGCACGCCCGTCTATCCGAAGCGCTTCTTCGCAGCCGTGCTGAAGGCCTCGGGCGCCGCGGCCCACCTGCACGTCGTGCGACACCAGGGACAACCCGTCGCGGGTTCGATGACCATCGCGCACGCCAACCGCGTCGAGGTGCCGTGGGCCTCGGCCCTCCGCGAGGCGCGCACCATGAACCCGAACATGCTGCTGTACTGGCACATGCTCCGCGAGGTGATCGCCCAGGGCGGCCGTGTCTTCGACTTCGGCCGATCCACACCGGGGGAAGGCACCTTCCTGTTCAAGAAACAGTGGAAGGCCGAGCCCGTGCCCCTGCACTGGGAATACCTGCTGATCTCGCGGGACGCACCGCCAGACCAGAGTCCTGGCAGCGGCAAATTCCATCTGGCGATCGAGATGTGGAAGAAGCTGCCGGTGCCCGTGGCCAATACCATCGGGCCGCTGATCATCGGCAACATTCCATAATTCAATTTAGAATTCAGAACGAAGAATGCAGCGCGGGGCCGGCATGGTCGGCGCTACCGGGCACTTCGACCTGGAGTGTGGCCAAGGCCTCACTTCGCGCCATGCGCCGAGAGAAATGCCGACAGGTCCGACAGGTTGTTGCGTCTGGCGAGGTCCAGCGGCGTGCAACCTCTGTCATCTTGCGCAGAGACGGCAGCGCCCGCGTTCAGCAGGATCCCGGCGCATTCGACGCGATGACTTGTCGGCCCGCCGCGCGGTTCGCGGCTGCACAGCACGTGCAGCAGTGTCGATCCGTTCTCGTCCGGATAGTCCGGGTCGAGCTGGCCGCGCGCGAGCAGCAGCCGCAGCATGTCCGGCTGCTCGAGCAGGTAGGAGCGGCAGCCGCCCGGTTGCGGCGGGACATGCACCCCGGCGTCCAGGAGACGCATCAGCAGGTCACGCTTTCCTCGGGTGACGACCGCCGTGTAAACGCCGCCGCAGCCCGCGTAAGCGGATTCGGGTTGGCTGGTCACCCGGCGGATCACCTCGTCGTCCTCGTCCAGCCACACGAGATCGTACGGATCGAGCGTGCCACCAAGCGCTTCGAGCAGCGCCCTGAGCGCCGGGAAGCGGGCGGCGGCGTACACGGCATTACCGGAAGACTCGACGTGCGCGTTGGGGTCCGCTCCATGGCTGAGCAGCAGTTCGACCAACGCTCGATCTCCCGCCCGCGCGGCCAGGTACAACGCGGCGCCGCCGGGCGCGTCGGCATCGGGCCACGTCGGGTAAGCGCCTTTGTCGAGGAGTAGCTGGGCCATCGCCGTGTGCCCGAACTCGAACCCGCGCTCCAGGGCGTCCTTGAGGCGGTCGCGTTTCGCGGCAGGCGGCGACCGACAGCAAATGGCGCCCGCTCGGCGTCACGTCACCAATGCGATCGGCCTCGTGGTCCAGAACCGCTGCCACGAGGTCCAGATCACCCCTCGCCACACCCAGGGCCAGGCCGTCCGGCGTTCGGGTAGAGTTGGGCATCTGATCCTCCGTCACGCTCATCGCTTTCTTGCTGGTGGCGGGGCAACTGTCTCTGGGCCGCCCAAGCAGTAGCGATGTTCGCGTCGCGAAGCCCCCGCCCGCGCTTCATTCTGAATTCGTAATTCTGAATTCCCTAAGTCGCCCTGACTGCGACCACGGTCTGATCGTCGGCCTGCGGAGCCCCGGCGGCGTGTTCCGCCGCCGCGGCGTTGACGGCACTCACCAGAGTGGCGACGGGGGTGCCCGCGGCAGCGAGCGTGGCAAAGAGCTCCATCAGGCGGCTCTCGCCGAACTCCTCACGGTCGGCGCCGTGGCTCTCGGTAATGCCGTCGGTGACCAGCAGGAAGACGTCCCCGGCGGCGTATGACAGCTGCTGCTCCTCGAGCTCGCGCGCGAACAACTCCCCGGACGTAAGACCGAGGCCGAGGCCGCGCGGCAGCCACCGTGCGATGGCGCCGGTTGCCGCGACGTACTGGTAGAGCGGCAGGTGGCCACCACGGGCAATCACCACCTGTCGTGCGCGCGTATCGAAGAAGGCGCCCAGTACCGTCACGAAGGCGCGGCGTTCCATGTCGCGACCCAGCAGGTCGTTGGTGCGCACGAAAAGCTGGCGTGGCGCGAGGCCGAAGCCGTGCAGCGAGCGAACGATGCCCTGCAGCTTGGACATGTACAGTGCTGCTGACGTGCCCTTGCCGCTGACGTCGCCGATCATCACCGCGAGGCGGCCGTCGTCGCTGTCCAGATAGTCGAAGTAGTCGCCGCCGACTTCCTGCGCCGGCACCGACATGCCGTAGACCTCGAGCCCGGCGATCTGCGGTGGGCGCTGCGGCAGCGACTCGAGCTGGATCCGGCGCGCGATGGCCAACTCCTGGCGCACCCGTTCCTGGGCCGCGAGGTTCTCGTAGAGGAACGCGTTCTCCACCAGCAGCGCGGCCTGCCCGGCGATGACCTGGAAGAACGCGAAGTCGTCGGCGGTGTAGGCCGCCTCCGAAAGCTTCTCGCCGATGAAGACCACGCCGCGCAGTTCGTCGTGACCGCCAATCGGGTAGAGGTGGTGAATCTGCGCGCGCCGCAGTGCCAGCCGCAGCCGCGGCGGCGTGTACTCGGTGTCCATCTCGGCGCCGCGGGCCATCCTCAGCACTTCCACCGCTTCGTGCACGCAGGCACTGCAGAAGATGTCCCAGTCGCTCGGGTCGAAACCAATCGACCGCTTGGAGCTGACCAGGCGCTCGCCCTGCACGAACACCACGCCCGCGCGCTTGACCGGCATCAGCCGGTCGATCACCGTAAGCAGTCCATCGGCCAGACCGTCCAGGTCCATGCGCGGCCCCATCACCTCGCTGAACTCCCGCGTCGCGCGACGGTAGTCGTAGCCCTCCTGGTAGTACTGCTCGGCGAGGAAGCGGTGCCCGCGCTTGAGCAGCGACCGGAAGGCGTAGGCAAACGCCACCGCCGCCGCGATGAGCACGCCCTTCTCGAAGAGCGCCCGTCTGGCCGGATCGACCGGGGTTGGCAGCACCTCGAGGGACTCCCGGGTGAGCCGCACGTTGGGCAGCGGCAGCTCCAGGTGCATCAGCCACCACCAGAACAGCAGCCCGGCCGCGACGACCAGCAGCGTCCACGCCGAGCTGACCAGCAGGTACTGCACGTTGCGGCGCACCCGCAGATCGAGCTCGAGCAGGCGGTAGCGACCGATCACCAGCAGGTGCACTACGAGCACGGCCAGGAACAGGAGGGCCGCGAAAATCTGGACGACGGCCGCACCGAAACCCTCCAGATTGCTCCGCCGCCCGAGCACCGTCACCACGGCCGTCGTGAGCGTGAACCACACGGCAATCGACGTCATCGCGGATGTCGCGCGCGAGATCTGCCGGTCCTCGGCGCTGTAGGTGCGGCGCGTGCGGATGGACACCAGCGACGTGTAGGTCAGCATGACCACGGCGGACGGAAAAAACAGGCCGTCGACGCTGAACGGCGCTGTCCAGGTGAGCCCCAGCGTGGCGACGACCAGAGCAATCGCCAGGCCGTACCCACCGCGGATGGCCCAGCGCCTCGCCACCAGACCCGGGCGCTCCCGCGGGAAATATTGCAGCGAGTGCAGCCACACCGCCACGCCCACCGTCACGCTCAGCGCCAGCACGGCGTCAGAGGTGAAGACGTACCACGCCGGCAGCGTGCGCCGGGGGTGGTTGAAGATGACGGCTATCGCGAAGCCGGCGCCCATCCAGGCCAGGCCGAGGTAGTACGCCGCCTTGATATGGGTGCGCAGTGAGGCGATCAGCGTGCCGCTGACCATGTAGAGCAGTCCGACGACAAACAGCAGCAACGGCGCGAGGCCGATGCCAAACGCCGACAGCCGTACCTCGAGCTCCAGCGGCTCACCACCGCGGAGCACCTCGTAGGCGCTGGTGCGGCCGACGTGGGACGCGCGCATGATCCGGTCGGCATCGAGGGTCCCCGAAAACCCCTGGCCGTTGATGCGGGTGATGACGTCGCCTGGCAGCATGCCCGCCCGGTCGGAGGCGCCTCCAGGCGTGACCTTCAGGACCAGGACGGTATTGCTGATCGAGCGCGTCGCGTCTTCGAGCTGCAGCGCGGGCACGACTACCGAGACCACCTGGCCTGCGCGGGCGCGCAGCACCGTCGCCTCGACTGTCTCCTGGCCGGTCAAGCGGGCGCGCAGTGCGGCGGTGCCCCGCACACGCTCGCTGTCGATCTCCATCAGCACGTCGCCGCGTTCGAGTGAGGTCGCCGACGACACGTCGCGCGGGATCAGGATCGACTGCGGGCCGCCGAGCGTGCGCGGCGTGCCCGGCTGGCCCGGCACGCTCTCCACGATGTAGACCCCCGACAGCGGATCCACGAAGAGGTTCTCATCGGTGGCCGCGCGACCGACGATGAACAGATTCAGCGCGGCCAGGACAGCCAACGCCGCGCCCAGCGCAACCACGGCTGCGCGCAACAACGCGCGCGGGCGACTCGTTGTCGGCGTCATCGGTGGCGGGTCAGGGCTGCGACGGGGCCGCCGGCTGGCCGGGCCGCGGCGCCGCAAACGGCAGGACGTCCGGCATGACCCGGACGCCCGTCGTGAAGGTCATCGGCGCCGGACCGCCGTTGTCGAAGACCACTTCAAGAAAACCCGCCGTGAAGCCCTTTCCCGGCTTCTCGACCCTGGCGCGATACACGCCGTCGGCATCGGGCTGCACCGCGCTGCCCTTCCACACCGGTCCGAGCGTCTCGACCCTGAAGTCCCGCGCTGCCGGGTTGGTGGCTTGCCAGAACGTCACCTTGCTCGGGCGGGTTTCAGGGCGGATCACCAGCGATCCGTCCTGGCCCGCCGACCAGTCGAACTTCGGCCGCGCGACGCCATTGACAATGGACGCGTAGAAGGCCAGCAGGCTGTCGGGCGCCGTGGAGTCCTTCAATGAGTGGTCGGCGTTGGGTACGTACCGCAGATACTTCTCGCCTTTCAGGTCATCGAAGTAGAACTGCCACGAGTCGGGCAGGAAGAACTGGTCGCCGCTGGCATTGATCAGGTACTTCGGGATGGTCAGTCGGTCGCGGTAGGAATAGGGCTCCACCAGGGCCAGCAGGGCATCGAACCTCGGATCGCCGATGCGGTCCATGATCCCGTGCGTGACGTAATCGCCAACCGCCGGTGCCCAGAACCCGTACGCGCGATAGTGATGGGTCATCGACGGCTTCATGTTGAGCACGTCGATCACCGCGGGCATGATCGCAACGACGCGACTGTCCACCGCTGCCGTGGTCCATGTCGTCCAGCCGCGCTTGGAGCCACCAGCCACGACGAACTTGGTGATGGCGCGACGGCCGCCTGCTGGCGATTGCGCATAGGCCTGCACCGTGTCCATGGCGCGGACGGCAGCCTTGGTCATCGGGAAACGCGCCAGCCACTGCTCGTCGCCGCCGTCGAGGAACTTGCGCCAGCCGTAAGCGATGAGGTCGTCTTCCTTGCGACCCACGCCGTCCTTGAAGAACGTCAGCGGCTGGTTGGGAATCATCCGCAGTTCGGTGACGATGGTGTTGGTCCGCGAGGCAAAGGCGGCAAGCATCGCGTCGGTCTTGGGCGGCGTGTTGCGGTCGTTGCCGCCGCCAGCGACGTACAGCAGCGACGTGTCGCTGGTGACGTGGGCCGGACGCATCACCGTGAGGTGGTGTTTCCACTCCGGCCGATCGACCTCATCTGCCGTACGCCAGAGCTGTGACGTCATCTCGAGCGTCGTGACCGTCAGCGAGCCCTCCTGACGGGTGCTGACGACGTCCCACCGGTAGGCTGGGTCGGGCGCCGCCACGTAGCGATCGAGCGCCGTTGCGGTTGCCGCCGACGAGGGGACGCGCAGCGGCTGCGCCAGGGCTGATGTGCCCAAGGTGAGCAGCCCGGCGAGGGCGACAGGCAACAGACGAGTAGACATGCGAGCAGGGTCCCTTTCGGTGGTTTACGGGAGTGGCAGTGTATCAAGCCACCGCGCCACGACGCCGGACACGCGGGCAAACACGTCGGCTGGCGACGCGTCTCTCGACCGCACCTCGAAGCCGTGCCCACCGCCCGGCACATCGACGACCGTGACCGGCCCACCCGCCACTGCGAATGCCTCCCGGATCTCGTCGGGTCCGCCGAAGGGATCCCGTTCGCCCTGGACGACCAGGACCGGCATGCGGATAGCCGCCAGGTGCTCCACGCGGAGCTGCGTCGGCTTGCCGGGCGGGTGCAGGGGGTACCCGAGCGCCACGCACCCGCGCACGCCGTCGGGCACGTCACTCAGCGCCGCCAGCATCGTCGCCATGCGGCCGCCCATCGACTTGCCACCGATGGCCAGTGGGGACTCCGGCCATCGACCGCGGGCGTGCTCGGCCACCAGCCGCCAGGTATCCAGCAGCAGCGGCGCACGGTCTGGCATCCGCCTTCCGACCGTGATGTAAGGGAAGTCGAACGTCACGACGCGCACGCCCAGGTCTGAGAGGTCAGCCGCCCGGGCCCGCATCCAGGGGTGACCCTGACCGGCGCCGGCGCCATGCGCGAGGATCAACGTCTGCCTCGGCTGATTGCAATCGTAGAGGGTCGCGGGGATGCCTCCCCATGGCGCTGGGATCGTGAACCCGTCCATCGCGTCATTCTAGGTCGGCCCGGGCGGCGAGGGGCGCTGCGGCGCTGCGTGGGTGGCGCGGCGACCCGCTAGAATCCACAGATGCACGACCGACGCATGTTTCTCGGTGGCCTGGCGGCTCTTGCCGCTGTGCCATCGATGCTCCTGGCGCAGGGTGGCACCGTCGCCACGGTCACCGGCGATGTCGCGGCGGGCGACCTCGGCATGGTCCTGATGCACGAGCACGTCATGGTGGACTTCATCGGCGCCGCGGGGGTGAGTCGCAGCCGGTACGATGCCGACGAGGTCGCGCGCGTCGCCTTGCCGTACCTCCGCGAGGTCAGGGACCTGGGCTGCCGGACGCTGGTGGACTGCACGCCGGCGTTCCTCGGCCGCAACGTCGCCCTGCTGCAGCGGCTGTCGCGCGAGTCCGGTCTGCACATCATCAGCAACACCGGGTACTACGGCGCCGCCGGCGACAAGCATCTGCCGTTGCATGCGTTCAAGGAGTCGGCGCGCGACCTTGCGCAGCGCTGGATCAACGAGGCGCGACGCGGCATCGACGGCACCGACATCATGCCGGGCATCATGAAGATTGGCGTCGACCCCGGCGCGTTGTCCGAGGTGGACCGCAAGCTGGTGGAAGCGGCAGCCATCGCCCACAAGGCCACTGGGCTGCCCGTCGCCTCCCACACGGTCGATGGCACGACAGCGCACCAGCAACTCGACATCCTCGACGCGGAGGGCGTCACCGCCAGCGCCTTCATATGGGTGCACGCTCAGAACGAGACCGACGATGCGCTGCTGAAGAGGGCGGCGGAGCGGGGGGCCTGGGTGGAGTTGGATGGCCTCGGACCGAGCTCGGTGGAGCGCCACGTCCAACTCGTGAGGATGATGGCCGATGCCGGTCATCTGGGGCGGGTGCTGGTGTCGCACGACGCGGGGTGGTACCACGTCGGCGAGCCGGGAGGCGGCACGTTCCGGCCTTTCGACACGATGTTCCGCCAGTTCGTGCCAGCCATCACCGAGGCCCTCAACGCCGCCGCCGTAACCCAGCTGCTGGTGAGCAACCCGGCGGCCGCGCTGGCCCGGCGAGGGTAGGCGGCGGGGCCACCGCCGTTGGAGCTGCCATGACGATTGTCCGCGTGTGTCTCCTGCTCGTGTTCCTCGCGCCTGCCACCGCCGATGCTCAGACCGGCGATCCCGAAGCTCCTCAGGCAGACCTGAGGTGGCACGCGGTGACTCCCGCCATGGTCGAGGGCAAGGGTTGGAGCGACACCGAGGACGATTTCGATCGCTTCCCGGCACGGGCCAAGGACCAGGTGCGCACGGCGGTGTGGGGCCTGTCCCGCCAGTCGGCTGGCCTCAGCGTCGGCTTCACGAGCAACGCCACACGCATCCGCGTGCGCTGGACCGTGACGTCAAGCCGACTGGCATTGCCGCACATGCCTGCCACCGGGGTGAGCGGACTGGACCTGTATGCCAACGAGCGCGGCAGGTGGTACTTCGTCGGTGGGGCCAGGCCGACCGACTCGCCAACCAACGACGTGGACGTGATTGTCGGGCTCTCACCTGCGGCCCGCGACTTCCGGTTGTACTTGCCCCTCTACAACGGCGTCTCGCGGTTGGAAGTCGGGGTGCCCGAGGAGGCGTCGCTGCACTTCACCCCGCTGTCTACCGCGCGCCCGGTGGTGATCTACGGCACATCGATCACGCAGGGATGCTGTGCCTCGAGGCCGGGCATGAGCTATACCGCCATGCTGGGTCGCCGACTCGACGTGCCGGTCATCAACCTGGGCTTCTCGGGCAGCGGCAAAGCCGAACCGGAGGTTGCCCGCCTGCTGGCGGAACTGGACCCGGCCGTGTACGTACTCGATGCGCTGCCAAACCTGACGCCCAGTGAAGTCGTCGAGCGGATGCCCGGGTTCATCGAGATCATCCGCGCCGCTCGACCGCGTACGCCGATCGTGCTGGTCGAACACCTGCTGTACCCCAATCTGCGCTTCCGGCAGAAGAAAGCCGCGGACGTTGCCACGGCCAATGCCTCGTTGCGCCAGATCTACCAGGCGCGGCGGAAGGCAGGCGACCGGCACATCAGCCTGGTGCCGAGTGCGACGCTGCTTGGCACAGACGGCGATGGCACCGTTGACGACAGCCATCCAACGGAGCTGGGGTTTGCCCGGATGGTGGACGGACTGGAGCCGCACCTGCGAGCCGCCCTGAAGGCCAGGCCGTGACCTCCCCGTGATCCCGATCCCCTGGGCCGAGGCGTTGAGCAACCCCGCAGCACTTCGAGCGCTCGGGCTGTTTGCGGTCGAAGGGCGCCAGGTGCTGCAGCACGTGCTCGACGGCGCGGCCGGAGGACCGTCGGCCATCGTGTCGGTCCTGGCAACGGCAGCTGCGGCCCGGGTTCTCGAGATCGAGTCGCGGCTCGGCGATCGCGTCACGGTGCGGACGCCAGCCGAGATGGAGGCGCTGACCGGCTTCAACTTCCACCGTGGGGTCTTGGCGCTGGTACGGCGTCCGCCGCAGGCACGCGTCAGCGACCTCATCGCGTTGGCGTTGAGCGCAGGGCCGGGCGGGCCGTCACGATTCAGCATTCAAGATTCAGAACGCCGCATGAGCCCCAGCCCGCGCCGCCCCGTACTGGTGGCCGCCGAGCACCTGGTGGACGTGGACAACGTCGGCAGCTGCTTTCGCAACGCGCGCGCATTCGGGGCCGCGGGAGTACTGCTCGACGAGCGTTCCCCGGATCCGCTGTATCGGAAGTCCGTTCGCACGTCGCTGGGTACGGTGCTCGAGGTGCCCTGGGTGCAGGCGCCGTTTCTCGAGATTCTCGAGCGCCTTGCAGAGGCCGGCGTGGCGACAATCGGCCTCACACCCGACGGCGGGGCGGCGGAGCTGTTCGACGTGGCTGACCGGTTGGCGGGCACCGGTGCGGTGGCCATGGTGGTAGGCAACGAGGGCCAAGGCCTCTCGAGCGCGGCGCGCGCGCGCTGCGCCCACCTGGCGCGCATCCCGATGGCCGACGGCGCCGATTCGCTGAACGTCGCCACCGCCCTCGCGGTGGCCTTGTACGAATGGCGGGCCCGCCGCCGATGATGCGGCGCGGATGCGGGCGCCGCCCGGCCTCTTCGGGGCCGTGCTCGACGAGCTATTGCGCCTTGCGGCAGTCAGGGTGCTGGCAGTAGCAGCGGAACTCGGTTTCTGGAGCCGACTTGCAGTAGTCGCTGCAGTATTTCTGGTTAGCAGGTATCTGGCACACGCAACTCGGGTGCGCGCACTTGTGTGTGGCGTTCTGATCCGTCATGGGCAGGAGCCTCCGTTGTCCCGGAGTATGCGCCCGCCCGATGCCCCTACGCGAGTCAGCCGTAGCGCGACGATGTGTCGCCGGGCCGCCGTCACGCTGGCGCCCCGGCGAGCCTGCATCTAGAACATCACTCGCACGCCGAGCCGCAGCACGCGCGGCGCGACGATGCCGGTCACGCTGTTGGCGGTAGCTGCCGCCTGGTTCAGGTTTCGCGTCAGCACGGTGTTGACGTTGCCGACGTTGAAGACGTCGAGGCTGCCTTCGATGCTGCGACGTCCGACGTTGAAGCGCTTGGCCACGCGCGCGTCGACCATCTGGAACGTGTCGTAGCGGCTCTCGCCGAACGGCTCGAGGACCAGGTTGATCGCCCCAGCAGCGCCCGAGCGGTTTGGCGACAGGATCCGCTGCGGGAACAGGTAGCCGCTGCGGATCTGGTAGGTGGCGCCGAGGTTGATGTCCCACGGCGCGGTGTACACACCGGCGATCTTGAACATCTGCTTGGCATTGACAAAGACGTTGTCGATGCCGCTGCCGCCGGCTTCGACGGCGTACTGCTGGCCGTTGTAGATGCCGAGGTTGGTCGGGTCGAATGTCGCGCTGTATCCCTGCACGGCGGCGAAGTTGTCGACCGCGTCGTTGTAGGCGTAGTTCATGTCCAGCATCCAGCGGTCCGACATGCGCTTGGTGAAGGTGGCTTCGATGCCGTTGAAGTCGCGCGTGTACCCGCCGCGGTTCACGAGGCGCTGGGTGCCGGGAATGCTGATGTTCGGCTGGAAGTAGGTCAGCTGCGGGCACGTCGGGGCGACGGCCGCGCACGTCGGCTGGTAGGTCGTCGGGTTCCAGTTGGACTCGCTGATGCCGACGCGCTGATCGAAGCGGAAGTCCGAGTACTTCCGGTAGATGTAGCTCAGCGACACCGCGATGCGACTGGCCAGCTGCTGGTCGACGGTGGCCGTCCACTCGACTGTCCGGTCGTTCTTCAGGCCAGGATCGACGGTGTTGGTGGTGCCGAGGAAGCCCGGGTTATCAGGGTTGTAGTTGCCGCTGAAGGCGATCACCGCCGAACGCTGCAGCGTCACTTCGTTGAGCTGCACGACGCGGTCCCCGTTGGCGTCATTCCATGGGAACGAGATGCTGGCCGCGCTGACCGGGTTGAGGGTGCCCGACAGGCTGCCGGGTGCGATCTGGCCGTAATACACCGAGAACGACGAGCGCACCACCGTGCGGCCGGTGCCGAGCAGGTCGTACCCGACGCCGACTCTCGGCGACCAGTTCGAGAACGTCACCCCGGAATCGGCCCCCTGGAACGCGATGCCGGGAAGCCACTGCGGAACCAGGGAGTTGGACTCGACCGAACTGGCCAGCGCCTCGTCGTCCTGGCGATCCCAGCGGAGGCCTGCGGTCAGGGTCAGCTTGTTGCGGGTGAAGGTGTCCTGCGCGAACACGCTGTGCGTGCTCATCGCGTACTCGGTCGCGGCACTGCGCCAGAACTGCGCCCGCTCAGGCACGCCATTGCGCGTCTGCGCGTAGGTGTCGCCGCCATACACGGTGGTGGCCGACGCCGGGGTGTCGCGAAGGTTGTAGCCGACCTTGAACGCGTGGTCGCCGCCAAGCATCGCCGGCCGGAAGTACGTGGTGGTGAGGTTGACGCTGGTGGCCGGCCGGTCGAACTCCGACTGGTTGAACGAGCGCTCCCAGCGGCCGGTGCCGAGGTCGTTGAGCGGCTGGATCTGACGATTGCCCGGCTGCTGGAACAGCAGCCCGAAGCCGCCGCCGACGTGGGCGTAGGCCGCATCGACAATCCAGCGGTCGTTGAAGACGTGACGGTCGCTGGCCTTGTGCGTCCACACCGGCCCCTGCTGGATGTAGGTGGTCTCGAACGGGCGCAGGTCACTGGCGTCACGGGCATTGCGGATCTTGTCGGCAAAGTTGCTGTGCCAGGTGAAGGTGTTGCCCGAGAACAGCAGCGCGCTGCCCTTGATGTTGTAGTTGTCGAGCACCGTCAGATCGGTGTTCAGGCAGCCATTGATCTCGGCGACCGAGAGCGACTGGGCGAGCGGGTCGGCTGCGTTAACGGGGCAGCCCGGCACCTTCTGGTAGAAGTTGACGACGCCGACCTGGATGTCCTGCTTGGAGTAGGAGCCCCAGAACCAGGCGCGACCCTTCCAGATTGGGCCGCCGCCCTCGATGCCGTAGTCCTTGATGTTCTGGATCGGCGCCCCGGAACGCGCGCCCTGCGCACGCAACTCCGCGGTGAGATTGGTCGAGCCGAGCTCCTGGTCGGTCCAGTAGTAGCGACCCGAGCCGCGGAGCGTGTCGCTGCCGCTCTTGGTCACCAGATTGATGCCCACCCCACCGGTCTGCTGGGTCACGTCGTTGCCGCCGGTGCTGATCTGCATCTCCTGCAGCATGTCGAAGTCGTAGTACACGGCCGACGCGCCGGTAGCGGCCTGGTCGGTGATGTCGACGCCGTCCAGGAGCCACTTGTTGTTGGTGCTCGTGGCCCCACGGGAGATGTAGCCCGACTGCTGACCCGACTGGCTGCCGCCGACGTTGGCGCGGTCCATGGCGATGCCGGGGGTGCGCTCGAGCATGACCCACGGGTCGCGCGCCGACGGCACGTTCTGCAACTGCTCCTGCGTGTAGTTGCTCTTGGTGCCTGTCTTGCGCGTGTCCACCAGTGGCGCCTCACTCGACACCGTCACCGTCTCCTGCAGTGCCGAGACCTCGAGGATGGCGTTGGTGGCGGTGGTGCCGCCGACGCTCACCGCGACACGTTCGACAATCAGGGTTCGGAACCCGGTCAATTCAAACTTGATCGTGTAGCCGTTGCCCGGCTGCAGACCGGGGAAGAGGAACGTGCCCGTGTCGCCCGTCGTAGCCGACTGCGCTTGAATCAGCGCGCCACCGCTCACTGTCACGACCGCGCCAGGGAGCACGGCCCCGGAGGAGTCCACGACCCGACCCGAGATGTTGCCGGTGGGCGCCTGCGCCATCACCGATGCCGACCCGAAGACCAAGCCCAGCGAGACCAGGCCAAGCGTCGCCACCAGGGCGAGCAATCTGCTTCTCATCCGTTCCTCCTCGAAGTGTTCGACCGAGCTGCCGTGCGTCTTGCGCGGCACTCAGTCATCGGTGATGGGGACACCCTGCGCAAGCCATCCGGCCTCTCGCCACTGCTGGGAGACGCGTGTGCCGGAGCCGTCAGGCCTGGGACCAATTGGTGTCCCGCAGGGGTGAATCGCGTGATGGCTGGACAGCGAAGCAACCTCCCTGCCAGCCCTGCTGTAAAGAAAACTGCAAATTTCAAACGGAACAGGCATGTATCCGTAAAGGAATTCGAAAAATTGGACGAAAGGAATCCATTGAAATGGATATCCAATGAAGCGCTCGGCCAGCTAATTGAGGGAAGCGACCCGGCGTCGAAGGTTCTTGACGTGCTCCCAGATGGCCTCGAACTCTTCCTTGAGGTTGGAGTCTTCCTCGTCGTCGGTCTCGTCGAGCTTCGGCTGGCGGGCGGTCAGGGCGAGGTAGCGCTCCAGGTCCGCGAGTGCGACACCGAACCGTCCCATCTGGTAGGACAGCAGCCCACGGTCTCGGAGCTCACCGAGGGAGGTGGGATCCAACGCCAGCACCAGGTCCGATACGTCGCGGGCGCGGCTGAACCAACGCAGTCTGGCGTAGGAACGTTTCAGGTTGACGAGCATGCGCTCCAGGATCTGCCGCTTGAAGGCCGGCGAGAGCAGCGAGCGGTCAAAGCGCGTCCCCTCGCCGGCATGTCGCACCAGCATCCGCGCGCAGTCGCGTTCGGTGAGCACGATGCCGCCGTGAAACGGGTCGAGGATCAGATCCTCGGTGGGCGCGGCGTCTCCCAGCATGCCCTTGCAGCGCACCAGGAAGTGTCCGGGGAAGTTGATTCCCTCCAGCCAGAGGCCGACCCGCCGCCCGACGTGCATGTAGATGATCGACAGGGTGATCGGAATGCCGGTCCGCCGCGCCAGCACGTCGTTCACGAGGCTGTTCCTCGGGTCGTCGTACTCACCCAGGTTGCCGGTGAACCCCTCTGTCTCGAAGAGGAACTGGCCAAGCTGCTGCACGTGGCCGAGGACGTCGCCCGGGCCAGCCGAGGCCTGCACGAACGCCGTGGCCCGTTCCGCCAGCGCCTGCAGCGGCGCCAACGACTCCATCACCGGCAGGCTCGGATACTCGACGCGCGCCATCTGCAGTGCCGCCTCGGCGAGATCGTCCTCGCCCGGGCGCTGGGCAATCGCGACGAAGGCGTCGACGTCCTTCCGTGTCACGACGTCCCGCTCCCGCCAGTCACCAGCCGCTCGAGACGCGCCACCGTCACGTCAGCGATCGAGGCAAGCCAGTCTTCCGCGCTCGGGAGGTCGGCCTGGCGATACGAGGTCAGCACCGCCAGCGTCCGCAGTCCGGCGCTGCGCGCCGACTGCAGGCCCCACTCCGAGTCTTCGATGGCCACGACATCGGCTGGCGCCGCGCCGTGCCGCAGCCGGCCGGTCTCGCGCAGCAACTCGAACGCGCGGGCATAGGGATCGGGGAAGGGCTTGCTGCGGGGCGTCTCGCCCGCCGCCACGATGACGGGGAAGCGGCCCTGCAGGCCACTGCGCGTGAGAATCAGCTCGATTTCCGGCCGCAGCGCTCCTGAGGCGATGGCCACCGGCACATGCGCCGCCAGCCGCGCGATGCAGTCGGCGGCCCCCGGATAGAGGGCGTGGTCGCCGACCGCCTGAGGAAAGAGTGCCTTCTTGGCCTCCAGCAGCGCCTCGAGGTGGCCGTCGTCCAGGGTGAGGTCGCGGTCGCGCAGCACGTGGACGAACGCGTCTCGATCGCTGAAGCCCAGATACCGGCCGTAGTACTCCTCGGGCGTCAGCGTGATGCCGATGGAGTCCAGGACCGTCTGGAAGACGTGCAGGTGGACGGGCTCGCTGTCGGCGAGCACTCCGTCGAAGTCGAAAATCACGGCGGCAAGGGCCACGGTCGGTCCTGTCAGGGCCGCATTCGTTCGCCCGCCCGGATCGGCACCGTCAGGCGGTTCTCCGGCGGCGGAATGGGGCAGTCGTACTTCGCGTCGTAGAAGCAGTACGGCTGGTACGCATCGTTGAAGTCGAGATCGTAGAGGCCCGTCGGCGTCCGATCGAGGTCGAGGTACCGGCCGGCTGCGTAGGTTTCGAGCCCCGCCGTCAGATCGCGGAAGGGCACGAACAGCCGGTCACGCGATGCGTCCTCGGCGGTGACAAAGGCGGTCAGCACGTGGGTCTGGCCGTGCACCGTGAACCTCAGCTTGCCGGCTTTGCGCATCTGCCGCCGCTGGCCCGTGGACGTGGGCATCTCGAAGGCCGGCGACTCGGCGTCCGACAGGGGCGTCAACGCTGCCGGGGTGCGATAGGCCGCATCGATGGGGTAGTAGGCGAGCGGCACGAAGCGTTCGAGCGCCTCCTTGGCGACCGGTGACTCCTCCGCCTCCCGGAACATCGCGTCCTTCTCGGCACGGCGCGCCACCAGACTGGCCGTGTGGTCCACCTGCGGGGGCTGCGTGGAGCACGCGGCCAGGCCCCCCGTCACGACCAGCCCGAGGATGAGGGCCCGCGCCCGGACCGCCGCCCGTGAAGATCGTCTCACCCGGCAAGCATACCGTGCCGTGCCGAGTCGCCGAAGACCGCTCCAGGGCGAGCGACACAGGCACCGGCGAGGGCTCGTCGCCACGGCCGCTGGTCCAGCGATGGCATCTTGAGCAGGCGGCGCACCCCGGCATTGGCGATCCGCAGCATGTCGCCGTCGAGCACCGCCGGAAGCGCCCGCTTGAGCAGGCTCTCCGCGCGCAGCGCTGCCTCACTGGCCACGATCAATGCCGCGTCCCGATGGCTGGCGGCCGCCTCGCCCTCGCCCCCGGCCACTACCCGCGTGGCGCGGTGCACGACGCTGTCCAGCGCGTAGGCCTCGATAGCGAGATCGGCAATCCAGATCAGGACTTCCTGCTCGTCGGCAATCGCTTCCTGATAGCGCTGCATCGCCGCCCCGGTCAACAGCACCGTGGCCAACTTGAGGCCGGAGGCGACATGGCGCAGCAGCGCCGCCGGCGCCTCGGGCGGACTGGCCGGCAACGCCATCAACTGCTCGGGCACGGCCCGCGCCGCCGCGATCAGCGCGATCTCCCCCTTGGCGGCCCGCCGCACCAGTTGCCCGGCCAGCAGCAGGCGGTTGATCTCGTTGGTGCCTTCGAAAATCCGGTTGACGCGGGCGTCGCGGTAGTAACCCTCGGCCGGGTAATCGCGCACGAAGCCGTTGCCGCCGTGGATCTGGATGTTTTCGTCGAGGACGTACTGCAGCATCTCGCTGGCCAGCACCTTGAGGATGGAGGCTTCGATGGCGTGCTGCTCGAACACCCTGGCCCGCGCGGCGTGCGGAGGATTGCCTTCCTCGAGCGATCCGGCGACGCGGTAGAGCGCGCTCTCGGCGGCGTACAGACGCGCTGCCATCTCCGAGAGCTTCAGCGTGATGGCGCCGAACTCGGCGATCGGGCGGCCGAACTGCCGCCGCGTCGCGGCGTACCGTGCCGCTTCCTTCAGCGCCTGGCGCGCGCCCCCGGTGGTCATGGCGCCCAATTTGAACCGGCCGTAGTTGAGCACCGTGAAGGCGACCTTGTGGCCTTTGCCGACCTCACCGAGCACGGCCTCCGGTCCAACCCGGACACCCTGCAGCAGCAACGGCGCGGTCGAGGAGCCGTGCAGCCCCATCTTGTGTTCTTCGCGTCCGGGAACCACGCCAGGTGTGGTACGCGGCACGAGGAAGGCCGTGAACTGCTCGCCATCGACCTTGGCAAACACCACGTAGAGATCGGCAAAGCCGCAGTTGGTGATCCAGAGTTTCTCGCCGTTGAGTTCATAACCGCCGTCGGCCAGCGGCGTGGCCGTGGTGCGCGCGGCAAGGGCATCGGACCCCGACCCTGCCTCACTCAACCCGTAGGCCCCGATGATCTCGCCGGTGACGAGCCCGGGCAGGTACCGCTCCCGCTGCTGTGGCGTGCCGAACCAGAGGATGGGCACGATGCACAGACCCATGTGGGCACCCGCGGTGGTGGCAAACGACGCGTGCCGACCCATCGCCTCCGACACCACCACCGAGCTGATGGTGTCCAAGCCAACGCCACCCAACGCCTCGGGTACGTCGACGCCGAGCAGGCCGAGGTCTCCGCACTGCCGCATCAGCTGTCGCGCCACCGACCAGTCCTTGGCCTCGAGCGCGTCGCGCCGCGGAATGACCTCGTGCTCGACGAAGGCCTGCGCTGTCGCGGCAATCATCCTGTGCTCGTCGTTGCGGTCCTCGGGCGTGAACGTCGAGCCCGAGAGCGAGTCACCGAGCAGCCATGCACCGCCAGACTGGGTAGACATAGATCACTCAATTCAGAATTTTTCAATTGGCAATGAAGGAGGAGGTCACGTGCCTCGGACGAGCCGCGCGATCGCGCGCAGGCCCTCGTCGCCGAGGTCGAGGCTGTAGGCGTTGACGTACAGCGCGATGTGTTGCGCGCAGACCTGGGCCGACAACTCCTGCGCGTGCCCACGGACGTACTCGGCGCTCGCGTCCGGGTGATCCAGGGCATGCTGGACCGACGCGCGGATGGCCACCTCGGCTGCGGTGATGGTGTCCTGATCCAGGTCGGCACGGGCACAGATTCCGGCGAGTGGCACGGGCAGACCCGTCTCGCGGTGCCACCACTCGCCGAGGTCACACACCTTGACCAGCCCGTGGTCGGCGTAGGTGAAGCGACTCTCGTGGATGATCAGCCCCGCAGCCACCTCGCCCTCGACCACGGCGCGCAGGATGCGGTCGTACCGCATCGGCACCGCCTCGGCTATCTCCGGCGCCGCCAGCCGCAGCAGCCGGTACGCCGTCGTCTCGGTGCCGGGGATGGCGATGCGCGCCGCAACGGCGTCGGCCAGCGACATCCCCGTGCGAGCGACGACAAGTGGACCGACGCCATGACCGAGCGCGGCGCCACTGCGAAGCAGGCGATAGCGGTCGCCAACCGAGGCAAACGCGCCCACACTCAACTTGGTCAGATCGAACGCGCCGTCGTGGGCCCGCCGGTTCAGTGCCTCGATGTCGAGCAGCACCGGCCGAATCCGGAGCGGAGTGTCCACCAGACCATGCGTCAGCGCGTGGAACGCGAACGTGTCGTTGGGGCAGGGCGAGTAGCCGAAGATCAGCTCACGCATCGCGCGACCTCCTCCACCATCCGCGGCGTTGCGGCCGTGATGGCGGCAAACGCCTCGACGAAATGCCACCGGTCGCGGTCGTCCTCTTCGATGTCGTTCGAGATCGTCCGCACCTCGATGGCGGCCACGCCAGCCAGCTGCGCGGCACGCAGCACCGCGAACCCCTCCATCGCCTCGATGTCGGTGTCGGCCGTGCCTCCGATGCGCGCGCTGGTCCCGATGGGGCGCGTCAGCGCCCCAGGGAATGCCGCGGCCAGCGCCGCAACCATCACCGCGTCCGCCCTCACCGTGCCAGGCGCCAGCCGTGCCGGCACGGCCAGATCGTGGTAGCGCGCGTCGGTGCCGATCACCAGCGTTCCTGGCGGCAGACCACACCGCCGCCGCGCGCCGGCGATCCCGACGTGCAGAATCGCGGCGGGGCGGTCCGTGGCGATGGCCGCGGCGGTCGCTGCTGCCGCGTCCACCGGCCCGACGCCACAGGTCAACGTTCGCCAGCCGCCCGACACGGCCAGCTCACGGTCGGTGGCCGCGACGACGAGGACACGAGACAGGGGCACGGGCATGGAATTCAGAATTGGCAATTCAGAATGCATTCTGCATCGTGAAGTCTTGCCAATTCACAACCTCTCGAAGATCCCCGCTGCCCCCATCCCTCCACCTACGCACATCGTCACGATGCCGTAGCGCCCGCCGCGTCTGGCCAACTCGTGCAGCAGAGTTGCCGTGAGCTTCGCGCCGGTGCAGCCGAGCGGGTGGCCGAGCGCGATGGCGCCGCCGTTGACGTTGACCTTCGCGAGATCCAGTTCGAGGTCGTGCGCACACGCCAGCACCTGGCTGGCGAACGCTTCGTTGAGCTCGATCAGGTCGATATCGGCAAGCGTGAGTCCGGCGCGGTCGAGGGCCTTGCGCACGGCCGGTACCGGTCCGATACCGAAGCGCTCCGGCTCGACGCCTGCGGTGGCGTAGGCCACCAGTCGCGCCAGGGGCGCCACGCCCAGCTGACGCGCCCGCTCCGCGCTCATCACCACGACCGCTGCGGCGCCATCGCTCATCTGCGAGGCATTGCCCGCCGTGACGGTGCCGTTGACGAGAAAGGCCGGTCGCAGCCTGGCCAGCGCCTCGACCGACGTGTCTCGTCTCGGACCCTCGTCGGTCGCGATCGTCACCTGTTCGGCGGCCAGCGCGTTGGCGCCAGACGCCGCGATTCGGGTGGTCGTCACCGCCACGATCTCCGCGTCGAATCGCCCCGCATCCTGGGCAGCGATGGCGCGGCGGTGGCTCTCGTACGCGTAGGCGTCCTGCGCCTCGCGCGAGATGTGGTGCTCGCGGGCATGATTCTCGGCAACCAGACCGGTTGTCAGGTAGACGTCGGGATAGGAGGACACCAGCCCCGGGTTGGGCGAGATCTTGTGGCCGCCCATCGGCACCAGGCTCATCGACTCGGTGCCGCCAGCGAGCACCACCTCGGCGCTGCCGACGCGCACGCGGTCCACGGCGCACGCGATGGCCTCGAGTCCCGAGGCACAGAACCGGTTCACGGTCACTGCCGACGCCCGGTACGGCACGCCGGCCCGCAGGCTGGCGATGCGCGCGACGTTCATGCCCTGCTCGGCCTCAGGCATCGCGCAGCCCAGCACCACGTCGTCGACCAGCGCCGGGTCGAGGCCGGGTACCCGCTCGAGGGCCGCGGTGAGCACGACCGCCGCGAGGTCGTCGGGGCGGACGTAGCGAAACTGGCCCTGCGGCGCCTTGCCGACGGCGGTGCGAGCGGCAGAAACGAGGACGGCATCGGTCACGGCAGTGTCTCCACGAAATGCGAGACCTCGCGCGCGAACGCGTCGCGCCGCGTCACGAGGCCCCAGTGTCCGGTTCGGTCCAGCGTCACGTGGCGGGCATTGGGAAGCCACGTCAACATCCGGCAGCTCGCCTCGGCAGGCACGATGCGATCCAGTCCCGGCTCGCCGGTGATGAGCAGGGTGGGCTGACTGACCGCACGGCAGTCGGCCACGAAATCCTCGCGCTCGATCATCCGGAGCCGGCCGGCCATGCGGTCCGGCGAATGCGGCGATCGCACGACCCGGCCAAGCAGGCTGACGGCGCGCGGCATCCAGGCGCGCCCGTGGGCGGCCCGCAACTCCGGCACGATTCGCCCAGGTGCGCCGGCCAGGAATGCCGGTGCCATCAGCCGCGGGTGAGCCGCCCACCGTCGCATGCGCTGATCGGGCGCGAAGTCGGCGTTGAGCGGCGAGGCCAGCACCACCGCGCGTACTCGTGCGGGAAACCTGGCCGCGAGCCGCAGCGCGATCAATCCGCCATACGACACGCCGCACACCACCGCCGGGCCGTCGGTGGCCCGATTCAGTGCGTTGATCGCCTGGCGCACCAGGTCGTCGAAATCGCGTGGCACCAGCGGCGGCACCGCGTGCCGCTCACCGCACAGCGAGTAGCTCACCACCCGGTGTCGCTTGGCCAACTCCTGCACGGCCGGCCGCGCCCACTCCCACCGACCCTGGATCCCCGGAATCAGCAGCACGGTCGGGCCCTGTCCGGCAATCACCATCAGTTCCTCAACGTCTTGCCGGTCTTGAGCGTGTAGGCGATTCGCTCTTGGGTCTTGACCTCACCGCACAGGCTCAGGAACGCCTCGCGCTCCAGGTCGAGCAGGTACGCCTCGGAGACGTCGGTGGCGTGCGGGACGTCGCCTCCGGCGAGAATCCACGCCAGCTTGCGGCCAATGGTGGCATCGTGATCGCCAATCCGGCCGGCGCGATGCGCGAGGTGCACACCAAGGCTGAGGGCGGCACGCATGTCGGGTCCGCCGACAGGAATCGCAGCGGGCGCATGCCCGGGTACATACCCTGCCGCTCGGCCCTGCACCAGTTCCCGGGCATCGGCATGCAGGCGGCTGCGATGCATGCTGATGCCGTCGCCATTGCGCAGCAGCCCGAGCGCTCGCGCGTGCGGAGCGCTCGAAGACACCAGGCCGAACCCGATCGTCTCGAAGACCTTCTGGACGAAGGGCAATGCGTCGGCCTGCTTCGATGGCCGTTGCTGGTTGGCGCGCCAGAGCATCTCCTTGGTTCCGCAGCCGGCTGGAATCAGCCCGACGCCCACCTCGACCAGTCCCATGTAGGTCTCAGCAGCGGCCTGCACGCCGCCGGCATGCAGCGCCATCTCCGTCGCCCCGCCGAGCGTCAGGCCGTTGATCGCACACACGACCGGCACCTGCGCATCGCGCAGTGACAGCACCGTGCGCTGGAACTCGCGCACCATGGCGTCGATCGAGTCCCACTCGCCCTCCTGTGCCTCCATCAGCACCAGCATCAGGTTGGCGCCCGCCGAGAACGCCTGGCCCTGCGTCGCAATCACCAGGCCGATGCCATCGCGTTCGGCGCGTGCCACGCCGGCCTGCAGCATCGCCAGCGTGTCGCCGCCAATGGCGTTCATCTTGGAGTGCAGCTCTACGGCAAAGATGCCGTCGCCGGTATCGAGCACCGTCGCTGCGGCGTTGGTGGCAACCACGCCGTGTCGATCGCGGGCCCCGGCAAGGATCAGCAGCGCGGCGGGCTCGGGCCGGAATACAGCCGGCTGACGCACCGTGTTGCGGCCGGCGGCCAGCGCGTCGGCCAGCACGGCTGGTAGCGGGGGTGCGCCGGGGCGGTCGGCCCCAAGAGCGCTGACCAGCTCGCTGATGCCGATCGCGTCGATGATCTCGAAAGGACCAAGGTCCCAGCCGAAGCCCCACCGCATCGCCCGATCCACATCGTCGATGTCGTGAGCCACGTCCTGCCAGATCCTCGCTGCGTAGAGCAGGGTCTCGCCGAGGGTCGCTCGTGTGAACGCCGACTCCTCGCTGCTGCCCTGCATCAACGCCTTGATGCGGCCAGCGGCGCCTCCCCGCTGCTCTCGCAGGGCGTCGAGTGCCGGGCGGGCCACGGTCGGGCGCGTCGTGTACTCGAACGACGACGGGTCCAGCACCAGGATGTCGGACGCACCGCCTGGGCCCTTGACGCGCTTGAAGAAGCCCTGGCCGGACTTCTCGCCGATCCAGCCCCGCTCCAGCAGGCCGCCGACCCGCGGACCGGTCGCAAACAGTTGCTGCAACTCCGGAATCGCCGTCCGCTCGACGAAGTTGCGCGCCACTTGTGTGGCCACGTCGAGTCCGGTGATGTCGAGGGTGCGGAAGGTCGCACTCTTGGGTCGGCCAATCGTCGGCCCCGTCAAGGCTTCGATCGTGTCGATGTCCAGCGGCCCCTGTTCCCACGCGTGCAACACCTTGAACAGGCCGTACAGGCCGATGTGGTTGGCGATGAAGTTGGGCGAGTCCTTGGCTGCCACCACGCTGCGGCCGAGCCGCACATCAAGCCAGTGGCGAACGCGGGCGATCGTGTCGTGGCTCGTGGCCTCCACCGGGATGATCTCGACCAGTGGCATGTAGCGTGGCGGATTGAAGAAGTGCGTGCCCACGAAATGCTGCGCGAAGGACTCGGAGCGACCTTCGACCAGGCTGGCAAGTGGCAGCCCCGAGGTGTTGGAGCTGACGATGGTCTCGTGTCCCCGGCGTCGGTCGATGCGCTCGAAGACGCTGCGCTTCGGCTCGAGCCGTTCCACGATGGCTTCAATGATCCAGTCGGCCTGCGCGAAGTCCTCGTCGTCGATGGCGCCGGTGCGCACCAGGGCGGCATGCGCCGCCGTGAACAACGGCTCGGGCTTCAGCGCAAGCGCCCGCTTCCAGCCGGCCGCAGCGGTGCCCGCGTCGACGTCCAGGAGGCGGACCTCAACGCCGGCGTTGGCCAGGTGTGCGGCAATCTGGGCACCCATGGTGCCGGCGCCGAGGACGATGGCTGTTCGGAGTGGCATGGACACGGCTTCCCGATTATTCCCCGAATAGCGCCGACGCGGGGGGCCGGGCCGTCCGCCGGGCAGAGGCGGGTCATAATTTGCAGCCATGCCGCGCATCAACGACGTGACCATCGCGTGTCTCCTGACCTGCCTGCTGCTGCCGCCGTCGCTGGCCACAGCGCAGCCAGCCGCGGGCACGGCCCGACCCGTCAGGACCAGCCGCGCCGCAAGCGTCGGAGCCATTCGCTTCGAGCGCACGCGCCTGGCCGAGATCACGAAAGTGGTGGGCGCTGCGATTGCGAGAAAGGAACTGCCCGGCGCGGTGGTGGCGGTGGGCACGGAGGCCGGCATCGCGTGGCAGGTGTCGGTCGGTCAGCGGGCCATCCAGCCCACCCCTGAGCCGATGACGGCCGACACCATCTTCGATGCCGCGTCACTGACCAAGGTGGTGGCCACGACGACGGCGATCATGATGCTGGTGGAGCAGGGCAAGCTGCGGCTCGCCGATCGCGTGTCGTTGCACCTGCCGGGCTTCCAGAAGTTCGGCAAGCGCGACATCACCCTCCGCCATCTGCTGACGCACACGTCGGGGCTGCGCCCTGACCTCGAATTCAACCCGGAATGGAACGGCCACGCCACGGCAATCAGCAAGGCACTCGACGAAGTGCCGGTGGCCCGCCTCGACGAGCGCGTCATCTACTCCGACATCAACTTCTTCCTGCTCGGCCACATTGTCGGGGTCGTCTCCGGCCAACCCCTGGATGAGTTCACGCGCCAGCACGTCTTCGTGCCCCTCGGAATGAAGGACACGATGTTCAAGCCGCCGGCCTCACTCACACCACGCATCGCACCGACGGAGAAGTGCCGGTCCATCTCCTTCCCATGCGGCCAGGACGACGGCACCTGGCTGCGCGGCGTGGTGCACGATCCGACCGCACGGCGGATGGACAACGTCGCCGGCCACGCCGGCCTGTTCTCCACGGCGGCCGATCTGGCCCGCTTCTCGCGCATGCTGCTCAACGGCGGCCAACTGGATGGCGTCCGCATCCTGTCGCCGCTCACCGTGGCCCGCATGACATCGCCGTCCACGCCGCTCGGCCAGCGTAACGTGCGCGGTCTCGGGTGGGACATCAACTCCAGCTTCTCGGCCAATAAGGGCGACCTGCTGCCGGCGCGCTCGTTCGGCCACACGGGCTTCACCGGGACCTCGCTGTGGATCGACCCGGGGACCAGGACGTTTATCGTGTTCCTGTCCAATCGCGTGCACCCTGACGGCAAGGGCGACGTGGGCGCCCTGCGTGCCCGCGTTGCCAACATCGTGGCCGGTGCCATCCGCATCGCGCCCGCGCCACTGCGCGACACCCATGACTTCGCGCAGGTGCCCCCGGCCGGCGCTGTCGACGGACGCCTCGCTCCGGTTCGCACGATGACCGGCATCGATGTGCTGCAGGCTGAAGGTTTCGCGCGCCTGGCGGGCCGAAAGGTCGGCCTGCTCACCAATCACACCGGCCGGACCCGCGGCGGCCAGTCGACCATCGACGCGTTCCATGCTGCGAAGAACCTGACCGTGGTGTCGCTCTTCAGTCCCGAGCACGGCATTCGCGGCATCCTCGACGAAGACGTCCCCTCGTCGATCGACGAGAAGACCGGTCTGACCATTCACTCCCTCTACGGCAAGACCCGGCGCGCCACGCCCGAGATGCTGCAGGGCATCGACACGATGGTCGTCGACCTGCAGGACATCGGCAGCCGCTTCTATACGTACATGTCGTCGCTGGGCTACCTGCTCGAGGAAGCGGCGCCGCGAGGGATAGAGGTGATCGTGCTCGACCGCCCGAACCCGATCAACGGCTGGCAAATCGAGGGACCGAAGCCCGACGTCCTGCCCGCTGGCGCCGAGCGCAGCTTCATCGCCTACTTCCCGACGATGCCTGTGCGGCACGGGATGACGATCGGCGAACTGGCACGGCTGTTCAACGAAGAGCGCTCGATCGGCGCAAAGCTTGCCGTCGTGGAGATGAAGGACTGGTCGCGCGAGGCGTGGTGGGACGACACGGCGTTGATGTGGGTGAACCCGTCGCCGAACATGCGCAACCTGACACAGGCCACCCTCTATCCCGGCGTCGGCGCCGTGGAGTACGCCAATCTGTCGGTGGGGCGGGGCACCGATGCGCCGTTTGAGCGCATCGGCGCGCCCTGGATCGACGGCGTGCAGATGGCCGAGGCCCTCAACGCCCGAAATCTGCCTGGCATCCGCTTCTATCCGATCTTGTTCACCCCGTCCTCGAGCGTGTACAGCGGGGAGGAGTGCCAGGGCGTCTACTTCATCGTCAGCGACCGCACGCTGTTGCGCCCGGTCCGTGTCGGCCTCGAACTGGTGAGCGTCATCTCGCGGCTGTTCCCCGGAAAGCTCGACCTCAAGCGCACAGCGACCCTGTACGGGTCGGCGGACCAGCTGACGCGGGCGATGACGGGCGAGGATCCCGAGCAGCTCGCCGCGCAATGGGCGACCGACGAAGTGAACTGGCGGACACTGCGGGCCAAGTATCTGATCTACCGGTAGCGCGGCCGCCGGGCCTTGCGGTGCCGGGCACACGCGGCGTGGCGGATAATGCCGCAATGCGCACGGTCTCGACCTTCGTCATGGTGCTGCTCGCGTCGCTCGCGACGCCAGTCAGCGTCTCGGCCCAGTCAACCGATTGCCTGCCCCTGACGCCTGCTGGCACGCAGGGCGGCGCGCTTCTGACGGGCGGGATGATGAACGTGCGCTTTGGTGGCACCGCGAGGACACGGCTCGCCCTCGACGTGTATCCACACACCGACAGTGCGACGCGTCCCCTGGCGGTGGTGCTGCGCGGTGGGAAAGGCACGGTCGGTCAGCGCTCGTCGTACGTCGGGCAGCTGGTGGAGACCTTCGGCGACGCGGGGTACGTCGTGACCACGGCCGACTACCGCTCATCGAGTCTCGACGGCTCGGCCGACGACATCACCAGGGCGCTGCGACTGCTCACGATGTGCCACGCCGCGGCACTGCACGTCGATCCGAACAAGGTCGTCCTGGTGGCAGAAGACAGCGCGGCGCCGGTGGCGCTGCGTGTCGCCGCGCGTCTGAAGGCGCTGCGCCTCGGGCGCTTCGCCGCCGCTCCCGCCGCACCCGCAGCGGTCGTCGTCGTGGGCGGCCGTTTCACTGGGGCACCAGCCCTGGAAGTGCCGACCCGAGCCGTCCACGGCCTTGACGACACCGAGGTGCCCATTGCCGACGCGCACGCCCTGTGCACGCGCACGCAGGCTCCGTGCGAGGTCGTCGAAGTAGCCGGCGCCGGCCATCGCGTCGAGAACTGGTGGCCGTCGCAGTGGGGCTACAAGACCGGGCTGTTGGCCTGGGCGGCCGCGCATGTGGGCGCCGTGCCACCGCCGGCACGAACTCCATTGCCGGCAACGGGCCTTCGCAAGCGCATCGTGTACGACCAGGCGCACGGCCTCGCGCTCGACGCGTGGGTGCCTGCCGGCCCTGGTCCGCACGCAGCCGCGGTGATCGTGCACGGTGGAGGCTGGGAGGCTGGCGACCGCGTGACCTACGTCGCGCCGATGCTGGCCCTGGCGGCGGCACAGGGGCTGGCGTGGGTGTCGATCGATTACCGCCTCACGCCGCAGGTGACCAACAGCGAGCAGGTGGCGGACGTGAAGGCGGCGCTGGCCTGGGTGCGTGGTCACGCGCACAAGCTGCGGGTGGACCCGGCCAAGTTGATTCTCGTCGGTGAGTCGGCCAGCGGTCAGCTGGTTGCCCAGGTCGCGGCAAGTGAGCCCACGCTGGCGGGCGTCCTCTCGTTCTACGGCGTCTTCGACCTGCACGCGATGGCTGGTGACCCGGCTCAGCCCCGATCGCTGGCGCGGCGTCTCTTCAGGCTGACGGCACTCGATGACCCCGGGCTGGCGCTGCTGCGGGAGTACTCACCGGTCCACCACGCCACCAAGGGCCTGCCGCCGATGCTGCTCGCGGCTGGCACCGCCGATCGGCTGGTGGCGCAGCAGCGGGCCTACGCGACTGCGCTCAGGACCGCCGGCGCACGTGTCGAGACGATCGAGATCGAAGGCGCACCGCATGGCATGGAGGCGTGGCACGAACAGCCAGCCTGGCGCGTGTGGGAGAAGCAGGTGGCCGACTGGATTCAACGCACGATCAGGTAATTCTGAATTACTTGACGTGCCGCCCGCCGTCCACGCGAAGTGTCTCGCCGGTGATGAACTCGGTGGTGACCAGCAACATCACGGCGCGGGCGATCTCGACTTCGCCGCCCCAGCGCTGCAGCGGCGTGGCCTCGGCCACCTCGCGCTGCTCCTCTTCACTCATGTCGGGCGGGGCGAGGATCGGCCCGGGCGCGATGGCGTTGACCAGAACGCTGTCCGGGGCCAGTTCCAGCGCCAGCGCCTCGGTCAGTGCCTTCACGCCGGCCTTGGCCACGTAGTAGGCCACAAACCCTGGGTAGCCTGGCCGGCCGCTGGCCGGTAGCCAGTCGGTGAAGTTGACCACGTGCGCCCGCGACTGGCGTCTCAGCATGGGCAGCATGGCCTGGGTCACGTAGAACGCCGAGGAGAGGTTGGCGTCGATGTCGGCGCGCCATGCCTGCTCGTCGATCTCGGCGAGCGGACGAGACACATACGTGGACGCCATGTTGACGACGATATCCAGGCGTCCAACCTGCTTCTCGATCTCGCTGGCCAGAGCGGCGCAGTCGCCGGCGCGGCTGACGTCGGCCCGCGCCACCACCGCGCGACGGCCGAGCGCCCGGACCCGCGTCGCCGTCTCCTCCGCCTCTCGCTGCGACGATCGGTACGAGAGCACGAGGTCGGCCCCTTCGCGCGCCAGCTCCTCGGCCACCACCTGCCCGATCCGCTTGCCGCCGGTGACCAGCGCCACGCGATTCTCGAGTTTCATGTCGTGATTCCCGTCCTGGTCCACTCACATGCCGTCGGAGCGCCTGTGTCCTGCATTCTGAATTCCAAATTCTGAATTTCAGTGCATCTGATACAGCATCACGTACACGACCACGCCGGTCACCGACACGTACATCCACAGGGGCCACGTGATTCGGGCGATGCGGCGGTGCGCATCGAAGCGGCGGCCGAGGGCGCGCGAGACCGTGATCAGCACCATCGGGACGATGGCGATGGCCAGCAGCACGTGCGAGATCAGGATCGCGAAGTACACGACCCGGATCGGGCCGGTGCCGGTGAACGGCCGCGAGCCGACGTTGTAGTGGTAAATCAGGTAGCTGGTGAGAAACAGCATCGACGTGGCCAGCGCCGCAATCATGCACGCGCGGTGCGCCGCGATGCGCTTCTGGCGGATCAGGGCGTAACCGGCCAGCAGGAAGAGTGCAGCCAGGGCGTTGAGGCTGGCGTTGAGGGCGGGCAGGTCGGCAACCGTCATGGCTCTGTGGCTACTGGGTCCGCGTGGCGATCAACGAAATCCAGATCAGCGTGAGGTAGGCCAGGGAGCCGAGAAACAGCTGGCGAGCCTTCCGCCGATGCAGGTCGCGCGCGAACCGCACGGCCAAGCCGAGGAAGGCGATGCCGAGCGCCAGCGCGATGGCAAAGAAGACCGGGCCCGCCATTCCCGTCAGCGCCGGACCCAGGCTCACCGGCACCAGCACGGCGGTGTACAGCACGGTCTGGCGCGCGGTGCTGCGGCCGGTGGGTTCGGCCACGGGCAGCACCGGAAACCCGGCGCGCTCGTATTCCTCGCGAAACAGCCAGGCCAGCGACAGGAAGTGCGGCATCTGCCACAGGAAGACGATGGCAAACAGCAGCCAGGCCTCTCGCGACAGCGTGTTGGTCGCCGCCGCCCAGCCGATGACTGGCGGCAGGGCGCCGGGGATGGCGCCGATCACCGTGGCCAGCGAGGAGCGCCGCTTCATCGGCGTGTACCAGACCACGTACGTGACCAGCGTGGCGTAGGCCACCACGGCCGAGAGCAGATTCACGCCAAACGCCAGCTGCGCGAGGCCGAGCGCGCACAGCACGAGCCCGAAGACGAACGCCCGCCACGGCGCCAGGCGGCCATCGGGGAGGGGCCTGAGGCGCGTCCGCGACATCAGCGCGTCCACATCGCGTTCGTACAGCTGATTGAACGCCGCCGAGCCGCCGGCCACGAGGGCCGTGCCGATGACGGCGTGCACCAGCGTGGCAGGGTCGACATGGCCGGCCGCGCCGAGCCAGTAGCCGGCCCCCGTCGTGAAGACCACGAGGAGGTTCAGCCGCGGCTTGGTGAGCTGCAGATAGTCCGCTATCCGGGTCGACGACAGGGGAAATGTGAGGGCGTGCGGCCGCATCATCGGACGGGGGGAACCCCGCATGCCGATTGTTTCACAGGTCCCTGGCGGCCGGCGCGGCTCACGGCGCGGTGGTCGGGGCCCCCGCGGCGCGCAGCTTGCGCAGCACGCGGTCCTCGATCCACTGCCTGCTCCACCAATCCACCGGCGTCACGAACTCGCCGTGCAGCACCATCGTGAAGTGCAGGTGGTCGCCGCCCGCCAGGCCGGTCTGACCGCTCCGCCCCAGTTCGGCGTTCATGTCCACTGACTGGCCCTCCTGCACGCCGATCGAACTGAGATGCGCGTACAGCGACTGCAGCCCCATGCCGTGATCGAGGATCACGCAGTTGCCGTAGATGCCGAGGAAGCCGGCAAAGACCACCGTGCCGCGATTGGCGGCCAGAATCGGCGCGTTCTGCGTGGACGCGAGGTCGAAGCCAAGATGGACCTGCTGGTCCACGGTCTTGCCCTGGTACACGTACGAACGATCGTCGGCAAAGCCGGCCTCGACCGCGGAGTTCATCATCTGCCGGAAGGGGCCCCGCCAGAGGATGTCGCGAGACGTCTTGGTGCGGCCGATCGTGCGGATCGTCTCGTTGTTCTGGTGACGCAGGTCGCGGTTGATGACGAGATAGCTGGCCAGCAGGTCGCTGCCGTCCTTGACCGGCAGGTCCGGCGTGTTCTGCAGGATTGCCGGGACCACCTTCTGCAGGAACGCATCGTCGAGCGGGATCGTGCTCTTGCGGAACTGCTTGGCGTTGACCTTCGAGTCCAGGCTGGCCCGCGCCGAGTTGCCAGCCTCATCGCGGGCCCAGATCGCGACAGGCGTGGTGGCCGGCTGGTTGAACAGGAAGGGGAAGAACCCCACGCGCAAGCCAGGGTCGGCATTGGCGATGCCGGCGCCCGACGCCGGCATGCCCGGATACTCCAGTTCGCCGACCAGCACGCCCGATTGCACGTCGGCCGGGCTGACCCGGTAGACCACGACCTCGGCGCCGCCCTGGTTGATGAAATGAAACTGTGACAGCACCGTCAGCGTGGGTGGGGTGAGACGAACCTGCAGGTTCTTGCGGAACGTGGAACTGACCTGCCGGAGGCCGAACAGCACCGGGCGCGTCGCCTGCACCACGAGCGTGGCCGTACCTGACTTCAGGCCCGGCGCGGCCCGTCGTCCGATCTCTCCGGTCACCCGGACCCGGTCTTCGGCTGGTGTCATCTTCAGCGACTGTGGCTGGACCAGCGAGCCGAGCGACACCGGCGCCCCGTTCTGCTCGAGACTCACGTCCAGCGCCGTCACCGTGCCGCCGGGAGCGTAGACGTCGAGCGTGAGCGGCGTCTGCTGACCCACGACCGTCGTTGGCGCAATCAGGGTGACGGCGGGACCCGCGGCACGTCCGGCCAGGAACCACGCCAATCCGAACGCGATCGACAACACCAGCATCAACCCGAGCAATTTACGCATCCTGGCGATGATACAGGCGCCGCTGCCGCGCGGCCGCTCGATGACCGGCCCGACCCACCGCCCTGCCGGAAGGCTGTCGATCCCTGCGGGGCCCCGGCCCGTGCGCCGGTCTCGACGGTTGACACGGTCTTCGGCGGCCCGTAATCTTATGGGTCTGTGTGCCTGGACGGCGGTATCGTCTAGGGGTTAGGACACGTGGTTCTCAGCCACGGGACCGGGGTTCGAATCCCCGTACCGCTACCAACCAAGGCGCTCAGATGATCACCGCGCGGGAGCCCTGTCGGTGACGCGTTCCCGCCTCCTGCTCGGCGCTGGCTTCGGCCTCGTTGCGGGCCTGGCCGGCCACCTTGGGGCCGCTGATCACGCGCCGACTCCAGCTCACCAAGCTGTTCACCGCCCACGGCGACCTTGTCGCTGCGGTCGTAGGGACTCTTCACGATGACGCCCGGCGCTGCGTGGTCTCGGCCGTGGTGCAGGTGCTCCAGACGGGCGGCGTGACCCAACGTGGCTGACCGGTCGCGCCCACACAGTCCCGCGCTGTGTGGCGGAAGCGCGGGTGTCTTGG
>JBKJQW010000076.1:0-24622 GCA_046593715.1 Luteitalea sp.
GTCGATCCAGTTCATCTCGTGCGACGTGTCGATTCGCTTGAACGTCTGCGGTGGCTTGGGCGTGCTCTCGGCAAACGACGTGGGCAGCAGCCGCGGGTTCTGCGCGTAGGTGCCGTGCAGAAGCTTGCCCTTGCTCCCGATGTAGAGGACCCCGCCGCCCTTGTCGAACTCCTCGGTGCCCAGATCCTCGATCTTTGCCGGCAGTAGACCACCGTCGTACCAGTTGATTCTGACAGGCGGCATCGAGCCGCGAGCCGGGAACTCGTAGTAGGTCGTCGTCGCAGACGGATAGGTCTGCTTGTTGAACGGCGTGGACTGGGTTTCCACGGTGGTCGGGTAACCGAGATCGAGCGCCCAGAACGGGTGGTCGATCAAGTGGGCCCCCATGTCGCCAATCGCGCCGACGCCCCAGTCGGTCCAGCCGCGCCAGTTGAACGGGTGATACACCGGGTGATAGTCCACCTGCGGGGCCGGCCCGAGGAACAGGTCCCACGCCAGCTTGTCGGGCATCGGATGCGGCGTCGCGTGCATGGCGTCGCCGAGTTTGTCCATCACGTACTTGAGGTTCCAGGGCTGGGCGGCGTCGCTGGTTTGAGCCTTCATCGGGGCCGGGCGGGGGATGCCCTGCGGCCAGTAGGCATACGGCCGGTTGGTCCAGATGTGCACCTCGCGGACCTCGCCAATCGCGCCCGACTGGATGTACTCGTTCACCTGCCGGGCATCGTCGGACGAGTGGCCCTGGTTGCCCATCTGGGTGACGACCTTGGTGTCGGCCGCCTTCTTGGCAAGCGCCCGACACTCTTCGACCGACCACGCCAGCGGCTTCTGCACATAGACGTGCTTGCCGAGGCTCATCGCCGCGGTCGCGATCACCGCGTGCGTGTGATCGGGAGTGGCGATCATCACCGCGTCGATGTCCTTCTGCTTCTCGAGCATCTCGCGATAGTCGGTGTATCGCGTCGCCTTGCCGGCCTTCTCGCCGAGTTGCTTGAGGCTCGTGAGCTGCGCTTGCGCCCGCATGCGCTGCTCCGCAGTCGGCGCCGGGGTCGCTCCGGCGAGCCGCTTCTCCGACGCGGCAATCTGCTGCGGGATGCTGTCGTATGCGCGGCCGGCAAATCCCCAGTCCACGTCGCACATGGCGACGATGTTCTGGCTGGCGAGGTTGGTCAGGTTGGACCGCCCCATCCCGCCGACACCGACGCCGGCGACGTTGACCATGTCGCTCGGTGCAGTCTGCCCCCTGCCGAGCACGTGGCGCGGAATGATCGTCAGGCCAGCAGCGGCCAGGCTGGCGCTGCGCACGAAATCACGCCGCGGCATTCCATGTGGTTGGGGCTTGGATGTGTCACTCATCGATGGTCGGCTCCAGGATCAGGTAAAAGGCGCTACTTCTTCGGCTTCATACCCGGCGAGTTCCACTTGATCACGTGGTACGTCGCGGGCACGGTGCCGACGTTGCGAATGGAGTGCAGCTGGTTGGCGGCCTGGAAGATGACCGACCCAGGCCCGACCACCTGCGTGCGATCGCCGAGAAAGGTCTCCACCGTCCCTTCGCGGACGATCAGCACCTCCTCGTCGGGATGTTTGTGAGGGGCATGCGGGGACTGACCGGGCTGCAGCGTGGTGATGTGCAGCTCGAGCTCGTCGAGCGTGGCCGTGCGGTTCTCGAACACCTGACGCACCTCACCAACCTTGGTCGCCCGAGCGGACATGTCCTTCCAGTCCACGGCACGCGACCCCATGACGTCCTCTGCGGCGCTGCCGGCCAGCGTCGCCCCGGCGGCGCCGATGGCGATGCCCAGACCGAGTGCCACGACTACAGGTATTTGACGCATCACGGTCCTCCGCAGGCGGGCGCGTGCCCGCCGTCGCTGTCGCGAAGTCCGCAGTGTAGTGCAGGAAAGGGCGGGGACGCCTCAGCCGGCGTCGATGAGGCGGTCGTGCTCGACAGGCGCCGCAAGGGAGGCACGACCAGCCGTCACCCGGTACGTCGGCTGCACCAGGTGCCCGTCCTCGGCGAAGCGGAGCGAGCGGCCCTTGTGCCCGTCGAGCCGGAGCACCAGCGGATCATCCTCCCCGGCCACCGACCGGAGGGCGATCTCGAACGCGGCTTTGGCTGCCATCCAGCCTCGCCAGGCCGGCTCGGTCATCGGTCTACCGTACCGATGCGCGAAGCGGGCACCGAGCTGACCGGCGGCGGGGGTGTCGAGCGTCGGGTGCCAGTCCAGGCGACGTGGGCCGGCTGAGCACGGCACCGGACGCGAGGCCACCGACCAGGCCTCCGGCCGCCAATGGCTCAGGGCGCAGGTGTAGACGCGTGGAGCGCAGGGGCCGGAGCCCGCGAACACGTACTGGTCGTCCTTCTCGGCGACCACGATCTGGACCGCCTGCTCGCCGCCCGGCGCAGTGGTGTCGGCTCCGCGGTGTACCAGGAGGGGCACCTGCAGCACACGTGCGGCGTCACGCACGTCCTCGAGGCCCAACTCGACGCCGGCGCGCAGGGCCTCGGCGCGCGCACCCTCGGCGATGTCGTGCAGCCGCAGGTGCACCGGACGCACCGCCGCACCTGCCGGAGCCCACCCCGTCAGGAGCAAGCCGGGCATGGCCATGCTTACAGTGCGCAGGTAGGTACGACGCCTCACGTG
Source organism: Luteitalea sp. (assembly GCA_046593715.1). Classification (GTDB taxonomy): domain Bacteria; phylum Acidobacteriota; class Vicinamibacteria; order Vicinamibacterales; family Vicinamibacteraceae; genus Luteitalea. Next base: position 2,646 of record JBKJQW010000076.1, read on the forward strand.
CTGAAGGCACTGCAGCTTCTCTGCCAATGGAGCAGCTGGCCCGCGCCCGGGAACCCCGCCAATTGCAGAGGCGCGTGGCGGGCGGGTGATCCGCGCATGTTCGATGGCGCGACACTGCGTCGCGCATCCTGACGGCCCCGCCCACCTCGCCGACCTGACCGAAACGCCGCGCCGGAAACGCCCGAGCCGCGCTGACGTCAGGCCGGGGTGTCGTCAACGCTACTGGCGACGCGACGGATGCTGGAGGCCAGTTCATGGCGCGTCGCCGGGCGTCCGAGGGGCGTCACCACGAGGGTGCCCTCCTCGCTCCATTGCACGCGGACGGCATCGCCGATCGTGAGTCCCGACAGCTCGAGCAGCAAATCGTCCAGCGTGATTGCCGCGGTCTCGCCGACCCGCATAACCGAAGTGACCATGACCCACGATCGGGCATCGCAGGCGTCAGGTCAAACCAGCGGCGGCGTCACACGGGACGAGCGGAGGCAGGCGCGACGGTCGGACCCGCCTCGGCTCGTGCGGGTTGCAGCGACACGGCGAGGGCCACCCACCACCACGTCAGCTCGGTGGCCCGGGCCAGTGGGAAATCCACCAGGGCGCATGCCGCGCCCGCGGCCACGGCTGCCAGGGCTCCAGCCGTCACCGACGGCAGCGGTCGCGGCCGTCGGGCGACCACCACGATGGCCGCCACCAGTGGAGCCAGCACCGACAGCAGGCCGAACACGCCCCGTTCCACCAACGCTTCGAGATAGTCGTTGTGGACGTGGTCGGTGAGACCGGCAAAGCGCGGGTCACGCACACCATCGCGAGCCGCCGTGCGTTGCCAGTCGGAGAACCGGGCCGTCACGGCGCCCGGCCCCAGCCCGAGCAACGGCGCTTCGCGCACGTGTGGGAGGACGATGCGCCACAGGTGGAGTCGGCCCGCCGCCGTCGTGTCTATAGGTCGGGCCGGAGAGACGACGATCGCCGCCGCGGCAAACACCGCGACTGCCGCCAACCCGATGCGGATCCGCCGCGTCCATCGCAGCACGGCATACGCCGCCACCGCGGCCCCAAGACCAAGCACGGCGCCTCGCGAGCCAGTCGCGACAAGGGCGGCCGCCTGGGCCGTCAACGCGACCCACACGAGACGGCGCGGCCAGACCGGGGTCGCACCGGCGAGCGCGGCCAACGTGAGGGGCAGGCTCATCGCCATCACCACGCCGACGAAATTGGGGTTGCCGAGCGTGCCGTACACGCGCATCCGGACGCTGGCGCCATCGATGGGCGGATACCACCCCACGGCGACGAACGGGTCGGCCCCGATCCACTGCGCGAGCGCCACGACGGCGCACGCCGTGGCCCCAATCACCTGCGCGCCCACCAGCGCCGTCACCGTCGGCTGCACCCGGATGACCGCGATCGCAAACAGCGGCGCAATCACTCCAAGCACGATGGCCGGCAGCGACGGGGTTGGCGACAACAGCCCCGCCGCGACAAATGTGGCAATCCACAACAGCGCCAGCGCGCGGGTCGCGGCCCCGACCCGGCCAGGACCGCCCACCGTGAGAAGCACACCCGTACAGACAACCAGCCAGATCAACTTGGGATCGGCAAACGGGCGCGCCAGGTCGGGCCACACCGCAAGTGGCAACGTCGCCACGCAGAGAGGTCCCAGGCGCGCGCGCATCGGCTCATTTTTTCATCAAATTCTCATGCGCGGCGCGCCGCGATCTGCAACAGTTGGGCGGTGATCGTCTCTCCCCTGGCACCCGCGGCACTCGCGGTCTGCCTTTGCCTGCCGATTGCTGCCGGCGCGCAGGTGACCCCCGCGCCCACGCCTGCCGGCGGCACACCCTTGACGCTGACGGCTGCGTTGGCACTGGCCCGCGAGCATGCCCCCGCCGTCGGGGCCGCGCAGGCCAGAGCGGTCGCGGCGGTCGCGGCGGCCAACGCCACACGCCAATGGCGCAGTCCCACGATCGACCTGTCGGTCGAGAATCTCGGACCACAGGATCTCGACCACGACGGCTTTGTCTGGTTCACGCAGCCGCTCGACATCGGCGTCCGCCGCTCCACCCGCATTGCCGCCGCGGGCGCGGCGCGCGACCTGCTGGGCCGCGAGGTGGACGCGCGGCGCCGTCTCGTCGACCTGGCCGTGGTGCAGACCTACCTCGACGTGATTCGCGAGCGTCAGGCCACTGCCTTGCTGGCAGCCCACCAGGATGCCCTCACCGAGGTTGTGGAACTGCTGCGACGCCGAGTGGCCGAGGGCGTCTCGCCGGAAGGTGACCTCCGCAAGCTCGAAGCCGAGAGGGCGCGCACGCTCACGGCCCGCATTCGGGCCGACCTGGCTCAGCGCCAACAGGGCCTGGCGCTCGCCGTCCTGACCGGGCAGGCAGACCCTGCGCTCGCCGATCGGCTGGTGCCACCGCTAGCCCCGCCGCTGGCGGCGCCCGACGTCGAGGCGGCCGTCGAGCGGCGGGCCGATGTCCGCGCGGCCGTGGCCCTGGTGGAGCAGCAGCGCACCGCGGCCGCGGCCGAGCGTGCGCTGGGCTCCACGGCGATTGCCGCGATGGGCGGCTACAAACGCACATCCGGCTTCAACACCGCTACGGCGGGGGTGTCGATCGACCTGCCGTTCGGCCTGCGGAACACGCCGGCGCGACTGCGCGCCGAGGCCGAGGTCGTCGCCGCGACTTTCGAACTCGAGCAGACACGCGCGATGGCTCGTCTGGACATCGCCCAGGCCCTGCTCGCCGCGCAGGTGCTCACCGCGCAGGCCGCGCGGCTGGACGAGGACCTGGTGCAGCCCTCACTGATCACACAGCGTGCGGCGCGTGCCGCGTTCCGCGAGGGCACCGGCGACGCGCTCGCGCTGGTCGATGCCGATCGTGTTCATCTGGACAGCCGGCGCGAGGCGCTGACGATGCAGCTCGATGCCGTCGCGGCCAGCATTCGGGCACGCCTGGCGCTTGGAGAGGACCCCCTGCCATGACCGTCGTTGCTCTGTCTCGCCTGCGGTGGCTCGCGTCCCTGACGCTTGCCGCCAGCGCGGCGTGCTCGTCACCACCGCAAGAGGCGCCGGTGGCACCCGCGCCTGCACACGATGCCGTCGTGCTTTCCGGCGCCGGTCAGCAACTGGCCGGCATCGTGGTGGAGAGCGCTCGGGCTGAGGCCATCGGCGCGGAACTGGAGGCGGTAGGCACGCTCGCGCTCGATGACACGCGCACGGCCCGCATCGGTGCGCTGGTCGAAGGGGTGGTCCGGGCCACGCACGTCAACGTCGGCGATCCCGTGCGGAAGGGCGGACTGCTCGCGGGCCTGCACAGCCACGAGGTGCACGACGGCTGGGGCGACTACCGAAAAGCCATCGCCGACCGACGTCGCCTCGAACAGGAGCTGGCATTTGCCGGCGAGACGATGGCCCGTACCGAGCGCTTGCTGGCCGCCAAGGCGGCATCGACCCTCGAAGTGGAGCAAGCCAGGTCGGCACGCGCGAGCGCCGTCCAGCAGCTGGCCATGGCTGCCGCCGAAGTGGAGCGCGCCCGGGAATCGCTCATTCACCTCGGCGTTGCCGTGGGCACGGCGGACGAGACTGCCGCGCCCACCATCGTTCCGGTGCGAGCGCCACTGAGCGGTGTCGTGCTCGAGAAGCTCGTGACGACGGGGACGGCGGTGACGCCCGGCACCCCGCTGTTTGTCGTGAGCGACATCTCGCAGCTCTGGGTGCTGGTGGAAATCGACGAAGCGGCCCTGGCCCGCGTGAAGGTGGGCTCGATGGCACACGTGGCGGTGTCGGCCTATCCCACGGAGCGCTTCCAGGCACGGGTCACCTTCATCGGCGACACGATCAACCCTGAGACGCGTCGCGTGGTCGTGCGCGGCCAGCTGGTCAATCCTGACCGCCGCCTGAAGCCCGGCATGTTCGCGCGTGTGCAGCTGGAGGGCGCGGCGGGCAGTCCGACGGTGCACGTGCCGGTGGATGCCGTGCAGGACATCGGCCAACGACGGGTGGTGTTCGTGCCAGGCACGGCCGGGCAGTACATGACTCGTGACGTGGAAACGGGCCGCGAACGCGACGGGCGCATCGAGATCCGCCGAGGCGTGGCAGCCGGTGACCGGATCGTCGTCGGCGGCGCGTTCCTGCTCAAGTCGCAGCTGCTCGCCGCCCCGGACGATGAGTCGTGACGACCGGGTGGGTCGAGCGGTTCGCCGCGGCGGCACTACGTCAGCGCGCGTTCGTGCTGGCGTGCGTGGTGGTGCTCGCACTCACCGGCCTGTACGCGTGGCGTGACCTGCCAGTCGAGGCCTTTCCCGACCTGACCAACAACCAGGTGGTCGTGGTGACCCAGTCGAGCGACCTCGCGGCGCCCGAGGTGGAACAGCGCATCACCTACCCGATCGAGACCGCACTGATGGGCACCCCTGGTGCCGAGGAGGTGCGCTCGATCTCCAAGTTCGGGCTGTCGATGGTCACCGTGGTCTTTGCAGACGCCGTCCCGATCTACCTGGCACGCCAGCTGGTCACCGAGCGGGTCAACGAGGCGCGCAGCCGCATCCCCCCGAACGCCGAGCCCACCCTCGGGCCCGTCGCCACGGCATTCGGAGAGATCTACCAGTATCTGGTCGAGGGCGACGTCGCCTCGGTCATGACCCGCAAGACGCTGCACGACTGGTCGGTGCGCAACCGGCTGCGAGCCGTGCCCGGGGTCAGTGAAATCAACACCTGGGGCGGGCTGACCGAGCAGCTGCACGTGATCGTCGACCCGCAGCGCCTCGAGCGCTACGGCATCTCCCTGTCGCAGGTGATCGAGGCGCTGGCCGCCAACAACCTCTCGTTCAGCGGCGGCTTCCTCGAGCGGCGCGCCGAGCGCACCGCCGTGCGCGGGCTCGGCCTGTTGACCGGTCATGCCGACATCGAAGCGGTCGTGATCACCGCGATGGATGGCGTGCCCGTGCTGGTCCGCGACGTCGCCGAGGTACGCACCGGGGCCATGGCGCGACAGGGCGCGGTGACCCGCGACGGCCGCGGCGAGAGCGTCGCCGGTATGGTGATCATGCTCACCGGCGAGAATGGCCGCGACGTCGGCGGCCGCGCCAAGTTGCGCATCGACGAGATCCAGCGGTCGCTGCCGGCCGGTATCACCGTGGTGCCCTTCTACGATCAGACGGAGGTCATCGATCGCACCTCGGCTACGGTGCGCCGCAATCTCATCGAGGGCTCGCTGCTCGTGGTGGCGGTGCTGTTCTTCTTCCTGCGCGACGTCCGTGCCTCGCTCATCGTCGCGGCGGTGATCCCCTTGTCGATGCTCTGTGGCTTCATCGGCATGCGGGTGTTCGGTGTCTCGGCCAACCTGATGTCACTCGGCGCCATCGACTTCGGCCTGATCGTCGACGGCGCCGTCGTCATGATGGAGAACTTCGTGCGGCGGCGCGGCGAGGCGGCAGTGCTCCCGACCGATACATCCGCCGGAGCGGACTCGACGCGACTGGCGTTGTTCACCCACGCGGCCGTCGAAGTGGCCCGACCCATCCTGTTCGGCGTGCTGATCATCATCGCGGTGTACCTGCCCATCTTCACCCTCGAGGGCATCGAGGGAAAGATGTTCCGGCCGATGGCGATCACCGTGTGCTCGGCCATTTTCGGGGCGCTGTTGCTGGCGCTGGCGGCGGTGCCGGCTGCGTCCTCGCTGCTGCTCAGGACCGACGGCGTGCATCGCGAGGAGGCGTGGTTCGCGCGGTTCCGACAGGGATATCTGCGTCAGCTGGCCCGTGCCATGCGGCACCGGGTGCTGACGCTGGTCGTCGCGGCAACCGTGGTGGTTGCCGCCGTCGCATCGCTGTGGTTCATCGGCACCGAGTTCATGCCGCGCCTGGACGAGGGCGCGATCCTGATCGAGACCCGCAAGCTGCCGTCGATCTCGCTCGAGGAATCGGTCAACATCTCGACCCGCGTCGAGCAGATCGTCCGGCGGTTCCCGGAAGTCTCGCAGGTGGTGACCAAGCTGGGACGGCCGGAGCTGGCTACCGAGGCGATGGGCATCTACCAGGGCGACGTCTATGTCAACCTGCACCCCGAGGACGACTGGACGACGGGCCGCGACAAGGACGGGTTGATCGAGGCCCTCGCGGTGGCGCTCGGGGAGATGCCGGGCGTCACGGTCAACTTCACCCAGCCCATGGCCATGCGCCTCGACGAGGTGGTGTCCGGCGTGAAGGCCGACGTCGCGGTCAAGATCTTCGGCGAGGACAGCGCCGTGCTGGAACGGCTCGCCGGGCAGGTCCAGACGGTGCTGGCCACAGTGCGAGGCGTGGCCGACCTGCAGGTGGAGGTGTTCTCGGGAGCCTCGCAGTTGCAGGTCACGGTCGATCGGCAGGCCATCGCGAGGTACGGCCTCGATGTCGCCGCGGTCCAGCAGGTGATTCAGGCGGCTATCGGGGGGATCGGGGCCACCGAGGTTCTGGACGGACCGAGGCGCATCCCGGTCGTCGTCAAGCTTCACGACTCGGTGCGCGCCCAGGAAGACGCGCTTGGCAATCTGATCCTGACTGCGCCTGGCGGCGAGAAGGTCACGCTGAACAGTCTCGGCACGATCACCCGGTCTGAGACACCGGAGGCGATCAGCCACGAAGGCAGCCAGCGTCGCCTCGTGGTGCAGGCCAACGTCCGCGGGCGTGACATCGGCAGCTTCGTCGCCGAGGCCCAGCAGCGCATGGGTGGCGTGACACTACCGGCCGGGTACTATCTGCGCTGGGGTGGCCAGTTCGAGAATCAGTCCCGGGCGATGGCGCGACTGGCGCTGGTCATCCCGCTCTCGCTCGCCATCATCTTCTCCCTGCTGTATGTCACCTTCCGCAACGTCCGTCAGGCGTCGCTGATCATCCTCAACGTGCCGTTCGCCCTTGTCGGAGGCATCGCGGCGCTGTGGCTGCGCGGGCTGAATCTGAACCTGTCGGCCGCGGTGGGCTTCATTGCGCTCTTTGGCGTGGCTGTGCTCAATGGCGTGGTGCTGATCACGGCGATCAACCAGCTGCGGACCGATCGGCACGAGCTGCACGAGGCCATCCTGAGCGGCGCCGGCGCACGCCTCAAGGCCGTGGTGATGACCGCACTGGTCGCGGCGTTGGGCTTCCTGCCGATGGCGCTGTCTCACGGAGCCGGGGCGGAGGTGCAACGGCCGCTCGCGACGGTGGTGATCGGCGGCGTCATCACGTCCACGCTGCTGACCCTCATCGTCTTGCCGGTGGTCTACGAGATGATCGAGGACTTCCACGCTCGCCGCCGCGGCTGACTCACTGACGCGTTGGCCCAGCGTCGGTCCCCCTTCAACAGAACACCCCCTCGTTCACGAAGGAACGAGGGGGTGAGGTTACTCAGCACGACCGGTCGGGAGAGGCGACCTGCCCGTGGCTGCGAGGACCAGCCCCGGGACTTCGACGAGCGCTACGAGCGACGACGACGAGCGGCGACGGCCGAACCCACGAGGCCGAGGCCGAGCAGGGTCATCGTCATCGGCTCGGGCACGTCCTCGAACGCGGGCGGCGAGGCGATGGTGTAGGAGGCCGACACCGCGCTGTTGGGACCACCCGTCTGCGTGGCAGAGAACGTGAGGCTCATCGGGCCCGGGTCGAAGCCGCTCAGGTCGGGCGGGCCGGCCATCGGCGTGAAGGTACCGAGGGCAATGACGTCAACCACGCGATTGAGCGCGTCGCCTTCGTCATCGGCCTGGGTCACGTTGCCAGAAAACGAGCCCCAGGGCGCCATGAAGCTGACCGGCGTGCCAACCGTCGCCGTGATCGCAGCGGTCGTCAGCGGGCTACCGATCGGCACGAGGGCCAGATCGCCCGTCCCGCCGCCGAAGACCGAGAAGGCGAACGTGAACGTGGTGCCTGTAGCGATCAACCCTGTCGGGTTGTACGACACGCCAAGGACGGCAACGCTGCCCGTGGCCATGATGGGCGAGGCCTGGGCCGTGCCGGTGAAAGAGAGGCCGGCGATGAGCGCGGCGGCACTGAAGAGACGTGTGAGCTTCATGAGTTCCTCTGATGTGGCCAAGTCGATGTGACCGGCCGGCTAACTGCTGCAGCGCCGACGTGAATCGTTCCGCGGTCTGCGTGCCTAACGCCTCGAATGAACCACCAAAGTTAGGTCCGACTCCGTCGAGGCTCCGCGGCGTCCACCCTAACTAGTGCATGGCGCATGCCAGCCTCGGCAAATTGCCCTTTTGGTGAAGTTTTCGGCTATTCACACGTGCCAGCGCCGGGTGGAGCGGCCAGTAGTCTGGTGCGCGGCGGATTTTCTTCCGTCGCCGCAACACCTTGATCGCGACACGGGACGCCTGGCGCGCGTCATCGGTACTTCAGAGCGCATCCGATGTGTCAGACTCGCCCCGACCCGGAGGTCTCATGTCCATACACATGCAGTCGTCGCTCTCGCGGCGTGGCTTCATTGCTGCTGCCCTCGCCAGTCCATTGGTCGCCGCCCTGACGGCGGCCAGCCGGCCGACGGTCGGCCTCGAGCTGTTCTCCGTGCGCCAGGAACTGGCCGCCGACCTGTTCGGCACGGTGCGCCGTGTCGCCAAGACCGGATACGAGGCCGTCGAGTTCTTCTCGCCCTACTACCAATGGGAAGTGAGCTACGCCAAGCAGGTTCGGCAACTGCTCGACCAGGTCGGCCTGAAGGCGCCCTCGACGCACAACAGCGCCAACGTCTTCACCGCCGACGGTCTGAAGAAGGCCATCGAGCTGAATGCCATCCTCGGTTCGACGTTGATCGTCATGGCGAGCGCCGGACGTGACGTCGCCACCATCGACGACTGGAAGCGTGTCGCCGAACGCCTCGCGGCCGCCTCCGAGACCCTGCGCCCGCTCGGCATGCGCGCAGGCTTCCACAATCACCAGACCGAGTTCACGCCGGTGGCCGGCACCCGCCCGATCGACGTGATTGCCAAGAACACGCCCGCCGACTTCGTGCTGCAGTTCGATGTCGGCACCTGCGTCGATGCCGGTCAGGACCCTGTCGCGTGGATCAAGGCCAATCCTGGCCGCATCAACAGCATGCACTGCAAGGACTGGGCGCCTGGCGCCGGCCCGGACAAGGGCTACCACGTCCTGACGGGCGAAGGCGTCGTGCCATGGAAAGAGGTGCGCGCCGCCGCTGAATCGGTGGGCGGGGTGGAGACCTACCTCATCGAACAGGAGGGCAGCCGCTTCACGCCTTTCGAGACCATCGAGAAGTGTCTCGCGACCTGGAAGGCGATGGCATGAACCCGCCCGGCGCTCATCGCCGGACCGCCCGCTGGCCGTTGCGAGTGGCCGGCGCGGCGCTGGTGCTGGCGATAGGCGCGGGCACCGCGATGGCCCAGACCGTGGTGACGACGACGTCGGGAGCGCTCGAGGGCGCGGTCGGCGACGGCGCGCTGCGGGTGTTCAAGGGCGTGCCCTTTGCCGCGCCACCGGTCGGGGCGAGGCGCTGGAAGGCGCCCGCGCCGCCGACGTCGTGGAGCGGCAAGCGCACGGCCACGGCGTACGGCGCGCAGTGCATGCAGCCACCGGTGTTTGCCGACATCGTCTTCGACCACCCCGCCAGCGAGGACTGTCTGTTCCTCAACCTCTGGACGCCCGCGCCAGACGCCAACGCCAAGTTGCCCGTGATGGTCTGGATTCATGGCGGCGGCTACCAGGCGGGCGCCTCGCACGAGGCCCGGCACGACGGCACAGCCCTGGCCGCGCGCGGGGTGGTGCTGATCACGATCAACTACAGGCTCGGCGTCTTCGGCTTTCTTGCGCACCCGGCGCTGTCCAAAGACGACCCTCGCGGCAGCTCCGGCAACTATGGTCTTCTCGACATGGTTGCTGCGCTGCAGTGGATCCGCGACAACGTCGCGGGCTTTGGTGGGGACCCGGGCAACGTGACGATATTCGGCGAGTCTGCCGGATCGTTTGCCGTCAGCGCGTTGATGGCGGCCCCTCAGGCCCGTGGCCTGTTCCACAAGGCGATTGGCGAGAGCGGCGCCCACTTCGGGCCCTCGCTGGCCGCGCCCAGCCGCCAGGCCAGTGAAACCAACGGCGAGAAGTTCGGCGCTTCCCTCGGCGCCAACACCGCGCAGGCGATGCGCGCGGCGCCGGCCGAGGACGTGCTCGCCGCCGCGGCGACATGGCAGCCCTGGTTCTCGCCGGCCGTCGACGGCGCCGTGCTCACCGAACCGGTCGCGGCCACCTTTGCCGCAGGCCGGCAGGCGCAGGTGCCGCTGCTGGCCGGGTGGAACGCCGACGAGTCGCGCGGCGGCGTGTTGCTCGGCCAGGTGCGGCCAACTGCCAAGGCGTTCGAAGACCAGACCCGGAAGCGCTTCGGGCCGGCTGCCGACGCCCTCCTGGATGCGTACCCGGCGGCCACTGACGCGGAGGCGCTCGAATCCGCGGCGTCGCTGGCCAGCGACCTGTTCATCGGCTACAGCACGTGGAAGTGGATCGAGGCGCACCGGGCCACCGGCCACGCGCCGGTCTACCGGTATCTGTTCTCGCGCCAGATCCCGGTCGCGCCAGGTCAGACCCGCAATGGCCGGCCCGTCACGGCCGAGGACGTCGGGGCCCGCCATGCCGGAGAGATCGAGTACGTCTTCGGCACGCTCGACACCGTCAGGCACGTGCCATGGACGGCGGCGGACAAGACCTTGTCGGAGTCCATCGGGACGTACTGGACCAACTTCGCGCGCAGCGGCAACCCCAATGGCGGAGCGCTACCGCGGTGGCCGGTGCTGGGCGCCGTGGCGCCCGGAGCGATGCAGGACAAGGGGCCTCGCCTGATTGAACTCGACACGACGATTCGAGCCATTCCGGAACCGCACCGGGCCCGGTACGAGGTACTCGACCAGTTGCTCCGGGCACCCGGACCATGAGGCTCCAGCGATGACTCGCGCACGGGCGCGGCGGCGGCGCGGCGGCGTGACCCGGATCACGATGGCACTCGCGACGGTCGTCGCGGCGGGCGTCGCGATCGTGGCGTCGCAGCCGTCCGTCCCCACGCCAGCCACCGGCTCGCGTGACCGCCCGAACGTCGTGGTCATCCTCACCGACGACCAGGGCTACGGCGATGTGGGGGTCTACAACCCGGCCAGCCGCATCCCGACGCCACACATCGACCAGCTCGCCCGCGAAGGACTCCGCTTCACTGACGCGCACACGAGTTCCTCCGTGTGCACGCCGACACGGTACGGGCTGCTGACCGGCCGCTACTCGTGGCGCACGCGGCTGAAGAAGGGCGTGCTCTGGGGCAACGGCGATTCGCTGATCGAACCGGGCCGCACGACCCTCGCCTCCCTGCTGCGCGCCCGCGGCTACTACACGGCCGCCGTCGGCAAGTGGCACCTCGGCATGCATTGGGCGGCGCGGCCAGGGGCCACAGCGGACCGCGAGACCACGCAGGGCCCGACCGACTGGATCGACTACACGGCGCCCGCCACGGGTGGCCCGCTCGCGGCCGGCTTCGACGAGTACTTCGGCATCCCCGCGTCACTCGACATGCGCGATTACGTGTACGTCGAGGGCGAGCGCGTCGTCGAGGCCCCCACCAGCACGATCCCCGGGATCCCGCAGGGCGTGCCAGGCTTCCATCGTCCGGGCGCGGCGGCGCCCTCGTTCAAGCCGGAGGAGGTCCTCGGTCGCTTCACGCAGCGGGCCGTCGACGTGATCGAGCGACGCAGCCAGACGGGTCAGCCTTTCTTCCTGTACCTGCCACTCGCCGCACCGCATACACCGATGCTGCCGACGGGCGATTTCGTCGGCCGGACGGCGCTCGGCCCGTACGGTGATTTCGTCGCCCAGACCGACGCCGCTGTCGGCACGGTGCTGCGAGCCCTGGCACGCGCCGGTGTCGCCGATCGCACGCTGGTGATCTTTGCCAGTGACAACGGGCCGGCGCCGGCCGGCGGCATCGCCGACCTCCTGACGCTCGGGCACGACGCCGCTGGCGGCTGGCGGGGCACCAAGCACACCCTGTACGAAGGCGGCACGCGCGTGCCGTTCGTGGTGCGCTGGCCGGGCGTGGTCGCCCCTGGCGGGGTGACACACCGCACCATCATCACCACCGACGTGCTGCGGACCCTCGCGGAGATCGTGGCCGCCCCCCTGGCCGACGATGCCGGCGAAGACTCGGTCAGCTTCCTGCCGGTGCTGCGCCAACCGCGCCATGACGGACCACTGCACGAGGCCATCGTCATGCAGTCCGATGGTGGCGCCTTTGCGATCCGGCAGGGCCGCTGGAAGCTCCTGCTCGCTCCAGGGACGGGCAGGAGCGCGGAGACCACGCCGGCCAGTGCCGCCGTGCCGTCCGTGCAGCTCTACGACCTTGACGCCGACCCGAGGGAGACGACCAACCTGGAGGCACGACACCAGGACGTCGTGAGGTCGCTGCAGGCCCTGCTCGACGAGTACCAGCGCCGCGGACGGAGCCGGTAGGCCGGGGACCGGCTAGCTGGTCAGGCCGAGTAGGGGTAGGGCCGAGTATGGGTAGGGCCGGGTGCCGAATACCCTCAATGGATCCGATTGACGACGACCGTGCCGTTGCTGATGACCAGCAGCGTTTCGAAGAGGGCCGTCGTGTCGGTGAGGGGATCCCGATCGAGGACGATCAGGTCGGCCTCCAGCCCGGGGCGGATCGTGCCCGTGCGCTCAGCGATGTCGAGCACCATCGCGCCAGTGGCGGTGGCGGCCGTGATCGCTTCGAGCGGCGCGAAGCCACCGGCCTGCACCAGCAGCTCCATGTCATGCGCGACGCGGATGCGGCCGGTGTCGTCGCCGTCGGCGTAACTGCCGTCGGTCGCCGCCGCAATCGGAATGCCGAGCGCCCTGGCCTTGCGGACCGCTGCGCGCAGCGGCGCCATCATGTGATACGTCCGGACCTGCAGCGCGACGTCGTCGGCCGTGTTGCCACGCGGATCGCCGAGCGGGCTCATCACCGCCAGCGTCGGGACGAAGAACGTGCCGCTGGCCTTCATCTCCGCCAGCGTCGCGTCGTCCACGTACGTGCCGTGCTCGATGCTGCGCACGCCGGCACGGACGGCGGCGCGCACGCCCGACGTGCCGTGCGCGTGCGCCGCGACATGGCGGCCGGCCTGACGCGCCGCCCCCACCGCCGCGCGCATCTCGTCCTCGGTCAGCTCCGACCGCCGCGGGTCTGTCGCGGCCAGGCCGGCACGTTCGCTCGCGCCAACCTTGATCACGTCGACACCCCGGGCGATCTGCGCCTTGACGACGGCGGCAATCGTCTCGGGGCCGCGAAGGTCCACCGACACGAAGCGGCCGAACTCCGGGTAGGCCTGGTAGAACGCCACGCCAGGCTTCGGCCGGATGATGCTGCTCGACACGAGCAGTTCCGGGCCGATCACATGCCCCGCGCGGATCAGATCACGTGTGCCCAGGGCCTGCAGGAACGTGTCGCCGAGCACGCGCGCCGTGGTGACGCCCGACTCCAGCGCGCGGCGGGCGGCGGCGGGCGACGCGATGTGCGCGTGCGCATCGATGAGCCCGGGCAGCACGGTGCGACCGGCCAGGTCGAGGCGCGTCACGACGGCTGGCGGCGAGGAGGTCGATCCGGCGTCGATCGAGGCGATGCGGCCGCCGCGGATGCGAAGCGTCATGCCGGTGCGCGGCTGAGCGCCCGTGCCGTCGATCACCGTGGCATTGGTCAGGTCGAGGTCCTGGGCGCGAGCAGCGGGCGCGACGGCACACAGCGCCGCGAGCAGCGCGACGAGACGAGTCGGCGGGAGCATGCGGCGGAGTATGCCCGAGGTCAGACCAGCGCGTCGATGCGGGTCTTCAAGGCGGCCATCTCGGCCTGCACCTCGGCGAGCGTGTCGCGCTCTGCCGTCAACGCCTGCTGCTCGGACCGCACGAAGCGGCTGTAAGGGGCGATGCCCTCGTTGAGGCGATCGGTGCTGCGACCGGTCTCCTGCTGGAACTGCGTCCGCAGCGAACGCGACAGCGTGTCTCGCAGGTCGGCCACCTTCTGCCGCAGGTCCTCCTTGGCCTTGCGGCGGCGCGCCGGGACGATGAACAAGCCGACCGTCGCGATGACGCCGGCCAGGACGATGCCGGTGATGTCGGCGGCGGCCGTCGTGGCCGCAATCGTCACCAGCGTGCCGAGCCCGACGGCCCCTGCGCCCACCGCGGCCGAGGCCGCCACGGCATTGCGTGCCCCTTCGGCCAGCGCCGCCGCCTCCCGCTGCCGGTCGAAGCTGTCCACCACGCGTTGCGCCTCGCGGCCGACCGACTCCAGCAGACGGCCCCGCTCCACGTGAAAGGTCGCCAGCTCGGGATCGCCGACAATCCGGTCGCGGTACTGACGCCGGCGCTCCGCCAGGTGGCCGTTGACCTGCTGCCACTGCCGCAGATCGGCGCTCACCATCCAGTCGATCAGCTCCGAGACCTTGCGCTCGATTTGCACCGGCGCATCGGCGACGACGTCGCGCGTGAACCCCTCCTGCACCCGGGATTTGTTCAGCAGGTCCATGACCCGGCCGATCCGGAGCATCTCGTCGAAGAAAAGGTGGCCACGCTGCTCCATCTGCAGCAGCACGTGGTCGATCTCGCCCATGCGCAGCTCGAACTGGCGGTCCATGTCGGCGCGATACACCGCGTGCTGCTTCTCCACGTCGTCGAGCAGACGCAGGTCGTCCTGCAGGAGGCCCAGCCGGCCGGTGGTCACCTCGAGGTAGCGCGAGGTGAGCGCCGAGCCGATGCCGATCGGGTTGCCGAGCTTGAGCCTGAGACGTTCGCGCTGGTCGAGACGCTCGTGGATGTAGCGCTCGAGCGCCTCGAATCCGCTGGCCGCCCACACGTCCGGCTGTCCCGACTTGGCGCGCATCGCCAGCCTGGCACTGACCGCAAACGTGTCTGGGGCACTGCCGAGCGCCGCGCGCGCGTGCTCGCTGACAAAGCTCAGGACCTGCTGCCGGTCGTCCTCCGACTGCAGCAGGTCCACTTTGTTGATCACGACGACGATCTTCTTGCCCCAGTCGCGGATCACGGCCAGAAACAGCCGCTCGCTCTCGGTGAACGGACGGTCGGCGGAGGTGACAAACAACACCAGGTCCGATCGCGGCACGAAATCGGCCGTGATCGCCTCGTGCTCGCGGATGACGGCGTTGGTGCCCGGCGTGTCGACAATGGCGATCTCGCGCAGGAACTCCACCGGGGCGGTGATGACGTGCAGCTGTGGCGACCGCTCGACGCGACTGGACGACTCCCCGTACTGCAGCAGGTTGACCTGCGCCGTGGTCGGCGTGACGCCTTCCTGCAGGACCTGTGCGCCGAGCAGGGCGTTGATGAAGGCGCTCTTGCCGGCATTGAATTCGCCGACGACGACCACCAGGAACAACTCGTCGAGCTGCTGGATCGAGCGCCCGAGCGCCTCCAGGTTGTCCTCGGCCGCATCGAGCCGGATCAGGACGTCGCGCAGGCCCCCCAGCACCCGGCGCTCGTCGTTCACCAGTTGCTGGTCCTCTGGGCGCAGCAGCGTGTTCACCATCCCGCGAGCATGCCACGGCCCGACCTGGGCCGTCGATGGCCACGTGGCCACGACGCCCCGCCAGAGCCTGCCTTCATGGGCGAGCGAGGGACGCGACCGACACGCCCGGCACCGTGTGGCGCCCGGCGGCGTCGTGCTGGTGCGTCGTGTAGTGCTGTCGCAACAGATCCTTGCCGTAGTCGTTGCCGTTGGGTGTGCGTATCACCACATGCACGTGCTCGCGGAAGGGCACACCGGCCGGGTAGCGACGGCGTAGACCAGCCGGCGCCTGGTGGTCGAACTCGATCAGCAGCACCGGGCTGTGGATGCGGTAGTAGAAGACATCGCCCGCGGCCGTCCCGCCCTTCCAGGCCACGTGGGTCTGCTTGAGGTGGGCCCGTACCTCGTCCATCTTCACTTTGGCGTGTCCGGCGTCCATGGTGCCGATGTAGCGCTCGATCAGCGCAAGCAGCTGACGTGTCTGTCCGGCGGTCAACGCCGATGCCGGCAGCCCCTGGTACGGGACGACGACGTTGTCTTTCCAGGCCTCGCCGAGATTGTCGTTGCCTGTCTTGTCGGCACCGATAATGGCTCGCGACCGCTGGCCGGCGTCGAGCGCGTTGATGAAGGCCAACCCGCCGGCCTGCTCCTCCTGCAGGATGGTCGTCCCGGCGTACTTGCCGCTGGTGGCAATCACCGGTTCGGAGCCGAAGAAGCTCGGTGTCATCACCACCTGATCGCCGAGCACGAAGTAGTTGATGATCAGGTGATGGCCGTCCACCTGCCAGCCCCACGGCTCGGTGGCCGAGGGCGTGCCCATCACGGTGACGTGATAGAGCCACTCCCCGTACGCCGCGAAATCATCCTCGTTCAGCTCTCCCAGGGTGTGATTGAGCTTCATGATGTCCCGGCTCAGCGTCAGCCCGCGGGCGCTCAGCGAGGCCCGCATCAGCGCGAAGGCCGCCTCGCGCTGCGCGGGCGACATCTCCTCGAAGCTGACGCCAGCGCGGCGGTAGAAGTGCTGGTTCATCCAGCTGCGCCATTCGGGGTCGTCCACGCCGAACGCCGTACGCTGCCGCTGTTCGGCGGTCAGCGTGGCCAGGAAGCCTGCGGCGGCTTTCTGCACAGGGACCGTGGTCACTCCGGTGGAGGTCACGGCAAAGAGGCCTGGCTGCACGGCACCGTCAGCCGTCACGCCCCTGAAGGGCACCGCAAGTTCTCTGGCTTCGGCCTCGCGGGAGCGCGCGGCCCATTCGGCGAATCGATCGGGCGGCGCCTTGGACGCCCCTGCTGGCGCTGGGCCCTGAGCGGCCGCGAGTGCGGCGGCGGTGGCCGCTGCCGCGAGCAGCGCCGCAGCCCCCCATACGAACCTGGACGAGATCCCAGCCATTGGCGCGCCCCCTGGAAGGGTTGACTATAGCCTGCGGCGAGAGCTAGCGGGCGAGGACGTCTGCGCGCACGCCGCGCGACTGCTGGGCCGTGGCAAACAGCTCGAGCAGCGGTTCGGTCTGCTCCATCGACAGGCACGCGTCGGTGATGCTCTGCCCATACGTGGCGGGCCGCCCCGCCACGTATGTCTGACGCCCTTCCACCAGATGACTCTCCAGCATGGTGCCGAAGATGGGCCACGAGCCGTCGCCGACCTGCGCGGCCACGGCGGTCGCCACGTCGATCTGCCGCCGATGATCCTTCTGGCTGTTGCCGTGCGAGCAGTCGATCATCACTCGTTCCGGCAGCCCGTTGGTCCGGAGCCGCTCGCAGGCATCGCTGACCGAGGCCGCGTCGAAGTTGGGGCCCGTCCGCGATCCTCCGCGCAGGATGACGTGGCAGGTGTCGTTGCCCGTCGTCTGGAAGATGGCCGACACGCCCTGCTTGGTCACCGACGGGAACAGGTGCGGCGACCGGGCAGACAGGACCGCGTCCACGGCGGTCTGCGTCGTGCCGTCGGTGCCGTTCTTGAAGCCCACCGGCATCGACAGGCCGGACGCCAGTTCGCGGTGCACCTGGCTTTCGGTCGTGCGGGCCCCGATGGCCACCCACGACGTGAGGTCGGCGATGTGCTGCGGCAGCTGCGTGTCGAGAAATTCGCACGCCGCCGGCAAGCCGAGGTCGGCCACGTCGAGCAGCAGCCGCCGCGCAAGCCGCAGTCCCTTGTTGATGTGGAAGCTCTCGTCCAGGTCGGGGTCGTTGACCAGTCCCTTCCACCCCACCGACGTGCGTGGCTTCTCGAAATAGCAGCGCATCACGACGATCAGCTGGTCCTTGTAGCGGTCGGCCAGCGGCACCAGGCGCTGCGCGTACTCCACCGCGGCGCCGGTGTCGTGAATCGAGCAGGGGCCGACGATCACCACCAGGCGCGGGTCGCGCGCCATCACGGTGTCGGCGATGGCCTGGCGTGCGTTGGCGACGACGTTGGTGGCGCGCTCGGTCGCTGGCAGTTCCTCGAGCAGGATCGCTGGCGGCAGCAACGGTCGGGTCTGGGTGATGCGGAGGTCGTCGGTCCGGCGGTACATTTCACTCGCCAGAGTACTGCAGCCCCCTGCCAATCGCGACGGCCGGGCCGGTCATAGGGCGGCGGTGGCGGCGCCCTCCCCCGCCTGATCGGCCTCCGGCACAGCCGCTACGGACGCGTCCAGGCCGACCTGAGCGCCAGCAACCGCGTCGACCCGCTGGCCGGGCGACGCCCGCCAATCCATTCGATTTTCGTGAAGGGCTGGGTGGGATAGACCCGCTCGGTCATCACCGTTTCCCCTTCATTGGCGAAGACCTCGACGACCGAGCGGTCGAATATCACGCGCACGGGCACCTGCGCCAGCGGCCTCAGTGGGCCGGCGTGCCGCTCGGCATAACCGTCGGGCGCTGCTCCCTGCCGCGACTGCCTGCGGTCCACCGACAGCTCGCGGCGGTCCGCACTGACGGCGATCAGCAGCTGCTCGCCGATCGCGTTGGAGAGGCGCAAGCCGATCTCCGCATGGTCGGCCGCCGTGACGACGAAGGTGATGTCGGCCGTGGGGGGGAGCGGCAGCGCATCGCGCAGCACCTGGTGGCGGCTGGCCTCGCCCTCCATCAGCGAACTCACGCCGCCCGTTGGCTGCTGCACGAGTCGCCAGCCGTCCGGCGTCCGCCGCAGGGAGAGCCGGCGCGGCAGCGACTGCGCGCCGCGCCATGTGCTCGTGGGCTCCTGGTTGGCGTACTGCCAGGTGCTGAGCCAGCCCATCCAGATCGGGCCCCGGTCACGCGCCGGCAGGTCGGCAAACGAGATCGGTGCGTAGAAGTCCTTGCCGTAGTCGACAAAGCGGACCCGGTCCGCCCCGTCGTCGCTCACAAAGCGGGTGCCGTCGAACGTGCCGACAAAGTACTGGCCGCCGGAGCCGCCGTGCGGGCCGCCTGGGTTGAGGTCCACCTCGAGCACCCAGCGCGTCTGCGCCGAGTCGCCCTCGACAGGCACTTCCATGAGGTCGGGGCATTCCCAGACGCCGCCGGTGGCGCCGGCCGGGCCGAAATCGCTGAGGGCCGTCCACGCCGTGAGGTTGGCCGAGCCGAACAACCGAACCGTGTGGCGGTCGGGGAGCACGGTGACCATCACCCACCGGCGTGTAGGGCCATGCCAGAACACCTTGGGATCGCGGAAATCACGGAGGCCAAGGTCGAGGACGGGATTGCCGGCGTACTTGGTCCAGGTGCGGCCGCGGTCCTGGCTGACCGCGAGGTTCTGGGTCTGCCTGCCGTGCCCGTGACCGGTGTAGATGGCCACCAGGCAGGAACGGTCGGTGCCTTTCGGGCGGCAGAGCCCGCTGGTGTTCGCGTGGTCCACCACGGCACTGCCGGAGAAGATCATCACGCCGTCGTCCTCGGCCAAGGCCAGCGGCAGGTGATCCCAGCGCAACAGATCGCGGCTGACCGCGTGTCCCCACGACATGTGCCCCCAGGTGGTGCCGTGCGGGTTGTACTGGTAGAACAGGTGATACTCACCCTGGTAGAAAACCAGCCCGTTAGGGTCGTTCATGAAGTTGCGCGGCGGCGAGAAGTGGATGCGCGGGCGCAGTGGCTCGTCGTAGGTCGCCACTCCCGCTGTCGGGGCCTGGGGTCGCTGCGCGTCGGGCAACAGCACCCCCACCGTGATCAGGACGTACAAAAGCAGGTGAGGGACGGGCATCGGCACGTGAAGGCGTCTAGCCTATCGCACCGCCGGCACGACCGTCCTACCGTTACCTTTTTCGCCTCCAGGAGGTTTCCGTGCCTGTGTTGACCACCACCGCCGCCCCGTCTACAGAGCTCTACTACGAGGACCTGGGCACAGGCGCCCCGGTCGTCCTCATCCATGGGTGGCCGTTGAGCCATCGCATGTGGGAGGGCCAGGTCAACGCACTCGTGGCTGCGGGGTACCGCTGCATCGCGTACGACCGGCGCGGCTTTGGCGAGTCCGGCAAGCCGGATGGCGGTTACGACTACGACACCTTCGCGTCCGACCTGAATGACCTGCTGACCACGCTCGACCTGCGCGGCGCCGCGCTGGCGGGTTTCTCGATGGGCGGCGGTGAAGTGGCGCGCTACATCGGCCGCTACGGCACCAGTCGAATCAACAAGGCCATGCTGCTCGCCGCGGTGCCGCCGTTCCTGCTCCAGACACCGGATAACCCGGGGGGCGTGCCCGAGAGCGTGTTCGACGACATGCTGGCCGGCGTGACGCAGGACCGCATCGGGTTCCTCGAGTCGTTCTTCAAGAGCTTCTTCAACTGGACGCCCGGCTCCGGCACGCCGAGTGACGACGCGGTGGCCTACGCCAAGTCGATTGCCTGGACCGCCTCGCCGCTCGGCACGCAACGCTGCATCGTCGCGTTCGGCAAGACGGACTTCCGCGCCGACCTCGCCAAGTTCGACGTCCCGACGCTGATCGTGCACGGCGATCGCGACCAGATCGTGCCGTTCGAGGTGTCCGGCCAGCTGTCGGCCGCGATGATCCAGGGGAGCCGCCTGGAAGTGCTGAAGGGAGCGCCACATGGTTTCAGCGCCACCCACGGCGACCAGTTGAACGGGCTGATGCTCGATTTTCTCGGGTCCGGTTCGTGAACACAGACGGCTAGCCCGTGCGGCGCGCGTCCGGCCAATGGGCCACCACGTCCGGCATCATCGAGCGCAGGGCGCGCAAGCGCCGCATCGTTCGCGCCAGGCGCGCCTGGTCTGTCGCCGCCCACGCATAGCCGTACTGGGCGCGCACCGACGGCGGCAACAGCCCGATGGTGACCGTGCGGTTGATCGCACGCAACGGCGCAAGCGCCCACGACCGGCGGGGTGCCAGCACTTGGCTGGCGATCCGCCGTGCCGTGTCACCAACCTCGATTTGACCGCTGCCCAGCATCGAGGCGATGTAGGCCTGCAGCTCCGCCCAGGTCTCGGGCACGTCGTCACCGCCCCCAAGCGCCCGCGCGACGGGCGCTGATTCACGACACCAGGCGTCGCGCTCGTCCTCAGTCAATGGCGAGACGATGGCTGCATACACAAGCGGCAGCGAGTCGAGCAGCGTCGCGTGCACCCATCGCACCAGCGGCGCGTCCTCGGCCGAGTAGCGCGTGCCCGCCGCGTAGGGACCCACGGTCGCGGGCAATCGTCCGTTGACACGGCGGTGGATCGCCTTGATGCCGTCGAGCGCCGTTTTCGACGCGGCCGTGTCTCCGAAGGTCAGACGACGCATCGCCTGCACGGTGTGGTGGAGGCGCACGGCCGCAGTGAGCAGGGTGCCGCGCGCGTTGACAACGCTGCTGTGGTCGGCAACGCCCTGCGCCACCAGCGGGTGCGCCAGCTGCAGGAGAATGGCGCGACTCCAGCCGGCCAGGACGATGCGCTCCGCGTTGATGCGCTCGGCGACAGTCATGGACAGTACGCTCACGGCGCCGCACTCGAGTGCGGCGCCGCCAAAAGCAGGCGGTTCTTCGGCGTGATCGCCGCTGGAATGGTCTGTGTCCACACGCGGTACCCGTGCGCTTCGAGGCGACTGACCCGGCGTACGTCGATGGCCAGGGCCGGGTCGAGCCACCCGCCCAGCGCGCCGGTATCGCAGGTCTCGATGTCGTGGCAGCAGGGCAGCAGCGCAAGGCGCGCGTGTGCCGCCATGGCCTGGCCGAGCACGAGGTCGGTGAGGGCACCACACGCATGGCTGGACACGACCACATCCTCACGAGACAACGGCACGTGTTCGATGGGCGAGGTCACGATCGAGACGCGGTCGCGCAGGCGCGGCCAGCTGTCCGCCAGCACGTCGTGCAGGCGGAGTGCGGAGGCGGGGACGGCGACATCGATGGCCAGCGCCTCGGGCGACGAGTCGTCCAGCAGCACCATGGCGTGGGCCAGGAGACCGTGACCGGCCGCCAGATCCATCACGCGGCCGCCGCGAAAGAGCCGACGCGTGCGCCGGGCCACTTCCCACGCCTCGAAGAACTCCTTGCGCGGAAGCACGCCGGCGCGACAGACCGCGCGTCCCAGGCGGTCACGCAGC
>JBKJQW010000106.1:0-34043 GCA_046593715.1 Luteitalea sp.
ATGACGATCGAACCGAACAGCACGCTCAGCCGGCCCCTACGGTCGCCGAGCGTGCTGTTCGGTTCGATCGTCATGTACTCCGCGGCCAACATCGCCAATGCCTGGGTGCAGACCGTCGACGCGTACGCGTGGCTCCGGTTCATCGCCGGCATCGGCCTGGCCGGGGAGTTGGGCGCGGGCATCACCCTGGTCAGCGAGATCATGCCGAAGGAGACGCGCGGGTACGGCACCACCATCGTCGCGGCCACCGGAATCCTCGGCGCGGTCGTGGCGGCCCTCGTCGGCGACATCTTCGACTGGCGCATTTCCTATATCGTCGGCGGCGTGATGGGATTTGCACTGCTGGCGCTGCGGATCGGCGTCTACGAATCGGGCATGTTCGAAAGCGTCAAGCAGACCACCTCGAGCCGCGGCAACCTGCTGCACCTGTTCAATACCTGGCAGCGCGCGCGCAAGTACGTCTCGGTGATCCTGATCGGCGTGCCGATCTGGTACGTGATCGGCATCCTGATCACTTTCTCGCCCGAGATCGGCACCGCCCTCGGTATGCCGGTGGCGCCCACGGCCGGCCAGGCGGTGATGTATGCCTACCTCGGGCTGGCCGTGGGTGACCTGGGCAGCGGGTTCCTCAGTCAGTGGATCGGCAGCCGACGGCGGGTGGTGCTGCTGTTCCAGGCGATCACGGCGGCCTTTGTCGCCGTTTATTTCCTGGTGGCGCCGTTCACGCTGAGCGCCTTCTACACCCTCTGCGTCGCGCTTGGCTTCGGCGTCGGCTACTGGGCCGTGTTTGTGACCATCGCCTCCGAGCAGTTCGGCACCAACATCCGTGCGACGGCGACCACGACGGTCCCCAATGTCGTGCGCGGCTCGGTCGTCCTGCTCACCTCATCGGTCGCCTGGCTGCGGCCCCACGTGGGCGTCGTCCAGAGCGCGCTGATCGTCGGCGTCGTGGCCCTGACCATCGGTGTGGTGGCCCTGTGGGGCGTCGAAGAGACGTTCGGCAAGGACCTCGACTACGTGGAGGAGTGAGGCGCACGCAACGGCCGGGCGCCGCGTCGCGTCGTATCTCTGGATGCACACGCAGAGGCGAGGGACCTTCGAGTTGTCGACCACCGCGTGGCTGCTCCAGCCAGTGGACGTGGTGTTCGGATTCTTCGGCGACGCGGGCAACCTCGACGTGCTGACGCCGCCCTGGCTCGGTTTCGAGATAATTACGCCTAGTCCGATCGTGATGCAGGTCGGCACGCTCATCGACTACCGCATCACGTTGCACACGCTGCCGATCCGGTGGCGCACCCGCATCGCCGCCTGGGAACCCAATCACCGGTTCGTCGATGAGCAACTGCGGGGGCCCTACCGCGAGTGGGTCCACACGCACGAGTTCGCGGCAGTGGACGGCGGCACGTTGATGACCGACACGGTCCGCTACCGGGTGCCCGGTGGGGCGCTGGTCAACCGGCTCCTGGTCGAGCCTGACGTCACCCGGATCTTCCGGTACCGCCTCGACGCTCTCAGGCGGCACTTCCACAGTGAGCCCAGCCATCGCGACGTGGATGTGCGCGTCCGCCGCCTGCACTGACACGCCGGAGACCGACACTCCGGTCCATCGTCAGGGTCCACAGCCCGCACCACGGGAGAGCGGGAGATTGCTGGGACGTATCCGTTGGTTGGTGAACCCAGGACGGCTACAGCGGTGGTCGCTCCATGGGCGGCAGGACGGCCAGGAACTCCCCCTCGAAGCGTCTGGCGTACTCGCCGAGCAGATACTGCACGCGCTCGTAGTCTGGTGAGGCGACGACCAGCGCCGCGTGGTGCCGCTTGGTCGGCCGCGAGACCACTTCGGGGTCGTCGTACCCGCTGGTATCGGGCCATTCCTGCCGCGCCAGCGCCAGCACCACGCCCGCATAGTCGGCGCGTGGCGGTGGCAAGGTATAGGGCACCTCGCCCCGCCCGATCTCGAGGTTGGCCCACTCGTGCCAGATGTTGACGCCCGTGGCCGCTTCGAGTGAGTCGGCGATGAACGCGCCCCCGACTCGGCCTGCCACCTCGAGGAAGTAGAACTGGCCGTCCGCGCTGCGAATGAACTCGGCGTGCGTGGCGCCGCGCACGAAGCCGAGCGTCTTCAAGAGCGTTCGGTTCAACTCGAGCAACTCAGTCTCGTCGCCCGATCCGCGCTGCACCGTGTTGGTGAGGAACACGCCGCCCGAGTGAGCCACTTCCATCGGTGGTCGCCAGTAGCGATTGACGCCGGCAAAGAGCACCTCGCCAGCCTCGACCAGCGAGTCCACGTGGAAGACGTCCCCGGGGACGAACCGCTCCAGCAGGTAGTGCGTCGAGCGCTCGGTGACAGCGGGACGCGCGTCCAGCGCGTCGATTGCGCGCCAGACCAGTTCCGGGTCGTGCAGCTTCTGGATGCCGACGGCCGAGACGTCGCCACGCGGCTTGAGCACCCACGGTGCGGGGATCGTCTCCATGTAGCCGCGGATCTCGTCGTAGTTGAGGACGTGCACGAAATCGGGGACGCGAATGCCCGCCTCGAAGGCCTTCACACGCATGGCCAACTTGTCGCGGAACAGCCGGGCAGTGGTCGTGCCCATACCTGGAATGCGCAGATGCTCGCGAATCACCGCCGCGTGCATGACGTCGTACTCCTCGAGGGCCACGATGCGGTGCACGCGGTGGTGACGTGCGAACTCGGAGACGACCTCGACGAAAACGTCGGGGCCCGCGCCATTGGGTACGGTCAGCGTGTCGTCGATGCAGTCACGGTCCCACGCCTCATCGCGAAGCTTCTCCTTGATGACCAGGACCACGCGGCACCCCCGTCTCCGCAGCTGACGCAGGAACTCGTTGCCCTTGAAGTAGCTGGCGAGACAGACGACGGTCACTGTCGGGTCACCATGAGGACGCAGAATTGCACAGATCGAGCATTCTTCACCTCCGACCGTCCTGACGACCGTGCAGGCGCCCCTGCCCGTCCAGGATCAGCGGCAGACGACGATCGGGCACATACACGGCGCGCCAGGGAGCGCGGATGCCAATGCCGGTGCCGAACGCATCGTCGATGGCCTGGGTTGCGCGGGCATGGCCGACCGTCACCTCGGATGGGAGGTAGGTCGTCTCGCGTGTGCCCACCAACCCGGGCCTGGCGATGATGAGGTGACCGGTCGTTGGGGCACGGCGCACCTGCGCGATGTACTGGCGGCCGTACAGGCCCATCGCCGCGGCACACAGCAGACCCAGCGCCGCCACCGTGCCACCCACCGCGAGCCGAACCCCAGCCGGGGCGAGCACGCCGCCATCGCCAGGGGCGAGCCCGTACGTCTGGCTCAACGACCACCCCCAGGCACTGCCGCCGATGGCGCAGGCCAGGGCCAGCCACATCACCGCCCGCACCTTCACGAGCTGTCCTGACGCATCGAAAAGGGTCTCGCCTGGCATCGTCAGTCGAGGATCTTGGCGCGCAGCGCGGCGTCGGGCAGGTCGCAGGCGGGCAGCAGGGGCGCGAATCGATGGCGGACCGCCGCCACCAGCCGATACGCTGTGTCGCGCAGCGGGCGCGGCACATGCAGCAGCACACGGGCAGCGGACCAGGGCGCGCCGAGGTGGGCCGCGATACGCAGGACGGCATCGGAGCGGAGCCACGTGCCTCGGTCGTCCACCAGCACCATGGAATTGGGGGCCAGCCCCACACCCAGGTCGCGGAGCAGTCGCTCGCCGGCGGGACTCTGCCTGGCCGCGAACCGATAGGTGTTGGCGGCATCGTGCCGGTGGATGAACCGGACCGAACGCTGACAGAACAGGCAATCGCCGTCGAAGACGATGACAGGGTCCATGTGCACATCTCTCCGACGTCAGCCGAGGCGCATCGGCCCCTGCTGCTCGTCTCGAAACGACTCGCCCGGGTAGATCACCTGCTCGAGAAAGAGCCCGGCCGCTGGTGCGGTGAGGCGGGCGACGTCCTCGCCGTCACTGTGCAGGAGCCGCGACACATCGGTCTCACGCAGGTCTCGTGTGCCGACCCGCACGAGCACGCCCACCATGCGCCGCACCATCCGCCACAGGAAGTGTGAGCCGGTCACGCGCACCAGCACCAGCGAATCGACCTCGGTCACGTCGACGGCGTCCACCTGCACTTTGGTGCTCTTCTCGTCCGCGTCATCGTCGGAAAACGACTCGAAGTCGAGCCGGCCGACGAAACTGGCGGCGCCTCGACGCATCGCCTCGACGTCGAGGCGTTCACGCACCCACCAGACGAAGGGCTTGGAGAACGCCGTCCGACGACGGCTCACCTGGTAGATGTAGCGACGCCCGATGGCGTCGTGCCGCGCGTGGAAGCGGTGGCCGACGGCGCGCACGTCGAGGATATTGATGTCGCTTGGCAGGGACTCGTTGAGCCTGGCCAGCAGCGTCGCCGGCGGCAGCGACGTCGCCACATCGAGGTGGGCGACCTGCCCGAGGGCATGCACGCCGGCGTCGGTGCGGCCGGCGCCGTAGACCTCGATGCGGTCGCGCCGTGCGGTGACCGTCTGCACAGCCTCGAGCAGCTCGCCCTGGACGGTCCTCGCATTGCGCTGCACCTGCCACCCCGAATAGCGGGTGCCGTTGTACTCGATGAGCAGTCGGAAGCGCGGCATGATGACAGGGACGGGAGCCTAGGGCCTGGGCGCGCCTGGCGCGACTCGCTCGGGGACGCTCACGGCCCTAGTGTAGTGGGTGCGCCGCCGGCCCCAGCTGTCAAGCGCCCGATTGCCGCGCCTGGCGTCGAAGTCTGTCCAGGAAGTCGCGCAAGTCCGGCGGGGTCGGGGCGACCAGCGACACGCGCCGAGCGTCGGCGGGGTGGTCGAAGGCGAGCCGCTGGGCGTGCAGCGCCTGACGCGGAAACCGGAGGTCGTGCCCCGGGGCACCCTCGCGCGGGCGATAGCGGCGGTCGCCGACCAGGGGATGGCCATGCAACTGCGCCTGCGCCCGCACCTGCCCCTGCCGTCCGGTGTGCAGACGCACTTCGATCAGCGACGCCTCGGCAAACGTCGACACGACCCGGTAGTGACACTCGGCGTCGCGTGCCTCCGGGTCATCCGGCTTTGCCCGCCGCTGCACGAACGCGTCGTCGTCCCACGCCAGTCGGTCCTGCCAGGTCCCTTCTGCGGGCTCGGGATGTCCGTTGACCAACGCGAGGTAGACGCGATCCGGGGTGCGCTGGGCAAACTGCGACACCAGCGCTGCCCGTGCGTTGTCGTGCAGCGCAAAGAGCACGAGGCCGGACGTGTCCTTGTCGATGCGATGGACCACCATCGGCTCCCGCGTGCGATGCGAGCGGAAGCGGTCCCACAGAATCGCCAGCACCGACGGCGCGGCGCTGTCGCCATCCAGGGGCACCGTCAGCAGGCCGGCGGGCTTGTTGACGACCACGACATCGCCGTCCTCGTGCACGACGTCCAGGCCGTCGCGGGCGGGCGGGCGCGGCGGCCGGGAGGCCGATCCCGGCCGGTCCATCCACAGCCGCACCTGCTCGCCCTCCGACACCAGTCGTGCCCCGCCCGCCGCCGCGACCTCCACGTCATCGACGAACACGCGACCGCGTGCAATGGCATCAGTCGCGCGGCTGCGCGATCGAGCGCGCCCGTCAGCCGCAAGAAACTTGTCGAGGCGTTGGCCGGCGTCAGTGGCTGTCACCCGCCACGTCTGGTCGCTCTTCACGATCCGATAGGGTAGCGCGAAGGCCTCGGCGCGGAGTACGCTGCCGCCCGACCATGCGTATCGGCATTGACCTCGGCGGCACCAAAATCGAGGCACTCGCCCTCGCGGACGACGGCCAGCAGCTGCATCGGGAGCGCCTGCCGACGCCGCGCCACGACTACGAGGGCACGCTTGCGGCCATCGGCGAACTGGTGCGGCGCTGCGAGCAGGCGACCGGTGCGACCGGTACGGTCGGGGTCGGCATGCCTGGTGCGATCTCACCAGCCACCGGCCTGGTCAAGAATGCCAACTCCACCTGGCTGAATGGGCAGCCATTCTCCGAAGACCTGCAGCGCGTGCTTGCACGCCCGGTGCGCTTTGCCAACGACGCCAACTGCCTCGCGCTGTCAGAAGCCACCGACGGCGCCGCCGCCGACGGCACGGTGGTCTTCGGCATCATCCTCGGGACCGGCGTAGGAGGCGGGCTGGTGGTGCGCGGCGACGCGGTCCTCGGGGCTAACGCCGTGGGCGGCGAGTGGGGGCACAACATGCTCCCGTGGCCTGAAGGCGAGGAGTACCCGGGGCCGGCGTGCTACTGCGGGCTGTCGGGCTGCATCGAAACGTGGCTGTCGGGCCCCGCCTTCGCCCGCGAATTCCAGCAACGCGCAGGCCGCGAGGCGACGGCGGCGCAGGTCCTGGCCTTTGCCGCCGCAGGCGACACGCAGGCCGAGGAGGCCTGGCAACGCTACGAACGCCGGCTGGCGCGCGCCCTGGCACACCTGATCAACATCGTCGACCCGGACGTCATCGTGGCGGGGGGCGGACTGTCCAACGTCGCCCGCCTGTTTGACAACGTGCCGGCGATCTGGGACCGGTGGGTCTTCTCCGATCGCGTCGACACCCGGTTCGTGCCCGCCAGGTTTGGCGACTCGAGCGGCGTCCGTGGTGCGGCGTGGCTGTGGGGCGGTTCGTGATGCCGGCGGCCTGAGCGTCAGCGCAGGTGCCGCAGGACGTCGGACACGTACGACGACGCGGGGGCGTGGCCGATCTCGTCGGGGGTGCCGGTCTGGACGATGCGGCCCTCCTGCATCACGGCGATGCGGTCGCCCAGTCGTCGCGCCTCGTCGAGGTCGTGGGTGACAAACAGGATGGTCTTGCGCAGTTGCCGCTGCAGCAACTGCAGCTGGTCCTGGAGCTTGCGTCTGGTGAGGGCGTCCAGCGCGGAGAACGGCTCGTCCATCAGCAGCACGTCGGCGTCGGTGGCCAGGGCGCGTGCCAGGCCGACGCGCTGCTGCATGCCCCCGGAGAGTTCGTCGATGTGCCGGTCGGCCCAGTCGGAGAGCCCCACCAGCGCCAGGGTGTCATCGACGATGCGGTGGCGTTGCATCGCGGCGTCGCCGCGAAACTCCAGGCCGAGCCCGACGTTCTGACGCACGGTCCGCGACGGGATCAGCGCGAACTGCTGAAAGACCATTGCGATCCGGTGCAGACGGAGCCGCCGCAAGGTGTCGGCGTCACAGGTGGCGACGTCGATCCGCGATTGGTCGTGCTCCACCCAGACATGCCCCCGGGTCACGGCGGCGAGGCGGTTGACGACCCGCAGCAAGGTGGACTTGCCGGCCCCGGAGAGGCCCATCAGCACGAGGAACTCGCCACGCTGTACCGTCAGGTTCGCGTCTCGCACGGCGACGGTGACGTCGTGCGCTCGAGCCACCTGCTCGCGGTCAGCGCCGGCGTCGCAGGCCGCCATTGCCGACTGCAGAGCGGCGCCCCGCCGGCCCGACCCCTGCCGAGTGAACAGGACATCGACGTGCTCGAACGTGATGGCCGGGCCGCTCATGGTCGGTCCACCCGATCCGAGGGCCGCGCGAGGCGGTCGAGGATGACCGCCACGAACACGATGGCAAGTCCCGCTTCGATGCCCATGCCGACCTGGACGGTGTTGAGCGCGCGGACGACCGGCACGCCGAGCCCGCCGGCGCCGACCAGCGCGGCGATGACGACCATGGACAGACTCAGCATGATGCACTGGCTGACGCCCGTGAGGATGGCCGACGCTGCGCTGGGCAGTTCGATCGTCGTGAGCAGTTGCCACGGCGTCGCGCCGAAGGCCTGGCCGGCCTCGAGCAGCGGGCGTGGCACCGAGGCGATGCCCAGTCGCGTCAGGCGAATCGGCGCGGGCAGCGCGAAGATCACGGTTGAGACCAAGCCCGGCACGACCCCGAGACCGAACAGGACCAACGTCGGCGTCAGGTAGACAAACGTCGGCAACGTCTGCATCAGATCGAGCGCCGGCCGAAGCGCCGCCTCGAGTGCGGCATGGCGCGCGGCGAGAATCCCGACCGGCACCCCGATCGCGGTGCTCGTACCGGCCGCGACCACCACCAGGGCGAGGGTCTCGATCGTCGCCGCCCAGTAGCCGAGATTCATGACCAGCAGCAACGCCAGGGGCACGAACACCGTGAGCGCGACCGATCGCCGCCTCCACCACGCGGCCGCCGTCGCCAGCACGATCAGCAGCGGTGGCGGAATGGCGGCCAGCGCCGCATGCGTCCCGCCCACCACGCGGCCGATGCCTCGCGACACACCGTCGAACACGCCACGGCCGTGCGCCTTGGTGTAGTCCACCATGTGTGCGACGGCGTCGCCCACCGGCAGCTTGCGCCGTGTGACGAGTCGTTCGAACGCCGAGACGCCCTCCGAAACCCCACCGAGCGGCGAGACGTGTGCAGCGGTGGGCGCGGCAAGTGGCGAGACGCCCGCCAGCCAGGTCTCGACGCGGGCCCGATGCGCGACGACCCAGGCCGCCGCGGCCTGGTCGGGAGACAGCCGCGAGGTCAGGATCGCGTCCATCAGCGCGTTCTCGTCCGCGACGGTGAACGACAACGTCCGCAGCAGCCTCCCCACGTTCGGGCAGCTCTGGCCATAGCCGCGCCGGGTCAGTGTCCGCACCGTGGCGCCGCCGAAGTCGGGACCAAACCACTGGTCCCCGCCGCTGAGATAGCGCAGCGGCAGGCGCGAGTTCATGGGATGAGGCGCCCAGCCGAGGAAGACAATGGGACGTCGAGCCGTCACCGCGCGCTCGACTTCGGCGAGCATCCCCTGTTCACTCGATTCGACGACGCGGAAGCCGTGCAGGCCAAGTGCGTCGGCACCGATCATGGCCAGCAACGTTTCGTTGGCCTCGTTGCCCGGCTCGATGGCGTGGATGGCGCCGCCGAGAGCCGTACGGAAGCGCGCGATGTCGCTGAAGTCGCGCAGGCCAGCCTCGTGCAGGTAGGCCGGCACGGCCAGCGTGTAGCGGGCCCCTCGCAGGTTGGTGCCGATGACGTCGACCGAGCCGTCTGCGACATAGGGGGCAACTAACTCCCGTTGCGAGGGCATCCAGTTACCGAGGAAGACATCGACATCGCCCTGGCTCAGGGAGGCAAGCGTCACCGGCACCGAGAGCACGGTGATGCGCGGCTCGTAACCCAGGGTGGTGAGCACTCGAGACAGGACGGCCGTCGTGGCCGTGATGTCGCTCCAGCCGACATCGGACAGTCTGACGATCCGGCATTGGTCGGGATCGGATGCGGCAGAGGCGACTGCGCCGGTCAGCACCACGCCTGCGGCAAGGCAGGCAAGCGTCCTGCGATAGCGGCGTGTTACCGACAGGACGCGACACCGACCCGGGCTGCGTCCACCACCAGCGTGATCCGCACCACGGCGCGAGCCGTCACGTCGACGGTGCAGTCGCTGGTGTACGCCCCGCCACCCGGCGACACCACCTGGATGCGGTAGGCGCCCGGGGTCACGGCCGGCGTGGCGAAGACGCCGGCTCCATCGGTCACGACATCAACGGGGCCTGAGATTCGCCCCGACCCGTCCAGCGTGACCTGCGCGCCATCCACGGCGGCGCCGGAGCTGTCCTCGATGCGTCCGAGGACATGCCCGACCACGTCCTTCCACGGCGTGACCGGCACCGGCACCGGCACCGCGAACAGGGCTGGCTGCGACCCCTCGATGGCCTGTCCGCCGGTGGTCCGGCCCGTCCGCAAGGCGGCGGCAAAGTCCTCGAACGGCCGCTGCGGCGTATCGCGGCCGGCCGGCGAGGAGAGCGGATTGTTCACGACAGGGGCGTTGGTCGCCGCCAGGGAGAAGAAGCTGACGCCGCCCAGCGCACCGGCAGCGCTCCGTGCCGACCGTGCTTGCCGCACCAGGCCCTCGAGCGAGTTCTGGTAGGCACCGAGGCCCACGACGACCGCCCGGGCGCGGGCGCGCCCCCCCAGCCACGCGGTCCACGCGGCGAACTCGTCGGCAGTGTCGCGCACGTGTTCCGCGCGGTAGAGCAGGGGCACCACGACATCAACACTGCCGTCGTCGACCCACGTGAACCAATCCTGGAACGTGCGGCTGTAGGCCACCGTCCCGCGCTGGTCGCCGGGAGCGGCGCCGGTGGCCACGGCCGACACGCTGATGACCAGCGAGGGGCGGATGGCCGCTGCCGTGACCGCGAGCCGGCGCGTGAGCGCCGTGATCTGCTCGCGTCGCCAGTCGCTCCAGCGCGCGTCGTCCTGCCCCGGAACGCCAGGCTGGCCGGTGCGGGCCCGATAGCGCGCCACAGACACGGCGTTGTAGCCGACGCTGGCCGTGCCCCCCGGGGCCTCCGGGTAGTGGAGGGCATCGAGGCGCACGCCGTCCACCGGGTAGCGTTGCAGGAGGCGCGTCAACAGATCCGCGCAATAGCTGGCAACGTCGGGATGGCCGAAGTCGAGCCAGTAGTCGTTGCCAAAGCGGTAGCCCTCCATCGAGGTGCCGTTGCCATCGGGCTGGAGGGTCCGGGTCAACCAGTTCTCGGCGCCTTCGACGGCGCGGCCGGCCTGAAAGCCATGCCGGGTGAAGACGTGCCGTGGGTCGGCGGGAGCCGTCGCGAGGTGCCAGACAGGGCCGAGGGTGACCAGGGCATGCACCTGGATCCCGGCGGCGCGGGACTTTGCCAGCAGGTCGCCCAACGGATCGAAGGCCGCCTCGATTGCCGCCCCCTCAGGCGCCGGTTCGCTGCCATCGAGGTAGAACGCATCGCCGCGTCGCCGGACCTGCACATACAAGACGTTGACGCCGACCGCACTGGCGCGTGTGACGACGGTGGTGACCTCGTCCGGGCTGCCGATGCGGCTGTTGAACGTGTCGAGGATGGCCGCCCGCCAGCTGGCTGTGGCGTCCTGGGCATACGCCGGCGTCCCGGCCAGGCAGACCAGCCCCAACGCCGCGAGGACGCCGCCAGCCAGTTGGAGGCGGAGAGCAGGAACCGCCGCTCGGAGAGTTGCTTGCAGACGCACGCTGATGCGATGGTAAGGGGCCATCTGTCCGGTTGTCCACGGTGCGGAATGGCTCGGGCGCCCACGGGTGCCCCCTGAACTCATCCCGACCGGCACGTGAACTTCGTCTCCTACGCCTTCGCGGCGCTCCTGTTGCTCGTGTGCCTGGCCCGGCTGACAGTCGGCCGTCGCAAGGTCGAGCCGACCTACGTCTGGGTGCTGCTGATCGCCAGCCTGCTGTTCTATGGCTGGCACATCCCGTCGTACCTCTGGGTGCTGCTGGTCTCGGCCACCGTCGACTTCTACGCCGCCCTGGCCCTCGAGCGCCCGGGGCCGTCCCCGCGTGCCCGGCGCCTCATCCTGGCGGCGTCGCTGTCGACCAACCTCGGGCTCCTGGCCTTCTTCAAGTATTTCGGCTTTGCCCTCGACAACCTGCAGTGGGCCTCCGAACGCGTGGGGTGGGATTTCAGCCGCCCTGCCTGGCACGTGGTGCTGCCGATGGGCATCAGCTTCTACACCTTCCAGTCGATGAGCTACACCATCGACGTCTACCGCAGGCAACTGCCGGCCCTCCACAGCTATCGCGACTTCATCCTCTTCATTGCCTTCTTTCCGCAGCTGGTCGCCGGGCCGATCGTCCGCGCCTCGGAGTTCCTGCCGCAACTACCGCGAGTCCGCCGCATCCACTGGCCTGCGATGGCCACTGGCCTGGCGCTCCTGGTCGAGGGGTACTTCCTCAAGATGGTCTGCGCCGACAGCCTGGCGACCTACGTCGACAAGTACTGGGAGCACGGCTACCGCACGGACGGCAACAGCGTCGTCGCCCTCTGGCTCGCGGTGCTCTTCAGCGGTCAGATCTTCTGTGACTTCGCAGGCTACTCGCAGATCGCTCGCGGTTGTGCCTACCTGCTCGGCTATCAGCTGCCGGTCAATTTTCGCAGTCCGTACATCGCCGGCTCGTTCAAGAACTTCTGGGAGCGCTGGCACATCACCCTGTCACGATGGCTGCGGGACTATCTGTACGTGCCACTCGGCGGGAACCGGGTATCCCCACGCCGCACCTACGCCAACCTGCTGCTGGTCATGCTGCTGGGCGGACTCTGGCACGGTGCCGCCTGGACTTATGTGGCGTGGGGCGCCCTACATGGGGCGGCCCTCGCGGTGGAGCGCATGCTGGGCCTGCATCGAGGTCTCGAGCGCCGTCCCTGGTGGCAGCGGCTCGCGTGGGGCATGGTGGTGCAGAGCGTGGTGCTGATCGCCTGGATCATCTTCAGGAGCGCTTCATTCGGCGGCGCCATGCAGTTCCTGCGCAACATCGCCCGGCTCGAGGGCGCCTCGTTGAACGCCGAGATGTGGATGGCCGTCCTCTTCCTGATACCGATTGCCCTCGCCCACGGCTGGACGTGGATGGTCGAGCACGCGTGGGTCCGTCCCCTGAGCCCTGCCCGCCGCGCCGTGCTGACTGGCGTGATGCTGTACGGCATCCTGATGGCATATGGTTCGGGCAACGCGTTCATCTACTTCCAGTTCTGACCATGCAGCGCACTGCCCCCACCGAACCTCGTATGCTGACCGGGATGGTCGGCCACAGGTACCGCAATCGCCGGGCGGTCGGTGCGATGCTGCTCGCGGTCGCCACCTGTGCGGCATGCGTGCTCGCGGGCTGGGGCATCTGGAAGGGCACCGCGCTGCGGCGGTTCAGCCTCGAGATTGCGGTCGCCGACCAGCCGCCGGGGCACTTCCTGGCACACGACCGCGGTGGGCACGTCGATCATCACGTCCTGCTGCACGGCCTGGATGACGACACGCTGCGCAACCTGCACGCTGCCGACGTGTTGCTGATGGGCAATTCGCGGCTCATGTTCGCGTTGCGTGGACCGGCGCTGCGTGACTATTTCGTGACCAGAGGGCTCCGGCCCTTCGCGCTCGGCTTCGGCCACGAGGAGCAACACCTGTTCCCGCTTGCGGTGATGCAGCGCCACGGCCTGCGGCCGAAGGTCGTGATCGCCAACGTCGACAATTTCTTCGGCGGCATCACCTCGGCCTGGGGCACGCGGGTGCTGCGCGACTCGGCCTTCGATGCCTGGAAAGTCGGGTTCGAGGCCACCGCCTCGCACGCCGTCCGGCGGGCCATCCATCAGGTGATCCCGCACGTGCCCGACCTGCAGGACGACGAGCGGGAGTTTGTCATCTACCGGTCGGAGCGCGATGGGGCGTGGTTCATCGCCAACGATTTCGGCCGCGGTTCGCGACTGGAGCCCTTCTACCGTGGGCGGGACACGGTGCGCCCACACAACCTGGATCTGGCGCGCTCGTTCAAGAAGTCGGTGGAAGCGACCGGCGCGCGTCTGATTTTCGCGCTCGTCCCAGGCCGCGACGTCTCGCTCACGCACGCGCAGATCCTTGCCGACCTGGTTGGCGTGCCCCTCGTCGCGCCGGACGTGCCAGGACTTCGCACGATGGACGGCTCGCATCTCACCGACGAAAGCGCAGCCCGGTACGCGGCCGTCTTCTTTCAGCATCTCGATCGCGTGCTCGACACGCTGATCGTTGCCCACCCTGATTCGCCGCGTCAGCCATGAAGCTGCCCGGAGTACCATCCCCGATGTGCGCGCTTCAGCCTCGATCAGCGTCGTCCTCGCCGTTGCCACGACGCTCGCGGGCGCTGGTGCCCGCACGCCGCCCGCGACGATGAACGGCACGCTCACCGACGTCGACGGTCTGCTGGTGGGGCACGCGGTGCGTCGGGAACGGCCCACCGGGTGCACGGTGGTCGTGGCGCGGGAGGGCGCAGTCGCTGGCGTGGACGTGCGCGGGGCCGCGCCCGGTACACGCGAGACCGATCTCCTCCATCCGCTCAGCACCGTCCAGCAGGTCCACGCGGTCGTCCTGGCCGGTGGGAGTGCCTTCGGACTCGAGGCTGCGACCGGCGTGGTCACCTGGCTGGAGTCCGAAGGGATCGGCTTCCCGGCAGGCAGGTACCGGGTGCCGATCGTGCCAGCGGCCATTCTCTTCGACCTCGGTGTCGGCGATGGCCGAATCCGGCCCGACGCCGCGTGCGGCCGCGAGGCGGCAGAGGCAGCCAGCCCTGCAGCGGTGGCGCAGGGAAACGTCGGCGCCGGCGCGGGCGCCACGGTGGGCAAGCTGCAGGGCATGGCGCGGGCGATGAAAGGCGGTCTTGGCAGCGCCTCGATCCGTCTGCCGGATGGCGTGGTGATTGCCGCCCTGGTCGCCGTGAACGCCCGCGGTGACGTCATCGATCCGTCCACCGGGCAAGTGGTTGCCGGCGTCCGCACCGCCGACGGCCGGCACCTGGCCGACGCCCGTGTGCTGCTCCGGCAAGGCCTGGCCGCACCGGGCGCGCCCGCCGAGCACACCACCCTCGGCATCGTCGCCACCAACGTCACGCTGACAAAGACGGAGGCGTCGCTGGTGGCACGCATGGCGCACGACGGATTTGCCAGGGCTATCGCACCGGTGCACACCCCTGCTGACGGCGACGTCATCTTCGCGCTGGCGACGGGGCGGCGGACCGGCACGGCCGACGTCGGTCTGATCGGCGCGCTGGCGGCCGACGTCACGGCGCAGGCCATTCTCAATGCCGTGCGGCACGCCGAGGCGTTGCCGGCCCTGCCGTCGGTCCGCAGCCTGAACCCGTAGCCGTCGGCTCGGTCCTGCGGGCTCGGGCAGGCCTAGCGCGGCGGCGCGATGGTACGGGCGGCGGTCGCGCCGGCTACAGCGGGGGCGGGGTCCCTGGTCACAGTCCCCGGTCGCGGCGGACGACGGCGGTGAAGGCCAGGACGACGTCCGGGTCGAGCGCGAATCCGGACTCGTCGCGGATGTGGCTGATGGCCTCCTCACGTCGATCGTGCGCGGTGGCGCCGTGGGGATGGGTCATGGCGTCGAAGACATCGGCGACGTGGGTGATGCGGCCGGCCAGCGGGATGTGCACCCCCGCCAGGCCGCTCGGATACCCCGTGCCGTCCCAGCGCTCGTGGTGGGTGAGCGCGATGTCCTCCGCCGTGCGCAGCAGCGCCCCCTTGCTGCCCGAGAGAATGTCGGCGCCGATGACGGTGTGCCGCTTCATCTCGTCGAATTCGGCCGATGACAACGGACCCGGCTTCAGGAGGATGGCGTCGCGGATGCCGATCTTGCCGACGTCGTGCAAGGGTGCGGCACGTGCGATCGTCAGGGCCGTGTCGGCAGGCACGGCCAACTCCTGAGCGATGGCGCCGGCCAGCCGGCCCACCCGACGGGTGTGTTCGCCGGTGTTGTCGTCGCGAAACTCCGCGGCAAGCGCGAGGCGCTCGAGAATCTCGAGCCGGGCGACCTCCAGTTTGCGCGTCCGCTCCTGCACCGTCGCTTCGAGACCGCGATTGTGGGTGTCCAGCTGCAGGTACAGGAAGCGTGTGGTCAGCAGATTGCGAATGCGCAGCAGGGCCTCGACGGCGTCGAACGGCTTGTTGAGGAAATCCTTGGCACCCGCACCAAGTGCACGCTGCCGCACTTCGACGCTGAGATCGGCCGTCACGACCAGGATGGGCAGGTACCGCTCGTCGTCGATGCGGGCCTGCAATTGCGCCATCACGCCGAAGCCATCGAGGCCGGGCATGTGGAGGTCGAGGAGGATCAGGTCCGGGTTGACCTGCTCGACGAGGGCCGCGACACGCTCGGGCGTCGTCGTGGAGTAGAGACGGTGATAG
Organism: Luteitalea sp.; assembly: GCA_046593715.1. GTDB lineage: Bacteria > Acidobacteriota > Vicinamibacteria > Vicinamibacterales > Vicinamibacteraceae > Luteitalea. The sequence continues at coordinate 15,683 of JBKJQW010000106.1, forward strand.
CCGGCTGAGGTCAGCAGTCGTTCCAGCAGCCGGATATTCGGCGCCTGGTCATCGACGATGAGGATCCGGGCCCGGGTGATGGGCTCGGTGAGGTGTGACACTGCCGAAGTATAGCGGCAGGGCAGGCTGGACGGCGCCCCGCGGGAGGCGCCATCCCACGCTGTGCAGAGGGTGCGGTCTACGAGCGTCGGCGCCGCAGTGCAACCGCCGCCGTACCGAAGGCGGAGACCAGCAGCGCCAGAGAGCCCGGCTCCGGAACGTCCAGGCCGGGATCGATCACGGCGGAGGCCGTGGCGGCCGTGAAGATGAGTGCGACGAGTGCGAGCGCAGAGAGTCGGATCGTGTTCATGTCTGTTGTCCTTCTGCCCACCAGGAACGGGAGTTGGGGGCGAGCGAACACGACAATTGCAAACACGCTGCCACGTCGACTGTGACGCCTGGACTCTGCCCCGGCTTGTACGGAGGCAAGAGCACCACGACGAAGTCGCCGCACGCGATGACTGTTGTGGACGGGAGCGAGGGCAAGTGGCCCGGGACCGCCTCGCGGGGCAGTCAGTGCCGGGCGCACGTGCGCTCCGGCACTGTGTCCCATGTCAGGCGCGGACGACCGTGACCGGACCCGCGGGATCGGCGGTCACGATGTTGCGGGTATCGATGACCAGGGGAACGCCAGCGTAGAGGGCGGCATCCTTGAACTGGCCATGCGCGGTCGAGATCAGCAGGGCGTCGTAGGCGCGGAAGGTCGCGTTGTCGCAGGGCACCGATGCGAGATTGAGCGAGTGGCGCCGCCCGTGCCGCGCCTGCGGGAAGTAGGGATCGCAGTAGTCCACGTGCGCGCCCTTGTCCTGCAGGAATTCAATCAGTTCGTATGACGGCGATTCACGGTCGTCGTCGATGTTTTCCTTGTAGCTCAAACCGAGCACCAGGACCTTGGCGCCCTTGACGCTCTTCTCGGCGTCATTGAGCGCGTCGGCGACCTTGCCGATGACGTATCGCGGCATCGACGTGTTCACTTCCCCGGCCAGTTCGATGAACCGGGTCCACATCCCGTACTCGGATGCTTTCCAGGACAGGTAGAAGGGATCGAGCGGAATGCAGTGCCCACCGAGGCCCGGTCCGGGGTAGAACGCGGTGAAGCCGAAGGGTTTGGTCTTGGCCGCCTCGATCACCTCCCACACGTTGATCCCCATCCGGTCGAACGTGATCTTCAGTTCGTTGACCAGTGCGATGTTGACCGACCGGAAGACGTTCTCGAGCAGCTTGCTGGACTCGGCGACCCGCGCCGACGAGACCGGCACGACCTTGTCCACGCCGGCGGCGTAGAGCGCCACGGCGGCTTCGGTCGAGGGCGCGTTGATGCCGCCGACGACCTTCGGGATCGACTTGGTGTTGAAGTGGGCGTTGCCCGGATCCTCCCGCTCTGGCGAGAAGGCCAGCAGGAAGTCCTCGGGGCAGCGCAAGCCTGACGCTTCGAGAATCGGCAGGACCTCCTCGTCGGTCGTGCCTGGGTAGGTCGTCGATTCGAGCACCACCAACTGGCCGCGTCGGAGCCGCGTGGCGATCGCCTTGGCCGTGTCGTGGATGTAGGACAGATCCGGTTCGCGATGCGGGCCGAGTGGCGTCGGCACGCAAATCAGGATTGCGTCGCAGTCGGCCAACTGGTCGAAGTCGGTGGTCACCGAGAACCGGCCCCGACCAATGGCCGCCGCGACCCGCTCGGAGCCGATGTGCCGGATGTAGGACTCTCCGCGCGAAAGCGCGTCGACCTTCTTCGGGTCCACGTCGAAGCCGCGGACCGTGAAGCCGGCCTCTTCGAACACGAGGGCGAGGGGCAGGCCAACGTAGCCTTGACCGATGATGCCGACGACCGCCGAGCGGTCCTGGATGCGTGCAAGCGTCTGATTCATGGTGAGAATGTGCCGGGGCCGAGCCCTCTGCGGCGTTGCTAGCCTAGCAGAGCGACAACTGTACGGAGATATCGGGAAGCAGGGGGCCCTGCTTGATTCGGGTCCGCTTGTCGGGCGAGGGGACGTGTGTGATGCTTATGTCTTGATTACCGATATTTCTGGACATGAGGACCGGACATGCCCCAGAACCCGCTGCGCCTGAAAAGCATCCACCACGTCAAATTCGTCGTCGGCAACGCCAAGCAGGCGGCATATTTCTACCGCAAGGCGTTCGGATTCTCGCAGTGTGCCTACGCGGGTCTGGAAACGGGCAGCCGCGATCTGGCGTGCTACGCGATGGAACAGGGCCGGGCGCGGTTCGTGCTCGCCACGCCCTACCGGTCCAACTCGCCCGAGGCCGCGCATCTGCATGCGCACGGCGACGGGATCATCGACATCGCCTTTCACGTCGAGGACGCGGACGCGGCCTTCCACGCCGCGGTTGAGCGCGGCGCCGAGCCGGCCAGCACCCCGCACACGCTCACCGATGCGCACGGGTCGGTCAGGCATGCCGCGGTCAAGACCTACGGCGACACGCTGCATTCGTTCTACGCCTTTCGCGACTACACCGGGCCCTTCCTGCCGGGATACGTGCCCCGCGAGGTGGCCGGTCAGGACGTCGGCATCCTGCGCGTGGACCACCTGGTGGGCAACGTCGAGCTCGGCCAGATGGACGTCTGGGCCGACTGGTACAGCCGCGTCCTGGGCTTTGCGCGCTACATCAGCTTCGATGACAAGGACATCTCGACCGAATACAGCGCGCTCATGAGCATTGTCATGAGCGACAACTCGTACGCCATCAAGTTTCCCCTCAACGAGCCGGCGGCGGGCAAGCGCAAGAGCCAGATCGATGAGTACCTGGACTTCTACGGGGGACCTGGCGTGCAGCACGTGGCGCTGCTGACTGCCGACATCGAGCACACGGTCTCGGCGCTGCGGGCCAACGGCGTCGAGTTTCTCGACGTGCCGGATTCGTACTACGACCTGCTGCCGGAACGGGTCGGCGCCATCGAGGAAACCCTCGACATGGTCCGGTCGCTGCGGATCCTGGTGGACCGCGATGAGGAGGGTTACCTGCTGCAGTTATTCTCGCGCCCGGTGCAGGACCGTCCCACGGTGTTCTACGAGATCATCCAGCGCAAAGGGAGCCGCGGCTTCGGCAAGGGCAACTTCAGGGCGCTCTTCGAGGCCATCGAACGGGAGCAGGCGCAGCGCGGGAACTTGTAGAATCACGCCAGTGCGTCCATCTCCCGCCTTGCTTGCCGGCCTGTTCGACTACGCGGGCCTGTTCCCGCCGGCGTCGCAACGCCTCGAGGCCGCGCTTGCCAGCTACGCCGGCTATCGGGTCGGGCCCGACGCGTGGATGCTCGGTCGCCTGGTGGTCCCAGCCGCGCACCTGCCCGACGTGAGCCGGCACACGACCAACCTGTCCACGGACCAAGACGTCCAGGCGTGGCGCCTGAGTGCGATCCTCGGGCAGGACGCCGCCGCCGACCGTACGCTGGTCGAGGCCTTCAACCGACGGCATGCCACCGGCCGGGGCGACGCGGCAGCCATCGACACGATAGAACTGACCGCGCGCACGCCCGACGACGTGAGCACCGCCCGCGGCTGGGTCAGTCGCGGCTTCGAGGTCTATTGCGAAGTGCCTGTCGGTCACGACCTCGACGCGAGCCTCGACGCCATTGCCCGCGCCGGGCTGCACGCCAAGCTTCGGACCGGCGGCTCCGGCCCCGACAGTGTGCCGACACCTCCCGTCGTGGCGGACTTCCTGTGCGGCTGCGTGGCCCGGGGCCTGGCAGCCAAGGCCACGGCCGGCCTTCATCATGCGATGACCGGCCACCACGCCGTGTCGTCGCGCCACGGCGCCTCGCCGCCGCCGATGTTGGGGTTTGTCAACGTCGTGCTTGCCGCCGGCATCGCCAACGGGTCCGGGCGCGCAGCCGCCGGACGTGCAGAGGTTCGCGCGGCCGTGTCGCACCTGCTGTCTGCAGACAGTGCCCCAGCGTGGCTGCGTGACGATCACGTCGTGTGGCACGGCGCACACGGCCAGGTCATCGAGGGCAGCCTCGACGAGGTTGCCGCTTCAGGGCGCGCCTTGATTCGCAGCATCGGCACGTGCTCGTTCGAGGAACCGGTCGCCGAGGCGCGCCGCATCGGTCTCCTGTCATGAACGACCACACCCTCGACCCCGCAGCACGGACGTGGCTGGCGCCCGACACCGACGGCGCGGCCGCGGGACTGCATGCGCTGCCGTACGGCGTGTTCTCCCGCGATCAGGGGGCCGCACGGCATATCGGGGTGGCCATCGCCGGACAGGTGCTCGACCTGTCGATGGCCCAGCAGAACGGCCTGGTGGACGATCTCGACGGCGCGCTCCGCCCGGCGCTGCGCGCCGATCGTCTCAATCCGCTCCTGGCATTGACGCCCGCCCATTGGACGGCGCTGCGAAACCGCCTGCTCGCGCTGCTCGTCGACGATGCGGGGGCATGGCGCGGCGTTCGGGACCTGGTGCGCGAGTGCCTCGTCCCGATGGGCGCGGCCCGAATGCATCTGCCGATCGAGATCGGCGACTACACGGATTTCTATGCGTCGATCCAACACGCGACAAACGTCGGCACGATGCTCCGGCCGGAGCAGCCGCTCTTTCCCAACTACCGCCACCTGCCGATCGGCTACCACGGTCGCGCCTCGTCGGTCGTCGTGAGCGGCACCCGGGTCGTGCGGCCGTTCGGCCAGACGTTGCCGCCGGCCGCGGCGGTGCCCACCTTTGGTCCCTCCGCGCGTGTGGACTACGAGTTGGAAGTCGGGCTGGTCATCGGGGGCAAGAATGCGCTTGGCCAGCCGGTCCCCATCGGCAAGGCTGCCGACCGCCTCTTCGGGCTGGTGCTCCTCAACGACTGGTCGGCGCGCGATATGCAGGCGTGGGAATACCAGCCGCTCGGTCCGTTTCTGGCCAAGAGTTTCGCGACCTCGATCAGCGCGTGGGTGATGCCGCTGGCCGCGTTCGCGTCACGGCGGGTCGCGGCCGCCCGGCGCGGTGGCGACGACCCGCGTCCGTTGCCGTATCTGCTCGATCCGGACGACCAGGCCCGCGGTGGGATCGACCTCGATCTCCACGTGTCGATCTCGACGCTGCAGATGCGTGCCCACGGACAGCCGCCCGAGCGGGTGAGCGCCAGTAACCTCCGCGACCTGTATTGGACGCCCGCGCAGCTCATCGCGCACCACACCAGCAACGGCTGCAATCTGCGACCGGGGGATCTGCTGGGCACGGGCACCATCTCCGGGCTGCCGGCGCACTCGCGTGGCTGCCTGCTCGAGCGCACCTGGAGAGGCACTGAGCCCCTCATGCTCGCGTCAGGCGAGGAGCGGCGTTTCCTGGAGGACGGCGACGTGGTCCGGCTGGAGGCTCCAGGCCACGACGCGCTCCTCTGTGAAGGCCAGCTCGGTCCGTCGCTGCCCGGATGGTAGAGTGGCGCAGCGTCCCGCTCCGGACGCAGAACGGAATCGACGAACGGATGCGGATCACGTGCATCGTGGGCGCCAGGCCCAACTTCATGAAGGTCGCCCCGATCCTCGCGGCGCTGACCTCGCGCCCGCGGTTGCAACCACGCCTGGTGCACACCGGACAGCACTACGACGAGCGGATGTCGACGCTGTTCTTCACCGAACTGGGTCTGCCGCAGCCCGATGCCTACCTCGGGGTGGGCTCCGGCTCCCACGCCGTGCAGACCGCGCGCGTGATGGAGTTGTTCGACGCCGAGCTCGATCAGCATCCGGCCGATCTCGTGCTCGTGGTCGGCGACGTCAACTCGACGATCGCGTGCGCGCTGGTCGCGGCCAAGCGTGACATCCGCGTCGCCCACGTCGAGGCCGGGTTGCGCAGTGGCGACCGACGGATGCCGGAAGAGATCAACCGGATCCTGACCGATCAGATTTCCGACCTGCTGTTCATCAGCGAACGCACCGCCGCCGACAACCTGCGCGCCGAGGGTATTGCCGACAGCCGCATCCACTTTGTCGGCAACGTGATGATCGACACCCTGGTCACGCATCGGCAAGCTGCGGCCCGACGCACCATCGTCGAGGCCCTGGGCCAGACGGCCAAGGGCTACGCGCTCGTGACGCTACATCGCCCGAGCAACGTCGACACGCAGGCGGCAGCCGTCAACACCGTGGATGCGCTCGAGGCCGTGGCGGCGCGGCTACCCGTGGTCGTGCCCTTCCACCCGCGCACGTCCGGACGCCTCCAGCAGTTCGGCCTGCTGGACCGGGTGACGGCCCTGCCCGGCGTCGTGGTCATTGAGCCGCAGGGTTATCTCGATTTCCTGTGCCTGATGGACCGCGCGGCCCTGGTGTTCACCGATTCGGGCGGCATCCAGGAGGAGACCACGGCGCTCGGCGTGCCGTGTCTCACCTTCCGTGATTCCACCGAACGGCCCATCACGGTGACCGAAGGGACCAACGTGCTGCTTGGCGCGGATGCTTCCGCGGTCCCCGCTGCGGTCGAGGCTGCACTGCAGGGGCGCCAGGGAGCGCGAGTGCCGGAATACTGGGACGGACGCGCGTCCGAGCGCATCGTCGCCGTCCTCGACCAGTTGCGTGAGCCCTAGGCGAGCGTGTGGTGGGGCAGTGGCCCCAGGTCGGCGACCACGTCGGCGATTGGGGCGAACCGGAACTCGTCCAGCAGTTGCGCGAGCCGCCCGTGCGTGCGTCCGAGGTTGCCGTAGTGCCTCAGGCGTGTCGTCAGGCCGACGGGCAACCGCGGTTGTGCCGTGTCGATTTCCCACGGGTGCAGGTAGAAGATGGCCGGTCGCCGTTCCAGTCGATTCAGCCTGGCGATACCTGTCCGGGTCCACCAGTAGGGCAGCAAGCGAAAGTACCCGCCACCGGCGACCGCGAGGTTCTGGCCGCCGACGCGAATCGTGGAGGGCGGCACTTCGGTGATCGAGCGATCGCCGCGATCGAGTCGGTAGGTGTGGCGCGGCGCGTCCGGGATCCCGTAGCGGTCGTGTCGAACGGGGAAGACGCTGGCGTCGTACGTGTAGCCTTCCTCGAGCAGCACGTCGAGGGCCCAGAGTGACTTGCGCGTCACGCTGAAGCTCGGTGCGCGGTAGCCGCGCACGGGCGTCCCCACCAATTGTTCGAGCACGTCCTTGCTGCGCCGGACGTCTTCGCGGAACTGGGTGGGGGTGAGCGAGTACACGATCTGGTGCCAGTATCCGTGCGAGGCGATCTCGTGGCCGGCCGCGGCGATGGCGCGCACAAGAGCGGGGTCGCGATCGGCCACCCATCCAAGGATGAAAAACGTGGCACGCACCTGTCTGGACGCGAACAGGTCGAGCAGGGCGTGCGTCGTGGGGCCGACACGCGTCGGCAATGTGTCCCACTGCGGCCGCGGTGCGACCTTCTCGAGCGCGCTCGCGTGGAAGTACTCCTCCACGTCCACCGACATCGCGTTGATCACCTGTCTCAGACCACTGCCTCCCACGCGCGACCTCCCTTTGTCCCCGTCGGCCGACGGGGCCGGCAGGTGATTGTCGCTCAGCGGCGGGAACCTTGGGGGCTGACACACGTCGGGGTCGGCTGCGTGACCGCAGCCGACCCCGACGTGTGAGTGTGCAGGCGTGAGCCTACGAGCGGCGACGACGCGCGACAAACGCGGAACCCGCGAGGCCAAGGCCAAGCAGGGTCATCGACAGCGGCTCGGGCACCACCGATGGCGGCGACGCGATCGTGTAGGACGCCGACACCGAGCTGTTCGGGCCACCGGTCTGGGTGGCGGAGAACGTCAGGCTCATCGGGCCGGGGTCGAAGCCCGACAGGTCGGGCGGACCGGAGAGCGGCGTGAAGGTACCGAGAGCGATCACGTCTACCACGCGGTTGAGCGCGTCGCCTTCGTCATCGGCCTGGATCACGTTGCCAGCGAACATGCCCCACGGCGCCGAGAAGATGACGGGGGTGCCCACCGTTGCGGTGATTTGATTGGTCACGAGCGGGCTGCCAATCGGGACGCCGGCCAGATCGCCGGTGCCGCCGGCAAAGGCCGACAGCGCGAACATGAACGTGGTGTCCACGGCAATCAAGCCGGTCGGGTTGTACGACACGCCGAGCACGGCAACGCTGCCCGTGGCGGTGATCGGCGCGGCCTGCGCCGGCTGCGATGCTGCGAGCGTGAGGCCACCGGCCACCGCCACAGACAGAACCTTCTTAAACAAAAGCATTGCTGAGTCTCCTCCCTCGATATACGGAACTGGGAACGCCTTCCGCCATCGAAAGAACGTCCTGCCTTACGAAACCGAACCGTACCAGGGCAGTCCTCTCCACCGGCCCGGCGGTTCAGTCACTGCACCGCTGAGCAATGCAATTGTGGTGCCTGGCCTGATGCATCGGCCACGGAGCAAAATCACCATATTTATCAGTGTTTTCGGCTCAGCACGGGAGTCGACCATCCCTTCGAAGTCGTAGACACGGAAGACTTTAGGGATCGTAAGGTAGGGATTCTCAGAGCAGGGGAGGGTGGCGCTGGTCGCGCGCGGACAGGATCGGCGCGGTGGTGGGCCAGGCAATGGCCAGGCGGGGGTCGTCCCACATCACGCCGTCCTCGTCGGCCGGGTCATAGAACGCGGTGCACTTGTACTCCACCTGGGCCGTCTCGCTGACCACGCAGAAGCCGTGCGCGTAGCCAGGTGGCACGTAAATCTGACGAAAACTGTCGGCTGACAGCGAGACGCCCACCCACTGGCCGTAGCGCGGGGACGCCGGGTCCACGTCGGCGGCCACGTCGAAGATCTCACCCTCGACCGCCCGCACGAGTTTGCCCTGCGGCGTGGTGCGCTGGAAATGCAGACCCCTGAGGGTGTCCTTGCGTGAACGCGAATGGTTGTCCTGCAGGAAGGTGACTTCCACGCCAGCCTCCGCGTATTTGCCGAAATGCCAGGTTTCGAGGAAGAATCCGCGCTCGTCCTGGAAGACCGTCGGCTCGATGATCACCACGCCGGGGAGCGCTGTCGGCAGGACGCGCATGTCAGAGGCCCTGCGCCAGCAGGCGCAGCAAATACTGGCCGTACGAATTCTTCCGCATGGGCGTGGCCATTCTCTCGACCTGGGCGGCGTCGATGTATCCCATCCGCCAGGCGATTTCTTCGACACAGGCCAGCATCAGGCCCTGTCGCTCCTCGATGGTCTGGACAAACTGCGAGGCCTGCAGCAGGGACTCGTGAGTGCCGGTGTCGAGCCACGCAAAGCCCCGTCCGAATCGCTCGACCTGCAAGGTCCCCCGTTCGAGATAGACCCGGTTGACGTCGGTGATCTCGAGTTCGCCACGCGCCGATGGACGCAGTGCTGCGGCGATGTCCAGGACGGCATTATCGTAGAAATACAGTCCGGTCACGGCCCAGGGCGACCGTGGAGCCGATGGCTTTTCCTCGAGGCTGATGGCGCGGCCGTCGGTATCGAACTCCACGACCCCATAGCGCTCGGGATCGCGGACTTCGTAGCCGAAGACGGTGGCGCCGTCGGTGCGGGCCGCAGCCGTCTGCAGCACCTCGGCCAGGCCGTGGCCGTGGAAGATGTTGTCGCCGAGCGCCAGCGCCACGCGGCGCTGGCCGACAAACGTCCGGCCGATCACAAACGCCTGCGCCAGCCCGTCTGGCGAGGGCTGGGCCGCGTAGCGCAGGTCGATCCCCAGCTCGCGGCCATCGCCGAGCAGCCGGTGGAAACTCTCGGCATCCTCGGGGGTGGTGATGACCAGGATGTCCCGAATCCCCGCCAGCATGAGTGTGGCCAGCGGGTAGTAGATCATCGGCTTGTTGTAGATCGGGACCAGCTGCTTGCAGACACCGCGCGTGACTGGGTACAACCGCGTGCCGGACCCGCCGGCCAGAATGATCCCACTCAGTGAGGACACAAGCACTCCAGGACCACGACGGGACCCGTCGGGTGGGCAAATCGTATCAAGTCTCTACACATGCGAACTTTAGTTAGGAAAGGCGCGGACTTGTCAGGTACCAAACGGGGCCGTGGGAGCCTGGATGTCAATATTGCCCATAATCTCGGCCACCGGACGTATGCGGTACGCAAGTTGCTTTGATGGTAGGCAGCGCACCGCATGGACATCCATTTCATCTCCTCCTTGACCCCAGACGACGAAGATCGGCTCGCGCCGGCCATTCTCGAAGCCATCAAGCCGATGCTCGAGCTGATGCCCATCGCGTACACCATTCGCATCCGGACGGCCAGCAACAGTGTGTACCAGCACACCCGCACGGAACTGGCCGACGCCGAGGCGATCGCCAACAGTGAGCTCGATCTGCCCCTGACGAGTTAACGTCTTGGCGTCCGGGCGTCGACTATCATAGGGCGACCTGTGCCAGCGACTGCCCGCATCCTGTCCTCTATCCGTTGTGCCGTACTCGTACTGGGTCTGCTCAGCGCCGGCCAGGCGGCCCCCGCACATGCCGCACGTCGCGACGTGCTGCTCGTCGTGAACAGCCAGGTGGCCGACGGCACGGTGGTCGCGGAGGCCTACCGAGCCGCGCGCGACATTCCCGCCTCCCACGTCGTCACCATCGATATCGCCCCGGGCGAGGTCATCACGCGCAGCGCCTACCTCGCGCGCGTCGAGGGACCGATTGCCGCATGGATCCATCGCGAAACGGCGCACGACGAGATCGTCCACATCGTGTTGATGCGTGGCGTGCCGCTCAAGGTGGTGCCCGACGCCGGCACGCGAACCCCCCTGGTCAGCGTCGACTCCACCCTGACACTGCTGTACCGGAAGATGCTTGGCGGCGTTGTCGGGCCAGGCCCGGTGCCCAATCCGTATTTCACCGCCGCCGCGACCGGGAACGGCTGGCCGGCGTTTGACCGGCAGGTACGCGACACGTATCTGGTCAGCCGTCTCGATGGGTTTACCGTCACCGACGCGGTGGCCCTGGCGGGGCGCTGCGTGGCGTCGCCGCCCGCCGGCGTCCGGACCGTCGTCCTGGATGGGGTGCCGCCGGGTGCCACGCCCGAGCATGGCTGGTTCACGCAGGCCGCCGATCGGCTCCGAGCCATGCAGGCGCGCGAGGTACTGGTCGAACTGGACCAGACCGTGCAGCGCGTTCGCGACCGCGACCGGGTCATCGGCTTCTATGGATGGGGGGCCACTGACGCCGCTCAGCGGGAGCGGGCGCTGCCTCTCTCACTTGCCCCCGGGGCGATTGGCGGGAGCCTGTCGGCCACCGATGCCCGGACGTTGAAGACACCGCCATCGGGCTGGCTGCCGGGTGCCTGGCGGCAGTCCGACCGCCTGTTCGAGGGGACGGCCGATACCCTGGCCGGCGACATGGTGCGGGCCGGCATGACGGGATGGAGCGGCGCAGTGGCCGACCCGCTCGTGGATGGGCTGGTGCGGCCGCAGATCCTGTTTCCAGCGTACGTCTCGGGTCGGTCGCTGGCAGAGTCGTATGCGCTGGCCACCCGCCAGATCGGTTGGCGGTCGGTCGTCTTCGGCGATCCGTTGTGCCGCCCGTTCGGCCCCGAGCCCTCGCCCGTCACCTACACGCGAGACGCGACGTCGGGCCTGACGCGTCCGTTCCTGGACCGCTCGCTGGCAATGGCCGCCCGGATCGCGCCCCGCGTGTCGCCAGAGTCGCTGTCGGTGCAAGTGGCCGCGCGTGCCCGATTGCAACGCGGCGACCGGGCGGGTGGCATCGACTTGCTGCGTGCGCACGTCGCCACCCACCCCGCCGACGTGGCGGCGCTGCAGGCCCTGGCGTTGCTGATCGATTCGTCGAAGGACCGCGACCAGGCGATTCAGGTCTACCGCGCACTGCTGAGCGCGCGCCCAGGAGACCTCGTGGCGTCCAACAACCTGGCCTTCGCGCTGGCAGGCGACCCCACGCATCACGACGAGGCCCTCGAGCTGGCACGACGCGCGTACGAGCAGACGCGGGGCGAGCCGACCGTCGCCGACACGTACGGCTGGGTCCTCTATCAGACCGGCGACACGCTCCAAGCCACCCGTGTGCTCCAGGAGGCGGTCCGCCGTGGCCCCGCCCTGGCCGAACTCCGTTTGCACCTCGCGCTCGCCTTGCTCAAGGGCGGACGCACAGCCGACGCAGGCGCGGCGTGGACCGAGGCCCGGCGATTGGACGCCAGCCTCGCCGATCACGCCGAAGCCGCGCCGCTGCGCGGGGCGTTCGGCGTGACCACGCCCTGAGGCGGGCCGTGCACGCTGGACCGCGCACAGCGGGACCCCAATCCGCGATCGGCTGGTCGCGCCTCGCTGGACGCACCGCGCTCGCTGCCGCGGCGCTGCTGGTTGCCGTCATTCCCGCAGGACCGTGGCTGGTCAGGGAGCGGGCCGTGGATCGGCCCGACGCCATCCTGGTGCTGGGCAGTCACGAGTCCGAACGGTTGCCGCACGCAGCCCGGCTGGCGCGCCAGTGGCCCGATGCCACGGTCCTGTTGACCCAGCCGGTGACGCCCACGGAACACAACTGCCAGGATTGTGCTCACCGCGGCCGCACGTTGGCGCGCGCCGGCGTCGCGCCCGGTCGCGTCCACCTTCTGATGCCGCGGGTCCGGACGACGTTTGACGAGATGCAGGCCGCTGGGCACTGGGCGGCGTCACACCGCCGCCAGCGCCTGCTCGTCGTGACGTCGCCGTACCACACCCGTCGCGTCCTGGTGCTGGCGGCGGCGTTGCTGTCCGAGGCAAACGTCGGGGTGTCCGCGTGCCCGGTCCCGGGCGGGCTTGGGTGGCCATGGTGGAGTCGGCGATATGACCGCCGATATGTGATCTACGAGGTCGCGGCCCTCGTGGACAACTCGTGGCGCCATGGTATTTCCCCGCGGCTGTGGCTGGTGCCTTGGACAGCGCCGCGGGTATAGTGAGATCGGTCACGAGATCCCAAGGAGCACGTTGGTGCAGATGCAAGGAAGCAAGTGGGTCGTGGCGGGCTGCCTCGCGCTGAGCCTCGCCGTGGCCCTTGGCTGCAAGGGCAACCCGGAGCGCGAACGGCGCGAATATCTCGAGAGCGGCAATGCGCTGTTGGCGCAGAACAAACCCGCCGACGCGATCGTGCAGTATCGCAACGCCATCAAAGCTGATCCGAAGTTCGGAGAGGCGCACCTGCAGCTGGCAGAGGCGTATGCACAATCGGGCGACGTCCGACGATCAGCGCAGCAGTACATTCGCGCCGCCGACCTGATGCCTGAGAGTGCCGTGGCGCAGCTCAAGGCTGGCACGGTCCTGCTCCTGGGCAACCGTTTCGCCGATGCCCGCAGCCGCGCCGAGAAGGCGTTGGCGGCCGACCCCAAGAACATCGACGCGCAGATGTTGCTCGGCAACGCGATTGCCGGCACCAAGGACATCGAAGGCGCCCTCAAGGAGTTCGAGGAGGCCGTCGAGCTGGCGCCATCCGACAGTCGTGGCTACACGGCGATGGGTGCGGTGCAGCTGGCCAAGGGTCAGGCTGACGAGGCCGAGAAGTTATTCAGACGTGCCATCGAGGTGCAGCCTACGGCCGTCCCGGCTCGCCTGGCCCTGGCCAACTTTCTCTGGTCCGCCAACCGACGTGCCGAGGCCGAGGCCTCGTTTGCCGAGGCGCTGAAGATCGACCCGGCCAACAAACTGGCCAATCGCGCGTTGGCGACCTTTCACAGTTCCGGCCAGAACCCGGCCGCTGCCGAACCGTACTTGAAGGCGCTTGCCGCCGATCCCGCCGATGGCGGGGCGCGGCTCACACTGGGCGATCACTATCTGCGGCTGGGCAAGATTGACGAGGCGCGCCAGGTCTTCACCCGGATCGCGGGCGAGACCGACGGATTTGCCGCGGGCCGGATACGACTGGCAGCACTGGCCTACGGCGAGAAGAATCCCACGGAGGCGTACCGGCTGCTCGACGAAGTACTCGCCAAGGAACCCAAGAACGTGTCGGCGCTGTTGGCGCGGTCACGCATGCAGCGCATGGACGGCAAGCCTCGCGAGGCGCTGGTGTCGGCGCAAGCGGCAGTCGCGGCCGAGCCCGAGTCCTCGCCCGCGCTCTATGAGCGTGCCCTCAGTGAACTCGACTTGAGTCAGCTGGACGAAAGCATCAAGTCGCTGCGCGAAGTGGTCAGGCTCAGCCCTCGGGCAGCATCGGCGCACATGCAACTGGCCAACGTGCTGCTCCGCAGACGCGACGCCGCCGGCGCATTGCGAGCTGCAGAGGACGGGTTGCGTAATGCTCCCAACAACCCCGCCGCACGCCTGCTCGTGGCGCGGGCGCAGATGGCCGGTGGTGACACGACAGCCGCCGCGGCGACAATGGCGCCGCTCCAGCAGCAGTACCCGGAAGCCGGGATCGTCTGGAGTCAGCTTGGCTCGCTGCGGATGCTGCAGAAGGACGCCAAGGGTGCGCGGGCGGCCTTCGAACGCGGTGTGGCCCTGCAACCAGGCCAGCCCGATGCCGTGCGCGGGCTGGCGATGCTCGACGTGGCCGAGAACAAGGCGGCCTCGGCTCAGCAGCGGATCGAGGCGCAGCTGGCCGAGACACCCAATGACCGTCAGCATCTGGCCACGGCCGCGCGCGTCTACATGGCGCAACGTGATTTCGCGAAAGCTGAAGCGACGCTGCGCCAGATCCTGGCCGTTGACAGCACCAATCTCGAGACCTACGGCATGCTCGGGCAGCTCTACCTGATGCAGGACAAGACCGATGCGGCCTTGAAGGAATTCGACACGCTCAGCAAGCAGCAGCCCAACGCGGTCGGACCCCACACGGTGGTCGCCATGCTGCTGCAGTCAAAGAATCGGCTGCAGGAGGCCCAGCAGCGCTACGAGCGAGTCATCCAGATCGACCGCCAGGCACCCGTGGCCGCCAACAACCTGGCGTGGCTCTACGCCGAGGGCGCCGGCAATCTCGACGTCGCGCTGCAACTGGCACAGACCGCCAGGTTGCGGCTGCCGAACGCGCCGGCCGTTGCCGACACGCTGGGCTGGGTCTACTTCAAGAAGCAACAGTACGACCTCGCCATCCGCGAGCTGAACGAAGCGGTGGCTGGCGAACCCGACAACCCCGAGTACCAATACCATCTCGGCGTGGCCCATGCCGCCAAGGGCGATATCGTCAAGGCGCGCGCGGCCCTGCAAAAAGCCGTGGCCCGTCCGTTCGGATCGCTGAGCGAGGCCCAGAAGGCGCTCGCCGCGCTGCCCAAGGCCTGAACCATGGCGTCTCCCTCCCTGAGCCTCCCGCTGCCGGCGCCGACTCGCATCGACACGCGGGTGTGGCTGGTGCTGCTGGCCGTGGTGGCGATCTACGCCCCCACCATGGCCTGGCTCTGGGACCGCTGGACGATGAGCGTCTGGCACAACGCACATGGGCTGCTGATCCCCTTCGTGGTGGCGTACTTCGTCCGCGACGAACTCCAGCGCTATCGCGGACCTGACGAGGCCGGCAGCGCGTGGGGCTTTGCCTGGCTCGTCCCGGCCCTCGCCATGCACGTCGTCGATGGGGCCATGCACACCCAGCTCCTCTCGGCGGCATCGATCGTTGTCGCCATGCCGGGCCTGTCCCTGCTCTTCCTCGGGCCGTCGCGGACGCGCCTGATCCTGTTTCCACTGCTGTTTCTCGCGTTCATGCTGCCGATTCCCCTCGGCGTTACCGAGCGCCTGCACCTGGCCTTGCGCCATCTGACGGCGTTTGGCGTCGAGCACCTGGTGTCGGCGCTGGGCGTGCCGCTGTTCCGCGACAGCCTGACCATCGAGAGCGGGGGCACGCGCTTGTTCGTGGCCGATGCCTGTAGCGGCTTCTCGACGCTGTACGCCGCCATGACGGTGGCGTGCCTCACCGCATATTTCTGTCCCGTCCCCTGGCGACGCGCGGCGGTCCTGCTGCTGGCCGCGCCGATTGCCATCGGCGCCAACATCCTGCGCGTGTCGCTGCTGGTCCTGCTCGTGCGCACGTACGGCAGCCCGGTCCTCGAAACCTGGATGCACGAAGGCTCAGGGATCCTGACCTTCGTCCTGGCCTTGCCGATCATCTTCTGGCTCGGGTCGCCGCCGCCGGCGCCTCCGCCGGCGCGGCCGCCCGCGCCACCGGTCCCGGACGGCGCGAGCGCGTCATGAGCAGCCTGTCGGCGCGCTACGCCACCCCGACCCTGGTCGTGCTGCTGCTTGCACTCATCCCGACGGTGGTCAACTCGTATGTCGGGCGTAAGCTCGTGGAGACGCCGCCGCTGAGCGACGCGCTGCCGGCCGTGCTCGACGGCCGCGCCTCGACGCCCACCACCCGCAAGGCCCGCACCATCAAGAGGGAGTTCGACAGCGAGGACTGGGTCGAGCGCGCCTACGATCGCCCTGGCGGGGACCCGATCACGGTGCTCGCCGTCCGCTCGTACGACATGAAGCGGCTTTATCACCATCCCGAGTTGGCCATCACGGAGCGCGAGTACGAACGCGACCGCCTCGTCGAGGTGCCGGCGGCGGGTGGGCCCGTTCAGGTGCACGTGCTGAAGGGGACGCCGACTGGGCTGGCGGCGTACGCGCTGGTCTATCGCGGTGAGACGGTCGGCAACCCGTACACCTTCCAGCTCAAGGTGGCTCCGGAGCTGCTCTTCACCGGCCAGCGACCGCTCACGCTGGTGTTTGCAGAAGACCCGTCCGGCAGCGAGGACGACGCCGTCGCCGAGGCGCAGGCGGTGCGCGATGTGGTGGCGGTCGTGGCGGCCCTCACCGCGGCGCGCTGACCAGCCGATAGTCGTCGGCCGCCGCGTTGACGAACGCCTGCGGCCCCACGAGGCGCGCTCGGTCGGCCCCGACGCCCATTGGCAGCCGCGTCCCCAGCACGATCAGGTCGCGCACGTCCAAGGGCGTGGCCGGCGAGGCCACGCGCCGGAATGCCTCGCCGACGTCGCGACCCAGCGTCATGCCGCGCACCTGCAGGGATGCCAGGTCGTCCTCCAATCGTATGGCGGTGGTCACGTGGTGGACAACGGCGCGGCCAATAGAGATGGTGGCGCCCGCGTCGGCGCGGCCCCGGAGGCGGAAGCCGATGTGCGAGTCATGGACGGCGACCCGCTCAAAAACCGCATCGACCCGCTCCTTGATGTTGAACGCGGCCATGTTGGTGATCAAGCCGTTCCGGAAGCCCCAGGCCTCTACATCCTCGACGTGCAGCGCGGCGCGACGGCCGCCGCGGGGTGTCTTCGTGTCGATGCCGTTCTCGCCCGGCACCACGCCGGCGGGGAAGCCGTTGGTGGCGACCGCCAAGGGAGCCAGCCACAGCTTCACGCGCTCCAGGCGGACGTCTGTCCATCCCGGCGCGTCCCGGGAAGGGTCCAGCTGGAGGCCGTCGCCGGAGAACGTGTGGATCTCGCTGTCGCGCACCGTCAAGCGCTCGACTGGGCCCGCGACAAGGCCATGCGCGTCCTCGCGCCCACCGTCCGCGTTCAGGCAGTGGTGAATGACGACGCGCTCCACCAGGACGTCGGAGGGGCCCGCCATGTCGATACAGTCGCGACCCGACCGGCGCACGTCGAGGTTGCGCAGCACCAGCCCGTTGGCGGCGCTGGTCACCCGGACGGCGTCGTCGGGTCCGTAGCGCCCATCCAGGACCAGTCCGTCGAGGGTCACATGGGGGTGCGACAGGGTCGCCACGCGCCCCGTGGCCTCAAGGACGGGTCGCCTGTCGGCACGCAGGGCGCGGATCACGAGTGCGGCAGCCGGCGTGCCGCCCCGGACGGTCTCGATCGCTTCGGTGTAGGTTCCCGGGCCGATCAGCACCGTGTCGCCCGGTCCGGCCACGGCCAGCGCGTCCGAGACCCGCCCGAACGGCTTGGCGCTCGAGCCATCGCCGGGCGCACCGACGTGGACATGCCACGA
Organism: Luteitalea sp.; assembly: GCA_046593715.1. Taxonomy (GTDB): domain Bacteria; phylum Acidobacteriota; class Vicinamibacteria; order Vicinamibacterales; family Vicinamibacteraceae; genus Luteitalea. The sequence continues at coordinate 33,485 of JBKJQW010000106.1, forward strand.
CTGCGACCGCGCTGACCCGACCGTGGACGGCCTGCCCACGAGCACCACACCGGCAAGGACCGCAATGCCGCCGGCCAGAAAGCCGAGGAGCCAGCGCGCGCGAGGCATGCCGTAATGCTAACGCGCGGTCCCGCAGGCGGTAGAATGGGAGGGCAATCCGCGTGGAGTGCAGTCCGGCCGCGACCAGGCCGATGTTCCGAGAGGGCTCGAGTAGGGCAGCCCCGAAACTCACGGGCCGAAAACACGCATGCACTTCAGTCCAGCCGATGTCAGCCGCTTCGCGGCTTGGTCTCGCGACCACAACCCTCTTCATGTCGACCCCGCGTTCGCCCGAGGCACGTTCTTCGGCCGATCGATCGTGCATGGCATGTGTTCGGCGATCCATGCCCTGGCAGACACCAGGACGCCGGCGGGGGCCGCCCGCGAGGTGGACATCGAGTTCAGGGGGGCGGTCGCACCGGACGCGACCTACCCCAGCTCGGTCACGCACGAAGGCGCGGCCACCACTGTCAGCGTGCACGACCCCAGCGGCATGACCGTGCTGAGACTTGGTGCGAGC
>JBKJQW010000047.1:0-20331 GCA_046593715.1 Luteitalea sp.
CGCCGCACACGTGGGATCGGCCTGGCGCTTGTAGTCGCCCGAGATCACCCAGGTCTCGCGGCCGTCGTGCACGCGCACCTGCGCGGACCCGGCGACGTGTCCGGCCGGGTGCAGCGACACCTCCACGCCGCCGATCTGGTGGCACTCGCCATAGTCCCAGCTGTCGATCGCCACATCGGGGCCGAGGCGGTGCCGCAGTGCCGGCACACCCGGAGTGGCGCAGACGTAGCGGGCGGCGCCAGGACGGGCATGGTCGGCATGCGCGTGCGTGACGATGGCGAGGTCGACAACCCCGTCTGGGTCCACGTGGAACGGACCCGCCTCGCAGTAGAGACCCTCGGCAGTCGCGCGCAGCATCACGTGCAAGCAGGATACGCGGCGGCGATGCGCACCAGGCTCATCAGCGGCAGGGTCAGGCGCCGAGGATGGCGTGGGCCAGCGTCCGACCGCTCAGCCACGCGCCTTCGACCCGTGGTCCGTCGCACCAGTCGCCGGCGACGCCGACCCCCTGCTCGCCGTCCCACAGGTGGGCGCGATTCAGGCCCTGCGTCACCGAGGCATATCGCCATCGGTGCGCTGCGGAGAAGACCGGCGCCGGCAGTGGCGCTCCCACCACCGCGGCCAATACGTCGAGCAGGGCCTCCACGACCTCGTCAGCCGAGTCCTCGAGGTGTGCGGTCGACCACGCGGGGGAGGCATGCAGGACCCAGGCATGAGGATGTGGACGTCCCGGCTTGCTGCCGTCCCGAGCGATCCAGGCCAGCGGCCCGTCGTTGACAAAGGCCGCGTCGAACGGGACCGGCAGCGCCTCGGTCCATGCCGCCATGACGGCCCAGCACGGCGCCATCACCGCGGTCTCCACGGTCGCTGCCAACGGGTGCCGGGCGAGCAGCGTCGCCGTCTGCGCCGGCGGCGCGGTGCAGACGACGACATCGAAAGAGCCCGTGTGGTCATGACCGGCGATCTCGAGCTGCCAGCCGTGCTGATGCCGCTCGATCGCGGCAATCGTCACGCCGACCTGTACGTCGAGCGGTGACGCGAGCGCGCGCGCCACGGCGCTCATCCCGGGCGTGCCGACCCAGCGCACGACGTCGGGCACCGCACGAGGCACACCGCCGATCTGTTCCACGGCGACGATGCGCGGCGTCCACTCGGCCACGGCACCTTCGCCCCTCAGGCGCGTCACCTCGGCCTCAAACGCGGGATGGCGGGCCGTGAAGTACTGCGCACCGTGGTCGAAGGGCATGATGGCCCGGCGCGTCGAGGTGCGGCCCGCGGGTGCGCGGCCCTTGTCAAACACCGTCACCGCCGCGCCTCCGGCGGCAAGGGCGGCCGCGCAACTGAGGCCGGCCACGCCGGCGCCGACAATCGCCACACGCATGGTGGTCACCACGCCACGACGGCGCGTTCGCGACGCACGTCGGCGGCGCCACGCAGCCTGCCAGTGGCCGGGTCGACGCCGGCAGCGACGACCCCCGTCGAGTACGCGGCCACCGGGTAGAGCTTGAGTCGGTGGCCGCGCAAGGCCAGGTCACGGCGGACCGACTCGGGTACGCCCCGCTCCACCTCCAGCACGCCCGGCTCGATCGCGTGGGCGCCGAACGAACTCTGGATGGAGAGCGTGTTGAAGCGCGCCGAGTCCACGGCCGCCTGCAGCGGCAGACCGAAGTCGATGACGTTGACCAGCACCTGGAGGATCTGCTGATCCTGGCTGTCGCCGCCAGGCGTACCGATCGCGAGCACGGGCGCGCCCTCGCGCGTGACGATCGTCGGCGTGAGCGTGGTGCGGGGCCGCTTGCCGCCGGCGACGATGTTCGGGCTGCCGGCTTCGAGGCGAAACGCCTGCATCCGGTTGCTCAGCGGCACGCCGGTGTCGCCGGCCACGAAGGCGCCACCGAGCAGCCATCCGGACGAGGGCGTGGCCGAGAACAGGTTGCCGTCGCGGTCCACGACTTCGATGGCCGTCGTGTCACCGGACTCGCCGCTCGCGCCGACGCGTGAGACATGCGGGTCCTCAGCCGCGAGACTGGCGGTCGCCTTGCCATCGAACGGGCGGGGGTCGCCGGCGCGCTGCTCGAGGCTGGCCTGGGTCATGTCGATCAGGGCGCGCCGCTCCTTGGCATACGCCTTCGAGAGGAGCCCGGTGATGGGCACCTCCACGAAGTCCGGGTCACCGTAGTAGCGGTCGCGGTCGGCGTACGCCAGCTTCATGGCCTCGGTCATCACGTGGATGCTGTCGGTGCTCAGGTGTCCCATCGCCTTCACGTCGAACCCCTCGAGTAGATTCAATGTCTGCAGCAGCACCGGGCTCTGGTTCCACGGTCCGGCCTTGTGGACGGTGAAGCCTCGGTAGGTGGCGCTGTAGGGCGCCTCGACCTTGCTGCGGTAGCCCGCCAGGTCGGCCTCGGTCATCAGCCCTCCCGCCCCTTTCACGGCGGTGGCAATGCGTCGCGCGAACGCGCCCGTGTAGAACGCGTCGCGGGCCGCGGTCATGGCTGCCTCACGCGAGGCCCCGGCTTTGAGCGCGGTTGCCTCAGCGTCGGCCAGCATGCGGAGCGTGCGGGCCAGATTGGGCTGGCGGAACATCTCTCCGGCCGGCGTGACGCGGCCCTCTGGATAGTAGGTCCGCATGGTGTCGGCATATGGCTCGCAGCCCTTCCGCTCGCTGGCCAGATAGCGGCTGAGGAACTCGTACATCGGGAAACCGTCGGCCAGGCGGATCGCCGGGGCGAGCACTTCCCCGAGCGACCGGGTGCCGTAGCGGGCGAGCGCCAGGGTGGCGGCATCGACGACCGCCGGGATGGTGGCCGCGAGCGGGCCGTTTGCGGGGATCGAGTCGCGCCCGGCAAACGCGCTCGGCGTGGCGGTCATCGGCGCCGTGCCCTGGCCATTGATCACCACCACCTCGCGTGTGCGGGCCAGGTAGATGATCATCGGAGCCTCGCCGCCGAGGCCGAAGTGTGAGATCTCCACGACCGCGGCGGCGAACACGGCGGCGATGCCGGCGTCCACGGCCGTCCCGCCGCCGCTGATCAGCTCGGCGCCAGCCTCGGCTGTGTGTGAGCGTCCCGCGGCGACCACCGCACGCGTTCCGGTGAACTCGGGGCGGAACGACTGCGCCTCGACAGGCGTGGCAATCGACAACACCAACGGCAACACGCAGGCAACGCAGAGGCGGGGCATGGGGAAGTATCGCATTGCGATTGGCGGCCTGTGCGACCCTAAGTCGCCGATTCGCGACCGTCTGGATCGTCACCGCCGTCGGCTCATGGCACAGTGACCCTGTCCGATCCCGGCGACCGGATGGGCCGCGCACCGCTCCGAGGCCGTACGATCACGTCAGTCATGCTTGTCCTGTCCCACATCGCCAAACGCTACGGCACCCGCGTGGCCGTCGACGACCTCTCCCTCGAGGTCCGCCCCGGTGAGATTCTCGGCCTCCTCGGTCCCAACGGCGCCGGCAAGAGCACGACGATGCACGTGGCGACGGGGTTGCTGAAGCCCGACTCCGGCAGTGTGACCATCGGAACGCATGGCGCACCGTCCTCGCCGGCCGCCCGTCGCCGGCTCGGGCTGGCGCCGCAGAACCTCGCGGTGTACGACCTGCTGTCGGCCGACGAGAATCTGAGGTTTTTCGGGCGGCTCTACGGGCTGGGCGGCGCGGCACTCGACGCACGTGTCGAGGCGTCGCTGGCCTTTGTCGGCCTCGGAGATCGTCGCCACGACCGGGTTGGCGGCTACTCGGGTGGCATGAAGCGTCGCCTCAACATCGCGGCAGCCATCCTGCACGAGCCCGATTTGGTGCTCCTCGACGAGCCCACGGTCGGCGTCGACCCGCAGTCGCGCAACGCCATCTTCGACAGCATCGAGGCGCTCAAGCAGCAGGGCCGCACACTGCTCTACAGCACGCACTACATGGAGGAGGCGGTGCGGCTGTGTGATCGCGTCGCGATCATCGACGCTGGCCGGTTGCTCGCCCTCGACACGGTGCCGGCCCTGCTTGCCACGCACGGCGGGGCGCCGACCCTGCACGTCCGCATCGCCGACCGCGACGTCGTGATTCAGACCCGCGAACCGCTGGCCGAGCTCAACCGCCTGTCGCTCGAAGCCCCCGTGGACTCGTTTCGCGTCGCCGAACCGACGCTTGAACAGGTCTTCCTGACGCTCACCGGGCGCACGCTGCGCGACTGAGGACCTGCCATGTCAGCCATGCTTGCCATCGCCATCAAGGACCTGCGGACCTTCAGCCGCCAGCGCGCCTCGCTCTTTTTCACCTTCATCTGGCCGTTGTGCGTCGCCATTCTGTTTGGCGCCCTGTTTGCCGGCGGTAACCGAACCACGCCGCGCATTCCGGTGGCGGTCGTCGACGAGGACGGCACACCGGCGTCGCAGGCCTTCGCGGATCGGCTCATCGGGCGTGACAGCTTCGAGGCCGTGCGTGCCAGCCGGACCGAGGCGCTCGAGGCCGTGCGCAAGGGGCAACGGACGGCGGCCGTCATCCTGCGACCGGGCTTCGGCGAGGCGTCGTCGCGCCTCTTCTACGGGACGCCCCCGCAGGTGCAGGTCTACACCGATCCGAGCCGGCAGGGCGAGCGGGGCATGCTCGAAGGCCTGCTGCTGCAGCAGGGGGCCGAGCGGTTGCAGTCGCTGTTTGCCAACCCGGCCGGCAGCCGCGAGAGCGTGCAGAAGACGCTTGGCGACCTCAGGACCAATCGGCCCGGTGCCAGTCCAGGCCTGGAGACGTTTCTCGGCCAACTGGACACGTTCCTCGCCTCGCCGGACGCGGCCACCGTCGCACCGGGCACTGAGGGCGCTGGCCAGAGCGCGGCGTGGGCGCCGCTCGAGATCACCCAGGAGGACCTCCAGCGCGAGAGGAGCGGACCCCGCAACGGCTACGACGTCACGTTCCCGCAGTCGATGCTGTGGGCCGTGTTCGGCTGCGTGATGGCGTTTGGCACCACGTTCGCGTCCGAGCGTGTGCGCGGCACGCTGGTGCGTCTGCACGTGTCGCCACTGTCGCCGGGCCAGGTGCTTGCCGGCAAGTCGCTGGCCGCGCTCTTTGCGATCTCCATCGTGGAGGTGCTGTTGTTGCTCCTCGGCGTCACGGCCTTCGGCGTGCGCCCCTCGTCGTGGGGGCTGCTGCTGGCGGCCATCATCTGCACGGCCGCGGCCTTTGTCGGCATCATCCTCCTGCTGGCCTCGATGGCCCACACCGAGCAGGGGATCGGCGGCATGGGCCCGGCGGTGATGATGCCGCTGTTCCTGCTGGGTGGGGCGATGGTGCCATTGATGTTCCTGCCGCCGTGGATGATCGGCCTCAGCTACCTGAGTCCGGTGCGGTGGGCGATCGTCGCGCTCGAGGGCGCGATCTGGCGGGAATTCAGCGTCAGCGAGATGGTCCTGCCCTGCGCCGTCCTGCTCGCCGTGGGGGCGGTGACTTTTGTCATCGGCGCGCGTCGGCAGCAGGCAGACCGATAATGACCCTGAAGGAGTCACACATGTCCAACATCGACAAGGGCTACGCCCATCCCGAGGCGCTGGTCACCACCGAGTGGGTGGCCGAGCACCTGGACGACCCGAGCGTCCGTCTCGTCGAATCCAACGAGGACCCGCTGGTCTACCCGTCGGGGCACATACCCGGCGCCGTGCAGATTGACTGGACCGCCGACCTGAACGACCCGCTCAAGCGCGACTACATCGCTGCCGCCGACTTCGCTGCGCTGGTCTCGCGCTTCGGCATCACCCCGGAGACGACGGTCGTGCTGTACGGCGACCGCAACAACTGGTGGGCCTGCTACGCCTTCTGGGTCTTCCAGCTGTTCGGCCACACCAACGCCCGCATCCTGGACGGTGGCCGCCTGAAGTGGGAGAAGGACGGGCGGCCGATGACACGCGAGGTTCCGGCGTACGCGGCCTCGTCCTACCCCGTGCCCTCGACACGTGACGATGTCGTGCACCGCGCGTTCCGCGAGCAGGTCCTCGCACACAGCGAGGTGGGCGGGCAACTGGTCGACGTGCGATCGCCCGACGAGTACACCGGGGCCAAGCTGCACATGCCGGAGTACCCGCAGGAAGGCGCCATGCGTGGTGGCCACATCCCTGGCGCGAAGAGCGTGCCGTGGGCCCGGGCCATCAACCCCGAGGACGGCACCTTCAAGGACGCCGAACAACTCAAGGCCATCTACCTTGGCGAGAAGGGTCTGGACCCCTCGAAGGAGACGATCGCCTACTGCCGCATCGGCGAGCGCAGCAGCCACACGTGGTTCACGCTGAAGTATCTGCTCGGCTTCGAGAAGATCCGCAACTACGACGGCAGCTGGACCGAGTGGGGCAACCTGGTCGGCGTGCCGGTAGCCAAGGGCCCGGAGGCATGACCACCGAGGAGCAGCTCGACGAGTTGCAGGAGACGCTCGACATGTTCGCCGACCCGGCCGACAGGGCAGACCTGCTGATCGGCTTCGCGGACAAGTTCACGGAAGTGCCGGCCGACGTCGCCACCCGTCCCTGGCCGAAGAGCCACCAGGTGCCGCAGTGCGAATCAGACGCGTACGTCTGGGCGATGCTGCAGCCTGACCGCAGGCTGAAGCTGCACTTCGCCGTCGAGAACCCGAGCGGCATCTCGGCCAAGGCCCTGGCGGTAATTCTCGACAAGGTCTACTCGGGTCAGCCGGCCGAGGACGTGCTCGCACTCGATACCGAGATCGTCGAGCGCGTCTTTCGTCAGAACATCTCGATGGGCAAGGGCATGGGTCTCAAGTCGATGGTGCTGGCCGTGCAGGCCCTGACCAGGGACGCCCTGAAGCGGATGCCGGCGTGATGGGGCGACTGGCGGTCGCGGCGGTACTCGCGGCGTCGCTGACCGCCGGCGTGGCGTCCACGTCGCAGTCACCGACCCCGGACGCCCGACCCGCGCTTGCCGGCGCCCAGGCGCCCTCCCGGCCCAATCTGCTGGTCATCGTGACCGACGATCAGGCGAGCTGGAGCCTCAATTCCTACGGCAATCGGGACGCGCGCACGACCGGCATCGACCGGCTGGCCAACGAAGGCGTGCGGTTTGCCAATGTCTTCACGCCGTCGCCTGTGTGCTCGCCAAGTCGCGCGACCTTGCTGTCAGGGCGCTACGGCACCGAAGTCGGCATCACCGATTGGATCAACCCCGCCGAAGCCGACGCCGGGGTAGGCCTGCCTCCTGACACCACCACCTGGGCGGAGGCGCTGCAGCAGGCCGGCTACCGCACCGGCCTGGTCGGCAAGTGGCACCTGGGCTCGCTCCCGCGGTTCCATCCGACGCGCCACGGATACGGGTATTTCTTCGGCTTTCTTGGCGGCGGCACGACCCCCATGAACCCCCGGCTCGAGGACGGCGGCATCGACCGCGAGGTGCCCGGCGCCGAACCCGACGTCATCACCGACGCCGCGCTGGCCTTCCTGCAGCGCGAAGCCGGGCGTCCATTCGCGCTGTCGGTGCATTACCGTGCTCCGCACACGCCGTACGGACCTGTCCCCGAGCAGGACATGGCGCCGTTTCGCGACGCGGCTGTGACGATCCCGGTGTTTCCCGGTCTCGACCAGGCGCAGGTGCGTCAGTGGACCCGCGAGTACTACGCCAGCATCCACTCCGTGGACCGCAACGTCGGTCGCCTGCTGGACTCGCTGCAGCAGGCTGGCCTGGACCGCACCACGGTCGTGATCTTCACCAGCGACCACGGCTACAACATCGGGCATCACGGACTGCACACCAAGGGCAACGGCACCTGGATCGTCGGCGGCGTCAATGGGCCAACGATGCCGAACATGTTCGACACGTCGCTGCGCCCGCCTCTGCTGGTCCGTGGCCCGGGTATCGAGGGCCGCGGGCGGGTCGTCAGCGAGATGGTGACCTTCGAAGACATGTACCCGACGCTGCTGTCCCTCGCGGGCGTGCCGATGCCGCCCTCGGCGCCTCGACACGGCCGGGATCTCAGCCCGCTGTTGCGCGGCGAGGCCGTGCCGCAGTGGCGTGAGGCGGTCTATGGACAGTACGACATCCACCACTACGCCATCGCCCACCTGCGGATGATCCGTGAGGCGCGTTGGAAGCTGGTGCGCTCGTACGGCACGACGACCAAGGATCAACTGTTCGACCTGGACGCCGATCCAGGCGAGCGGCAGAACCTCTGGGGAGCGCCGGCGCAGAGGGAGCGGCGCCGCGGGATGGAGCGACGTCTGCGCGCGTGGATGCAGTCGATCGACGATCCGCTGATGGCGCAGCAGGGACTGCTGTTCCAGCCTGCCCCGTGAAGTCGCCTGGGTAGGGCCGCGGAGGCAGGGGCCGCTCCCCGAGCGGCCCGTCTCGGCGCGTTCGGGGAACGCGCCCTACCTTCCCCCGACGACACACGCGTTCGGGCAGCGCGCCCTACCTGAGATTCGCCTGGAGGAACGCCCACTTGTCCGCGGCTTCCTCGATCTGCTTGCTGGTCGGCTTGCCCGCCCCGTGGCCGGCCTTGGTCTCGATGCGGATCAGCACCGGCTGCGGGCCGTTGTGCGCGGCTTGCAGCGCCGCGGCGAACTTGAAGCTGTGCGCGGGCACCACGCGGTCGTCGTGGTCGGCCGTCGTCACCATCGTCGCCGGATAGGCGGTGCCTGGCTTCAGGTTGTGCAGCGGCGAGTACTTGTAGAGGACGTCGAAGCCCTCCTTGGTCTCCGAGCTGCCGTAATCGGAGGTCCAGGCCCAGCCGATGGTGAACCGGTGGAACCGCAGCATGTCCATCACGCCAACGGCCGGAAGCGCTGCGCCAAAAAGCTCGGGCCGTTGCGTCATCACCGCGCCGACCAGCAGGCCGCCGTTGCTGCCGCCGCCAATGGCCAGCTTCGGCGTGGACGTGTATTTCTCCGCGATGAGGTACGCCGCCGCGGCGATGAAGTCGTCAAAGACGTTCTGTTTGTTCTTCAGGCGCCCGGCATCGTGCCAGGCCTTGCCGTACTCGCCACCGCCGCGCAGGTTCGCCACTGCGTAGAGACCGCCCATCTCCATCCACGCCAGATTGGCCGGTGAGAAGCGCGGCGTCTCCGAGACGTCGAAGCCTCCATATCCATACAGGTACGTCGGGTTGGCGCCGTTCTTCTGCAGCCCCTTCTTGTGCGTGATGAACATCGGGATGCGGGTGCCGTCCCTTGACGGATAGAACACCTGCGTCGTCTGGTACTGAGTCGGGTCGAAGTCGACCGTGGGCTCCTTGAACAGCGTGCTGCGGCCAGAGGCCACGTCGAGCGTGAAGATCGCCGTCGGATACGCAAACGATGCGAACGCGTAGAAGCCTTCGGCCTGGTCACGACGACCCGTGAACGTCACCGCGCCAATGGTCGGTAGGGTCACCTCGTGCGCCAGGACACCGTTCAGGCCGTACACCCGCAACTTGTTCTGGGCGTCGATCTGCCATGTCGCGACGAGCCGGTCGGCGGCCATCGTCACGTCGTCCAGCACGTCTTGCTTCGGCCCCTCGGCAATCAGTGTCTTCCATCCGGTTGACGCCGGTTGGCTCAAGGTGATGGCGACGAGGCGTTTGCGCGGCGCGCCCTGGTTGGTGAGCACGTAGAACGTCGAGCCATCGTTGCCGACGACGTTGTACGAGGCGTCGAATTGGTCGAGAAACGGCTCGACCCTGGCGTCGGGCCGCGTCAGGTCCTTCACGAAGACGCGGTTCTTCGGCTCGGTGCCCTCGCTTTGATAGATCAGCAGATACCTGCCATCGTCGGTCACGTCGGCGCCGAGGAACCAATCGGGCTGATCAGGGCGCGCGTAGATGAGCGTATCCGATTCCTGCGCGGTGCCGAGCCGGTGAAAGTACACCTTCTGGTTCTTGTTGACACCCGTCAGCGCCTCGCCGGTCTTGGGCGCGTCATACCTGCTGTAGAAGAAGCCGGTGCCGTCGTGCAGCCACGCCGCGCTCGAGAACTTGGACCAGCGCACGTCGTCGCTCAGGTCCTTGCCCGTGGCAATCTCCCGGACCTTCCAGCGGAGCCAATCCGAGCCGCTCTCGGCGAGCGAATACGCCATGAAGCGTCCATCGTCGGAGAAGGTCGTGCCGCTCACCGCTACGGTGCCTTCTGCCGACAGCGTGTTGGGATCCAGCAGCAGCTCCGGCGTCGCGGTCAGGCTCTTGGTACGGTAGAAGACGGCCTGGTTCTGGAGGCCGTCATTACGGGTGAGGATGTAGTGGGCGCCGCGCTTGCTGGGCAGACCGTAGCGCTCGTAGTTCCACAGGGTGGTCAGGCGCGCCCTGATGGCATCGCGGGCGCTGATTTTCTCCAGATAGCTGGAGGTCACGGCGTTCTGCGCCTCCACCCAGGCCTTCGTATCGGCGGCGTTGTCGTCCTCGAGCCAGCGGTACGGGTCGGCGACCTTGGTGCCGAAGTAGTCGTCCACCTGGCCGACCGTTCTGGTGGGAGGGTAGGCGGCCGGCGCGGTGGGTGCGGCGGTCTGGGCGTCCGCGGTCGTGGCGGAGCCGAAAATCAGCGGGGTGCTCATGGCAAGGGCGAGCAGTCTGCGCATCGGGGAACTCCCAAGCATTCTTGATAGCACACCTGGAGATATCGACGGCTACCTCGGCTCCGGTGTAGCCTTCAGGCGACGGGCGTCTGCCCGTCCCTCCCCAGGAGTCTCTGCGTGTCCTTCAGATCGTCCCTGCTGTTTCCTGCGCTGGCCATGGTCATGGTCGCTGCGTCGTCTGCCTCTGCGCAGTCCACCCCAGGCAAGCTGAGCATCATCATGTTCGGCGCGCACCCCGACGACTGCGACATCCGGTCGGCGGGCACCGCCGCCAAGTGGGTGGCGGCCGGCCACAAGGTGCGTTTCGTGTCGGTGACCAACGGCGACGCCGGTCACCACGAGATGGGTGGCGGCATCCTGGCAGCGCGGCGACGCGCCGAAGCCCAGGAAGTGGGCAAGCGCCTCGGCATCGAGTATGTCGTCCTCGACAACCACGATGGCGAGCTCGTGCCGAGCCTGAAGGTGCGCGAGCAGATCATCGCGCAGATCCGTGAGGTCAACGCCGATCTCGTGTTGGGACCGCGTCCCAACGACTACCACCCGGACCACCGCTACACCGGCGTGCTGCTCGGCGACGCGGCGTTCATGGTGTCGGTGCCCAACATCCTCACGCACGTGCCGGCAACCAAGAAAAACCCGGTCTTCCTGTACTACCAGGACAACTTCCAGAAGCCCAATCCCTTCTCGCCCGACATCGTGGTGGACATCACCGACACGTTCGAGAAGAAGATCGACGCGCTTGACGCGCACGTCTCGCAGTTCTACGAGTGGCTGCCGTGGCACTCGGGCCGCCTCGACCAGGTCCCCAAGGACGTCAAGGCCCGCCGCGAGTGGCTGAAGAAGGACCGCGCCGGCAACATCTCACCCGCCGTCCGCACTTCACTCGAGAAGTATTACGGCGCCGACGTCGCCGCCAAGGTGCAGCACGTCGAGGCCTTCGAGATCTGCGAGTACGGCAGCCGCCCGAACGCGGCGGAGATCAAGCGTCTGTTCCCGTTCCTGCCCTAGCAGGTCTTGTTGCGTCGGCGGCAGGTCAGGGACGACCGGGATGGTCGTCCCTACCTGAGCCGCGTGCCGACGACGTTTGACCCGGCGGCCCAGACGACGCCTTCCGCGTTGCCGTACATCGCCCGCTCCACCACGATCTCGGGCGCCGGCGCCCCGAAGCTCTCCACGACGGCGCCGAAGCGCCGCCCCGCGGCCTCCGGGAACGTCAGGCTGACCGGCACGCTCTCACGGCTGTTCGGCAGCAGGGCGAGCTGGCGCACCACCGTCGTGCCGTCCTCGAACACCAGCGTCACCTGCGCGGTGCCGCCGGTGGATGATGTGTTCGCGATCAGGATGTAGGTTTCCACGCTGAACGTTCCGCCGACCTGCCCGTCAGCCAGACCCCACTTGGTGCTGGTGCGCTCGGCGCCGGCGCTGTTGTGGCCCTCGTGCCACGAGTTGCTGTCGCCCGGCCACCACATCGCGCGCTCGACGATGATGGGCACGGCGTTGGTGGATCGCACGCGCGCGGAGACCGCGGTGCTCGCGAGTTGCGGATCCTCGAAGTCCACCCAGATGCCGAAGCGACTTTGCGGAGCCACAGCGTACGTCTTGGTCAGCACGGTCCCGCCTGGCAGCAGATAGTCCACGCTGACCTGCGCGGTCGTCGTCACTGGGTTGGCGATCAGCACGAACAGGTCGAAGTAGCTGCCAGTCGCCCCCTCGGCCAGGAACCATTCGGTGGCCGGTGCCGTCACGCCTGCGCTCTCGTGACCGGCATCGAAGGTCCGTCCCGCGTTGTTGCGGTACATGGCCCGCTCCACGATCACGGGCACATTGTTGGTCCCGCGGATGACGGCTGAGACCTCCGCGGCCGCCAGTTCCGGCGCCTCGAGGTTGACCCAGATGTTGAAGCGCGTGCTGGGCGCAATCGCGTACGTCTTGACGATGGGCGCTTGCGGCGCCGGCAGCAGGTACGTGACGTCGACGTTGGCCTCGGTCGCGTTGGGATTCTGGATCAGGTAGAAGAGATTGAACCCGCCGATCGTCGCCCCTTCCGCGAGGTACCACTCGAGCGCGGGCGCGGCGATGCTCGTCTCGGCGTGACTGCCATAGCCACGCGCGTCCCAGCGCATGGTGCGGTCGGCAATCACCGGCTGGGTCGACGTGATGACCGTCGAGAACTCGGCGTTCTCGAGGCCGGCCAGTTGCTTCGGATTCACCGTGGCCCGCGCGAGCCCGGCCAGCGGTACATCGTGTGCCACCGTCGTCCCGTCAGCCTTGAGGAAGGTCAAGGTCGCCGTCGTGGCCTGCCCGGTCGCGTTGAGCAGCGCGATCTCGGTGTCGAAGAACGTGCTCGTCGCACCTTCGGCGAAGTAGCGCGTGAACGTGCCGACCTGTGCCAGGAAGAAGGGCGCCACCTGGTCGCTGGTCAGGTTCGTGAATGTGTGCGTGGCTGGAGTGAAGCTGAACGACACTTTCGCCGGCGCGACGACGTACGACCCACCCTGGGGCAGCCCGGTGAGGGAATAGCGGCCGTCCGCGTCGGTGACGGCCGATCCCGTCGCCGAGCCGCTCGCGTTGACGGTGATGCCGGCCACGCCCGTGTCGTTCAGGTCGCGCACGGTGCCGGTGATCGCCCACACCCTCTGCGCGGTGAAGTTGCCGACCTGGTTTGCGGTGATCGCCGTGAACGACCGCGTCGCCGGTGCGAAGGCGTAGCCAGCGAGCGAGGGCGTGACCGTGTAGGACCCGCTCGCCAGCCCGTCGAAGCTGTACGTACCTGCTCCGCTGGTGCTGGTCGGTGCGCCAGCCAGCTGCACGCTCACCCCGGTCATGGGCGTCGAGCCGTTCAGCAAGATCGTGCCGGTGATCGAGTAGGTGTCGGTCTGCGTGACATTCGTGCCGACGGTCCAGTCCGACAGGGCCGTCAGTCCCGTACGGGAGACCAGGCCCGGTGCCGCCGCCGTACGCCCGCAGTCCCACGTGCTGCCCGTCAGGCGGCAGGCCGACGTGGTCGCAGGGTCGGCCACGGCGTGGGGCAACGTCACGCCGAGCACGAACCCTGCGCCCACCGGCGTCATGGTCCAGAAGCGCCCGGTCTGCTGGTCGGGCCCGGCCAGCGGATGCGTCACGTCGCGCCGATCGACCTGCACGCTGGCCAGCGATCCGAGCGTCGCGACATCGAGCACGACGCCCGTCAGGCCGAAGGGGTTGTTACCCGCCGTCATCGTTCTCGTCTTGCGGATCACGCCGAAATTAGTGAGTGCGCCGCTGACGGTGGCGGTGCTGGCTGGCTGCACCTCGACGAGTGTGGTGCCTGGGGCCACGGCGAGGCCGGCGAACGTCGAGGCCACCGAGAGGTCCAGCAATTGCGTGCCCGCGCCGGAGAACGTCAGGGTGTTGCCGGTCGTGCGGAGCGTGCCGCCGGTCCGCGTGAACGTCCCGGTGATCGTCGCTGCCGGGCGCTGGATGTCGAGGAAGCCACCCGTGTGGGTGAGTGCGGCGAACGTCACCGAGGGCGCGTTGTCGAAGACGGCCTGGCCGGCCACGACGTTGGTCAGGCCCGGATGGGCGTACGCCGAGAGCACCGTGACGGTCCCCGCCACCTCCAGCGTGCCGGCCCCGGCCGTTGTCAGGCCAGCCTGCAGCGTGCTGGTGTTGCCGAAACGCAGGACCGCGCCGGCGCTGATCGTGACCGTCCCGCTCACGGCGTTGTTGCCGCCGTTGAGCCGCAACTCGCCTGCCTCGACGACCAGGGCGCCAGTATTGGTGAACGTGCTGCCATGTGTCGTCAAGGCGGCGCCGGTCTTGCGGATCGTTCCGCTGTTCAGCGTCCGAATGCTGTAGTTGGCGCCGGCGAGTTCGAGGGTGCCGCGGTTGTCGAACGTGCCGGAGCCGCTCACCGAGGCGCCGGCCGGCAACGCCACCGTGCCGTGGTTCTCGAGGCGGCCGTCGGTGTGCAGCACACCAGCCGTCTGTGTGGCGTTCACCGAAGTGGCGAGGATCAGCGCATGGCCACCGGCGCCCGTGAGGAATCCGCCATTCCATGCAAACGCCCCGCTGACCGTCACCGAGCCCAGCGTGGTGTGGATGTCGCCCGACGTCCAGGTCACCGTCGCCGCGGACCACGTGGTCGCGCCGGTGACCGTGTGCAGGCCGCCGTTCAGCTGCAACGCGCCGGCCCCGCCGATCGTGCCGCCTGCCACATGCGTCGTGGCTCCGCCCAGCCGCAGGATGGCGCCGCTGCTGACGGTGGACGTGCCCCCCATCGTGCTGGTGCTGCCGTTGAGGATCAGGGTGCCCGCCTCGACCAGCATCGAGCCCGTGTGCGTCACCGCGCTTCCGTGAGTGGTCGTGCCGGCGCCGGTCTTGCGGATCGAGCCGCTGTTGAGGGTCCGGATGTTGAAATTCGTGCCGGCGAGCTCGAGGGTGCCCCGGTTGTCGAACGTGCCTGTGCCACCCACCGAGGCACCGGCGAGCAACGAAAACGTGCCGTGGTTCTCGATGCGTCCGTCGGTGTGCAGCACGCCGTTGGACATCGTCGATGTCGTGGCATCGGCAAGGACCACGGCGGCGCCGCTGCCGCCGATGACGAAGCCCCCGGTCCATGTGAATGCCGTGTTCACCGTCAGATTGGCCGTCGTGGTGAGCGACCCCGACGCGTGCGACAGGGCGCCCACGACCTGGGGAACGCTCACCGTGACCGACCCGCCCGGGATGATCGCGTGGTCGTCGCCGTCCGGAACGACACCACACGACCAACGCACGGGGTTGGTCCAGTTGTCGCTGAAGCCAGTCCAGGTGCACTCGAGCGCGTGCGCCGGAAGCGCGGCGAAGGCCAGAGTGATAGGGAGCAGAGCAAGGGTAAAGCGCAGACGGGCCATGGGTCTCTCCGTGGGCCACCCACAAAGGTGGCGTCATCATGGAGTGACTCGCGGCCCGGATCCGTTTCGTGGCTACGGCTGCGCGGCCACGCGCACATCGAGGTAGGCGAGCGGTTCGGCCAAGCCCTGCGCGGAGAGCCCTTCGACGGTGACTTCGTACGCGCCGTCCACGAGCACGCCGCGTGCGATCACGACCGAGATTGTGCGGCTCGACCTGGGTGCCGCGGCCGTGGCCATCCCGATCTCCCGTCCTCGCGCGTCGCGGACGCGTAACTGGTAGCGCGGGAAGTCGTCACCTGCTGCGATCGGGACGACCAGTTCGACGTGTGTGGCCGACGACGGGACGAGCATGGTCCTGGCCTCCGAACGCCGCGACACGCCGGCGGGCAAGGTGACGGCAAAGACCGACCGGAGTGGCCGAGGAGCCTCGGTGGCTTCAGCGGGCGGCGTCGCGTGGGCTCCTGGCAAGCTGGTGCCGCTGGGCGACGACGTGACCGGCGGCGTCGGACTGGCCTGGTCGGGCACGACGGCTCTCTGCCCGGGGTCGAGTTGCGCCTGTGACACCGACTCGTCGTGCGGTGTCACTGAACGCGCGCTCCAGAGGGCCGTCGCCACGAGCACGGCAGCCGCGGTCGCGAGGGCCAACCACCACCCCCTGGCAGAGACCCGCGTGCCGCGTGAGGAGGCCAGCGCACGAGCCACCTGCAGGCGTTCGCGCAGCCGTGGCCGCACGGCCAGTGCTCGCTCGACCAACGCCTTCTGTGTCGGCGCGAGCGTGCCTGCGACGTAACCGTCGATCAAAAGCGTTTCGGCCGCGTCAATCGACAAAGCCACGTCCGGATTACCGAAGGCGTCGTGTTCGATCAGCTCGCAGGCCGGCTCGTCCAACACGCCAAGCACGTAGCGCTGGAGATGATCGGTATCGTGTGTCGGGAGGGGCACTGGCCGTGGATCCGTCATAGAACAGTGTTCCCGGGGGCAGGAGTGTTTCGGCCCACCCGGCTGCCGACGCACCCGCGCACGCAGTGCTCGAGCGACAAGCGCAACCTGAGCATGCGCAGTCGAAGGGCCGTCGCGCTCACGCCGAGTTCCGCGGCGAGCCGTTTGCGCCCCTCGATGCGCCTGCGGCCGTCGTCGGTGTAGTACGCAATCACACCGGTCCGCATGGAGGCATCGAGCCGGCCAAGGCACTGCTCGAGGCACCGCGCAGCCTCCTCGTCGAACCCGCCGACAGGCTCTGGCGAGGTCGAGGGCTCTACCAGCAAGGGCTCGAACGCAGGCCGTCGCCGGGCTTCGAGCAGCACCAGCCTGGCCACGCCGCGCGCAAACGCCGGCACGTCCAAGATGTCAACCCCGTCGGACACGCGCCGCGACACGCGGTCCAGCACCTCGTCGGCCAGTCCCTCGGCATCGGCGCAGCTGCGCACCTCGAAGTGTCGGCACAGCAGCCGGCGCAACGCCTCGTAGGCCTCACCGGCGGCCTCGTCGGACGTGCCGAGCCGGCGCAGCAGTTGCCCGAGCGGGTCGTCGGGCGACCGGGTGGCGTCGTTCATTCGGGCGCGCCCAGTGCCACGAACCCGGCCCAGTACCGCGGCGCGCGCCATCTCGCGTCGGCGTGCATCGCCCGCTGCGCGCGCTCGAGGGCGCGTGAGGCCGGCATGCCATCGCGCACGAGTGCCTCGTAGAAGTGGCGCATCAAGGTCATCGTCGCCCGGTCGTCGACGTCCCACAGGCTGGCGACCACCGTGCGTGCGCCGGCCTGGAGGAATCCTCGTGCGAGGCCCTGCAGCCCTTCGCCCCGCAACTCGGCGCCGACGACGGTCTGGCAGGCACTGAGGACGACGACCTGGCCAGACAGCGGCAGGCCGATCACCTCGTGCAGGCGCACGTGACCGTCGATTGGGCGGCCCGTCTGGTCGACCAACGACAACACGAGGCCACTGAGATCGGGTCGCGTCGTGTGCTGCGTCGCGTGCGATGCGATGTGCACGATGTCGAAGTCGCTGACCAGCAGTGCCGCCAGGGACGCCTTGCTGGCTCGGAAGTCGGTCAGCACCGTTGCGGAGGTGAGCGCGGCGATGGCGTCGGCCTCCTGCCGACTGAAGCGCAGTCGCGCCGGAGCGTTCCGCGTGGCATCCGCGGCGGCGACCGGCAGCCCGGACGTCGACAGGGTGCCTGCCACACGGGCATCGTCGCGCGTGTAGACCGGGTCGGCGATCACCGCGACGCGTGGCGTCTCGCCCGCGCGACGGGCTGCTGCCGGCAGCGACATCCACACCGCCGCCGGCATCCGCAGCGTCTCGTGTCGGTCCAGGATCCGGCTGCCGTTGCGCAACGGCAGCGCGGCAAAGGGTACGTGTTCCAGGACGCCGTCCACGACGATGGCGATGCGGGCGGTCTGGAGGTGGGGCTCGAGCGGCTGGAGCAGCAGGCGGGCCACGGGCTCGAGGTCCGCATCGACCGCGTCGTCTGCCATCGCGGCGTGCAGGGTGCGCACGCCGCTCTCGATCGCGGAACGCCCGGCGAGCGCGACGGTGGTAAGGCTGCGGCTCGTCAGCACCCAGGCCGCGGAGCGGTGGGGGCTGAGCCAATACGCGAGCAGCACCGTGCCCTCCGGCACGCGCTGCTGAATCGCATCGAAGTCGGGGGAGGGGTCTTCCCGACGCCAAGGCAGCTGCGCCCGCATCTCTGCTCTGAAGTTCCGAAGGGCCAGTGACCGGCGGTCGAATTCGGCCTGCAACTCCGAGACGTCGGCGGCGGCGCGCGAGATCGCGCGGTCGAGCTGTAACGCGGCTGCGCTCACTCCGTTCTCGAGCTGCACCTCGCGGGCCCGGGCCGGATTGGCCGCCGAACGCGGGAGCGCGGCGTCGGCCAGCGCGTCCCGGACGCGGCGACTCCTGGCGCGTTCGGCGGCGAGGAAGGCGTCGCGGTCGTGGCCCGCAGCCGGTGAGGCCTCATGCGACCGGAGAAGGATGTCTACCTGGAGGTCCATCAGATCGGCGTGACTCGCCAGATACGTCGCACGCAAGTCGAGAGCGGCCACGCCGGCGCGCACCTGTTCGACCCTGGCGAGTGCGGCGGCCACATGCGATCTCGCGCGGTCGAGATCGCCCTGGTTCAGGGCGACTCGTGCCAACTCCGCGTGCAGGACCGCCTCCGTGCGTGGCACGCGCCGCACGACCGGGTCGGCCGCCTGTCGCTCGAGGTCGGCCGCGAGCACAGGTTCCGGACGAGAGCCCGTGGCGCTGCTCATGAGAGCCGTTGCGAGCGCCACGCCATCTGGCGTCTTGGCCTGCTCGGCGAGACTTCGCGCCAGCGTCGCATGACCAAGGGCCTCGGCGTACCGGCCTTCGGCCAGCTCCAGCGCACACAGGCTACGAAGCGTCGCCGCCTCGCCGAACCGGTCCAACGCCTTGCGCTTGAGCGCGAGCGCACTCTCCAGCGCCGATCTGGCGTCGTCGATCTGCCCGGCCGCGCGGTACGCACCGGCGAGGCTCTGAAGCGTCGTGCCCAGTCGCGCCGGGTCGTGCGCGCGGAGCGGCAGGACCGACTCCAGCAACGTGATCGCATCGACATCGTGGCCGAGCCCGAGGTAGACGACGCCGAGGGTGTGATTGGCGAATGCCAGCCCGGACCGGTCGCCAAGCGCTTCGAATCTCTTCGACGCGTCGGCCAGGAACGTCATCGACTCTTGCCAGGCCCCGAGGGCGAATGACTGCGAGCCGAGGCCGAGCGTGGCATAGGCCACGTCGTTGGCGCTGCCTGATGCGAGTGCCACCTCGCGCGCTTGCCGGTGGGCGGTCATCGCGCGGTCGAGATCGCCGCGGTTGCCATAGACGGTCGCGAGGTTGTTGAGCGTGCCGGCCGTCGAGGCGACGTCACCGAGCGTCGTGCGGATGGCGATGGACGCCTCGTACTCGATGATCGCCTCGTCCAGGCGCGATCGGCTGTAGAAGAGCGCCCCGAGGTTGTGGTGCACGGTGCCCAACCCTGCCCTGTCGGCTTCTTGCTCGTACCACGCGAGGGCCTGTCGATGAGCGGCTTCTGCCTCGTCGAGGCGGCCGAGTCGGCGCAGGACGACCCCCGCCAGCGTCGATGCCCTTGCCGCCCGGGTCCAGTCGGGCTCGGCGACCCACAGAGCCTTGGCCGCTTCGAGGTCGGCTAGGGCCGCGGGCTCGTCCCGTCCGAGGTTCAGGCGGAGTTCGCCGCGACTGAGCTTGGCTTCGGCCTCGATCGACGGCGCAGCAGCCGCACGCGCCGCTTCGACGGCCTCATCGAGCAGCGCCAGCGCGGGCATCCGATCGGCGGCGCTTTCCTTCATCAGTTCGCGCGCCTGCTCGAGCTGACGTCGGCCGTCGGCGCCTGGCTCGCGAACCTGCGCTGCCGAGGGCAGGCTGGCGGCCATCAGGATCAGGCACAGCCACCAACGCGTCCGCCCCGGGACGAATCGGCGACGACGCTCTTGCATGGTGGAGGAATTGTAAGGGACGACGAGGCTGCTTCCATGAGCAGACCGCCCCGGACGCCTCATGCGCACCGTCGTCGAGGTCGAGACGGGCGATCAGGATCCCTCCCCGCCATTCCGCTGCACGCGCGTCAGGTGATACGCCTCACCCGTGGATGGTGGCGTCGGCCAGCAGCTTCTTCAACCGGTTGTCCGGGCCGCGGCTGGCGACCAGGCGCGTGCCGTCGCGCAGGATGACCGCGTACTCACCGTGGAAGAGCGGTTGCAGCTCTCGGATGCGATCGGCGTTGACGATGGTGGAGCGGTGAATGCGGATGAACTGCGACACATCGAGCACCGACTCCATCCCCTTCATCGTCTCGCGCAGCAGGTGCGATTGCGGGCCCATGTGCAGGCGCACGTAGTTGCCCTCGGCCTCGATCCAGTCGATGTCGTCGACCTTCACGAAGAAGACCCGGCCCGAT
>JBKJQW010000001.1:0-5091 GCA_046593715.1 Luteitalea sp.
GACCCTGCTCGACAACGCCATCACCATCAAGCCCCGTCGGCAGATGTCGGTGCAGTTCTCGGGCGGCGAACCGACGCTCTCGCCCTATTTCCTCGACGCGGTCCGCTACGCCAAGAAAGTCGGCTACAACTCGGTGCAGGCGGCGACCAATGGCATCGAGTTCGCCAAGAGCCCAGAGTTTGCCCGGGCGGCGTCCGAGGCCGGTCTGCGCTACGCGTATCTGCAGTTTGACGGCATCGGCAACGCCGCCAACTCACACCGGCTGGTCGGGAACCTGTTCGACGTCAAGCTGCGCGCGATCGAGAACCTGTGGGCCAACGGCGTCGACATCGTGCCGGTAACCACGATCGTCAACGGCGTCAACAACGAGCAGGTCGGGCGGATCATCAAGTTCGCCCTCGACAACCCGCGCAAGATCAGCTTCCTCTCGTTCCAGCCCGTGTCGTTCACGGGTCGCGACGAGGAGGTCACCGACGAGCGTCGGGCGGCGCAGCGGTACACGCTGTCGCACCTGGCGCACGACGTGAAGAACCAGGTGCAGATCGGCGAGCCGACTCGCGACTGGTTCCCGATTTCGTTCATGGGGACCTTCACCGACTGGGCCGACCTGGTCAAGGGCCCGCAGCAGGACTGGGGCAACCTGGCGTGCGGCTGCCATCCCAACTGCGGCATCGGCATGGCGGTGATGGTCGACAAGGACACCAAGGAAGCCGTCCCCGTGACGGCCTTCCTCGACGGCAAGCAGCTGGCCCAGGACCTGAAGCGGGTCAACGACGCCGCGCGTGGCAAGCGGATGTCGATGTACGGCATGGGTCTGGCCCTGGCCAAGAACTACGACCCGTTCAAGTCGCCGACGCACTTCAAGCTCACCGACCTGGTGAAGAAGTTCGACAAGACTTTCGGCGCCAGCGGCAAGAGCTACGGCCGGGTGGACGGGCTGCGCACCCTCGAAGACGTCGAGGCGCGCCGCCAGGACCGCTGGAACTTCCTGTTCATTGCCGGGATGTGGTTCCAGGACCTGTTCAACTACGACTTCCGCCGCACCGAGCGCTGCATCATTCCGTATGCGACGCAGCAGGGCGAGATCAGCTTCTGCGCCTACAACACGGGCATCGGCTGGCGCAACATCATCGAGAAGATGCACATGACGGCGACCCTCACCAAGTGGTACGAGGAGCACGGTCGTCACGAGATCTTCGCCGGTGGCAAGAAGGTCAACCTCGGCACGGCCGAGCACACGCTGGTGCTGGACGCCGCGGCCGTGTCTGCCGCACGCCAGACCGACCTGGACGACGCCGGGGTGGCCAAGAACGCGCGCGAGGAGAAGCTGCGGGCGCGCGATGACGCCAAGCAGAAGGCCGAGAACGACCGCATGGCCTCGCTCTACCGTCAGCATGTGCTGAAGGAGGCGGCTCCCGCGTTGGCGACGGGCCTGCAGATTCAGGGCCTGAAGAAGGCCCCGCCCAAGTCGGAGCCGACGGTGAACTAGGTGGTAGGGGCACGTCCCCGACGTGCCCTGTCAGGGCAGCTCGGGGAGCCACCCCTACCAGCGCGCACAATTCCACGGGCGCGGGGAGCGTATGCTCCTCGCGCCCGAGTTGTGTGTGCCGACCCCGCGGTTGCTCTCGGTCCGCGCCACCCCGCGCGCCCAGCTGCCGCCCTCGACTACGGCACCGAGGCTGGGGCGCCTTTGATCGAGCAGACGTCTCCCTGGACGCTGTGATGCGTCATATGCCACGGATCTCGGCGTGGAGCGCTTGACCTCGCGCGGTTGCCGCCGCACCATCAGGCGGTCCGGGCGGCGTGTCCCCGCCCGGCAGGAGATCCTGCACATGTCCGGTCCGCTCGCCATCGGCGCCAATGCCCCCGATTTCGTTGCTAACACGACCCAGGGGTCGCTCAGTTTTCACCAGTGGCTGGGCGATGCGTGGGGGATCCTGTTTTCGCATCCCAAGGATTTCACGCCGGTCTGCACCACCGAGCTCGGCACCGTCGCCAGGCTCAAACCCGAATTTGACAAGCGCGGCGTCAAGGTCATCGGCCTCAGCGTGGACCCCGTCGACAGACACGCCGCCTGGTCGCAGGACATCGCCGACACGCAAGGTATCGCGCCCAACTTCCCCATGATCGGTGACCCGGACCTGAAGGTCTCGAAGTTGTACGGGATGCTCCCGGCCGACGCGGGCGACACCTGCGACGGTCGCACGGCGATGGACAACCAGACGGTCCGCAACGTCTACGTCATCGGGCCCGACAAGAAGGTCAAGCTGGTCCTCTCGTATCCGATGAGCGCCGGCCGCAATTTCGACGAGATCCTGCGCGTGGTCGATTCTCTCCAGCTCACCGCGAAGCATCGCGTCGCCACTCCTGCCGACTGGAAGCCGGGCGAGGACGTCATCATCGTGACGGCGGTCTCCGACGATGAGGCCAGGACGATATACCCTGACGGCTGGCGCACCGAGAAGCCGTACCTGCGCTACGTGCCGCAACCGGCGAAGTAGCAAGTTGACCCCAGGTGGGGGCAGTGCTAGCGTTGGCCATGGCCGATCTCAAGGTGCGGCAACTGAGCGACGAGGTGGCCGATGCCCTGCGGACTCGAGCCGCGCGCAAGGGAATCTCACTCGAAGAAGAGGTGCGCGGCACCTTGGCTGCGTCGGTGGAGTTCAGACGTCAGGTCTTTCTGCGTCGCGCGAAGGCCATCCGCACGTCCATCGGCGACACGTCTGCGGTACCGTCTCTCGAGAGCACACGACTGATCCGACGCGAGCGCGACCGCCGTGGCTGAATCGGTGGCCGTCGCCGTACTGGATGCCTCTGTCGCGGTCAAGCTGGTGGTACCGGAGGCCGGCACGACGGAAAGCCTGGCCGTGTTCGAGGGGCCCCGGCGCTGGCTGGCGCCGCGATTGATGGTGGTTGAGGTGGCCTCGGCGCTGCGGCAGAAATGCCAGCAGGGCGGGCTGACCACTGCCGACGCCGCAGAGGCTCTGGCGGCGACACTCGATGCCGTCGCTGATGGCGTCGTGGACCTCGCCGACGATGAGGCGCTCGTGCAGTCGGCGCTCAACCTCGCGCTGACACTTGGCCACAAGGTGCCGGACTGCGTGTACCTGGCCCTCGCCGAACGGGAAGGCGCAATGATCGCGAGCGCCGACCGCAGGCTGTTGGCTCTGGCCCGCAGTCGCGGCATCGAGGTCGCCGATATTCCCTCCACATGAGCATGCCTCTGGGCAGCAGGCGTCCGCGCCTACCGACGAGGAAGGTAGGGCCGGCTGGGACAGCCCGGCGCTACCTCACGCCAGCGGACCGATGGACCGAAGCCACAGCACGGGCGCCTGCGCCGCGCGGGATGCGCCCACGTCCACGGCAAACTCCGCCACCCAGTCGTTGGCCATCTCCGGATCCACGAGCATCTGCTGCACGCGCCAGATCGGTGCTCCCGCCGGGGCGTCGAGATGGGTATGTTTCGCGTTGCGTGCCTCGGGATCGAAACGCACCATCTGGTGTTCCGTCAGGTAGGCGTCGAGCCGGTCGCGGAGCAGCGCAGCGGTCCAGGCGTGGGCGTCGGGATCGGGCTGCGCCGGTGTGTCCAGGCTGGCGAGCACCGCGGCGCCATCGCCCCCTGACCACAGCTTGAGCGCGCTGAAGACCCGCGCGCGGATGGCGGCGGTGAATGACCGCGTGTCGGCCGTGATGTCATAGGGCACGACCGCGGGAGGTCGGATGCCGGCGCTGCTGCGCGCGGTTGCGGCGAGCGGCGTGTAGTTCGGATCCCGCATCCGCTCCCACTCGTCGGCCAGGCTGGCGTCCACGTTGCGCACCAGGGTCTTCAGATACCACTCGATCTCGAGGATGTCGGGGGTCTTCGAGCCGTCGGGGACGGTCTGGCTGAGGACCTTGTAGACGTTGGTCAAATGCCGCAGCAGCAGGCCTTCGGATCGTTCGAGCTCGTACTCGAGGATGTACTCGGCAAACGACTTCCAGGTCTCGAACATCTCGCGCGCAATGGACTTGGGGCGAATGTTCTCTTCGCCGACCCAGGGATGACGGTCGGCAAAGGCGTTGAATGTGTCGTACACGAAGTCGCGCAGCGGCTTTGGGTATTCGAGCCGATCGAGTTCCTCCATCCGCTGGTCATACTCCACGCCGTCGGCCTTCATCTGGGCGACCGCACGGTCCTTGATCCGATCGAGCTGCTTGCGGAGGATCAGCTCGGGGTTCTCGAGGATTGACTCCACGAGCGTGAGGACATCGAGGGCGTGTGTCGGCGAGTCTGCGTCGAGCAGCGGCAGGGTCTCGAGCAGGTACAGCGACAGCGCCTGGTTCATCGAGAAATCGTCCTGCAGATCGACGTTGACGCGGACGCGTCCGCCCTCGGGCGACCGGGGGACGATCTCGACGATGCCGCGCGTGACCAGGGCGCGGAACAATTGCCAGGCGCGGCGTCGGTGCGCCGGCTTGGCGGCCTCGGGATCGTGGGCGTCGCGAATGAGCTGCCGCATCGCCCGACCGCCGTCGCCACGCCGGCTCAGCACGTTGAGCAGCATCCCGTGCGTGACCTGGAAGCGCGACAGCAGCGGCTCGGCGGGTGCGCTGATCAGCCGCGTCAGCGTGTTCTGGTCCCAGTGGACGTAGTTGTGGTCAGGTGGCTTGCGCTTGACCACGCGGCGTCCGTCGCGCGCCGCCTTCTCGCTGAGCCGCAGGTTGTCGATGACGTGCTCAGGCGCCTGCACCACGACGAAGCCGACGTCGTCGTAGCCCTTGCGGCCGGCGCGTCCGGCGATCTGATGGAAGTCGCGTGCGGTCAGGTGGGCGGTCTTCTGCCCGTCGTACTTGCACAGACGCGTGAAGACCACCGTCTTGATCGGCACGTTGATGCCGGCGCCGAGGGTGTCGGTGCCGCAGATCACCTTGAGGAGCCCGAGCTGCGCGAGCTGCTCGACCAGCACGCGGTACTTCGGTAACAGGCCGGCGTGATGCAGGCCGATGCCCTGACGCAGCCACTTGCGCACGTCGGCCCCATACGGGCTGGAGAAGTCGAACGTGCCGATCCGATCGGCGATCTCCGCTTTCTGCTCGCGCGTGCTGATTTTC
>JBKJQW010000065.1:0-21001 GCA_046593715.1 Luteitalea sp.
GTTCGGCGCGCGTGAACCCCGCGCTGGGGCGGTGATCTCGACGGCGCAGGTGCTGGCCGCACCCGGGCTCAATCATCGCGTCGAGGTCGTCGAAGGCGTGCTCCCCGAGGAGGCGCAGCGCCTCATGCAGGAGTTCTTCAGGCGGCGCCGGTAGTCACCGCCGTGCTCACGCGCGGCACTGTTGGAGCGTACGTCGCTGCCGACCGTCGCCGTCGAAGTTGTCCTCGGCCAGCCAGGCCTGGTAGCTCGACCTGAGCGCCGGCCACTCGGCGTCGATCATCGAAAACCATGCGGTGTCGCGGTTGCGGCCCTTGGTGACCATGTGCTGCCGGAAGATGCCTTCGAACGTGAAGCCGAAGCGGAGGGCGGCGCGGTGCGACGGCGCGTTGCGGTCGTTGCATTTCCACTCGAAGCGCCGGTACCCGAGGTCGTCGAAGACGTACTGGGCCATCAGCGACAAAGCCTCGGTGGCGACACGCGTGCGTGCAATGGCGGGCCCCCAGAGGATGTGGCCAATCTCGATGACGCCGTTGGCGGGGTCCATGCGCATCAGCGCCTGCCGGCCCTCGGCGCGTCCCGTGGCGCGGTCGATCACGGCAAAGAACAACGGATCCTCGCCGCAGACGGCCGTCTCCATCCAGCGTCGGTACGCCACCCCGTCGGCGGGCGCGGACTCGAACAGGTACGCAAATCGCGCCTCGGCGCCTGGCGCCCGAGCCGACCCGAACAACTGGGCTTCGTGGCGCGCGATGGTCATCGGCTCGAGACGGGCGTAGCGCCCCTCGATGACCCGGCGTTCGGGGCGGGGCACGCCGTGCCAATCGGACAGGTTGGGAGTCACGGGAGCATTGTCGCCGACTGGGTCGCCGCAGGCGGCCGCGCCGGGACGCGCGTCGGCTCCCCAACTCACCTCAGGCAGCCAGGGGCGGCATCGCAAGAGCAGTGCGGCCGCCGTGTGTGCAACACGCGTCACGCGTAGCGCCCCACGACGCATTCGCGGCGTGGCGGGGGGGCGCGGACTCCTGCCAGTCTGTTCGCAGATCGGGCACGGCCTTTGCTCGTGATTGTGGCCATGAAGTCAACCTACATGCTCAGCAGAGTCTGCCTTGCCGCAGTGGTGTCCACCGCGGTCGTCTTCGCAGCGGGATGCGGCAGCGATGACCACAACACCAAATCGTCCAGCGGCGCGGTGACCGAAGTCGAGTCATCCGGGACTGCCTCGACCGAGACCACAGCGCGCGGACCCGAGATCTCCGTCACGGGCTGTCTCACCGCCAGCATCGACGGGACGAGCTACGCATTGACCCCGACCGACACGGCCAGCACGGCTGCGTCGCGCGCCCTGCAGGCGCCGGGACGCGAAACCCTTACGTACGAACTGGTGGGCGAGGGCGAAGACTTCCGGCGACACGCCAACACCGTGGTGACGGCCCGCGGCCGCGAGGATGCCTCCGTCCGCCGCGACGCGGCCCTCGAGCGTACGGATGAGGCCGAGCAGCGTCCGGCCGCCGGCGCCTCCGGCACACCCACGGTTGAAACCAAGGAAGAAGTCGAAGTCAACGTCCGCCGCCTGCAGGTGGTATCGGTGGTGGCCACTGGCGCGGCATGCCCATCGATTGGCACGTCCGGCGGCGCGTCAACCTCGCCACCGACGCGTCCCTGACGCAGGTCCTTCCGCCGGTCAGACGATTGGCCGGCCCTTCCACGGGCGGGGCGCCAAACGGCGTCCCGCCGGGTTGCGCCAGCGTCGGCCGGTTGGAGGGCATGGTAAAATCCGGTTTCCTACCTCGCGCGGAGAGGTACCGAAGCGGTCATAACGGGGGCGCCTCGAAAGCGTCTAGTCGGGAAACCGGCACGTGGGTTCGAATCCCACCCTCTCCGCCATCCTTCGCTCGCCTCACGCGAAATCCCACTCGGCGAATCAGAGTTCGGCGAGCTTCGGCTGGCTTCGCCCAGATCTGCGAAGGATGGCGTCCGCCGTAGTCTTGGCGAAGGCGGACCCCAAGCGCCAATTCTCGATTTGTGTTTTCAACAACTTAGCAAGCCGTTGAGGGTTCTCGCGGGATGGCGGGCGCCGCTGAAAATCGCCTCGATCTCTGCCCCGACAGCCCAGAAAAAAAGGCGTACTCAGGCCACGCGGGCCCTCCCTGATGCCACGTGGGTGCACACAGAACCCACGCAGTAGTCGCCGGGCATCTCTCGACTGATCGGCGAGCGCGCGCTGAAGCTGCAGGCCCCCGACTTGTAGCTCGGCGCCGAGCGGCCCGCATCAGCTCGGCAAGCGGAACGCGTCGATCACCGCCGCGAGGGCGGTGGCTGTTGCTTCCGACTGGGAGGGTAGAGAAAGAATCCCGGGAACGGCGGACACCAATCCTCGAGCACGCGCGGACCAGCGCGCCCGAGTCGAGGTATTGGGTGATGCGATCTTCCGCCACCCACGCGAGGCCGGCGCCGTCGAGCGCTGCCTGGACCACCAGGTCCAGGTCATCGACATTGAGCGAACCGCTCACGGCAATGGTCAGCGACATGGTCGGCCTTGTCGAACTCCCTCCGGTACTTGCTCTCACCGCGGTGACCAAAGCCGAACTCAGGGGCCGGCAAGGCACAGCGACGGGGCGGACCATCGAAGACATCAGGCCCGGGGATGTCGTCTGGAACCGTACCCTTCTTGTTGTTCGGCCACGTCACCCGGCGCAGCAGGAGAGCTGACTGACGTCCTTCGTGAATGTCTGCGCCGCGAGCTTGAGCCCCTCGACCATCGTGAGATAGGGAAACAGCTGATCGGCGAGGTCGTGCACGGTCATCCCGGCGCGAATCGCCAGGGCTGCGGTTTGGATCAGCTCGCCCGCCTCGGCCGCCACGGCCTGCACGCCCAGCAGGCGGCCGGTACCCGCCTCGGCGACAACCTTGATGAAGCCGCGCGTCTCGAAGTTGACGAGCGCGCGGGGCACCGCGTCGAGCGACAGCGTGCGGGTGTCGGTCTCGATATTCTGTGCGAGCGCCTCGGCCTCCGACAGCCCCACGGTGGCCACCTGCGGGTCAGTGAAGACGACCGCCGGCATGGTCGTGAGATCGAGCGCGGCGTCGCCGCCGGTCATGTTGATGGCCGCCCGCGTGCCGGCGGCCGCTGCCACGTAGACAAACTGCGGCTGGTCGGTGCAGTCGCCCGCGGCGAAGATGTCCGGCACACTGGTGCGCATGTGGTCGTCCACGACCACGCCGCCGTGCGCGTCCATCGCAACGCCGATCTGCGCCAGACCCAGGCCGGCGGTGTTCGGTGCGCGGCCCGTGGCCACCAGGACGTGATCGGCTCGGACCTCACCATTGTTGGTGGTCAGGTTGAACTCGCCGTTCTCGAACGTCACGCGGGCCGCCTGGGTCCGGGTCAGCACCGTGATCCCCTCAGCGCGAAACGCCTCCGTGACAGCCTCACCGATGGCCTGGTCTTCCCGACATAACAGCGTGCTGCGAGCAAGGATAGTCACGCGGGAGCCCAGCCGGGCGAACGCCTGCGTGAGCTCCACCGCCACCACCGACGACCCGATGACGGCCAGTCGCGGCGGAATGCGATCGCTCGCGAGCGCCTCGGTCGACGTCCAGTAAGGCGTGTCGGCCAGACCCGGAATGGGCGGGATCGCCGCGCTCGCGCCGGTGGCGATGAGGCAGCGGTCGAACGAAACCAAGCGCTCGCCGCCCTCGGTGGGCTTTACGGCGAGGGTGTGGCCGTCCTTGAATCGCGCCTCGCCGTGTACGACCGTGATGGCGGCTATCCCGGCGAGAATGCTTTCGTATTTCACGTCGCGCAATCCGTCGACGAGGCCCTGCTGTTGCGAGAGCAGGCGCGGCCGGTCGACGATGGCCGGCGTAGCAGAGAGGCCGGCGTCGAAGGGGCTCTCGCGGCGCAGGTGCGCGATGTGCGCCGCGCGGATCAGTACCTTCGACGGCACGCACCCCACGTTGACACACGTCCCGCCGATGGTCCCACGCTCGATGAGCGTCACGGTGGCGCCCAACTCGGCGGCCTTGAGCGCGGCGGCCATCGCGCCGCCACCGCTGCCGATTACCGCGATGCGCAGCGGCGACTCGCCGGTGTGCGCGTTCGGCGCGCCGGGTCCAGGCTTCGCGCCGTATCCTGCCGAGGCAACCGCCGAGGCAAGAGCGGCGGCATCCACCACCTCGTCGGCGGTGATGCGAGCCGACGCCTGCGGGTACGAGACGTCAGCGGTCTTGACGCCCGGCACCGCCAACAGCGCCTTGGTCACATGACGCGCGCACGCGTCGCACGTCATGCCGGTGACGTGGAGTGTGTGGCCGTTCACGATCGTCCTCCAGACCGATCGGCGCCGGGCGCGAGTGGCGCCGCACCGCAGGCGGCGTCGCGCCGTCGACGCCCCAAGGTCACCACGGCCTCTTTCTTCTCGAAGTCGACGGCGGCCTCGCTCACGCCCTTGACTTGCGTCAGCGCCATCTTCACGGTGATCGGGCAGGTCACGCACGTCATGTTGGACACGGCGAGCGTGACGGTTTTCTGCGCGGCCCAGACGGGGCTCGCCAGGAGGAACGCGGCAGCGGCGGCCGATAGGATCATCGTCTTCATCGGACTCTCTCCCTTGATCTGATCGGTCTCGGCGAAATCAATAGAAATACGGCACGACCAACGGAAAGCCGGCGGCGATGATCAGCAGGACGACGACCAGTCCGAACAGGGCCCTACAGGTGGTCCGGACCCGTGGCATCGCACAGACGTCGCCCGGCTGGCATTCCGTGGCCGGGCGGAAGATCTGCCGGTACGAGATGAACAGCGCCACGGCGGCCACGCCCATGAAGATCGGACGATAGGGTTCGAGCGCGGTCAAATTCGCGATCCACGCGCCGCCGATACCGAACATCAGCAGCACCAGCGGCCCGAGGCAGCACGTCGAGGCCAGCATCGCCGCCAGTCCGCCCACCAGCAACGTGCCCCGTCCCGCCGTAGTCGTCGCCATCGCGCATTCTCCTTCTCGCCAGCTTCGATACCGGCCTAGGATCCAGCGTAGGGCCGTACCCAAGTACGGAGTCAACACCATGCCGAACCCGCTATCCAGTCTGACCATCGGGGCGCTCGCTGCGGCCGCGGCCGTCAACGTCGAGACGATTCGCTACTATCAGCGTAAGCGGCTGATGACCGAACCGAAGAGGACCTACGGCCAGGTTCGACGATATGGCGAGGCCGACGTTGCCCGCGTGAAGTTCGTGAAGTCCGCCCAGCGGCTGGGGTTCAGCCTGGCGGAAATCGCCGGGCTGCTCGCCTTGGACGATGGGACGCACTGTGATGAGGCGCGGGTGATGGCCGAGCACAAGCTCGACGACGTCCGCCTCAAGCTGCGCGACTTGCGGCGCATGGAGACGGTGCTCAAGCGGCTGGTCGCCGATTGCTGCAGCAGTCGCGGGACGATTTCGTGTCCGCTGATAGCGGCGTTACGGACTCGCTGAGCGCCAGCGCGAAACGACGGCGCGCGCGATGCGTTAGTCTTGAAACATGTCGACACCTTACGACGCGATCGTCATCGGCACCGGCCAGGCCGGGCCGTCACTGGCGGCGCGGCTGGCGAAGGCCGGCCGAAAGACCGCCGTGATCGAGCGCGGTCGCTTCGGCGGCACGTGCGTCAATGTCGGCTGTATTCCTACCAAGACGCTCGTCGCGAGCGCACGCGCGATCCATATGGCGCGGCGAGGCGACGAGTTCGGCTTCACGACCGGCGGTGACGTCCAGGTCGACCTGGCGCGGGTCATGGCGCGCAAGGACGCCATCGTCCGGCAGTCCAACGAAGGCGTCGAAGGCTGGATGAAGGGCACGCCGAACATCACCGTCTACGAAGGCCACGGGCGCTTCACAGGCGCGCACACGGTCGAGGTCAACGGCGAGACGCTCGACGCCGAACAAATCTTCATCAACGTCGGGGGCCGAGCGGCAGTGCCCGACATGTCGGGCGGTCGTGAGGTGCCGTACCTCACCAATACGAGCATCCTGAAGCTCGATGTGGTCCCCGAGCACCTGATCGTCGTCGGGGGCAGCTACATCGGTCTCGAATTCGCGCAAATCTTTCGGCGCTTCGGTAGCCGGGTGACCGTGATCGAGCAGGGCGACCGGGTGATCAGCCGGGAGGACGCCGACGTGTCGTCGACGCTGCAGCAGGTGCTTGAAGGCGAAGGGATCGCGTTCCGGCTCAATGCGTCCTGCATCGCGCTCCGCCCCGCGCCCGGCGGTGTTACGGTGGGCGTCGACTGCACGAACGGCGCCCCTGAAGTGGCCGGCAGTCACGTGCTGATGGCGGTGGGCCGCCGGCCCAACACCGACGATCTGGGGCTCGACGTGGCGGGCATTGCGACCGACGTGCGTGGATTCGTCACGGTGGACGACCAGTGCCGAACCAGCGTGCCAGGCGTGTGGGCGCTCGGCGACTGCAACGGCCGCGGAGCTTTCACGCACACGTCGTACAACGACTTCGAAATCGTCGCCGGCAACCTGCTCGACAACGACCCGAGGAACATCACCGACCGCAACGTCTGCTACGCCTTGTACACCGACCCGGCCGTCGGCCGGGTCGGGATGACGCTCGGCGAGGCGCGCGAATCCGGGCGCCGCGTGCTCGTCGCCTATCGTCCGATGACCAAGGTCAGCCGCGCACGGGAAATGAACGAAACCCAGGGCTTCATGCGGGCGCTCATCGACGCCGATACCGAGCGCCTGCTCGGCGCCGTCGTCTTTGGCGCGGGCGGAGACGAGATCGTGCACTCGCTGCTCGACATCATGTACGCCGACGTCTCCTACAAGACCATCGCGCGCGCGGTACATATCCACCCCACGATCAGCGAGTTGATTCCGACGATGCTCCAGGAGCTGAAGCCGCTCGACTAGGGTGCGGGCGCGGTCGCCCATCCAGCACGCCGTCGCCGCCGGGGTGATGGCCACCGGACCGGGCGTCACGCGGTTCTCCGCCGGCAACGATGTCTATGCGAGGAGCGCAATAGTGAGCAAGAGCCGGATCATCCCACCTGGCGGCGGGATCGGATACGAGTGGTCGGCCGATCACACGTTCGTGAAGGTCGGGGCTGACGATTCAGACGGTGCCTATGCCCTGATGGAGGACAACCTCAAGGCCGGGTTCGCCTTGGGTCTGCATCGTCACGATCACCACGCCGAGACGTTCTACGTGCTCGAGGGTCCGATCGAGTTCCATGTGAACGGTGAGTGGATCGTGGTCGCGACCGGGGCGTGCATCCACGTCCCACCTGGGGCTCCTCACGCGGCGCGCCTGCCCGACGGATCGAAGGGTCGGATGCTGATGATCTACCAGCCCTCCGGCTTCGACCGGTACCTGGCCGAGCTGGCGACGATGACGGAGGCCGACTTCGCCGACAGCGACCGGATGGCCAGGTTGAACGCGACATACGACTTGGTGACGCTCGGCCCGGTCCCGGACTAGGTCACGCCGACGTCCTGGAACGCAAGACGCAAAGGGCTACTTCTTGGTGCTCGAGCGGAACATGTTCGTTGAACGGGCACAGAGATGATTCGGCACGGTCGTAAAGACGGCATGCATCCGCGCAACCGGTTTCGTACCGGTTACGACTTTGCGCAGTTGGTGGCGTCCAACCCGACGCTGGCGCCGTTTGTCGCCCCCAACCCTTACGGCGACCTGTCGATCGACTACGCCAATCCCTCGGCCGTGAAGGCCTTGAACTGCGCTCTCCTGGCGCACGCGTATGGGATCAGGCACTGGGATGTGCCGCCCGGCTATCTGTGTCCCCCCATCCCTGGGCGCAGTGACTATCTGCACCACCTGGCGGATCTCCTCGCAGGGAGTAATTCGCCCATCCCACGCGGCAATTCCACGCGCGTCCTCGACATCGGGGTTGGCGCCAGCTGTATCTATCCGCTCATCGGCGCCAGCGAGTATGGATGGCGCTTTGTCGGTTCAGAGATCGATCTGGAGGCTGTGGAATGGGCGCGGCACCTTGTGGCGGCCAGTCCGGCCGTCGCCAATCTCATCGAGTGTCGAGTGCAGCCTTCGCCGGGCGCGTATTTCCAAGGCGTGATTACCGAGGGAGAGGTGTTCGCCGCCTCGATGTGCAATCCGCCGTTCCACGCGTCGGCGCAGGAGGCGGCCGCGGGTAGCCGCCGCAAGCGGCGCAATCTTGGGCAGTCGAGAGAGTCTCCGCTCAACTTCGGGGGGCAGGCCCGGGAACTGTGGTGCGACGGCGGAGAACTCGGGTTCGTGCGCCGGATGATCGCCGAGAGTGCCGGTGTTGCTGGCCAGTGCCACTGGTTCACGACGCTGGTGTCGAGAGGCGATCATCTGCCCCCATTGGTCGAGGCAGCGCAAGACGTCGGCGCCTCGGACGTTCGAACACTGACGATGGCGCAGGGCCAGAAGCAGAGTCGACTTCTGGCCTGGACGTTCTCCACCTCCCAGCGGTCCGCGTCGAGTCGACGCACCCCGCCGCGGCGGTGAGCCATGGCAGGCCCTCTACCGTTCGGGCGGCCTCAAGCCGCCGATGTCGCTCGTCGCCACGAGGTTGACCGACGCGGTGGCTGGGTCAAACGTGATGTGCGCCTCGCCGCGACGAAGCTGCTTCAGCACCTGCTCGACCTTGGCCTCGAGCGACACCTCGTGCACGCCGTAGTCAGTGCCCTCGCGCAACACGAACGACTCGACCACCGCCCGCAGCGTGTCTGGCGCCAGGTCGTCGGGCGCCACTCGCACGGAGGCGCTTGCCTCGCCCTCGGCATCCGGTTCGAGTTCTTCGGTGAGTCCGCGCTCGTCCTCCATGTCACAACGATACAGGAGGCAGTTTGCCCGCAGACAGCAGCTATGGGGTCGCAGCGGGGTTACAAGCTGACCGTCCGCGTGCCGGCGGCACCCTTGTCAGGGGACGCCCTCAGCCCGGTGAGAGTGACGACGTCGGGGCGCGATCGACCGATACGCACCGTGTAGACCCCGTCGGCGTAGACGTGCGGCTGCACGCGCCTGCCTGTCGCGCGCATCGTATAGAGGATCTCGCCGTCCTTCTCGGCGACGACCTGTACCACCGGCTGATCGACGCCGTTGATTTCCAGTGCCGGCAGCCAGCCCGCCGGCGACCGCCCGTCATTGTCGTCGCTGCGGACCGTGATCGGCCACCCGGGGAACTGCTCTCCCTGCGAGAAACGCGGCCAGCATTCGAACGTCACCTCGCGGCTGCCCTTGCGGAAGCGCACCAGCCCGTAGCCGTCGGCGCGCTGACGCTCGTCCTGCAGATCGCCCGGATTGGCGTAGGCCAGCATCGTCATCAGGTTGCCGAGCCCGTCACGGTAGTCGCCGGTCCATGGCAGCGTGCTGCCGACGACGGCATTGGCGCCGGCGCTCTCGTCACGCGGGTGCCACCACCGCGCGTAGATCGTGTTGACCAGCGCCGGGCTGGTGAAGCCATACGGCCCGTCACGGTGCTCGTCGATCCCGTGCTTGAGCGTGACCGCCAGGTGCTGATCGCCGCAGAGATGCGTCGCGCGGGCGCGGCGGATCTCGCGGAGCGCCTCGTTGCGGCCGGCCTGCGGCCAGCCGTTGCAGTCGAGATCGGCGAGCAGCCGGTTGTCGTGCGTGCCGTGCAGGTGGACGGCGCCGCAGAAGGCCGTCTGCGAGAGCACGCACTTCATCTCGGCGCCGGCCCAGTCCTGGCTCCACGCGCGCAGGAACTTCAGCTGCCGCTCGCCAAGCAGTTGCAGCCCCGGGCCGTCGATGAGCCGCGGATCGTACTGCGGGTCGTTGATGTGATCGGGACGCGGGCCCATCTTCGGGATGGCGCCGAGTGGTCCCGTCTTGAACTTGCGGTCCTCGAGGATCGCAAAGTCGACGCCGCCCACGCGCAGGCGCGTGAAGTAGACCGCAATCTCCTGGCGCACAGGCGCCGGATCCACCGGGTCCGGGAGATGCCATGACTGGGCACGCTGCACCATGTTCACGTAGGCCGCCGGAAAGAAGTAGCCCCCATCGGCGCCACCACTGTCACTGGAGCGCGCGCCCTCCTCGCCCCACAGGTTCGGGTGACCGACGTCGTGGTCGTCCGGGATGCAGATCGTCGGCCGGTCCCTCATCGCCTCGCGAAACTGCAGGCCGAACTCGATCCACCCTGCGGTGTGCTCGGTGTGGTGGTAGGTCTGGTCGCCGGAAAAGAACAGCAGGTCCGGATCCTGCCCCAGCACGCGATCCACGATCTCCGGACGCGGTCCCTTGGTGCGTGATGAGTTGCAACCCAGGTTGGCGACGATGATCTCGCCCCTGTCGACGGGATCGCGGCGGATGGTCCCCTCGAACCTCGCAGCCGCGCCGTGCCGCACGCGGTACGGCGTCGTCACTCTGGCGTCCCAGCCCTCGACTCTGAAGTGCGCGGTCCACCCTGGATACTCCACGCGCGCCCGCGCCACTTCCCGCCATCGACCGCCCCGCCGCACCTCGAGCCGGGCGTCGCGCGGTTCGTCCGGCATCAAGGGATAGAGCTGTGCGGTGAGTTTCAGAACACCGGCATCGTGGGTATAGAGGGCGAAGGCGACGACCTGGTGCCGCGGCACCTGCAGCTCGACGATCGGCGGCACCGGCTTGACCGGCTTTCCCGCCCGGTGCGCGCCTTGAGCCGCGCGCGGTCCCCGCCACCAATCGCCAGTCGCGTGCGTGTCGAGAAAGCCGAAGTCCTCGCCGAACGGCGTTGCGCCGGAGGACTGCAGCTGAAAACCTCCGACCGCGGTGATGGCCGGCACGGCCTTGAGGAACGTGCGCCGGTCGCAGGCTTTCATGAAGTCACTCCGCGACTCCGGCCCGACGCGCCTGCAGGTTGGTGCGTTCGCGGCGCGAGGCACAGCTTCAATCGGCCTTGGCGCACGGTAAAAGAGCCGTTACCGGACTGCATCACCAGCGCACCACGCCGCTCGACTCGAGGTGCGGCGTAGGGATGCGGCCCTGTGGATTGTCCCTGCGCTGCGGGGCGGCGGCCAGCGCCAGCAGAACAAGGGGAAGAAGGAGGGCTCGCACGGTCCCGCATTCTATACCCGTGATGTTTTACAGGAGCCTTGCCCAGCGCAAAGGGTGATTGACCGCGACGGTGCCACATGCGACGCTGCCACGTCATCTTGAAATACCTCTGTTCCCTCGTCGCCTTGGCGCTCGCGATCGGGCCGTCGGCTGCAGAGCCGTCACGGCCTCCCCGCAGCCTGCCGCCCAACATCGTCGTCATCATCACCGACGATCAGGGCTACGGCGACCTGAGCGTTCACGGCAACCCGAAGCTCGACACGCCGAACATCGACAGGCTCGCGCGTGAAGGGGTGGCGTTCCAGTCGTTTTACGTGTCCCCTGTGTGCTCCCTGACGCGCGCCAGCCTCTTGACGGGGCGGTACAACTATCGGACCGGCGTCGTCGATACTTACCTGGGCCGCTCGCTGATGCACCCGGACGAGACGACACTCGCAGAGGTGTTGTCGCGAGCCGGGTATCGGACGGGCATCTTCGGCAAATGGCATCTGGGGGACAACTACCCGCTGCGCGCGATGGATCAGGGGTTCCAGGAGTCGCTCGTGCTGAACGGCGGCGGCATCGGGCAACCGTCGGATCCAGTCGAGGGGACGAGCTATTTCAATCCGCTGCTCCGGCGCAACGGCACCTGGGTGAAGACCAGAGGCTACGTCAGCGACGTGATCACCGACGCCGCCATCGAGTTCATCACCGCACATCAGCGGCAGCCGTTCTTCACCTACCTCGCGTTCAACGCCCCCCACACGCCCCTCGAAGTCCCCGCGGCCAAGTATGCGAAGTACAAGGCGATGAACATGACAGCGGAGGACTTCGCCGGCCCTGGCACGCCGATCGGAGGGGACTTCGACCCCGACGTGACCGCGAAGATCTATGGAATGGTCGAGAACATCGATGACAACGTCGGGCGCCTTCTGGCGACCCTCGAGACGCTCGAGCTGACCAACCGCACCGTGGTCATGTTCATGACCGACAACGGCCCGCAGCAGCGGCGCTACAACGCCGGAATGGCGCGGCTGAAAGGCACGGTGCACGAAGGGGGCATCCGCGTGCCGCTGTTGGTGCGCTGGCCCGGCGTGTTCCAGCCCCGGACCGTCGACAGGATCGCCGCGCACATCGACGTGATGCCCACGCTGCTCGAGGTCAGCCGCGTCGAGACACCCCCGGCCGTGAAGATCGACGGCGTCAGTTTGCTGCCGCTGTTGAGAGGTGAAGGGGCCGGCTGGCCTGACCGCACGTTGTTCTTCCAGTGGCACAGGGGCGACACGCCGCAGTTGCATCGTGCGTTTGCCGCGCGATCGCAGCGCTACAAGCTCATCCATCCGATGGGCAACGGAGAGAACCACCTGCCGCCCACCTTTGGCTTCGAGCTCTACGACATGGCAAATGACCCACTCGAGCAGCGGAACGTCGCCGCCGAAGAGGCCGAGATCGTCTCGCGGATGACGGCCCGCTACGACGCGTGGTTCAAGGATGTGACGGGTCGCCGTGACTACGGCGACCGAGGTATCGCGCGGATTGTCATCGGATCTCCCCGGGAGAACCCCGTCCGGCTCACGCGTCAGGACTGGCGCGGCCCGCAGGCTGCATGGACGGCGACCAGCCTCGGCTATTGGGAAGTAGACG
This sequence comes from Luteitalea sp., assembly GCA_046593715.1. Lineage (GTDB taxonomy): Bacteria > Acidobacteriota > Vicinamibacteria > Vicinamibacterales > Vicinamibacteraceae > Luteitalea. The sequence goes on from JBKJQW010000065.1 coordinate 12,669, forward strand.
TCCGACGCGGCGGCCTGTACGACGTGGTGCTGCGCTTCGCAGAGCTGACAAAGCCCGGCACCGTCCGCTTTGCCCTCGGGGCGACCACGCTGGAGAAAGAGGTTCCCCTGGGCGCGGGGAGCGCCATCTTCAATCGCGTCCGTTTACCGCAGGGTCGCGGGCGGCTCGAAAGCTGGGTCACCCGGGATGACCAGCGCATCGGCATGCTGGATGTGGTCGTGACGCGCGCGCAGTGAGAGCCTGCGTGAGTTCCGGGCGAGCCGAGTCCAGACGAGCCCATCGCGGACATGGGATGGACGGCCATCAGCGTAGCGGCCGCCACGCTACTCAGGACGCCGCGGCGACGTCATCGCGGCGGTGCCGCGAAGGCGTCTCGGACCTGCCGCGCCAGGGCGGCGGTGTTGGCGTGCGCCATGTTGGCTGTGACGGCGATGGCCACGCCGCTCTCCCGGTCGGTCACCAGCGACATCACCATGCCGCCGGCAAGCGCGCCGTCGACGGTGGCGGGGTTGGTCGCCAGGGCCACGCGCACCAGGTCGGACGGCGTCGAGGAGAACGCCATCCCGTCCGCGCAACAGGCCAGGTCGCGCATGTACATGAGTCGTCGCCCCCGACGCGGGTTGTCACCTGCTGCCGGGACGTAGAACGTGGCCCGACCGCCGGGCAGCGGGTAGTCCGACTTCATCAGCCCCAGCGGCTGCCACACGAGGTGGCGGAGGAGCGCGAGGGGCGGAAAGTCCTCGCCCTCTTCGCCAATCGCCTCAGGGCTCCACTGTTTCGCCGCGTCAGCCCCAGTATTGGTGAGCCCGAGCGGGGCCACCGCGGGAGCCACCACCGAGGCTGCCGTGCCGATGTGAAATCGCGTCTCGGGCATCACGGGCGTCCGCGTCTCAACGTCCCTCCAGCCGAAGCCTTCGGCCCAGACGACCGCACCACCGGCACCGACCGCCACCGATACCCCGGGCAGGTTCTGCTCCAGCAGGGCTGCGCGCACGACACCACGCGCGCGCTCGACGGCTGCCGCATACTGCGGCGACGGCGTCGAGGCCGCCACCGAGGGCACCTCCTGCGGCTCCGGGAAGAGCGCCGCGGTCCTGGCAACCGAGTTGGTCAGCAAGACCGCCACCACGGCGATGACGACGCCGATCGCCAGCGCCGCCCGGCCAGGCCATATCGGGAGGCGGTTGCGCGCGGCACGCACCCCGAGCACGACCGCAGCCACCAGCACCATCAAGCCCATTGCCGCGGCCCCTGGCGCGTCGTCGGCCTCTGCGACATAGATGCTCATCGCCGCAATGGCCAGGCCGAGGGCACAGAGGGTGAATGCCTTCACGAAGTTGACCGCGGTGCTGTTCATGGCCGCAGTGTCACCGAGGTCGGCAGTCGAAGTCCTCAGCCAACTGTGAGCGACCGCTGATATGTGCATGACGGCGGGCGTGATGGCGCCGTGTGCTGGGCCGCCCACGTCCGTAGGGGCGGGCCGGAAGGCATCGTAGAATCGCCGTGCCTGTGTCAGGCCGCCTGCCCGGACACCTCGCACTGCCCCATGGTCTCCCTGCCTGGTCCCCTGTCGTGCCCGGTGTGCGGACTCCCGCTGGCCAGGCGTAGCGCGACCTACGCGTGCGACGCGGAGCACACGTTCGACGTCGCACGGGAAGGCTACGTCAACCTGATGCTGGCGCAGCACAGGCAGTCACGCCATCCAGGCGACAACCCGGCCATGATTGACGCGCGGGCGAGATTCCTTGCCGCCGGCTACTACCGGCCGGTGGCCGATGCGCTCGCTGACACGGTCATGACCCACCTGCCCACCACTCGCGCCAGCGTTCTGGTCGATGCCGGGTGCGGAGAGGGCTACTACCTTCGACGGTTGTCGGACACGACGATGGGGGCGTCGCTGGATCAGCCGGTCGATACGTACGGCGTCGACGTGTCGCGCTACGCGATCCGGCGCGCCGCGCGTCACGATCCCCGCAGCACGTATCTGGTGGGAAGCAACCACCGCCTACCGCTGCTGGATCAATCCACCGACCTGCTCGTGAGCCACTTTGCTCCAGTCGATCCCGAGGAGTTCACCCGAGTCGTCGCTCGAGGCGGCACGGTCGTCGTGGGCCTGCCGGGGCCAGAACATCTGTTCGCTCTCAAGGTCCTGGTCTACTCCACGGCGGTGCCGCACGCATCGACTGACCCGCTCGCCTCCTGTGCCTCACTGTCGGTGATTGCCAGCCGGGAGGTCCGATTCGATCTGACGGTCGGCGATGCACAGCACGTCGCCGATCTGCTCGCGATGACGCCGTTCTATTGGTCGGCGTCGCCCGCAACTCAGGAATCGCTCAAGCGGCGCAGCAGTCTGCAGACTCCTGTCCACATCATCTTCAACACCTATCGACGAGGCTAGGACGGACTCTGCCAAGGGCGGCCGGCGCTCCCCGCCGTCGCGATCGTCGCCGCGAGTCCACCTTCGGCCGGAACACTGAACGTCAGCGTCAGACCCAAACGCGCGCAGGCCTCCGAGGCAATCGCCAGTCCGAGTCCCTTGCCATCTGGACGTCTCGTGCGCGCGTCGGACCCGCGGAACCATCGCGCCGTCATCACCGGCAGATCGTCGGTCGGCACGCCAGGGCCGTCGTCTGTGACCACGAGTGCGAATCCATCCGTGCCTGCCCTGTCCAGTACAACGCCTACGTGTCCGCCCGCGCGGTTGTAGCGCACGGCATTGTCTGCAAGGTTGCTGGCCGCCTGTTCCAGCAACGTCGAGTCGGTGTGGGCGATGAGCGGCACCTCGGGTACGGCGAAGTCGAGCGACACGCCAGACGCTCGAGCCAGCGGCATGTGGCGAGCGACGACACGCTCCACGACTGCGCTCACATCGACGGCCGCCAGCTCCAACGGCGCCGACGTCTCTCCAAGCTTGGTGGCGACTCCAAGGTTGCGCAGGAGGGAAGCCATGTAGTGCAGTTCCCTGGTCGCCGCCCGCACATCGGCGCGTGCGAGTGCGGCAACGCCGTCCTGCGCCGACAGTGTCGCCTCGAGACTGGAGAGATGGCCTTGCACGACGGTCAGCGGCGTGGCCACGTCGTGCGTTGCATCAGCCACGAACTGTCGCAGGGTCTGCTCGCGGGCCTGCAGCTCGCGCACGTGCGTGAGGACGGTCGTGCCGGCGTCGTTGAACGCCCGTGCCAGCGCTCCGATCTCATCGTCAGCCTCGACGCGGACCGGGTCGTGATACATCGATGCCGCCGACTGGCGCACGTCGGCAGCGAGGCGGAGCATCCTGGCCAGCATCGGTCCGACGGCCAGCCAGATGCCCACCAGCATCGCCAGCGTGGCTGCGAGCACCGCCATCGTCTGGTCCCGCAGCTGACCGGGCCGGGGTGGCAGCCGGGCCAGTCCGGTGGCACAGCCGGCGCCACCGCCGATCGCGAACCGGAGCTGGATACCTCGCTGCGCGCCTGCCCAGAAGGTCGAGACCTCCTTTGCGGGAAGTGGTGGCGCTCCAGGCATGGCGGAGACGCCATCCGCGCGGTAGGTGAAGAGCTGGTAGAACGGCGGGCCAGGGGGGCGTGGGCGAGCACTATCCGGAGTGCCCGGGTTTCGAGGAGGGCCGCCCGGCGGTCGCCGGAGTGGTGGCGGCACGTGTGTGGCGCCGCCCTCGCATCGGTCCTGCAGGTCAGTGGCCAGGTCGAGGCTCACCGCGCGCCGGAGATCGCCTTCCATCGCCACCATCCGCGCGCGCTCGTCGATCAGGACCAGGATCATGACGACCGGCACGGCGATGACCCCACTGGTGACGAACAGGCGGGTACGTAGCGTCATGGCCGTGCCAGGGGGGCGGAGTCGTCGAGACGATAGCCTACCCCCCACACCGTGCTGATCAGGGCGCCGGCACGTCCGAGCTTGCGGCGGAGCCTAGAGACATGCACGTCGAGCGTGCGCTCGCTGCCGTCCCGTGACGGGTCCAGGACGTGTTCGACGATCCATGTCCGCGACAGGGCGGCGCCCGGACGACTGGCCAGGGCGGCGATGAGTTCGAACTCGATGCGGGTCAGTTCCGTGATGACGCCGTCCACGCTCACGACGCGAGCGTCCCGATCCACCCGCAAAGGCCCGATGTCGGACACCCCGTGCGTGCCGCGTGCCAGCGCAGGCCGTCGCAGCCGCGCCCGGACTCGCGCCAGCAGCTCTTCGGGCCAGAACGGCTTGGTCAGGTAGTCGTCGGCGCCGAGTTCGAGGCTCCGCACCTTGTCGGTCGTGTCCTGCCGTGCGCTCAGCACCAGGACCGGGACGTCCACGTGACTGCGACGCAGCGCCTTCAGCACGTCGAGTCCGTGGGCGCCTGGCAGCATCAGGTCGAGCACCACCAGCGAGAAGGTGGCGAAGGCCGCCGTCAACGCCTGGTCGCCACGCTGTGCCCACTCCACCTCGTAGCCCGCTCCGCGCAGGGTCTCGACCACCTGGCGCCCAAGGGCCTCGTCGTCTTCCACGAGCAGCACGCGCATCGGGTTCATCACCTCGTTGGCCAGGCCATCCGCCCCGGCGACCCCTCAGACAGTGTCACTGAAACCTTGCCAACACCTGAAGCCGCCGCTTCAGACTTGCGCAAGGTGGGCTTCGTACTCTTGCTGCAGGAGCCTTTCATGTCACTTACATCTTCACGGTTCACCCTGCGTCGTTTCCCGGCAGTGATCGCGGTTGCGACGCTGGCCATGGCGATGGCCGCCGCTTGTGGCAGCAACAGCCCCACCGCGCCGACCACCACGACGAGCACCACGACGACCGCCACCGGCAGCACGAGTGCCGGGCCATCCATCGCTTCTGTCGTGGCCAGCCGTTACAAGAACGGCGTCACCGTGGCGGTCGGTGCGACCAGCATCGTGCTGCAGTCGCGCGGCGTGCCCGATCACCTCACGCCGTATTGGGGGGCCGGCAAGGCGCTCTACGAAGCGCAGCTGACTGGTCAGCATCTCACCCCGGGAGTCATCGGGGAGCAGACCTTCTCGATGACGATCCCCGTGACGCCTGCGGAAGCGGCCAGCAAGGAAGCCACCTCACTTGGGCCGATTGGCATGGCGCTCAACGGGGTGGCGATCTACAACGATCGCGAAGGGGGGAACGTGCCAGTGGACTCGGGCACCCTCCTGAGCTTTGATCGGGCGGGGGCTCACGTGGGCCCTGGTGCGGTCTACCACTACCACTTCGACGGCGACTTCACGTCGAAGGACGACGCCAATCTCATCGGCTTGCTGCGCGATGGGTTCCCCATCTACGGGCGTCGGGACCAGGACGGCTCCTATCCGTCCAACCTCGACACCAACGGCGGCCATGTGGGTACGACCTCCGACTTCCAGGTGGCCATCTACCACTATCACACGTCCTCGGTGGCCTACATGAACTCCAGGTTCTACATCCTGAAATCGGGGGGCTACCATGGCACAAAGGGCACCTTCACGTCCTGAACGCACGCTGTGGGCACTGCTGGTGCTCATGGCGCTCGAAGCCGGCTGCCGCGCCGTGGCGGCAGAAGCGCCAACGGCCACTCGCGTGGTCAGCGTGGACGTCTCCGCCATCCCGGCGACGACGCTATCGGCGACCGACCCGCGACTGGTCCTGACCAACGGCGTCTACCTGCTCGATGGACGGGCGTACGACGGCGCCATCGAGGAGCGATACCCCGATGGCACCGTCAAGAGCGTCGGGTCGTTTCTCGGCGGCATGCGGCACGGCCTCACGGAGACGTTCTACGCAGGTGGGCAGCCGCGGGATTCTCGCAGCTACCGCGCCAATCTCAGTTACGGCCGCCACGTAGGGTATTGGGACGACGGCCGGATGAAGTTCGATTTCTTCTACCTGGACGACAAGCGCGAGGGCGTGCAACAGCAATGGTATCGAAGCGGTGCGCCGTACACCTCGCTGACCTTCCGTGACGACGAGGAGGACGGAATGCAGCGCGCGTGGCGGGAGAATGGCCGGCCGTTCATCAACTACGAGGCGCGTGACGGCTTCCGCTATGGGCTGCAGAAGGCGGCGCTGTGTTACACGCTCGAGCAAGGAGCCCTGCGATGAAGATTCACGCGATGGCGCTGGCCATGGCCTGTCTGTGCGTGGGGTGCGGCACGGCCGAACGACGCCTGCCGTACTACGACTCAGCGGACTTCACGCCCAGATGGGACATCTCCGACGCCAGCGACGTTCATCGCATACGGCCGTTCGGTCTGCTCGATCAGGACGGCCAGGCCTTCACCGAGCACGACCTCGACGGCAAGATCGCCGTCGTGGACTTCTTCTTCACCTCGTGCCCAGGCATCTGCCCGAAGACGGCCGTCAGCATGCGCCGACTGCAGGACGTGTTCCTGCACGACGACCGCGTGCTGCTGATCTCGCACAGTGTGGCCCCCGAGACCGACACCCCGGCGGTGCTGCGACAGTACGCCGCCGAGCATGGCGCGAACCCGGCGAGATGGAAGCTGCTGACCGGTGACAGAGCCGAAATCTACGACCTCGGCCGGCGTTCCTACTTCGTGGACGAAGACCTCGGAGCCAGCCGCAGCGAGACCGATTTCCTGCACACGGAAAACTTCGTGCTTCTCGACGCTCAGCGCCGCATCCGCGGGATCTACAACGGGCTGGATCCGGACAGCATGCGGTCGTTGACGGCCGACATCCAGCTGCTGGCACCGCGAATGCCTGACTAGACCGCGCCGTCCACGTCGCACCTCGCCGTCCGGCACGGCACCCGCGCCAGGGTGTATGACAAGATGGCGGCCATGACGACCTGCACACGCATGATGGCGGCCACGCTGGGCCTCGGTGCCCTGCTCGTGGTCGGCCCGGCGGCTCTCCGCACGTCCGCCCAGGCGGCCAAGCAGAGTGTCCCCATCTTCGACGGCAAGACCCTCAACGGCTGGCATCAACCGCGAGGCGTGCCCGAGGACTACCGCGGCGGCAAGTGGGAAATCGTTGACGGCACCCTGGTCGGCGATCAGGACCCGCCCGGCATGGGCGGCTTCCTGGTCACCGACAAGATCTATCGCGACTACATCATCGAGTTCGACATCAACCTGGATCAACCCGCCGACAGCGGCGTGTTCATGCGGATGGCTGAGGACGGCAAGAACCATCAGCTGACGCTCGACAACGACCAGAGCCAGAAGTTCGGCGACGTGTATCTGTCATGGGGCCGCGAGACCGTGCACGAGGCGCCGGAAGGCAAGAAGCACTTCCGCCAGGGCGCGTGGAATGCCGTCAAGATCCAGATCCAGGGCGAGCCGGCGCGGATCCAGTTCTGGCTGAATGGCGTGGCCATCACCGACTTCCAGCACACCGCCGAGACCACGAGCGGCGTGCCGAAGCAAGGTCGCATCGGCCTGCAGATTCACGACGGCAAGGACGCGAGTTACGGCAAGGTGCGCTACCGGAACATCCGCGTCACCGAACTGTAGGCGGCGGAACGCTCTTCCGGCGGGCGAGCCGTGACCTTCCAGCAGGACGCGCCCGTCTCCGAGCCGCCGTGCTGCGAGGGCCTCTTCCAGCGATCGTCCGTACCAGGCGCGGTTCTGGCGGAGCAGTTGGTCGGCCGGCGTCCGGAAAGGCCCCTACGCAGGCGACGACCCGCGGTCGGGAAGACGCGGCAGTTAGCTGCGATGGCGAGCGTTCAGGTCGATCAGCGAATCGCCAACGGGCGACCGGGCGACCCGGTGGCGCCCTTGAGCGGGAGCGGCGTGAACACGAACAGGAACTCGTGCACGCCGTCCGCCAGGAGGCTCTCGAAGCGCATCCACTCCAGGTTGAAAATCCCGTGTTTCAGCGTCACCTCTTCGTGGACGGCGTTGTCCACGTCCGTGGTCGCGTCGGAGCCGACCATTGCGACCTTGCGGTCGACGATCCACGCGGCCACCTCGCGATTGACGCCCGGTCCTGGCGCACCCGATCGCTCGCGGTCTGGCCAATGCCGCCACCAGCCGAAGTTGAACAGCAGCGCATCGCCAGGCCGGATGTCCGCCTCGCGCACCTGCTGACGGGCCAGCGCCCCGCGTACGTCGGCCAGCGTCACCGCGTAGCCGCTCTCGAGGGTCGCCACCCCTTTGTAGCCCGCCACGTCGATCAGGATGCCCCGCGTGACGATGGGCTTGACATGCTCGATACCCAACTTCGTCAAGCCATAGGGATGGCGCATCTCTGCGGCTTGCACGCCGTTGTAATAGACCTCGGTCGTCGTACCGTTCTCCAGGGTCATGCGCTTGCCGACGTGACCGGGGCCGTCGAACTGTGTGCCAACCTGGCCGATCTCGCCAGCGAAAAACTCGTCGTTGTAGACGATACCCGCGTCGCCAAAG
>JBKJQW010000098.1:0-44501 GCA_046593715.1 Luteitalea sp.
GTTCGGGCTCGTGCACGACGGCACCCCGGTGCCCGACGCGGGGCCGGCCGTCCTGTGGGTGACAGTTGCTCTCGCAGGCACGCTGGCTATGGCCCGCACGTTCGAACGGGAACGTGCGGCGGGCACGCTCACGGCGGTCCTGGCGTCGGCCGCTCCGCGCCCGGCACTGTATCTCGGCAAGTGGGGCGCTTTGATGGTGCTGATGATCTCGGTGGAACTGGTGTTGCTGCCTCTGGTGGCGCTGTTTTTCCAGATGCCGCTCGACCGCCGTCCTCTCCTGGTGGTCGGACTGCTCATCGCCGGCACGGCCGGTTATGCCGCAGTCGGGACGCTGTTTGCGGCGATGCTCGCGCGCATGCGTACACGCGACGTCCTGTTGCCGCTGTTGCTTTATCCGATGAGTGTGCCGGTGATCATCGGCGGCGTGCGCGGCACCGCGGCCGCCTTGGCCGATCCGTACGTGCCGGGCGTGGTCAGCCTGTGGCTGCCCCTGTTGGTATGCTTTGACGCGGTGTTTGCGATACTCGCGCTGTGGACGTTCGGCACGCTCATGACCGAAGCCGCCCCGCGCGTGGCCAAGGAGGCCTGAGATGTTGACGCGCAGCGTGCCTGCGATGCTGGTGGTCGCTCTTGCGATGTTCGGCATCGCCCCCTACCTGATCGCTCAGGCGCCGTACGAGTCCACGATGGGGCTCGTGCAGAAGATCTTCTACTACCACGCGCCGGTCGGCGTCGTGATGTTCGTCGCCACGTTCACCTGCGGGCTGGCGAGCCTGGCGTACCTGGTGCGTGGCAGGGCCAGCAGTGATCGCATCGCCGAAGCCGCCGCTGAACTCACGGTGGTGCTCGGGGCGATTGTCCTGCTCACCGGGCCGCTGTGGGCCCGTAAGGCCTGGGGCGTCTGGTGGCAGTGGGATGCTCGGCTGACCTCGACGCTGGTGCTGTGGCTACTGTTCTCGGCCTACCTGTTGCTGCGCCGCTTCGGCGGCCCGGGCACCGAGAAACTGTCCGCCGGCGTCGCCCTGTTCGGCATGGCCAATGTGCCGTTCATCTACTGGTCGGTCAACGTCTGGCGGACGATGCACCCCAAGACCACCGTCGTGCCGTCGCTCGTGCCGGCGATGCGCTTCCCGTTCTACTGGTGCCTGCTGGCGTTCCTGCTGTTGTTCGTGGTGCTGCTGAAGGTGCGGGTGCGCCTGGCCGAGCAGCAGGATGCCCTCGATCTGCTCCTCGCTGACGCGGAAGGCTAGACAATGTCCATCGTCACTCGCATGGCTCGTACGTTGGTGTTCACGCTGGTCCTTCTCGGCAGCGGCGCCGCCGCGATGCACGCACAGAGCGTGCAGACCGCGCCGGATGAGGCGCGTCAGACCACGGCAGCCCAGGACGAGTACGTCCCGATCGATCAGCTGCCCGACAGCGAGAAGCTGCCGGCGGCGCCGTTCCTCATCTCGGCCTACGTGATCGTGTGGGGGGTGCTGCTGGTGTACGTGCTGTCACTGTGGCGGCGGCTCGGCCGCGTCGAAGCCGAATTGCGCGAGGCGCGCCGCGCCGTCGACGCCCGGTAGGCCGGACGTGACCGCCGGCCACTTCATCTTCATCCCCGCCGTCCTGCTTCTGGGCATCATCATCGGCTGGGTCCTGGGCTCGCGGGCGGCGATGGACGCGATGCGATCACAGCAGAAGCGACACGACGCGAAGCGACCCGGGCCGTAGCGAGCCCGCACCGCAGCGCCGGCGGCTGCCCTCGGCCGCACGGGCCGGGCTGGTCCCTACCGCCCGTCGACCAGGCGGGACGCGAGCAACTCGGGCAGGCCAGCGGCACGGATGGCCGCCTGTTCTGCAGCCACATCGTAGGTCACCCGATGCAGCGTGATGGTGAGCGCGCCGAGGTCGACCACGGCGTACGCGGCGCGAGGGTCGCCGTCGCGCGGCTGGCCGACCGATCCCGGATTCACGAGCCAGCGATCGGTCAGGCGGATCGACAGGGTCGTCTTGGTCCAGGTCTCGCCGCTCTCGACCACGGGGTGTCCTTCGCCCGAGCCGTATGCGCCCTGCACGTGGGTGTGGCCGAACAGGCAGAGCGGTCGGCGCCCGAGGGCGGCCGCGTCCCGGATGTCGTCGATCCACACCAGATAGGCGTCCTCGTCGGCCGGCGACCCGTGCCACACCTCCAGGACGTCGTCCACCAGGAGCGGACCCGGCGGCAGATCCCGGAGGTAGGCCAGGTGTGCGTCCGAGAGCGTGCGCGCCGTCCATTCCGCCGCCGCGCGCGCGTGCGAATTGAACGCCAGCAGGTCCATCACGCCGCAGACGGCCTTGTCGTGATTGCCGCGCACCACGACGTGGGGACCGAGCGCGCGGATGCGGTCGATGACCTGGCCGGGTTCAGCGCCGTAGCCCACCAGGTCGCCGAGGACCAGCACGCGGTCGTACGCCTCCGGCGTGCAGGCACGGAGCACGGCGGCCAGCGCCGGGAGGTTGCCGTGGATGTCGCTGATGACGAGGTAACGCACGATGTGGCTCTTATTAACGCTTCGAAAGGCGATCGCGAACGGCTACCACCCGAGATTGTTCAGCAACCGCTCGACCAGGGCCTCGACGCGGCCCTGCGCGTCGATCCGGACGTGCGCCTGCCGATAGACGGCGCGGCGCTCTTCAAACAGGGACGCGAAGGCCTCACGGTCGGCGGCAAGGGGTCGTCGCCCATCTGAGGGCACCCGTTCGACGATGTGGGTGAATGGCGCGTCGAGCCATGCGGTCACGCCGTCGGCGAGGATATCGGCGCGGTTGGCCGGTTGGATGAAGGTGCCGCCTCCGGTCGCGACGATGACGTGACGAGCGGGCAGCAACGCCAGCAGGACCTCCCGTTCGACCCTGCGAAAGTACGGCTCGCCATGCTGGGCGAAGACTTGCGACACCGAGCGCCCCTCGCGTCGCTCGATCTCGTCGTCCAGGTCGATCGCCCGCCACCCCAGGCGCCGACCGAGGGCCCTGGCAACCGTGCTCTTGCCCGACCCCATGAACCCCACGAGGTAGAGCTTGTCGGTCGCCGTCGCGGTCATTTCCTGAGGGCGACGAGGACGTCGAAGAACCCCGGATAGGAGACGTTGACGGCGTCGGCGCCGCGAATCACCGTGGGCTCGAGGCCCCCGAGGCCGGCCACGGCAAAGGCCATCGCCAGGCGGTGGTCGTCGGCGGCATCGGCCTCGCCGCCCAGCAGGCGCCGCGACCCGCGCACGTGGAAGCCGTCGGGGAGTTCATCGGCGTCGGCGCCGAGCGCCCGCAGTCCGTTGACCAGGGCGGTGATACGGTCGCTCTCCTTGGCGCGCAGTTCGCCCGCCCCGGTGACGCGCAGCTCGCCGCCGTGCGTGGCCAGCGCCGCCAGGACCGGCAGTTCGTCGATCAGGCCGGGGACGTCGGCTGGCGACAGCTCGACGCGCCGCAAGGCCTGATGCCGGACCCGGACCCGGCCGACCGGCTCTTCGGCGTCGATGCGGTCGACCTGCACGTCCACGTCCGCGCCGAAGCGGCGGAGCACGTCGAAGATGGCGGTGCGACTCGGATTCAGACCGACCTCACGCAACTCGAGGAACGACCCGGGCAACGCCGCCGCGGCACACGCCCAGAAGGCGGCCGAGGACGGATCGCCGGGCACCGTCAGGCTGCGGCCCGTGAGCGGCTGCTGACCGGACAGGCGAATGACGTGGCCGTGCACATCGACGGTCGCGCCGAAGGCACGCAGCGCTCGCTCGGTGTGGTCACGGGTGCCCGAGGGCTCCTCGAAGACCGTCACGCCGTCGGTCTGCAATCCGGCCAGCAGGACGGCTGTCTTGACCTGCGCGCTCGGCGTCTCGGGTCGATAAGTGATCGCCTGCAGCGCGCCGCCGCTGACGCTGACCGGCGGCCGTCCATTGAACGACGTGACCTCGGCCCCCATTGCCTGGAGTGGCGCCACCACCCGCAGCATCGGGCGGCGTCGCAGCGACGCATCGCCGGTGAGGACGCTCATGAACGGATGCGCGGCCAGCACCCCGGCGAGCATGCGGAGCGTCGAACCGGAGTTGCCGCAGTCCAGATCGGCCGTGGACGATTGCAGCCCGCGCAGGCCGCGGCCGACTATCTGAACAGTCGGCACCTCGGCACCAGTCTCGCGGTCGAATGCCGCATGGCGCGAGACGACCGTCCCGAGCTGTTCGAGGCACCGAAGCGTACTCTGGCAATCGTTGCCCGGGGCGTAGTGACTGATGCGCGTGATGCCCTCGGCCAGCGCCGCGAGCATCGCGTACCGATGGGAGATGGACTTGTCGCCGGGCACGCGCACGACGCCCTCGAGCGCTGTGGCGGGTCGGACGGTGATGGTCTTTGTGAACTCGGCGGGCATGCGGGCTTCACTGTAACAAACAGTGGAGCGTGTATGATGCACGCCAACCCGACCACATGGCCGCAGATCGCTCCGCGCTTTCCCTGGTGCTCAACAGTCACGTCGATGTCCTGGACTACGTGCAGGTAGTCTGCGACCAGCTGTGCGCCTCGGCCCAGTTGAACGAGGACGCAGGCCACTGGGTCGGCGTCTCGGTGCGCGAGTCGGTGGTCAACGCCATCCGCCACGGCAACAAGTTCGACCCGACCAAGCGCGTGCACGTCCAGTTTGCCTTCGTGCCGGCTGAGTCCCCCGAGTTTCTCGAAGTCAGTGTGCAGGACGAGGGCGAGGGGTTCGACCCCGAAGAGATCGCCGATCCACTGGCGCCCGAGAACCTGCTCAAGTCCAGCGGCCGTGGCATCTTCTTCATGCGTAACTTCATGGACGACGTCCAGTTGCGCCGCCGGCCCGAAGGTGGCATGGAAGTCCGGATGCGCAAGCGGCTGTCGGCCCCGCCCGAATGACCCCACTCGACCCGCTGTTGCTCGCCACGGCCGTCGAGGCCGTGCAGAAGGCCGGCGCGATTCAGATGGCCCACTTCGGGGGGCCGATGCGCATCGACAAGAAGGGCGCCATCGACCTGGTGACCGAGGTCGATGTGGCCGTGGAGCGGATGTTCCGTGCGCTCATCGCCGAGCGGTTTGCCCATCACGCGGTCCTCGGCGAGGAACTGCAGCAGGACGACCTGCTCCAACGCTCGGCGCCGGGCTACTGCTGGGTATTCGACCCCATCGACGGCACCACCAACTTCGCACACGGCCTGCCGATCTTCTGCGCCTCACTCGGACTCGAACTGGACGGTGAGGCCATCGTGGCGGCCGTGTACGACCCGACCCGGCGCGAACTTTTCACCGCCGAGCGCGGCCAGGGTGCGCGGCTCAACGGGGAGCCGATGACGGTCTCACGGGCCGACACCGTGATCGACAGCCTGCTGGTCACGGGCTTCCCCTACACGGTGCAGCAGCCCGAGATCGGCCGCGAGCTTGTCGCCTTGTTCGGTCACTTCCTTGGCCGAAGTCGCGCCGTGCGCCGGCTCGGATCGGCGGCGCTCGACCTGTGCTACGTCGCAGCGGGGCGCCTCGACGGCTTCTACGAAGCCTCTCTCAAGCCGTGGGACTCGTGCGGCGGTGCCTTGATCGTCCACGAAGCGGGCGGCATGGTCACCGACTGGGCCGGCACCGCCTTCCAGTCCCGTCTGCCGCAGGTCCTGGCCACCAACGGACGCATCCATCTGGAAATGCTGGCGTTGCTGGCCGAGTTTCAGACCCTCCCCCCGCCCGCTCGCCTCGACTGACGCCGCGAGGGGACAACTCGCAGGGCACATTCCTTGCTTAGGTACGTCTTAGACACTGGGCTGGTGGCCGCACGCATGGGGCGTGACCACCAGACGCCGAGACGGCAGGGGAGACAGCTCATGGTGCGACGGTTGTTGGCGAGCGGGGCGATGGTACTGGCGTGCGGCGGAGCCGCCTCAGCCCAGGACGTGGTGATCGGCGGCAACATCGGCGCTTTCCTGGTCAAAGGTGAGGAATCTCGCGACCGTCAGGACGTGCTGCGGCAGAACCTCAGTTTTCTCGAGTTCGACCTGGCCGACTTCCACGGTCTCTCGGCGGGCGGCGACGTCTCGATCAGCGTCGGCTCGTTCATCGAGGTGGGCGCAGGGTTGAACTTCTACCAGCGCACGGTGCCGACCGTGTACTCGCGCTTCGTCGATGACGACGGCACCGAGATCGAGTCGGACATGAAGCTGCGCAATATTCCCCTGACCCTGACGGCCAAGGTCTTCCCGCTGACGCGCGACGCCGGGTTCCAGCCCTACATCGGCGGCGGTGTGCAATTGAATCGCTGGCGCTACAGCGAAGTCGGAGAGTTTCTCGACTTCAGCAACGGCGACATCTTCCGCGACAGCTTCACCGACGACGGCCTGGAGATCGGCCCGGTGCTGCTGGCTGGCGTGCGGTTCCCGGTCGGGAGTCAGGTGCTGATGGGCGGCGAGTGGCGCTACTCGACAGCCAAGGCCGACGTCGATCCCGCCCTCGGCTTCTTCGGCAACTCGGTGGACCTGGGTGGCAACACGGTGCTGTTCACCGTCGCCTTCAAGTTCCGATAGGTAGGGGCACGTCCCCGACGTGCCCGGTCACGGGCGGCTCGGGGAGCCGCCCTACCTCGGGGTGCGGACGTAGAGCGCGACCCCGCCACCCTCGCATGTGCGCGTGAAGCCCTCGAGAAAGGTCGGATCGGTGTTGGCCAGCCGGAACAGCTGGTCGCCACCTTCGGCCTTTTCTTCGATCAGGATGAACGCGGCGTGGCGGCGGGGGCTCTTGAGCGCTTCGTACCAGAGTTCGCCGACGCCCTCGTGAATGTAATGGCGGATGGCCAGTCCGCTCGTCGAGGTCTCCTGCATGTAGTGGGCGAGCGAGCCCATGCTCACCAGGATGGGTTCACCGCGCCACGATGCCATCAGGCACCTCGTGACCCCACGGCGTTCCTGCTGGTTGGCCCGGTCCCACTGCGCTTCGGCGACCATCGGGGAGGTCAGGCCAAGGGGTTGTCGTTCAGACGCCAGCACCCCGATGACCAGCAGCAGCACGACCGGGCGGTACGGCTTGGGCAACAACGCCACGAGCATGCCGATGCAGGCGGCAGCCGCGGTGATCAGCAGAATCATGTAACGAATGCGGAACGGATGACCGCTCACGAACGCGTAGAAGGGCAGGGCCGCGCTCCCGGCCAGCGCCAGCACGAACCACCAATCCTGTCGATCTTTGCGGACCAGGCCATGCAGCAGCACGATGATGGCGCCCGCGGCGCCGGCCCAGGCGACAGGCCAGCCGCCGACGCGGCCAAGTCCCCACCCGACCTGTACGAGCGCCTGGGTCGGCACTCGATAGGCGGGGTTGTTGGGCTCGTAGAAGCCGCCTGTCACCAGCCAGGCTCCAACGGTGGCCTTGCTGAGCACGAGAAACAGCAGCAGCGCGGCAAGTGGCCACGCGCCCACCCGCATCACCGCGGCCAGCGACCGGCCGAGGCCGACGCCCTTGCGCCACAGCGTCAGCCAGGCGACCAGCCCCGCGGCGACGGTCATCGGCCACGCCTCGTACCGGGTCAGGCAGGCCAGGGCCAGCAGCAGGCCGGCAGGCCACGCGGCGCCTTCGCCGCTCGTGACCGTCCACCGGTACAGAAGAGCAATGCCGGTCACGGTCAGGCCGAGCAGGAGCGGCTCGGTCATCGGCGTCGCCTGGAGGTACAGCAGGTCGGGCTGGTAGACGAACACGGCCAGCGCGACCCATGCCGCAGGCAGCGACCCGGACAGGCGCGCCACCAGCCAGGTGAGCGAACCGGCGGCGGCGGCAAACGACAGCATCGAGATCACCACGCCGGACAGGCCGGTGCGGTACCACGCGTCGACCTGAACCGGCACGGCATTGAGCACGTGCGGCAATGGGAGCCACACCGCGCCGATCTGTCGCCACCCGGGGGTCAGGCTGTCGAAGATGCGGCGTGCGACGACCAGGTGGGCCTTGGCGTCATAGTGGCTCAACGTCAGGTCCTGGCCGGCGTAGTACGTCGTGGCGAGGCTGCCGAGCAGCAACGCCACGGCGGCCGCGAACAACGGCACGAAGGCTGGTCGGGAGGTCAGGGCTGGCGGCGCAGGCACAGGCAAGGGTTGGATATAATCACGGCCGGGGTCCGACCATCCCGCCATAGTACCTCGGTCACAACGCAGCCCAGGCCGGTGCCTGGGCTATCGCTGACCGCCGAACCCCAGTGAACGTCGTCCCTGCATGTCGAAAGTCGTTGCCGCCGTCCAGTCCTTCGCGTTGACCCTCGGAGCGCCAGGTCTTTTCCTGGTCGCGCTGCTGGACTCGTCGCTGCTGTCGCTGCCACAGGTGCCGGACCTGCTGCTGATCTGGATGGTCACGCAGCACCCGTCACGCTGGCTGCTCTACGCAGCGATGGCGACCGCCGGATCGGTCCTCGGCTGTGTGGGGATGTACCTGCTGGCGCGCAAGGGTGGCGAGCGCGTGCTGCTGAAGATGGTGAGTGCCGACCGCCTGGAGCGCGGACGCAGGACGTTCAAGCGATGGGGCCTGCTGGCCGTGCTGGTGCCGTCACTGCTGCCGCCGCCGGCGCCCTTCAAGGTCTTCGTCCTGCTTGCCGGTGTGGTCCAGATCCCGCTGTGGCAGTTTGTCACGGCCATCGGCCTCGGACGCGGCGTGCGCTATGTGGCCGAGGGTCTGCTGGCCCGCTGGTATGGCGAGCAGGCCCTCGCCTTCGTCAACGACAACCTGGGCCCGCTCTCGTTGGCCCTGGCCGGCGTCCTCCTGGTCGGCGCAGTGGTGTACGCCTTGCTGCGCCAGCGCCGGACGCAACAGGCCGGTGCGGTATAATCGCGCGTTCTTCTCATGCCCCCCGAGATCTCGCTCGTCATTCCCATCTACAACGAAGCGCCCAACATCGAGGCGCTGTATGGGGAGATCACGACGGCCCTCGACCCCTGGGGCCGCAGCTACGAGGTCCTGCTGATCGACGATGGCAGCACCGACGGCAGTGCCGCGCTGCTTGCCGCGCTTCCGGCACGGGACCCGCGGTTTCGGATCATCCAGTTCAGGAGGAACTTCGGGCAGACGCCGGCCTTCTCGGCTGGCTTCGCCTACGCCCGGGGCCGGATCATCATCACCTCGGATGGGGACCTGCAGAACGACCCGCGGGACATCCCGATGCTGGTGGAACGCCTGGAGCAGGGCCACGACATCGTCTGTGGATGGCGGAAGGACCGCAAGGACACGCTGTTCACGCGGCGCATCCCGTCGATCATCGCCAACAAGATGATCTCGCGCGCGACGGGCGTCGACCTGCACGACTACGGCTGCTCGCTCAAGGCGTTCCGCAGCGAGGTGGTCAAGCCCTTGCGCCTGTATGGCGAGATGCACCGCTTCATCCCGGCGATCGCCAGCGAGTTCGGCGTGAAGGTCGCTGAGGTGGTGGTCAACCACAGGGCCCGGCGCGCCGGGACGTCCAAGTACGGCTTGTCGCGCACCATCCGCGTCATCCTCGATCTGGTGACCGTCAAGTTCCTGCTCAACTACGCGACCCGGCCGCTGCAGATCTTCGGACTGGTCGGCGTGATCCTCGGCGGCCTCGGCGTCGTGATCATGATCTACCTGACCTTCGTGCGGCTGGTGCTGCACCAGGCCATTGCCGACCGGCCGCTGCTGCTGTTCGGCATCCTCCTGGTCTCGTCGGGGCTGCAGTTGCTGACGATGGGACTGCTCGCAGAATTGCAGGCGCGCACGTACCACGAGTCGCAGGACAAGCCCACCTACAGCATCCGCGAGATCGTCGAAGCCACGGCCGAACACCCTGAGGCGATGCACCTGCCGGTCAGCATCGGCGCCGGTCCGCGGGAGCTCTCACGGGGGTGAAGTCGCCGCGCGAGCACGACGCGCGGATCACGGTGATCCAGCGCGAGTTGTTCGACGACACCAAGTCGAAGGCGCAGCGGTACGCCGACCTCGTCGTCGGGCTGCCCGGACTGTGGGCCCTGGCTCGGCATGAACTGGTGACCCTCCTCGCGTGGGGGGTGCCGGGTGCACTCGGCCTGGTCCTGCGCTCCAGGCTGTACCCGCTCCTGCTCGGATCGTGCGGGCGCGGCGTGGCGTTCGGCACCGGCGTGGTGCTGCGGCATCCGCACAAAATCCACATCGCCGACAACGTGGTCATCGACGACGGATGCTGTCTGGACGCCAAGGGCACGGACAACCAGGGTATCCGGTTGGGGCGCGGGGTCTTCCTCGGCCGCAACACCATCCTCAGTTGCAAGAACGGCGACATCGTCATCGAGGACGAGGCCAACATCGGCTTCAACACCGAGATCTTCTCTGCCTCTCACGTGCGCGTCGGCAAGAAGGTGCTGATTGCGGCGTACACCTACCTGGTCGGCGGGGACCACCTGTACGACCGCGTCGACGTGCCGGTGCTCGACCAGGGGCGCACCGCGGCTGGCATCGATATCGGTGACCATGCCTGGTTGGGCGCGCATGTGGTGGTGACCGACGGTTCGCGCGTCGGCCGCGATGCCATCATCGGCGCCGGGGCGGTGGTGGTCGGCGAGGTCCCCGAGTTCGCGATCGCCGTCGGCACACCGGCCAAAGTCGTGCGCGACCGCAGAGAGGACCGACGGTAGGGCCGCCTCCCCCGAGGCACCCTCCTGCTGTCAGGGCCGCTCGGGGAGCGGCCCCTACCAACTAAGACCCATGTGCGGCATCGTTGCCATCGCCCATCGTGATCCTGGCCTGCCGGTCAGTGAGGACGCCCTGCGCGGCATGGCACGCACGCTCGTCCACCGCGGCCCGGAAGACGAAGGCGTGCTCGCCTGGCGCGGTGGGGGGCTCGGCTTCCGGCGGCTGTCGTTCATGGACATACCGGGCGGGCAGCAGCCCTTCACCAACGAAGCCGGCACCGTACACGTGGTCGGCAACGGCGAGATCTACAACTACCCGCAGCTACGCTCCGAGCTCGAAGCACTGGGCCATCGATTCAGCTCGGGGTCCGACGTCGAAGCGGCGCTGCACGCGTACGAGCAATGGGGCTGCGAGGCGTTCTCGCGGCTGCACGGCATGTTCGCGCTGGCCCTGTACGACCAGCGGACCGACACCCTCGTGGCAGCCCGGGATCGGGCCGGCGAGAAGCCGTTGTTCTACGCCGATACGCCGCAGGGCTTGTTCCTGGCCTCGGAAGTCAAGGCCTTGCTGGTGCGCCCGGAGGTCTCGCGCGACTTCGATCTGCAGGCCCTCGATCAGTTCCTGACGTACGAGTATGTGATTGCCCCACGGACCTTGTTTGCGCAGGTGCGCAGCCTGCCGGCGGCGCACTACCTGGTGTACCGCGAGGGCCGCGTGGACATCTGCCGCTACTGGGACGTGGCCGACACGCCGGTCCGCGAGTGGACCCAGGCCGACGCAGCCCGAGCCGTGCGGGAGGCGCTGGCCACGGCTGTCGACCGGCAGATGATGTCGGACGTCCCACTCGGTGTCTTCCTGTCGGGCGGCATCGACTCGAGTGCGATCGCGGCGTTCATGGCCGATGCGGCCCGCGCGCGCGGCGTCGGCGTCACGAGCTTCAGCATGGGCTTTCGTGACCAGAGCTACAACGAGTTGCCCTATGCCCGCGAGGTCGCCACGCGGTTCGGCCTGACCCACGTCGAGGACCTCGTCACCCCCGATGTGGCGGCGCTGTTTGACCCGCTGGTGTCACATCTGGATCAGCCGTTTGCCGACGTCTCGCTCTTTCCCACCTACCTGGTGTCGCGGCTTGCCCGCCAGCACGTCAAGGGCGTGCTGGCCGGTGATGGCGGCGACGAGTTGTTCGGCGGCTACGACGCCTACGCGGCGCAGGCACTGGCCGCACGCTTGTCGCGGATCACGCCAGCCGTGGCCTGGCGCCTCGCCGACCGGATTGCCCAACTGGTGCCGCCATCGGAGCAGAAGAAGGGCGCGCTCAACTCGGTGAAGCGCTTCCTGTCGGGGGTGACCGCGCACCCCGCGGACCTGGGCCACTACCGCTGGATGACCTTTACCGATCCCCCTGCCCGTCGTCGGCTCTACACGCCAGCGATGCTCGAGGAGGCACTCGGGGGAGACGTGCATCGCGAGGTGCGCGAGGCACTCGGCGCCTATCACGGCGACGATGCGGTCAATCGCGAGCTCTACGCGGACCTGCGCGTGTATCTGGCCGACGACATCCTGGTGAAAGTCGATCGGATGAGCATGGCCAACTCGCTTGAAACGCGGGCGCCGTTTCTCGATACCGACGTCATGGAGTTGGCGTTCTCGATGCCGGGGCACCTCAAGGTGCGCGGTCGGCAGCGCAAGATCGTGCTGAAGCAGGCGCTGCGCGGCGTGTTGCCGGACCGCATCCTGTTCCGCAGGAAAGAGGGGTTCAGCATCCCCATGAAGAACTGGCTGCGGCGTGAGCTGCAACCCATGATGCGCGACCTGCTGAGCGAGGATCGATTACGGCGCCGAGGGCTGTTCGAACCGCGTGAGGTGCAGCGGTTGATGGAGGCGCACGTGGACGGCCACGCCAATCACGCGCACCAGCTGTTCTCGCTGATGGTGTTCGAGCGATGGGCCGACTCGCTCGACATACCGGTTCAGCTGCCCGGAATCGTCGCGCCGTCGTAGACGCGCGCGAACGACTGCATCTCCCGTGCACGTGTCGAGGCGCTCCAGCCCAGGGCCTGGCCCATGAGCGCGGCGGCGGCTTCCACGGCGTCGTGTCCAGGGTGACCGCGCGAGCCGGCCTCGGTTCGCCGCAGCAGGGCGTCCCCGAGCGTGACGGCCATCTCTTCACGGACGGCGTAGAGGAGCTCAGCGCCCGTCACGTCACACCGTGCGCCGAGGGGCTGCAGCAGCGCCGCCGTGCCGTCTGGGCCCGGCGCCACCACCGCGGTCCAGGCAGTGCCGTACGTCGTGACGAGACGTTCGATGCGCGACACCGGCAGCGCCGAGCTGGCGTGTCGTCGCGCATCGACCATGAACGTGTCGAAGCGATCGATCGCACCACCCTCGAGTCGGGTCGTGGCGGTCGCACACGGCGCGGAGGCGACGCCGAGCAAACGGCAGATGGCGTCGACGGCGCGTTCGGCCGAGTGCCGGGCGGTGGTGTATCTCACGCCGATGAGCGAGAAGAGATTGCGGCAGCCGTCCTCGGTGTGGTCGATGAAGGGACTCTCGCGCAGCAGCGTCACGCGCCGTGCCGACGCCTCGGTGGCCGGCAGCAGGCCGCGATGCACGAGGCCGATGTCGTGCGGCGCCACGGCGGCGCGCGGGAAGGCCGTGTTCACATCGGCCAGCAGCTGGTCCACCAGTTCGCGACGGACCGTGAGGTGGTCGGCAGAACCGTTCCACGGATCGTGACTGGTGCCGGCGATGGTCGCCCCTCGCCACGGCGCGAGAAAGAACAGACGGCCCCGTGCCATGCCACCCACGGCATGGGTGCCGCCCCTGCCGGCGACCACCAGATTCATCGCCACCGACCACTGCGGTACCCGCCGGCCCGATGTGGCAGCGCCCCAGCCGCGCAGCAAATCGGCGGTCCAGCCTCCGGTGGCCATCAGGACCGCCCGCGCCCGGATGGGGAAGGCCGGCGCGTCCGGGTGCAGCGCCTGCGCCATCACGCCTTCGACCTGTCCGCCCTCGCGGCGGATGAGGCCGACCGCCTGCACGTAGTTGGCCGCTTCGAGGCCGTGATCGACGGCGGTGCGGATGAAGGCCAGTTCAGCGCGTGAGCTGTTGGACAGCTGCGCATCGTGCCACTCGATGCCACCGGTCACGCCGCCCGGCGCGATCCAGGGCGCCAATCGGAGGCATTCCTCGCGCGACACGATGCGGCTCGGCGGCAGGTGCTTGCCCGGATCGGGCAGGTCGTTGCGGTCGCGCGCGAGCAGGTCGTTGAGGCGGAAGTAGGCGCCCAGCAGCCACTTGTGCCGCGCCAGCCGCGCGCTGGTTGGCAGCAGGAAGGGCAGCGGGTGCACCAGGTGCGGCAGGATATGCGACAGGGTGCGACGTTCACGCAGGTACTCGCGCATCTCGCCGAGGTGGCCGCGCTGGAGCGACCGGACGCCGCCGTGGACGGTCTTGGCGTTGTTGAAGGAGGTGCCGCTGCCAAAGTCCCCCTTGTCGATGAGCGCCACCTTCAAGCCGCGCTGCGTGGCATCCCACGCCACGGTGGCCCCGTAGATGCCGGCACCCACGATGAGGAGGTCGAACTCGGACGTAGTGAGCCGACTCGGATCGCGTCGCACGTGCCGGGTATTTTACGATAGCGGGATGATCCCCTCCGCGAACCGGCCGCACGGCCCCGCTACCGCCACCGCCGCCGATGTCGCCACCTACTGGAACGCTCGCATCCACGATCTCGAGATGACCACCCAACCGGTGGGCACCCTCGCGTTCTTCGACGACCTCGCCGAGTACCGTTTCGACAAGCTGCACTATCTGCCCAAACTGGTGAACTTCGATGGCTTTGCCGGGCAGCAGGTGCTCGAGATCGGCTGCGGCATCGGCACCGACCTCGCGCGTTTCGCCAGCGGCGGCGCGCAGGTCACCGGTGTCGACCTCGCGGAGACCTCGATTGCGCTGGCACGCCAGAACTTCGCGCTGCACGGGTTGAAGGCCGAGGGCTTGCGGGTCGCCGACGGTGCAGCCCTGCCGTTCGACCAGGGCCGCTTCGACGTCGTCTACTGCCATGGGGTCCTGCAGTACGCCGCCGATGCGCCGGCCGTCGTGGCAGAAGCGCGGCGGGTGCTGCGCCCTGGCGGCCTGGCGATCTTCATGGTGTACAACCGGGTCTCCTGGCTGCAGGCCCTCTCCAGGGTCATGAAGGTCGGGCTGGAGCACGGCGACGCGCCAGTGCTGAGGCTCTACTCGATACCCGAATTCAAGGCGCTGCTGACGCCGTTTCGTGAGGTGGAGATCGTCCCGGAACGATTTCCCGTCGCCTCGAGGTTGCACAAGGGATGGAAAGGTACTGCTTACAACTCGGTCTTCGTCGGCACGTTCAACGCCTTGCCGAGGGCATGGGTCGCGCGATTCGGCTGGCACCTGATGGCGTTTTGCCGACCCTAGGCGCTCAGGCGCGGTCTCGCGGCGTTCGCACAGGGTGGTGTGCCGGCCTCGTGCTCCTGTCGGCGTGCTCGGAGGCCGCTGCGCCCGCTGCGAACGACGTGAGGGACGACCTCCACCCATCGTTGACCCGTGCGGAGCCGGCGCGCTCTGAGCCGGCGGTCATCAGCGCCGAGGCGTCGGCGGATGCGGGGCCGTTGCCGCAGACCGCGCGACCGTACGAAGCCGTGGCGACGGGCACAGTGGTGTTCCAATCCGACGTGGCCGGGCGCCCGAAGATCTTCGCACTCGACGTCGCGACGGGCCAGGTGCGCCAGGTGACGCACGGCGCCGATTGGCGAGATGAGTCACCGCGCTGGTCACCCGACGGCCAGTCGATCGCCTTCAGCTCCAATCGGGCCCATTACGGGGCGGAGCCCGAAGCCGGCACGCCGGACCTGGACGTGTACGTCATGCGCGCCGATGGCACGCAAGTCCGCAGACTGACGACCGATCCCGGCAACGATCAGGATCCCAGCTGGCTGCCCGATGGCAGGAGCCTCGTGTTCTCGTCCGACCGCGCCTCCCGCGGCGATCTGTTCCGCGTCCGGCTCGCCGATGGCCACACGGACCGGCTCACGACCAACTTCGTCGGACGCGCGATCATGCCGGCCGTGGCTCCGGACGGCAGCAAGGTGGCGTTTGCGGCGCAGACACTCCGCGTCGGCGACTTCTGGAACTTCCAGGTCCACATCCTCGACCTGGCGACCGGCAGGACGACGCCGGTGGCTGCGAGTGGGGGAGCCTGCTGGCCATCCTGGACCCCGGACGGCAGCGCCATCTTCAACGTGCAACTCGACCGCGAACCGTCATCGATCCAACGCCGCGAGTTGTCGGGAGCCGTGGCCGTGGCTCACGCCAGCCCGACGTTGTGGAGCTACTACCCTCGTGTGTCGCCCGATGGCGCCTGGCTGGTGGTCTCGGTGAGTCCGGCCCACCACGACGGCGAGAACTGGGACCTCGCGCTCGTCTCCACCACCGATCCCAGCCGTCGGATACCGCTCACCACGGGCGCCGGCAACGACCGGCTGGCTGACTGGAAGCCGTGAGAGGCACGCCGCGCTGACATCCCGAACCCCCGGCGCATGCGGCTCTGCTGCCGGCGGGATGTGACGCGTGTCCGGCTCGCTGGCGCGTCAGGGCTCGACCGACACGTTAGGCGGAATGGCCCGGCCCAGTCGTTGAGCGAGCTGTGATGGGCCGATGCGGGTCCCATCGGCGCCGCGAGGCCGGACCAGGCGCACTGGCACCGGGGCCAGCCGGGCCATCAGCTCAGGCAGGTCGGTGACCCCTAGGACTCCCGGTACGACGGCAAGGGTGACCCCCTCGTGGGTATCGGCAGTGGCAAGGTCGAGGTAGCTGACCAGGCCTTCTTCGAGCACGACCGCGCCCGGCCTGTCCCACTGCGCCGCAAACAGCGCGGCGGCACCGGTCTGGCCGAACGCCCGCACGGTGAGGCCGGTGGCGGGCAGCGCCGCACCGGCGTCGGCGCGCAGCACGGCCAGTCCGTGCAGGATGTCTCGTACCTGCCATGCCACCACGCTCGTGCCGAGCAGCCACGTGCGCGCCGCGAACTGGTAGGCGCCGGAGTAGCCGCTGGCGCCCGCCGCCGGCGCGAGTTGGCCGGTGCCGCGAACGTCCAAGGCCAGGACGGTGTGCCCCTGTTGGACCAGCGACTCGATCTGCGCGCCCCGCGACATTGCGCCGCGGTCGTCGACGAGCAAGGTGAACGACGGCGACGCGCCTGCCGGGCGCCGCAATTGCGCCTGGAGACGCACGCCCGGCTCGACCTCGAGCACCAGTCGCTCACCCGCGGCGCTCCATGGGTTACCCGCCCGCTGGACGACTCGAGTCTCGATCGGGCCGCTCGGCGCTGCCATGAGCGATCTGAGCGCGGCGTCGGTCACGTCGGGCCGCGTGGTCGTGAGGCCGCGGACGACCTCGGCGTGCACCTCGCGCACCGTGCGGGTACCGATCCACGTCGTCAGTTGCCCGGTGGGCGTCACCTGCAGCGCCTGCTCCGGCTCCGGGGTCACCGGCCGCTCGGCGGCGCTCAGGTCCGGTCGTCCAAGCCACGTCCCAAGGGCGCGGTAGGCGCCCTCTCGCAGGGGCTGGGACCAGCCGTGCGGGGCATCGTTCTCGACGCGCGCCAGATGGTCGGGCGCGCCGAGCAGGGCAAACAGAGGCACCAACTCTGCCGACGCTGTGCGGGAGCCGGCGATCGGGAAGAAGTCCTTGAGCGCGCTGCTGACCAGAAAGCCGCGCGGGGCGGCCGCCGCGGCGAAGTCGGCAAAATCCAGCCCGCGCCCGACAAAGCCCGGCAGGATTTGTTCGGCGTCCTGCGGGCCGGGCGCGTTCCACATATCAGCCCACGAGGTGATGTAACAGGACACCACGATGGCGGCCAGGCGCGGGTCGACGGCGCCGAGCAGCGCGGCCTGCGTGCCGCCGCCTGAATTACCGGCCACCGCCATCCGTGTCCGGTCGACGTCGGCCCGACTCTCCAGGTAGTCGAGTGCCCGCCGCATGTCGTGGACCATGTAGCCGCCCAATGTCCGTCCCGACAGCAGCAATTGCTGACCCGTCATCGAATGCTCACGCGTGCCGATGCCAACCCGCGACCCACCCTTGACTCGGTCGGGATACTCGACCCGCTCGCCCTGCCCGACAGGGTCGTACGCGAGCACGAGGAAGCCGCGCCGGGCCAGCGAGACCCAGACGTGCTGATAGATGGGCGAGGCCTTGCCTTGGTCGGCATGTCCCGCGGTGCCGAGGACCGCGGGGAACGGCCCGGTGCCGTCGGGCACGTACGCGTTGGCCGTGACCCGGAGGCCGGGCAGGCTCTCGAACCAGAGATGCTCGATGCGGTAGCCGTCGGCCGCGCCGGCGGCGCTCTCGGGACCGACGGTGGTGCGGGTGATGGTGGCCGCCACCGGGGTGGCCACCTGCGGCATCGGGCCGAGCATCTCGACGATGGCTGCCCTGACCTCGGTCTGTCGTGCCTCGGCTGCTGCTTTCGTGGTCACCGCCGCTACCCGAAGGCGCCGCGCCTCGAGCGCCTGGTGGGCCTGTGCCTCGACCCAGGCATCGAAGGCGGCACGCTCGACCGACGGAGGCGCCGGCGCCTCCTGGCGGGCCTCGATAGCCATGGCCGACAGCGACAGCAGCGCGGCGCAGAGGGCAGGCCAGAAACCGGGCGCGCCGCCTGCTGATTGGGCTCGGGATCGCATGCGGCAGAGACTACAACGAGAATGGGCGCCACTGGGCGCCCATTCCTCCTGATCGCAGCCTACCGGCGTGTCTCGCTGTGTGAGTTCAGAGGGCCGCGGCGACGATGGGCCGGCGGGCAGCGCGGCGCTTCTCGGCACTGGCCCGCACGAGGAATCGGGCGTACGGCACCACCTGCTTGATCGCCGCCACGTTCATCTGGCACGGGCTCAGGCAGGTTGGGCATTTCTCGTCGCGAATGTAGTTGCGGTGCTCTTGCGACGCCTGCTTGAAGTACACCGCCTCGGGGTCCTCGGTGACGGCGTTCCCGACGACGTCGCTGTTCTCGCAGAAGAACATCCCGCCGTCCGGGTTGAGCATCACGCCCTGGGTCTGGAACGGGCACGGCGCGGTGCGGTGGTAGCCGTTGCCGATCATGTCTGCGTAATGCAGATAGATGTAGTTCTGGCCGTCCAGCAGCGGGTCGTGCCGGACACGCTCGAGGAAGAACTCGCGCATGCGTTGCTCCTCCTCGTTGACCGGCTTGATGTCCTTGGCCAGGTCGGCGTTGCCGAGCATGGCTTCGGTGAACCTCACCATGTTGAACACGATGTCGAGCTTCTCGCGGCGGGCCCACGCCAGGATGTTCTCGGCATCGTTGAGGTTCATCGAGAAGATCGTGGTGGAGATGCCGAAGTTGAAGGGGTACGTCTTCTGCAACTCCTTCATCGCCGCGATCGTCTGCTCGGCCTTGTCAAAGCCGCGCTTCACGCGCCGCACTTCGTTGTGCATGTCGCCGACGCCGTCAACCGACACGCGCGCGCTGAAGATGACGCCACGTTGATGGCACATCTCCACGATCTTGGTCAGCATCGGGATGCCGCGGTGCGGCGTCAGGCCGGTGGTGTTGAGCGTCAGCTTGCGCAGGCGGGGGAGTTTGTCGATCAGCACCCGGACGATATCGACCAGATCGTTGCGGGTTGTCGGTTCGCCCCCGGAGATGCTGGCGTTCTCGATGTGCTTCCAGAGCGGGGAATCAAAGACCTGCTCGATCTGCTCGAGCGTCATGTCTTCCTTGCGATTGCCCCGGGTCCAGTTGCTGCACATGTTGCAGCGGGCATCGCAGACAAACGTGACGTGGAAGATGAGCACCGTGGGATGCAGCGCCTTCACTCGCCCGATGTAGCTGTTCAGGAAGTCCCGGGGGGCCGAGAGTGCCGCTTTGGCGAGATACTTGGCCGCGTAGACTTGCGCCATAAGTGTCTGATTCTACTGCCTATTGTGGTCTGAGGTCAAAGGCGGACCACTAATCGGTGTCCGCCGGAGGTAGAGCCAGGCACCCGGCAGGTTGCCGAACAAGCCCGACAGGACGATCAGCGTCGTGAGCGCGAGCGAGAGCTCGACGGGGACACCCTGGGGGCGCAGGAGCCAGACCATCACGCCCTGCGGCAGGCCGAAACCGCTCACCGAGATGGGCAGCAGCAGCATCAGCAGGCCGATGGGCATGAACACCAGATAGTACGCGAAGGGGACCGTCAGTCCGAGGCCGAGCCCCAGACCGTACGCCTGCAGGATCCGCAGCATCTGCACCAGGACCGAGAGGGCGAAGACGGCCAGCAGTGTGCGCGGTTGCATGCGGTACTGCCCGACGGCGTCGGCCACGCGCAGTCCGATGCGGACCGGCGTCCAGCCATGCCACGCCACCGGCAGCCAACGCATCACGCGATCGGCCCAGAGCGCCGCCCCCGACGCGACGAGCACAGCCGCCGCGCTCGCCACCGCCACCAGCTGCACGCGCGGATCCGGATGGCTGCGTGCGTACACCGCCACGCCGACGGCGCCCATCAGCGCGATGGCGACCACGCCCAGGACCCGGTCCACGGCCACCGAGGCGACGGCCGCGCCCCGCTGCGCCGTCCGCTGTCCCACGGCATAGGCGCGGGCAGCATCGCCACCTACTCCGGCCGGCAGGAAGCTGCCCACAAACGAGCTGACCAGGAAGATGCGGGCTGCCGTGGCCGTGCTGATCGGTGTGTCGCTGGCCCGCAGGAGCAACACCCATCGCCAGATCATCACGACCCGGTCGCACAGCACCAGGAGCCCGACCAGCGCCAGGGCCATGGGGCTGGCTTGCAGCATCGCGCGCAAGGCGCCACCGCCATCGACCTGGCGCAGCAGGAGGACCAGGATGACCCCTGTGACGCCGGCTCGCACCCAGAACGAGCGGAGCCAGCGCGTCATGCCCCGGGCTTGCGCGCCACGAACGTCAGCGTCTCGAAGAGGTTCTTGCGCACCTTGAACAGGAAGTCCTCGGTGCCCGTCCACCGCGCCATCGTGTTGATGCCGGGCACGTTGGTCAGGACCGCGGCAGCCGCCAGGGCGTCACGCCGCAGGCCCGTTGCCACGCCGATGCTGCGAACGACCCGCTCGACCCGGAATCCGCCGTCGTTGAACAGTTGCCGCATCCGGCGCTCGGTGGTGACGAAGTTGTGGGTGTAGTCGACGTCCCAGAAGAACTCTCGCTCTTTCAAGTAGTCCGGCACGACCACGAAGAACACTCCGCCAGGCTTGAGCAGGCGCAGGGCATCGGCCGTGAATGCACGGGCCGCGTCGATGCCCGACATGTGCTCCATGACCTGGTCGGCGTAGAGGACATCGAGGGAGTCGGCGTCACCGGGAATGGGCGGCGTGAATGCCTTGACGACCTTGAAGCCCTTTTTCGTGAGGACGTCGATGAGCAGGTCACTGGCTTCGATGGCGGTGTAGTCCCAGCCCGCGGCCACTGCCAGTTCGCCCAGGCTACCGTGCCCGGGACCGATCTCGACGAAGCGGCCGGGCGGCTGCATCGCCGCGTGGAGCAGGCCGAGCCGTGTGCGCTCGATGCGGCTGCGCCTGGCAGCCCCGTAGCCGGTCAGCTGCTTCTCGGAAAACGACTTGTAAAAGGTGTCCTCTGCCACGGCGCCGGATCATAGCAGGGCCTCCCCGTGAGGGTCGGCTCCTCGATGCTGTCCAGATGGAAAAAGGCCGACCGCCCTCTGGGGGGCCGCCGGCCTTTTTCGTATCGACTGCGGGGCAATGCTAGTTCGTGAACCGCCCGCGGCCAGTCCACCGGCCGATCGAGCCACCCGCGGAAGTGGCACCGGTCTGGTCGATCCACGCCGGCGCCGGATTGCCGCAGTGCGACAGCATGATGTCCATGATGTAGACCTGCGTGCTGCCGTCGCTCGGGCCGGCACCCCAGTGGTAGTCGACGATGTCCTGGCTGGGGTCGCCGGCGTTGCCACGCTTGCCGTTGTAGCCCCAGCGGTTGTCTTCCTCGCGCAGCTTGTCCACGAGGTAGTCCAGGAATTCCCACGTGCCGCCGTGATCCTGGCACGAGCGGCGCACGAGATCAGGACGCTCCCGAAACGCCGCATTCACGACGCTGGAGCGGTTGGGCAGCGGCAGGCGCGAACCCGGCGCAGGGTCAGGCGTGCGCCTCGCTCCCGAGACCGGCGCGGCCGGGGTCTTGAACGTCCAGTTGGACGACCAGGCGCCGTAGGCGTCCGACAACTCGGCGCGGGCGCGCCACGTATACGTGGTGTCGAATTTCAGCTGCGTGGTCACCGTCCAGCTCGTGCGTCCGCCACCCGCCGGGATCAGTGGCTCGGCAAGCAGCGTGGTGCCTTCAAACAGCTGGAAGCGATGCCCGAGCGCGACCGTGCTGGCGTGCGTGGCCACGGCGTTACCGACCGACAGGGTCACGGGGATCGTGTTCTGCGGGCCGAGTTCGGTGGTGCCGCCAGGCGAGGGGGCGGGGCTGCCGGGTGTGTTCGCCTTCAGCGTCGGCGTGCCCTCGGGCACGGCCGACACGGTGCCCATGCCCGGGGTGGCCGTTGGCGACATCGGGTTGCTGTTGCTGCTGCACGCAACGCTCGCTGCCAGCAGCGCCGCGAGACCGATATGGAGCGTGTAGTTCATCGTCTGTGTTCCTTGGTGAATCCGCGCGAAATCAGAAGGAGACCCGCAGGCCGCCCCAGAACTGCATACCGCCGTACTTGACGTCCACCTCGCCGGTGCCGGCGGGCAGGCCAACGGTGCCGCCCGCATACCGGAAGCCGAGGGTGGCGCCCACACGACCGGCCTGCCCGAGGTCGAAAGGCAGGTTGTAGGTCAGGTCGGCGCCGACGTTGACGGTGGTGGCGGTCTTCTCGCCTCTGGTGAAGGTGATGTCCTCGATGGCGACGGTGGCGAAGTTCGGGGCCACGTCAGTTTCCTGCACGCGTGCCGCACTGGCGAACTCGTGGCTGACGCCGACAAAGGACGGCCCGCCGCCGACACCGAGGGTCAGATCCTCGCCGAAGGGGAACATCCACATCGCGCTCAGGTGATAGGCGTTCTCGCTGTGCTTCAGAGCTCCGATGCGCTGATTGGTCTCGCGCAGGCGACCGGCAAACAGGGGGTGCGGCACACGGCCGATGATCGCCGTGTCCATGGTGTCGCTGTTGCGCGTGTAGTTGAGCGCGAGGACCAGGTTTTTCCACACGCGGGCGCCGCCGCCGACGTTCACGATGGCGCCGCCGCCGAAGGACTGGGTGCCCGCTAGGGTGCCCTCTTCGTCGTAGATCGAGAAGGTCGACGTGCTGTTGAGGGTATGGGACCCGCTCTGCGCGCCGCCCCCGACCTGGACAAAGCCACGCTGCTCGTAGGGGGTGGACGTGGACGTCGAAGTGGATGTCTGCGCCGAGGCCAGGGCCGGGGTCAACAACAGACCAAGAAGCATCAGTGTGCGGTTACTCATAGGAGAACAGTCGTACTCCCGCTCCGAGCCAGGTCGGATCGTTGTCCTGAGCGATGGGTTGAGGTCTGACGTGGGCACATCGCCAACACGCCGCAAATGTCCGCCGGGGGTCGGACAAGCGATTGTTGGGGAGGCCACGACGGATGTCAACCGAGAGGGCGGCGCGGGCCGGCCCCTCGGTTGATTGCGGCAGCCTCAGGCGGTGCGGCTAGAAGCGGCCGCGGCCGGTCCAGCGACCAATCGAACCCTGCTGAGCCGTGATGCCGGTCTGGTCGATGAACGCTGGGCCGGGGTTGGACCCGCAGTGGCCGACGATGACGTCGATGATGTAGACGTTTGTCGTGCCTTCGTCGCGATCGGCGCCGAAGTTGTAGGCCACGACGTCGTGCGAGGGGTCGCCCGAGTTGCCGCGTTTGCCGTTGTAGCCCCACCGCGTGTCGTAGGTGCGCAGGCGGTCCACCAGCCGGTCCATGAACTCCCAGCTGCCGCCGTGGCTCTGGCAGGAGTTGCGCAGCGCGCCTCCATACTGCCTGGCGACGTCATCGACGACCGATGACATGTTGGGCAGCGGCAGCCGCTGGCCAGGTGCCGGATTGGGGGCCCTGGCACCAGTGGGCCTCGGCGCGGTTGGCGCGGTCGGCGCCGCCGGCGCGGCCGGTGTCGTCGGAGTCGTCGGGGTGGGCGCCGCCGGGACCGGCGGCGGCGCGACCGGTGTCGCGGGCGTGCGGAACGCGTACGTGCCGCCAACCGATGAGCTGTTCACGCCGTCCGAGGCGCTGACCCGCCAGAAGTAGGTCGTCTCGTAGGCCAGGGCCGTCGGCCGGGCCGTGGTCGTGGCGCCACCACTGCGCGGCACCGTCAGCACCGCGACCATTCGGCCGAAGTCGCTGTCAAGGGCAATGTCGAAGCGGTAGTGGACCGGGCCAGCCAGCGGGCCCGACATCACTCCGTTGACAACCGTCAGATCGGGCGTCAGCGAGTCGACCTGGGCGTTGACCGCGGGTGAGGCCAGCGTCGGCGCACCCAACTGGACCGGGTCCTGGAGCACGAAACTGGCCGTGGCGGAGAACTCGCCGGTATTGGCGCCGTCGAGGGCCCGAGCGTGCCAGTAGTAGCGAGCGCCTGCGGCCGGCAGGGTCACCGGCAACTGGTAGGACGTGCGTCCGTCGGTCCCGGGCGACATCTTGTCGGCGACGTGGACCTTGTTCTGGAACGCGGCATCGCTGGCAATTTCCATCTGCAGCCAGATGGGCCGTTCGCCGGTCGTCGCGGCGTTCTCGATCAACAGGCTGAGTGTGCCGCCGGCCGTCAGCGTCTGGCCGTTGGCCGGCTCCAGGGGCTTGGGGGCGGTGATGGTGACGCCCGCGATTGGGCCGGCGACGGTCGGGCTGAGCGGATTGCGACTCTTGGTGGACTCGCAGCCCGCGGCCGTGATGGCGCAGAGCGCGAGGACGGCGCAGGTCGTGGGGTTGATGGATTTCATGATGAGTCCTTGCACAGACGAGAAGGGTCGCGCTCTGGTGCTGCGGACTACCCATCCTCTTTCTGCATATCGGACGCAGGGGGCGGCTGCATCAGCCCCTCCTTGCGGAGCAGGAACACGAGACCGCCGGGCAGCGACGCCACGATGAGCAGGGCGGCGCCCGCGATGGACAGGGCGAGGCCGGCCTCCACGGGATGGCCCAGCCGCCTGAACAGGTACGAGAAGACCGCTTCCCTGACCCCGAAGCCATTGATGGACACGGGAGCCAGCTGGATGACCAGGCTCACGGGCACGATCACCATGGCGTCGCGCAGTGGCAGATCGATATACAGGCCGCGCGCCACGCAGAGGTAGAACAGGACCATCAGCACCTGCACCACCAGCGCGCCCACGAAGGCCTGCCCGAGTCGTCCGCGGTCGCTGCCGACGCGCGCGAGCATCGCCTCGATCCGCCCGAGCCGTTCGGCGACCCAGTCCTTGTGGACCCGTGTGAGGGGTTGCAGGAGCCGCGGCACCAGCGCCGGGTTGGATACCACCACCGTGGCGGCCACGGCCCCGAGGACCAGCAGGACCCAGATGTACCCGGTGCCCGGCAGAGCGTGGCGCAGCATCAGGGATCCGCACGCGGCGACGGCAAACAGGCCAATCAGCCCGAGCATGCGGTCCAGCAGGACGACGGCGGTGGCGACGGTGCGAGAACCGGTCAGGCCGGCCGTGTCGGCGATGCGGACGAAATCACCGCCGATGTTGCTCGGCAGGAAGTTGTTGAAGAAGTTGGCGACGAGGCAGGAAATTGTCAGCTGCCAGGTCGAGGCGTGGACGTCCTGCGTCACCAGCAGTCGTCGCCAACGCCAGCCACTCACCAGCAGCAGCGTGCCTTGGACCAGAAGCGCCAGCACGATCCAGCCCGGCTGGACCTGGCGCAGCCGGGCGGCGACGGCGCCGACGTCGGTCTGACGAAACAGCATGGCCAGCAACCCGGCACTGATGCTGAGTTTGACGACGATAGAGGACGCGCGGCGAACGCGGCCGGACACGGGCGACATGGTGGGTGGCACCGGCCGCGGTGCCGGCGGTCGGAAGGCATGAGACGGTACCACGGCCCCTGACACCCCGCAAACGCGCCGCAGGGAGCGCCGGCGCGACGGGAGGTGGCTGTCGAGGCTGGTTTATAATTGCAGACTTCGCGGTCGCGCTCCCCGCCTGTGGGTGGCCTGGCTGCACCGCAGGTCGCCCAGCCATCGTGACACCCTCCGCCACGCCGCTCAGGATACTGATGCTCGCGCCCGAGCCGTTCTTCGAGCCGCGCGGCACGCCATTCAGCGAATTCCATCGAATCAAGGCGCTTGTCGAGGATGGGCACCACGTCGACCTGGTGACCTACCCTGTGGGACGCGACGTCGACCTGCCTAACCTGCGGATCATCCGGACGTGGCGACCGCCGCTGGTGCGAAAGGTGCCCATCGGCCCGTCGGCGGTCAAGCTTCTGCTGGACGTCTGCCTGACGCTGACGATCCTGCGAGTCGCGCTTGTCGGGCGGACGCGGTACGACGTGATTCACTCGCACGAGGAGATGGGCGTGGTCGGCGTGTGGCTCGGCCGCCGGCTCGGCATCCCGCACCTGTACGATATGCACTCGAGCCTGCCGCAGCAGCTCGGCAACTTCCGCTTCTCGCGGTCGCGGGCTCTGCGCTGGGGCTTCGAGCAGGCCGAAGCCTACATGGTGCGCGGTTCTCAGGTGATCATCACCATCTGCCAGGAACTGCAGGACGCCGTCCATGCGATGGGCGTGGGTGACCGCGCCGTGCTGATCGAGAACGTCATGGGTGGCGACGTGGACCCGACGCCCAGCCCTGGCCGCGACGCGATCCGGGCGGCGTGGGGCCTCACCCCGACGCAGCCGGTGGTGCTTTACACCGGCACGTTCGAGCAGTATCAGGGGCTCGATTTGCTGCTGGACGCCAGTGTCCAGCTGCGGGCGCTCGTCCCCGACGTGGCCGTTCTGGTGGTGGGCGGCGCGCCCGACCAGGTCGCCGAGCTTGCGGCGCGATCCAGGGAGGCCGGTGCGCCACTGGTGCTGACCGGTCAACGGCCCCCCACCGACATCCCGCATTTCGTTGACGCCTGCGACGCCCTGGTCTCGCCCCGGACCTCGGGCACCAACACGCCGCTCAAGATTTATTCGTACCTGCGCTCGGGAAGACCGATTGTCGCTACCAACCTGCGTACGCACACCCAGGTGCTGACGTCGGCCTCAGCAGTCCTGGTCGACCCGACGCCGCAGGCCCTGGCGGCAGGTCTTGCCACCGTGCTGCAGGATCGCGCGGCCGGCCGGCGCGTCGCGGCCGCCGCCCAGACGCTGGCCGAGGCTCGTTACAGCCGACAGTCGTATCTGTCGCGCACGCGGCAGGCCTACGCCATGTTGCTGGCCGCCGTCCGCCCAGGAACGCAGCAAGTGCGCGTCCCCGGCCCTGCCGCGTCGGGCGGACGGGACTCGCAGTGACCGCACTGGTCACGGGCGTGACCGGCTTCACCGGCGGACACCTGGCTCGGCACCTGCTGCATCGCGGGGTCGCCGTGCGAGGC
The DNA here is from genome assembly GCA_046593715.1 of Luteitalea sp. Lineage (GTDB taxonomy): Bacteria > Acidobacteriota > Vicinamibacteria > Vicinamibacterales > Vicinamibacteraceae > Luteitalea. The sequence goes on from JBKJQW010000098.1 coordinate 27,147, forward strand.
ATGGTCCGCCGCAAGAGCCTGGCCCGGCCGGAGGTTGCCGCCCTGCGCCACGCCGGGGTTGACATCGTGGAGGGCGACCTGGCAGACCCGGCGGCTGTGGCCGCGGCCTGCACAGGGGTCGAGGTCGTCTATCACATCGCCGCGACCTACCGCGAAGCAGGGCAGCCCGAGAGCGCGTACCGGGCGATCAACGTGCAGGGCGTCAGGCACGTGATCGCGGGCGCCGGCGCCGGCGGGGCACGGCGCGTCGTGCACTGCAGCACGGGTGGGGTGCACGGGCACATCGCCAGTCCGCCGGCCAACGAGGACGCGCCGTTCAACCCGGGCGATGTCTATCAGGAGACCAAGCTGGAGGGCGAGCGACTGGCGCGGGCCGAAGGCGCGCGCAGTGGCGTCGAGGTCGTCATCGCCAGGCCGATCGGCATCTACGGCCCTGGGGACATGCGCTTCCTGAAGATGTTTCGCGGCATCGCCAGGCGCCGCTTCCCGGTGCTCGGATCGGGAGAGGTCTTTTACCATCTCACCTACATCGACGACCTCTGCGAAGGCTTCTGGCTGTGCGGCCAGGTCCCAGACGCCGTTGGCAACACGTACCTGCTCGCGGGTCCGCGGTACACCACGCTGAACACGCTGGTCGAGATGATCGCCACCCAATTGCAGGTGCGACCCCTGCCGGTGCATCTGCCCGTGTGGCCCTTCTGGCTGGCGGGTGCCGCATGCGAAGCGCTGTGCGTCCCGTTGCGGGTACAGCCGCCGCTCTATCGCCGGCGCGTCGATTTCTACACCAAGAGCCGCGCCTTCGACACGACGCGGGCCCGCACGGAACTGGGGTTCACGCCAGCCGTCGACCTTCCCGAGGGCATCAGCCGGACCATCGCGTGGTATCGCGGCCAGGGGCTGTTGTGAGCGAGAAGATTTCGGTGATGCACGTCTGCGACCACCTCGGTTGGACCGGGTCGCGGATGCACGGCGTCAAGCGACTGTTTGCCTGGACCCTGCCGCGCTTCGACCGCACCCGCTTCGACGTGTCGCTGGTGAGCCTGCGCACGAAGGACTCGTCGGGCGACACGCTGGAGCAGTTGGGCATCGATGTCACCTACCTGCACAAGGGTAAGTTCGACCCCGCCACGCTGACCGCGTTGCTCAAGGAGATGGACCGCAGGGGCACGCAGGTGCTGCACCTGCACGGCTACGGGGCGACCACGTTCGGGCGGATGGCCGCCGCCATGCGCGGCACGGCCGTGCTGTTGCACGAGCACGCCAATCACGTCACCACGCCCTGGTTCCAGCAGGTTGCGGATCGCCTGCTGGCTCCGTACACCGATCTGGCGATTGCCGTCTCGGCGTCGACCGCCGAGTTCACCACGCGCGCCCGGCTCATCCCGGCCGAGCGCACCAAGGTGGTGTATCTGGGGGCGCCCCTCGAAGAATTCGGCCGCCGGCGGAGTGCTCAGGAGGTCGCCGACGACCGCGCCGCGCTCGGCATCGCGCCAGGCACGTTCGCCGTCGGCACCGTGACCCGCTTGATGCCGGCCAAGGGGAATCGCTATCTGATCGACGCGGTCAGGCCGATCGTCGAGCAGGTCCCCAACGCGCACGTCTACATCGCTGGAGAAGGCGAGTTGCAGGCCGACCTCGAGGCGCAGGCGACCACCCTGGGCGTTGCCGACCGCGTGCACTTTCTCGGTTTCCAGCGCGACGTGGCGCGCGTCCTGTCGGCCTATGACGTCATGGTCTTCCCGTCGCTGTGGGAAGGCACGCCGCTGACCTCGTTCGAAGCGCTCGCGATGGGCAAGCCGATCGTCTCCACCGATGCCGATGGCCTGTGCGAGATCCTGCGTGATGGCGTGGACGCCGTGATCGTGCCCCGAGAGGACGGGCAGGCCCTGGCCGACGCCGTGATTGCCCTGGCCGCCGACCCAGCCCGGCGCGCCGCCCTCGGCGCCGAGGCGCAGCGCACCAGCCAGCGGTACGACATCGCGACCTGGGTCACCCGGATGGAACGCCTCTATCAATTGATGGCTCGCGTGTCCAAGCCGACCAAGCGACGCGGGCTGGTCCTCGAGGACCTGTCGTTCCTCGAGGCGGACGTCCAACCGTGAACATGCCGCGGGCGGCCCGGCTCGGTCGCCTGTGGAGTGATCCGGGTGCGGTTGCCACATTGATCCTCGGCGTGCTGCTGCTCGGTCTGGCGCTGACCGTGCAGTTCCCGGTCGTGGCCTTCGGTTTCCAGAGCGACGAGGCCACCTACTACAGCCTCGGACACAGCATCGCCAAGGACTGGGACATGCAGTTCCAGCGCCGCGACCTCGTGCGGGTCTGGAAGGAGTTTCCGTCGGGGCCGGAGGGAGTTTTTCTCAAGCGCGGACGCAGTGTCGAGGTGCAGCTGCAGCGCCGGCCCCCGTTTGTCCGATGGGTAAAGGGCCCTGATCCGCGGAGCGACCGCCTGTACTACGGCAAGTCGTTCGTCTACCCGCTCGTGGCGGCGCCGTTCATCATGCTGGTGGGTACCAACGGCTTCCTCGTGCTGCACGCGCTGCTGCTGACGGCATGCTTCGGGGCGGGCTACGCCTTCGTGCGCGCAAGGTCGAGCGCCCCCGCCGCGGTGGCCTATGCCGGGGTCTTCCTGTTTGCCTCGGCCGCGCCCGTCTATTTCGTCTGGTTGACGCCGGAGTTGTTCAACCTGTCGTTGGTCCTGCTCGGGTTGTTCTTCTGGGCCTACAAGGAGGTCGCGCCAGCGGCGGTGCCCACCGGCACGTGGCTGGATCGCTGGGCGCGTCTGTTGCGCAGCCCCTGGTCCGACGTCATCGCGTGCATGTTGCTTGGCATCGCCACGTTCTCCAAGCCGTTGAACGTCCTGGCCGCCGCGCCCATCCTGTGGCTCGCCCTGCTGCGCCGCCAATGGGGACGAGTGTTCCTGGTCAGCGCCACCTTTGTCGCGGCCACCGGCGGGCTCTTCCTGGCGAACGGTCTCAGCAGCGGCGACATGAACTACCAGGGGGGCGGTCCCGACCGCTCGACCTTCTATGGGCGGTTCCCCTTCCAGACGCCCGAATCCACATTCGAGAGCACCGGCCTGGTTCGCGCCACCGACGGCCTGCTCACCGATGTCATCTTCAACAGCGACGCCCTGACGACGGTGCTGCGACACAACGCGTGGTATTTCGTGATGGGGCGTCACACCGGGCTGGTGCCGTACTTTTTTCCGGGCATGTTGACCCTGGCGCTGTTCCTGCTGGCGGGGCGGCAGCGACGTGAGCCCTTCCAGTGGCTGGTCCTGCTCACCCTGGTGCTGGCCTCGGTCGGGCTGCTGATCTACATGCCGTTCACCTACTCCGGAGGGGGCGGCCCGGTCGGCAACCGCTACTTCCTGGGCTACTACGCGCTGTTCCTGTTCCTGGTGCCTGCGGCGATCACCGTGCGCACTGCGGTGGCCGCGGCGGCCGTCGGTGGGCTGTTCACGGCACAGCTGATTGCCAACCCGTTCTACTCGTCGTATTTCCCGGCGACTCACCCCAAATATGGGTTGTTCAGCCGTTTGCCCATTGAGCTGTCGCTGGTCAACGACCTGCCGGTCAATGTCACGCCACACCGCGCCAAGCAGCCGCTGGCAGGTAGCCCGCCCGTGCTCGCCTACTTTCTCGACGACAACGCCTACAACCGCGAAGGGGAGTGGTTCTGGGTGCGCGGCGAGTCCCGGGCCGACCTGATCCTGCGCGCACCGGCGCGCCCGCATGCCGACGGCGCCTACACCTCGCTGGCCATCACCTCGCTCGAGATCGACGTGGCCACGGGTGCGGCCGCGCCGATCGTCAGTGTGGAGACCGGGGCCGAGCGCGTTCGCGTCACTCCGGGCGCCCGCGGCACCGCGACGGTGCGGGTGGCGATGCCGGAGGGCTTCCCCTACAAGGCGGTGCCGGGACAGCCGCTCAATCGCGTCTACGCCATCTCGATCGCCGCGAGCGAAGGCTTCATCCCGATGTTCGACGAGGGCGTGCGCGACAGCCGGTTCCTCGGTGCCCGCATCCGGATCACCCCGCGCTATCGGGACGACCGCTACCAGCCCGCCCCCCCGACGCCCTCGCCGCGCTGAACTGGGCCGGACCGGACCGCAGCAGAAGGTCCGCGAGGTCGGCCGGGGTCGCCGCACTGCACCGTTCCGCATTACGATCGCCAGCACGCCATGTCCTACGCCACGCCCCTCGAAGCACGGATTGCGAAGAAGGTGACACGCGCCTCGATCGAGCACGCGCTGCTCGAACCGGGCGACCGCGTCATGGTCGGGCTGTCGGGCGGCAAGGACAGCTGGGCGCTGCTGCAGATACTCGACGTGATTGCCCGGCGCGCGCCGTTCCCGTTCACGTTCTTTGCCGTCAACGTGGACTCAGGGTACAAGGACTTCAAGCACGACGTGATCAGGCGCGCCTGCGACGATCGTGGCTGGCAGATCCGCATCGAGCACACCGACATCGGCGAAGTGATGGACGACCTGCTCGAAGCCAACGCCACACCGTGCTCGCTCTGCGCACGCCTGCGGCGCGGCGTGCTGTACCGGATCGCCAAGGAGGAAGGCGCCACCAAGATCGCCCTGGGACATCATCTCGACGACTTCATCGAGACGCTGCTCCTCAACCTGTTCTTCGGCGGCTCCCTCAAGGCGATGCCGGCCCGCCTGGTCTCCGACGACAAGCGCCATGTGGTCATTCGCCCGCTCGTGTACGTCTCCGAACAGGAGGCGCTCGAGTACGCGATGGCGTGCGAGCTGCCGATCGTCGGCTGCTGCTGTCCGGCTTGCGGCGACCTCGGACTGCAGCGGCAGCGCCTCAAGCGTCTCATCGGCGAGCTCGAGCGTGAGCACCCCGGCGTGAAATCCTCGATGCTCAAGGCGATCCAGAACGTCCACCCTCGCCACCTCCTCGACGTGCGCCTCAACCCGATTCCCGACCTGGCGCGTGAGTTGGTGCCGACGCCGGATGACGCGCCGGCCCATCCGCTGCGCGTGCTTCGCCACGCTGCCCCCCATGGCGCACCGCCGCGCCCGTGAGGGCCGTGCTGCAGCGGGTCCGCTCGGCCTCGGTCACGGTCGATGATCGGCTGGTCGGGCACATCGGCGCCGGCCTGGTCGTGCTGCTCGGCATCGCGCTCGGCGATACCGACACCGATCTGGATTACATCGTCAGCAAGACGGCCACACTACGAGTGTTTGCCGACGCCAGCGGCCGCATGAACGTGGACTTGCCCGGCGCCGGCGGCGCACTGCTCGTCGTGTCGCAGTTCACGCTGCACGGCGATTGCCGCCGGGGGCGCCGGCCATCCTGGGACGCGGCGGCGGCCCCCGACGAGGCTGAAGCGTTCTACCAACGCGCACTGGCCCGCTGGCGTGCACTCGGCCTGCCAGTCCAGGCCGGAATCTTCCGCGCCGACATGCAGCTGATGCTGGTCAACGATGGCCCGGTGACGTTGTTGCTCGACAGTCGGCGGCAGTTCTGAGACGCTACCAGCCCGTTGCTCCCGTACCCGCGACCTGGTACCCGTGATGGATTCTCCGACCATGCACTTCTGGAAAGCCCACGCGTACGGCAATGACTTTCTGTACGCCGCGTTTGCCGATGTCGTCAGCAGCGATCTGCCGGCGCTGGCCAGGCACATGTGTGCCCGGACCACCGGCGTGGGCGCCGATGGCCTGATTCTGTTCGAGGCGCATCCCGGGGGCGCGCGGATGCGGTTGCACAATGCGGACGGCTCGCTCGCCGAGGTCTCGGGCAACGGCGTGCGCGGCCTGGCGGCGCTGCTGGCACACCAGCAGTCGCTGGCGGTCGGCGAGGCGTTGGTGATCGAGACCGACGCGGGCGCCAAGCGCCTTGAACTGGTGTCGCGCGACGATCACGCGCGGCCCGTCTTCCGGGCGTCGATGGGGCAGCCGGAGCGGCTGACCCGACAGGCAGTGGTGGTCGGCGACGACTCTTTGCCGCTGATCACCGTGTGGATGGGGAACCCGCAGGCGGTCTGGCTGGTGGACACGCTGGACCCGCGCGAGATGCTCCGGGTGGGCGCGGCCCTGCAGCAGCACCCCGCGTTTCCCGACGCCGTGAACCTCGAGCTCGCACGCGTCGTCACGCCCACCGAGATCGAGATCCTCATCTACGAGCGCGGTGTCGGCCCGACGCACTCGTCTGGCACCGGGTCATGCGCGGCCGCGGTGGCGGCGGCGGCGTACGGCGGCGCCGCGAGGGAGCTGGACGTGGTCGCGCCAGGCGGTCGGCAGCGGGTCGAGTGGCACGAGGACGGCGTGTACCTGACGGGATGGGCCGAGGTGCTGTGCGAGGGGACCTGGCTGGCGTGAGGACCCTGCACGAGGCCATCGGGGCTGTGGAGAGCTACTCGCCGGCCGAGGATGCCTTCAACCGGAAGCGCCGCACCATCGGGCTCTTCCTCGGGCCTCTTGTCTTCGCGCTGGTGTGGTGGTCGCCGCTGCCGCTGGCGGTCGGCGCGCACCGGATGGCGGCCATCCTCGCCATGGTCATCGTGCTGTGGATCAGCGAGGCACTGCCGATGGCGATCACCGCCATCCTCGGGCCGGTGCTGGCCATCATCTGCCAGGTGGCGCCGGCCCGAACGGCACTGGCGCCGTTCGCCGATCCAATCATCTTCCTCTTCATCGGCAGTTTCATGCTGGCCGAGGCCATGTTCGTGCACGGCCTCGATCGCCGCATCGCCTTCACCGCGCTGTCCTCGCCCTGGGTCGGCAGCAGTGGGGTCCGCATCCTCGTGATGTACGGCCTGGTGGGGACGACGATGTCGATGTGGATGAGCAACACGGCGACGACGGCCATGCTGTTCCCGATTGGCGTCTCGATCATCGCGCAGTTGCGGCGGGGGATCTCGGGACAGGACGAGGCGCTGCGCAAGTTCGCGACGGTGATGATGCTGATCACTTCGTTCGGCGCCTCCATCGGCGGCATGGCGACACCGGTCGGCACGCCGCCAAACCTGATTGGCATCGGGCTGATCGAACGCATCACCGGCACGCACATCGGCTTCCTCCGGTGGATGGCGATCGGCGTCCCCACCGCCCTCATCCTGTTCGGCGCGCTGGCGGCGCTGCTGGCGTGGTCGGGCGCGCGCGGCATCCGGGTCGGCGAGGCCAGCGCGCGTATGGTCGGCGACGAGCTGGCCAGGCTCGGGCCCTTGAGCCGGGCGCAGCGCAATGTCTGCGTGGCATTCGGGGTCACGGTGCTGCTGTGGACGTTCCCCGGCGTGCTGGCCATCGTGGGCCTGGCGGATTCGCCGATGGCCAAGGCCTACATGACGTCGATGCCGGAAGGCGTGGCGGCCATGCTCGGGGCGATGCTGCTGTTTGTCCTGCCGGTCCGTTGGGCAGCGCGCACGTTCACCCTCACCTGGGCCGAAGCCTCCCGCATCGACTGGGGCATCGTGCTGTTGTACGGCGGCGGGCTGGCCATGGGGGATCTGGCTTTCTCGACCGGCCTGGCCACCGCCGTGGGGGAGGGCCTGACGGCGTGGCTGCCAGGCGCAGGTCCGATGCTGCTGACCGCGGTGTTCACCGCCGTGGCCATCCTGTTGTCGGAGACCACCTCGAACACGGCATCGGCCAACATGGTGGTGCCGGTGGCCATCGCGGTGGCGACAGCCTCGCAGGTCAACCCGATGCTGCCGGCCCTGGGCGCCACGCTCGGCGCCTCGATGGGCTTCATGATGCCCATCTCCACCGCGCCCAACGCCATCGTCTACAGCAGCGGGCACGTCGCCATCAGCGCGATGATGCGCTACGGGGTGCTGCTGGACATCACCGCGTTCCTGGTGATCGTCGGGGTGCTCGCGGTGCTCGGGCCGCTGCTCTTCTGACCGAGCCCGCAGCAGTTTCCGGCTGCGCCGGCTCGCCCGGTCTGCGCAGATTCTGCCCGTGCGCGCCGTGGCTACCGCGCGCGCCGGGCTGGCCGGCTGGCGGCGGCCGTCGCCAGAGCCTCTTCGAAGGTGAGGGTGGCCGCCTGAATCTGCGCTGCCACCGGCGTGGCGGTCTGCATCGCCGCGTCGAAGCGCTGCGCCTGCAGCTGTGAGCGTGCTTCTTGCAGCTGCGCGGTGGCAGCGGCCACGGCCTGCTGCAGCGCCGTGAGTGCGGCGGCGTGTCCTGCGGAACGGCGGCCCGTGACCGGTGGCACCGCGACGGCGGCACCCAGTCGTTGCTGTGCCGTCGCCAGCGCCAGCTCCGACGCGGTGATGGCCCGTTCGGCCAGGCCACGCGCCATCGCCATCGTCGCGGCCGCCTCGCGGGCCGATGTCTGCGCGCGTTCGCGCGCATCGAGGGCGTGGTTGAGGGACTGGCGGTAGTCACGCTGCCGCGCCGCGTCGTGCGAGCGCACGAGGGCGGCTTCGGCGGCGGCAAATTCCACCGCGGCGTACTGCGCGGCGCCGGCGGCGCGGGCGGTGGCAAGGGCGCCTTCGGCCTGGTCCATTTCTTTCTGCGGCGGCGCGGCGCAGGCCGCGATGGTGGCAACGACGAGTGCCGCGGTGGCAGCATGCAGCACGGAACGGACCGTGCCGGGGCGATCGGACATGGGCAGGAGTATACCGAGTGGGCGTAGTAGGATGAGGGGCTGGGGTGGTCGCGCCTGGCTGGCACCGGGGCGGTGCCTGCCGTGAAAGGCCTGGCACCGCAGGATCGCCCTCGCGAGAAGCTGGCCGACCGCGGCAAGGGCGCGCTCGGTGACAACGAGCTCCTGGCCGTGCTCCTGGGGCATGGGGTCGGAGGCGTCACAGCCCTCGATCTGGCCAATCAGGTCCTGACCGACGTCGGGGGGTTGCGTGGGCTCGCGCGGGTGTCTCCCGTGGAGCTGGCGCGGCGCCGCGGGATCGGTCCGGCGACGGCGAGCCGGGTGGTGGCGGCCATCGAGCTTGGGCGCCGCAGTGTGGCGCGGGCCGGGCCGGCGCGGTTGCAAATCACCGCGTCGGTGGACGCGGCGCGCTATCTGCTGCCCCGGTTCGCGACCGCCGAGGTGGAGCAGGGCGGCGTGCTGCTGCTGGACGCGCGCCACCGGGTGCTGCATGCCCGGATCCTGACGCGCGGCACGGCTGACGCCACGCCCATGCATCCCCGCGACGTCTTTCGCGAGGCGGCCCTGTCGGGCGCCGCCGCGCTCGTGTTGTTTCACAACCATCCGTCGGGCGACCCGCTGCCGAGTACGGACGATCTGCAGTTGACCGAGCGGATGATCGAGGCCGGCGAGTTGATGGGCATCACGGTGGTGGACCACGTGATTCTGGGCGACACGAGCTACTGCAGCCTTCGCGACATCGGCAAGCTGACCCGCTGACACCACACCATGCCGCGCTTCTATCTCACGACTGCCATCGACTACGTCAACAGCCGCCCCCACCTGGGCACGGCCTACGAGAAGATCACGGCCGACGTCATCGCCCGGTACAAACGCCTCGGTGGCGCCGACACCCACTTCGTGATGGGCAACGACGAGCACTCGCAGAACGTGTTCCGCCGGGCGCGTGAACTCGGTCAGGACCCGCTGGCGTACTGCGACGTGATGGAACAGGAGTTTCGCGACGTCTGGGGCGCGCTGGACATCTCGTTCGACGACTTCATCCGCACCACTCAGCCCCGCCACAAGGCGGCGGTCGAGACCATGGTCACGCGCATCGCGGCGGCTGGCGATCTCTACCAGGCCGACTACGAAGGCTGGTACTGCGTCGGCTGCGAGGCGTTCAAGCAGGAAAAGGACCTCGTCGAGCGGTTGTGCCCGATCCACCGCACCAGGCCGGACTGGATCAAGGAACGGAATCACTTCTTCAGGCTGTCGGCCTATCGCGATCGCCTGCTCGCGCATTTTGCCGAGCACCCGGAATTCCTCCAGCCCGAGGTCCGGCGCAACGAGATTCTGCGGCTTCTCGAGGCCGGCCTCGATGACATCTCGATCAGTCGCGCTGGCCAGTCCTGGGGCATTCCGCTGCCGACCGACCCGTCCAGCGTGGTCTACGTCTGGTTCGACGCATTGATCAACTACGCGTCGGCTGTCGGGCTCGGCACCGAGCCGGCGCGCTTCGATACGTGGTGGCCCGCCGATCTGCACGTGATCGGCAAGGACATCACCCGCTTCCACTGTGTCATCTGGCCGGCCATGCTGATGAGCGCCGGGCTGGCCGTGCCACGGCAGGTGTTCGGCCACGGATGGGTGCACCTGCGCGGCGAGAAGATGAGCAAGTCGCTCGGCACCGCCGTTGATCCGATCGATGCGGCGCGGCGCTTCGGACCTGATGCGCTGCGCCTGTTCCTCACGAAGGAAATTCCCTACGGCGCCGACGGCGACTTCTCGTTCGAGCGCTTCGAGGAGCGGTACAACACGGACCTGGCCAACAATCTCGGCAACCTGGTCAACCGGGTGACCGCGATGGCCGTCCGCTATCGCAAGGGTCGACTCGTGCCAGCGGGCTCGCCCTCGCGCCTGCAGGAGGTGGCGGCCGGGACCATCGCCGGCTACACCGCGGCGATGGACACCTACGCCCTGCATCAGGGGGTGGCGTCGGTCTACCGTCTGCTCGACGCCACCAACGAGTACCTGGCTGAACGCGCGCCGTGGACGCTCGCCAAGGACGCCGCTAACGACGCCGCCCTCGACGAGGTCCTGTTCACGGCGGCCGAGAGCGTGCGTCTTGCCGCGGTCCTGCTGGGGCCCGTCATGCCGTCCTCGACGCAGGCCATCCTCACCCGGCTCGGCGATCACACGCCGTTGGTCGACCGCCGCCTCATCACTGATGGCACATGGCGCAACGAAGGCGCCCGCGCCATCACGAGCGGCGACGCCCTGTGGCCGCGCGCCGAGACTGCGCAGACCGCGACGCCGCCAGTCACCGTGTCCACTCTGCCGCACACGCCAGGAGCCTTGCCCGTGCCCGATCACCAGTCGCCCGTCGTCCCTGCGCCCGACCCCACAGTGCCAGCCGGCACCACCGCGCACGTCCCGGGAGCGACGCCCGCGCCCGTGACCCCGACGGTTGCCGATCCGGCGACCCCGGCAGGGGTCATCACGATCGACGACTTCCTGAAGGTGGAACTCCGGGTTGGCAAAGTCCTGGCCGCCGAGGCCGTGCCCAAGTCCAAGAAGCTGCTCAAACTCACCGTGCAGGATGGTGCCGATTCGCAGCGGACGATTCTGGCGGGCATCGCCGAGTCGTACACGTGCGAGGCGATCGTCGGCCGCACGATCGGGTTTGTCGCCAACCTTGCGCCGCGGCCGATGATGGGGCTGGTGTCGCACGGGATGGTCCTGGCCGCTGACACCGACGGCAAGGCGCAGTTGCTGGCCTTTGACACGCCGCCGGCACCGGGCACCCGCATCAGGTAGCCTGCCTTCTGCACCGCAGAGACCGCCCAGTCGTATGTTGATCGATACACACTGCCATCTTGCCGGCGACCAGTTCGTCGACGACCTCCCGGAGGTCGTCGCGCGGGCCAGGGATGCCGGCGTCGTGGGCGCGATCTGCATCCTGGATGCCCTCGCTCGCGTCGAATTGGACAGGGTGCCATCGCTGCGAGCGCTCTGGCCGGGTGTGCGGTTTGCCGCCGGTGTGCACCCGCACCAGGCGGGCAAGGTGGCAGCCGAGGACGTGGCTGGGATGGTCGCGCTGGCCCTCGACGAGTCGGGCGCTGTTGCCCTGGGCGAAATCGGCCTCGACTACCACTACGACTTTTCGCCGCGTCAGGTGCAATGTGATGTGTTCGCCCGTCAGGTGGCTCTCGCGGTCGAGCGCGATCTGCCGGTTGTGATTCACACCCGCGAGGCCGATGCCGACACGCTGGCCGTGCTGGACCAGGCGGGTCTGGGGCGCGCGCGGGGCGTATTCCACTGCTTCACGGGCGATCAGGCGTTGGCTGATGCCGCGGTGGCGCGCGGCTTCCACGTGTCGTTTTCGGGGATTGCCACGTTCCCCCGGGCCGAGGCGCTTCGGGCCGTGGCGGCGACCATCCCGAGCGACCGGTGGCTCGTGGAGACCGACAGTCCGTATCTGGCTCCGGCACCGCACCGCGGTGGCCGCAACGAGCCGGCACGAGTGGCGACGGTGCTCGAGGTGCTGGCCAAGGTGCGCGGGCTGTCGCGCGGCGACGCCGTGGCGGAGGTCGCCGCCAACGCCACGGCCGTGTTTGGCAGCGATGGTCCCCAACAGGTTGGCGCTCGTTGACAGCGCCACCCCAATGTGTTGAGATTCCTGAGGTTTCGCACGTGCAGCCTTCCTCGTCTCCCTCCGATCTAGCGCAGCTGTTCGAGCCCGTCAGGGAGGACCTGGAACGCGTCAACCAGGCGTTCCTGCGTCACATAGACTCACGCGTCGAGCTGATCCCCGAGATTGCCAAGTACCTGCAGAAGACGGGTGGCAAGCGGGTGCGCCCGGCGGTGATGCTGATGGCCAGCCGCCTGGCCGGCGGGCACGCCAGAAGCGACATGGCCGTGCTCTACGCGTCGGTCATCGAGTTCATCCACACCGCCACGCTCGTCCACGACGACATCATCGACGACTCCGAGCTGCGGCGCGGTCGGCTGGCGGTGCATGCGCGATGGGGCAACGACGTCACGGTACTGCTCGGCGACTACCTCTACATCAAGTCGCTCGGCATGGCGCTCGAGTACGACCGGATCGATGTGCTCCGCGTCCTGTGTGACATCACCCTCAAGATGATCGAGGGCGAGTTGTATCAGCTCACCAAGAACGGCGACACCGAGATCACCGAGGACGAGCACTTCGACATCATCCGCCGCAAGACGGCCTATCTCTTTGCCGGCTCGGCAAAGATCGGCGGCATGGTGGGCACCATCACGCCGGCCCAGGAACAGGCGCTGTGGGACTACGGCTTCAACCTCGGCATCGCCTTTCAGCTGGTGGACGACCTCCTCGACTACACGGCGGACCAGGTGGCGCTCGGCAAGCCGATTGGCAGCGACTTGCGCGAAGGCAAGTTGACCCTCCCGATCATCCTGCTGCGTGACCGCGTGCCGGAGCAGGCTCGGCCGATCATCGATCAGGTGGTCCGTGACGCCGACGTCAGCGAGGAAGCGTGGCGGCAACTGCTGGCGCTGATGCGTGAGTACGACATCGTGCCGCACGTGACACGCCGGGCCGGCGAGTACGTCGAGCAGGCGCGACGCCAGCTCGTCTCGTTTCCCGAGAGCCGGGAACGCGAGGCGCTGCTCGGTCTGGCCGACTACGTGCTGGCGCGCGACCGCTGACCGAGGCGCATGGCCGCGCCCGCCGACCGCATCGACACGCTCCGCGCCCTGATCCGGCACCACGAGGAGCGTTACTACGTCCATGACGACCCCGAGGTGTCGGACGCCGAGTTCGACGCCATGCTGCGCGAGCTGCGTGATCTCGAGTCCTCCCATCCCGATCTGGTCACCGCCGATTCCCCGAGCCAGCGTGTCGCCGGCAGGGCGGCCGCGGGATTTGCGACCGCCGGGCATCTGCGGCCGATGCTCAGTCTCGACAACGCCTATTCCGATGAGGAACTGGACGCCTTCGACGAGCGCGTGCGCAAGGGCCTGGGGCGCGACGAGCCCGTCGCCTACGTGACCGAGCTCAAGATCGACGGCCTCGGCATCGCGGTCACCTACCAGGACGGCCGTTTCACGCGCGGGGTGACGCGCGGCGACGGGCTGGTCGGCGAGGACGTCTCGAGCAACGTGCGGACGATTCAGTCCATTCCCCTTCGCCTCAAGGGCGCGCCGCGCGGACGCCTGGAAGTCCGCGGCGAAATCTACCTGCCGCGACCGGCCTTCAACCGCCTCAACGAGCAACGCGAAGCCGAGGGCGCGCCGCTTTTTGCCAACCCCCGCAATGCGGCCGCCGGCACACTGCGCAACCTCGACCCGGCGCTGGTCGCCAAGCGTGGACTGCGGGCGTTCTTCTATGACGCCGGTGATGAGGAGCACGCCGGGACGCCCGCGGCAGGGGAGGACGTGGCGGCCCACGGCTTGCCGCCGACACAAGGGGCGCTGATGGAGTCGTTGAGCGGGTGGGGGCTGCCCGTGGAGTCGCACTGGACCCGCTGCACGGGCATCGGGGCGGTCAAGGCCTTCTGTGCCGCGTGGGCGGACGCGCGTCGGGAACTGCCATTCGACACCGACGGCATCGTCATCAAGGTGGAGGCCCGCGACGAGCGCACGCGCCTCGGTTTCACCGCGAAGTTTCCACGGTGGGCTACGGCCTACAAATTCCCGGCCCAGCAGGCCACCACCACGCTGCTGCGCATCGAGGTGCAGGTCGGCCGGACCGGCGCCGTGACGCCGCTCGCGGTGTTGTCGCCGGTGCTGCTGGCCGGCTCGACGATTCAATACGCCACTCTCCACAACCAGGAGGAGATTCGCCGCAAGGACCTGCGCCCGGGCGACGAGGTGCTGGTCGAAAAGGGCGGCGACGTCATCCCCAAGATCGTCAAGCCGATCCTGACGCGCCGCCCGGCAGGACTGGCGCCGTTTGCGATGCCGGACGCGTGCCCGGTGTGTGGCAGCCAGCTCGAGCGGCCCGAGGACGAGGTCGTGTGGCGCTGCCCGAACACCAGTTGCGCCGCCCGTCTGCGGCGCAGCCTCGAGCATTTCGCCGGCCGACGCGCCATGAACATCGACGGACTCGGCGAGGCGCTGGTCGACAAGCTCGTCGGCCTGGACATGGTGGTTGATTTTGCCGACCTCTACCACCTCACGGCCGAGACCCTCGCCGACCTCAAGTTCGAGGCGCAGCCGCGCAAGACCAGGGATGGAGAGACCGAAGCGCAGCCGTCCCACGAGCGGACGCTGACCCCGCGCCGATTCGGCGAGAAGTCTGCCGTCGCGCTCGTCGCCCAGATCGAGAACAGCCGCGGCAACCCGTTGTGGCGGCTGCTGTTTGGACTCGGCATTCGCCACGTGGGTGAGCGGGGCGCGCAGGCCCTGGCCGAGGCATTCGGCACATTGCCGGCGATCGCCGCGGCAAGTGTCGGCCAGTTGCAGGCGGTGCCCGACATCGGGCCCGTGGTGGCTGCGTCAGTGCGGCGATTCTTCGATACCCCGGCGTCGCTGCAACTCATCGCGCGCCTCGATGCCGCGGGTCTGCACCTGGGCAGCCCGGTCGCCGAGGGGCGCGGACCCAAGCCGCTCGAAGGGCGCACCATCGTGCTCACCGGCGGCCTGACCACGATGACCCGCGAAGAGGCGACCGAACGGCTGACGCAGCTGGGCGCCAGAGTCGCCGGCTCGGTGAGCAAGAAGACCGCCCTGGTGATCGCCGGTGAGGACGCCGGCAGCAAGCTGGCCAAGGCACGAGACCTCGGCGTGGTCGTCGGCGACGAGTCGGACCTGCAGCGTTTGCTGGCCGATCCGACCGCCTGGCCGCCTGGCCGGCAGTAGCCTGTAGGCTGTACCAGAAACCTGTGGCTCTGCATGAGCCCCCGAAGACGTGAGCCCTGACCCTGTATGAGCGGACGCATTCTGGTGATCGACGATGAGGCAGGCATCCGCGAGAGCTTGCGGATGATCCTCGAATACGAGGGGTACACCTGCGTACTGGCGGCCACGGGCGAGGAGGGCCTCGCGCTGGCGCGCACCGACCCACCCGACCTCGTCTTCTCGGACATCAAGATGCCCGGTCTCGACGGTCTCGAGGTGCTGACGCGGCTCAAGGCGCACGACGAGTCACTGCCGGTGGTGATGATCTCGGGGCACGGCACCGTGGCCACCGCCGTCGAGGCGACCAAGCTCGGGGCGATGGACTTCATCGAGAAGCCGCTGTCCACCGATCGCGTCCTGCTCACCGTCCGCAACGCGCTCAGCGCCAGCCGCCTGCAGCAGGAGAATCGCCGCCTCCGAGGCGCCGAAGATGCCCGCTACAACATCGTCGGGCAGAGCGCCGCCCTGTCGGAGGTGCTCGATGCCATCGGCCGCGCCGCCCCGACAAACGCAACGGTGCTGGTGCTCGGCGAGAGTGGCGTGGGCAAGGAACTGGTCGCCCGCGCGATTCACCGCAACAGCCTCCGCTCCCGTGAGCGGTTCGTGCAGGTCAACTGCGCGGCCATTCCGGAGGAACTGATCGAAAGCGAGCTCTTCGGGCACGAAAAGGGCAGCTTCACCGGGGCCACCGACAAGCAGATTGGCAAGTTCGAACTTGCCGATCGCGGCACGATCTTCCTGGACGAAGTCGGCGACATGAGCCAGAAGACGCAGGCCAAGGTCCTGCGTGTGCTCCAGGAGGGCGAAGTCGAACGGATTGGCTCGCAGCGCACCCTGAAAGTCGACGTGCGGGTCATCGCCGCCACCAACAAGGACCTCGAGGCGGCAATTACCGAGGGCTCGTTCCGCGAGGACCTCTATTTCCGCCTCAGCGTGATTCCGGTGCACGTCCCGCCGCTGCGCGAACGCCCCGATGACATCCCGCTGCTGGTGAAGCACTTCGCCGACCTGTTCGCTGCCGATGGCGGCCGCACCCGGCGCTTCACGCCAGAGGCCCTCGGGGTGCTGCAGCAGCACCGCTGGCGCGGCAACATCCGGGAACTCAAGAACACGATCGAGCGCGTGCTGATCATGGCGCGGGGTGACGTGGTGGATGTCGCTGACGTGCGGCAGTTCCTGCGATCGGACGGCACACCGATGCCCGCGTCCGCGGCGGTCGCGGTCCCGGCGTCACTCCCGGTCCCGGCGTGGTCAAGCGGGCCGGCGATGACCATGCCGTCAGCCGAGCCCATTGGCATCGGGTCTGCACCGACCCCTGCGACGTCTGTCACCGACAGCGCGCCGCCGGCGGCCGAGAGTGCGCGGCCGCTGCCGCCCAAACCGACGACGCTGCGAGAGTTCAAGGAGCAGGTCGAGCGTGAATTCCTGGTGGAGAAACTGCGAGAGCATGGATGGAACATCTCGCGCACCGCGGAGGTCATCGACACTCCGCGCAGCAACCTGTACAAGAAGCTCGAGCAGTACGTGATCAGCCAGGAGAAGGACGGGTAGCGGCGTTCGGCGTCTTTGACCGTATGATCGCCGTGCGGCAGTCGTCCAGGCGATCGCTGGCAGAGGGACGCGAGTCCGCTGCTGGAGGAAAGTCCGAACTCCGCAGGGCAGTGCGCCGGGTAACGCCCGGGCGGGGCAACCCGACGGAAAGTGGCACAGAAAATACACAGCTGACGTTCTCCGCAAGGAGAGCAAGCAATGGTGAAAAGGTGCGGTAAGAGCGCACCGCGCGGCCGGCAACGGACGTGGCAGGCAAAACCCCGCACGGAGCAAGACCAAATAGGGAGGCGCTCGAGGACGGCCCGTCCGAAGCCTCCGGGTAGGTTGCTCGAGGCCGTCAGCAATGCCGGTCCCAGAGGAA
>JBKJQW010000010.1:0-26335 GCA_046593715.1 Luteitalea sp.
CGCCCGCTGATCTGGCGGCATGGATCATCGACGAGAAGCTCCCGGTCCGGCTGCAGCTCCAGCAGCACAAGTACATCTGGGAACCCGCCGCGCGCCGCGTATGACGACCGCCGCGCGAGCCGTCCTCCTCTTGAGCGGGGGACTCGATTCCTACACCGCCGGGGCCATCGCCGCGGCAGACGGCTTCTCGCTGTTCGCGCTCACGGTCCGGTACGGCCAGACGCATGCCCAGGAGATCGAGGCCGCGCGCCGCGCCGCGCAGGCCCTTCAGGTCGAGCGACATGTCGAACTGGACCTCGACCTGCGCGACATCGCCCGCTCGGCGTTGACCGGCGCGAGTGCCGTTCCGCTCGACCGCGACGTTGCCCACATGGACGACGTGCCGAGCACCTACGTGCCGGCGCGCAACACGATTTTTCTGTCGCTGGCCCTCGCCTGGGCCGAGACACTCGGCGCCTCGGCCATCGTCATCGGGGTCAATGCCCTGGATTACTCCGGGTACCCCGATTGCCGGCCGGAGTACATCGACGCCTTCGAGCGGATGGGCCGGCTGGCGACGGCCGCGGGCATTCACGGCGCACCCCTGACCATCCTGGCGCCGCTGCAGCACATGACCAAGGCCGAGATCATCGGCCGCGGCATCCAGCTCGGACTCGACTACGGCCTCACGCATTCCTGCTACGCGCCGACCGCTGCGGGTCGCGCATGCGGGCGCTGCGACAGCTGCCAGCTGCGTGCGCGCGGCTTTGCCGAAGCGGGGATACCCGACCCTGCCCTGGATCGACCCTGACGGCAATGCGGCATCCCGCTGAAGCCGGAACCGCGCCGGCAGGCGTCTTACCACCATGACCCGGCCACGCCTGCGCTCGCTCGCCCTGGGAGTTGGCATCTACGCGGCAGCATCGGTCCTGCTCTTCGGGCAATCGGGGAGTACGCACCCGGTCTCAGGCCGGGTCATCGCCGGTGTCATGGGGCACGAGGGTGCGCCCTGGCTTGACCGGCCGGAGCGGGAATCGGAGGAGCGCCCCACTCGGGCGATCGCCGACCTGAAGCTCGAGCCCGGGATGGTCGTGGTCGACTTCGGCGCCGGGTCCGGCTACTACACCGAACGGCTCGCCCAGGCCGTCGGACCGCGCGGCAGGGTCCTGGCGGTGGACCTGCAGCCCGAGATGCTGGCGATGGTCGGTCGCCGCGCGAAGCGACTGGGTCTCTCCAACATCGAGCTGGTGCGGAGTACGCCAGATGACCCGCGTCTGCCCGCTGGTGTCGTTGACCTAATCCTGATGGTGGACGTCTACCACGAGCTCGCCGTGCCCCAGCGCGTGCTGCGCGCCATGAAGGCCTCGCTTTCCCCACGCGGCCGCATCGCCATCGTCGAGTTCCGCAAGGAGGATCCGGCCGTGCCAATCCGCGAGGAGCACAAGATGAGCGTGGCGCAGGCGGTCCAGGAGTTCGGGGCCGAGGGCTACGAGCTGGATCGGCGCGTGGACTCGCTGCCCTGGCAGCATCTGCTGCTGTTCAAGGCCAGATAGCACCCGCGGCAGCTCGGGGCAGGCTACCCTGTGTCGGTGACCTCGCGGCTGTATTACGACGACCCCAAGCTGCTGGCCTTTACGGCTACCGTGCTGGCGTGCGAGCCGGCCGGGCAGCAATCCCGTGTGTCGCTGGACCGCACCGCCTTCTATCCGACCTCAGGTGGGCAGCCGCACGACCTCGGCTACCTTCGCGACGGGGACCGGGTCGTGCCCGTGGTCGATGTGATCGCCGACGAGGCCGAGCAGGTGTGGCACCTCGTGGCGCAGCCCATCGCGCCCGGGACTCCTGTGGCGGGTGAGATTGACGCCGCACGGCGGCACACCCATTGCCAACAGCATTCAGGACAGCACATCCTCTCGGCGGCATTCGACGCCCTCTTCGACAATCGCACCGAGAGCGTGCACCTCGGTCATGGGGCGTGCACGCTCGACCTCCAGCGTGAGGTGACGGCCGACGAGTGCCGACGCGCCGAGGACTACGCCAACGCCGCGGTGTGGGACAACCGGCCCGTGACGGTCCGGTACGCCGACGCCCAGGACCTGGCCAGCGAGCCACGATTGCGCAAGGCCACGACGCGCACGGGCCGGATCAGGCTGATCGACATCGCGGCGCACGACCTCAGTGCCTGCGGAGGCACGCATGTCTCGGCCACCGGGGAGGTCGGGCTGATCGCGATTCGCGGGACCGAGCGGTTCCGAGGTGGCACGCGCGTCAGTTTCGTGGCGGGGCGGCTGGCCCTCGAGAGCTACCGCGGGCTTCGCGACAGCGCGGAGGCCGCGGCCCGGGCGCTGTCGGTGCCCATCGACGAGGTGCCTGTTGCGCTTGCACGGCTGCGCGACGACCTCAAGCAGGAGCAGCGGCGAGCCAGGGAACTCGGCGAGCAACTCAACGCGATACAGGTCGAGGCGATGGAATCGCGCGTGGATGGGTCGGGTCTGCTCGTCGCGTACCTGCCGGACGCCGACGCGCAGGGTTTGCGTCTGACGGCGTCGCGGCTGGTGTCCACCGCCGGTCGCGTGGTCGCGCTGCTGGGCGGGGAACCGCCGCACGCGCTCGTCGTTGCGCGCAGTGCCGACCGCGTGGACGTGGACGCCGGGGCGCTGGTGCGGACGATCTGCGCCGCCCACGGCGGCAAGGGGGGAGGCCGGCCTGACTTTGCGCAGGCCGGCGGCGTCAGCGCGTCGCCCGACGCGCTGCGCCTCTTGCTCGGCTGATCAGGCCCCGGCCGACGTCAGGGTGTGGGTCCTGCGCCTGGCGGGGTAGCCGGGGTTGGGGCCGGGGTTGGGGCCGCGGTCGGGCCAGGCGGCGGGGTGGCCGGGGCCGCCGTCGTGGCTGCTGGCGCTTCGAGGAGCGCCAGAACCTCGCTGACCGCAGGCGCTGGCAATCGCGCCGCGCCGGGCTCTCCGGCGCGCTGTGCGAACATCTCGCCCCCAGCCTGGACGATGGACACGCGTTCGTCCCGGCCGTCGAACGAGGCGACGACGTCGAGCACAGGTGTGGAGCCCTTCGGGGCGTCGACCCACGCGTCGACGCGTATCGAGCTGAGGCGGCTGGCGAGGTCGTCGATGGTTGCGGCCTTGACCCCGGCATCAGCCGGTGCGGTCTGCGTCCAGGTCTCGACGGCGTCCTTGCCGGCGCCCGCCTTCTTCTTCTCGAAGGTGCGGCTCACGTCGCCGCGCATCACCACCAGGCGCGAGACGTTGAACATGCGGAAGGCGAAGAGGTCCTTGGCCCGATACGCGGCGGCGGGCCGCTGCAGGTCGTCAGCCAGTCCCTTCTCCACCGTGAAGACCATCGGGCGCGCGCCATCCCGCATGTGAACCGCGGCGTCGCCGCTGGCGCTGCCGACCAGCACCTGCGCCACGGTCTTGCCGAGAGCGGTGGCCGTCACCGTCGTCCGCGCCGGCTGCAGGCCGTACACGTCGAGTGTCGCGGGCTGGTCGGCCACGATGGCCTGCATCTGCCCGGACGACAGCCGGGTCAGCAGCGCGCCGACTTCCGAGCCATCAGCGCGGCCCAGTTGCGGCTGCACGAACTGCCACTCGTCGCCGTCTTTCTTCAACTCGATCGTGCCAGGCGTCCCGATCACCGCGAGATGGTCGATGGCCTCACGGTCGAAGGTGGCAATCGACTTGTCGCGCAGCTGGAACGTCGTCCGGTCGAGGCTCTGTTCGAGCCAGCTCGGCACCGTGAAGACGCGAGCCGCATCATCCAGCTTGGCGTACGTGTCGCCGCCCGTGGCCGTCTTGGTGCCCAGCAGCAACGTGCGCGGCTTGCCTTGCGCCGTGAAGGCGATGCGCAGGCGCGGCGCGTCGAGGCCGAAGGCATCGAGGCTGGTGGGCTTCTCGTCGATGACACGGGTCATGTCGAGGGTGGCCAGGTTGCTCGTCACGCCCGAGACCTCGCTGGCATCGGCCGCGGCGACGACGGGCGACTCGATCGCCCAGCCTTCGCCGACCTTTTTCAGCGTGGTGACGTCGCCGTTGGAGGCGGTCAGCGTCAGCGCGGCGATCTGGTCGGCCTGCAGCGCCGAGAACACCTTCTCGCCCTTGGCCTCATCGTCGGCCGGATCGCGCTTCATCTCGACGAACCAGATGTAGGCACCGAGCGCGGCGGCGAGTGCGAGCAGGAGGAGGGTGGAGCGTCCGCGCTTCATCCCCGCCTCCGACTCCAGGTCCAGATGCCGAGTGCGGCCACCGCCAGCGGCAAGCCGAGCACCGACAGGTACAGCACGCGGCGCTGTTGATCTTCGGTCATGGTGACGCGTCGGTCACCGGCCTGCTTCGGCCGGATGGCAATCAGGTTCTCCTGCTGCGCCACCCAGTTGAGGGCGTTCAGGAAGAGATCGCGATTGCCCTGCGTGCCGAGGACGGCGTTGCTGGCAAAGTCGGAGTCGCCGAACACGACCACCCGTGTCTGCGGCTTCGGCGCGGCCTCCGGTGCGGCAGGCTGTCCCGGCACCGGCGGCGGTGGGGGAGGCGTGGTCGGCGCGTTCGGGGCGTCGATGCCGATGGCCGCGGCCAGCGTGACCGGGCCCTCCTTCTCGCCGGCGGCCTCGTCCCGCGCCACCGGCTTGCCCTCGAACACGGCGGCCAGGTCGGACTCGGCCCACGACTGGGCACTGGTCGTGGCGATGGGCTGCGCCGTCCGTCCGTTGATGCCGCCTTCGATTGGGGTCACCGAGCGAGCGAGCGGAAAGGCGGTGATCAGTCCGAAGTTCTCGGTGATCGGGTGGTCGGGGTAGGTCGCCACGACCGGCACCGACGGGCCGGCGCCGAGCATCTGCCCGACGCTGCTGATATCGACCACGACGTTGACACCGACCTCCACACCCCAGGCTCGGGCAAGGTCGATCAGCCCGGTCAGGGGCGCCGCGGCGGCGCCGTCGGGCGGATCGAGCAGGAGCAGCAGCTTGCCGCCCTTGTCGAGATATCGCTGCACCATGTCGAGTTCCGGCTGCAGGAAGTCGTTCTTTGGACCGGCGATGACCAGCACCGCGGCGTCGGCGGGCACATCCTGCTGCTGGGCGAGGACGACCTTGTCGACGGCGAAGTTGTCGCGCTGCAGCGCACCGGCGATGGCGTTGTACCCCGTGCGCTGGTCGGCACTGGTGGTGTCGCGCTCCCCGTGGCCCTGCGAGAAGTACACCTTCTTCTCGCCGCCCTCCACCGCCTTGACGATGGCGTTGGTGATGTCCTGTTCGGTGTCGGCGGTGATCCGTTCGATGCGGCCGTTGTAGTCCACGGCGATGGTGCCGTACTGCTGCACCTGCCACTGCCTGGCCACCGCGGGCTGCTTGTCCGGGTCGATGTACTCCACCTTCACCTGGGAGGTGGCGTAGGTGTAGCCTTCGAGGCGGTCACGGAAGCGCTGGAACTCCGTGTCCTTGGCAAACACCTTGACCGTGACCGGGGACTTCAACCCGTCGAGCACCTTCCGGCTCTGGGGAGAGAGGGTGAACTGGCCCCCTTCAGTGAAATCCCAGCGCTTGTGCTGGCGCCCGGCCACCCAGTTCACGCCGACCAGGATGGCCAGCAGCAGCAGCACGCTGGCCGAGGTCAGCGCGCCGGCCCGGGTGCCGCGGCGCGACCACAGCGTCGCAAACTCGCGCCACTGCGTGGCCAGGTACACCAGCACGACCACCAGGCCGGCCAGGGCCAGGCGTTGCCAGATCTTCTGCTGTTCCGGACGGATGAAGCGGATGGCCACCGCGGCGACCACGAGGGCGGTGCCGATCCAGCCGAGGACGTTGACGAAACGGGTCATGGTTGTGCGTCTCCCGACCGGTTATCCGCGCCACCGATCGGCATCGACCGATCGGGCGGTGAGGAACAGCCCGAACGCGATCACGCTCAGGTAGTAGATGACGTGCTGGGTGTCGACCACGCCCTTGGAGAAGTCCTCGAAGTGCTGGAACACCGACAGGGCCGAGACGACGCCGCGGGCGATCGGGCCGGCGCCCTCGCCGACCCAGGCCACGAGCAGCAGCATCAGCAGCACGGCATAGGTCAGCAGTCCGGCGACGATCTGGTTGCGTGTCAGGTTGGAGAGGAACAGCCCGATCGAGATGAAGCCGGCGCCGAGCAGCAGCAACCCGAGGTAGCCGGTGACGATCGGGGCCACTTCGGGATCACCGTAGGCGAACAACCAGAGCAGGTTCAGTGCGCTCAGGCCGAGCATCAGCGCGTACAGCGTGAAGGCCCCGAGGAACTTGCCGATGACGATCTCCCAGTCGGTCAGCGGCGAGGTCAGCAGCAGCTCGATGGTGCCGCTGCGCTTCTCCTCGGCGAAGGTCCGCATGGTGAGCGTGGGGATGAAGATCAGGATGATGATGCCGGCCTGCAGCAGCAGCGGGCGCACGAGCATCTCGTTGACGTTGAGCGTCTGCGGTCCGCCCATCCCGAACTGCTGCATGCGGAGGCTCTGCTCACTGAAGAAGCTGAGGAAGCTGTAGAACATCCAGCCGAAGAGCAGTGCGAAGAGTCCGACCAGCATGTACGCGATGGGCGACGAAAAGTAGCTGTGGAGTTCGCGGCGGGCGATGGCCATGGTGTTACGCATGGGCCACCTCCTCCGTGGGCGCGTCGGTGGTGGTCAGCTGCAGGAAGATCTCCTCGAGGCTCATCCGCATCGGGCGCAATTCCACCAGTCCATACCCGGCCCCGACCACGGCCTGCGCCACGTGGCGACGGACGTCGAGACCCTTCTCGCTCTGCACCTCGAAACCGGTCGAGGCCCCGTGCCGCGCGGCAATCGCCACCGCCGTGACGCCCGGAATGGCGGTGAGCACGGGCTGCGCGTCGGCACCCTGCGCATCGATCTCGACATACACCGAAGCCGCCCCCTGCAGTCGCGCCGTGAGGTTCTCCGGCGTGTCTTCGGCGACCACCTTGCCCTTGTTGATGATGACCACGCGCTGGCAGGTCTGGGCGACCTCCGGCAGGATATGGGTACTCAGCACGATCGTGTGATCACCGGCCAGGCTGCGAATGAGCTCGCGAGTCTCGATGATCTGCTTGGGGTCGAGCCCGGCGGTCGGTTCGTCGAGCACGAGCACGTCCGGGTTGTGGATCAGCGCCTGGGCCAGTCCGACGCGCTGCTTGTACCCCTTCGAGAGCTTGCCGCAATGGCGGTTGGCCATGTCGGCGACGTGGGTGCGCTGCATCACCGAGGCGACGCGGCTGGCCTGCTCGCCTGGCGGCACGCCCTTGATGCGCGCCACGAAGCGCAGATACTCGCGCACCGTCATGTCGGGGTAGAGCGGTGGGGCTTCCGGCAGGTAGCCGATGCGCTCCTTGGCCTGCACCGGCTGATCCTGCAGGTCGAACCCCGCGACCCGCGCGCGTCCTTCCGTGGGCGGCATGTAGCCGGTCAGGATGCGCATGGTGGTGGTCTTGCCGGCGCCGTTGGGCCCCAGAAATCCCAGAATCTCGCCCTTCCCGACGTTGAAGCTCACGCCATCGACCGCCGTGAAGGGGCCGTAGCGCTTGGTGAGCTGCTGCACCTCTATCAAGGTGTTATCTCCAGACTGGTCCGTGTGCGTCGAGGCGGGCCCGCACCCCGTGGCGGGGTTGTCGTGCCCGCCGGCCGACTGCCAACCCCACATGGTAGAGAGCAGCGAGAGCAGGGTCAAATGCGCTGCCGCCGCTGGTGCTAATCTATGAACAGTTGCTCATATGTCACACACGACTCCTGTGGCTCCTCGTCGTCTCCGCCCCCGTCCTGGTGCGAAGGCATCTGTCGGGACCGCTCGCGGCCGCGCCGCTCAAGCCGGCGCGGACGCGCTCTCGGTTGAGACGGCGCAGGCCCTGGCCGAGACGTTTCGCGTGCTCGGCGACCCGACGCGGATCCGGCTGATCGCTGCCATGGCCGCCTCCGAGCGCTGCGTGAGCGCGCTGGCCGCGCTGGTCGGAATGAGCGAATCGGCCGTGTCGCATCAACTCCGCATGCTGCGTGCCGCGCGGCTGGTCCGAACGCGACGCGCCGGTCGGCAGGTCTTCTACACGCTCGACGACGGGCACATCCTGGCCTTGTTCGAGCAGGGCCTCAGTCACGTGCGCGAGCCCCTGTCCGCGTCCGCGCCGCTTCGCCGAGGGGATCCGGGGGAGGGGCGTTGAACGCGCCGGCCTGCCCGCGCTGCATCGATCACCGTGTCGCCACCTTCCATGTCGCGGAGATGGACTGCGCACACGAGGTGGCGATTCTCGAGAAGCGGCTGGGCGGCATGGACGGCATCGTCACCCTCGACGCCGATGTGCTGTCGCGGCAGCTCCGGGTGCACTACGACGGGGCCACGCTTTCGGCGGCGGGGATCGCCGAGGCGGTCGCGAGGACGGGCATGCGGGCGTGGCCGGTGACCGCGCCAGGGCAGGCCCCCCGGGTCGAGAGCGGCGTGCCCTGGCCGCTAGTCATCGCCGGCCTCGCGTGCGTGGTTGCCGGGACCCTGTGGGTGGCCGGGGCTGACGGCCTGTGGGTCCGGGCGGCACTGCTGCTGTCGGTCGTCCTCACCGCCCCGGGCACGCTGCGGCGCGCCTGGCAGGCCGCGCGCGGCCGTCGCCTCGACATCCACGTGCTGATGACGGTGGCCGTGGCCGGTGCGCTGGCCATCGACGAGTGGTTCGAGGCGGCAACCGTGCTGGTGTTGTTCGGCGTGGCGCAGGCGCTCGAGGCGCGCAGTCTCGCCCGCGCCCGACGCGCCATCGCCGACGTGCTCGACGTCACGCCGCCGACCGCCGAGGTCGTGCAGCACGACGGCACGCGCACGGTGCCGGTGGCCGAGGTCGCCCTCGGCCAGCTGGTGTCGGTGCGGCCAGGCAGCCGCGTGCCCCTCGATGGGGTCGTCTCGAGCGGCGAGAGCGCCGTCAATCAAGCGCCGGTGACCGGCGAGGCCGAGCCGGTGCTGAAGGTCGTCGGAGACACGGTCTACGCCGGCTCGGTCAACGGCGATGCGTCGCTCACGGTGCACGTGAGCCGCATCTCCAGCGATTCGACCGTGGCGCGCATCGTTCACCAGGTGGAGCGGGCCCACGCGGCGCGCGCACAGGTCCAGTCAACCGTCGATCGCTTTGCCGCCGTTTACACACCAATCGTCCTGATGCTCGCCGCCGCCCTGGCGGTACTGCCACCGCTGCTCACCGGCGCGCCGTGGCTGGCGTGGATCGAGCGTGCCCTCGTGCTGCTGGTCGTGGCCTGTCCGTGCGCGCTGGTCATCGCGACACCGGTGGCCATGGTCTCGGCGTTGTCGGCCGCCGCTCGCCGCGGCCTGTTGCTGAAGGGCGGTGCCGTTCTGGAACGGCTGGCCACGATCCGCGTGGTCGCCCTCGACAAGACCGGCACTGTGTCCGAGGGGCAGTTGCGCATCACCCGTGTCACGGCGCTGGCCGCGTTGCCGGAGAACCGCGCCCTGCAGCTGGCCGCCGCGGTTGAAGCCGGCGTGCATCATCCGCTCGCGCTCGCGATCGTCTCGCTTGCGCAGGAGCGCGGCCTCGCGGCGCTTCCTGCCATCGGGACGCAGCATGCGCCCGGGCGCGGCGCGTCAGCCACCGTCGATGGCCACGCCGTGAGTATCGGACGGCGCGACTGGCTCGCCGGCGTCCTCGCGGCCGGGACGTCGATGCCCGACGCGACTGCGGTGCTCGCGGTGGATGGCGTCCCGGTGTTGGCCTTCGAGGCTGCCGATCAGGCGCGGCCTGCCGCTGCGGCCGCCATCGCAGTACTCGCGCGGCAGGGACTGCGATTGTCATTGCTGTCGGGCGACCACGAGCAATCGGTGGCGCGACTGGCCGGTGACGTGCACGTGCCCGAATGGCGATCGCGCCTGCTCCCCGAGGACAAGGCCACTGCCGTGGTCGATCTGGCCAGGCATGGCCCGGTGCTGATGGTCGGCGACGGGATCAACGATGGCCCCGCACTGGCCGCGGCCAGTGTCGGACTGGCGATGGCCGACGGCGGCACTGCCGTCGCACTGGAGGCCGCCGATGGTGCGCTCATGCACCACGACCTCACGCTGGTGCCCTACGCGATCGCGCTGGGCCGCGCCACCCTGCGCACCGTGCGGACCAACGTCGCCCTCGCCCTGGCGTTGAAGGTCGCCGTGATCGTGGCCGCTACGCTCGGCGTGGCCTCGCTGTGGCTGGCCGTGCTGGCCGACGTCGGCGCGTCGGTGCTCGTCGTGGCACTGAGCCTCCGTCTGCTCACGTTCACCTCGATCGAAGGTCCTCGCGCGTGATTGCGACCACTCTTGCGTTGTCGCTATAATCCGCGCGTTGCAGTCGGGGCGCCGGGATCATGCCGGCACCGCATGCCCGGCGACTGCGGAGACCGTCATGTTCATGAGTGCCCCGAGCCGCGCCCGTATCGACGTCGGTGATCTCGCGACCGAAGCCCTGTTCGCCCTGACCCCCGGCGCGCCCCCGTGCGTGCCTGCGTCGCAACCGCGTCTGCTGGCCGTCGACGAGGAAGCCGACGAGGACGACGACCTCGACGAGGACGACGACGAGGACTGGGAGGACGAGGACGAGGGCGAGGAAGACGACGAGGCCGAAGACGAGGTCGGCTGGGACGATGATGACGAGGACGACGACGATGATGATGATGATGAGAAAGAAGAAGCGCCGTCCTAGCCACTCGTTGCACGGTCCCCTGAACTCATGAACGTGCGACCCGCCCCGAACGGTGGGTCTTCCCCCGGAAGGCGCGGTACTGCACTGCACGAACGTCTCGTGCTGGCAGTGGCCGCGCTTTTCGTTTGCGCGCACCTCGCGTGGCTGCCGTACCACCTCGAGGACATCGATTCGCTCAACTTCGCCCTCGGGTTGCGTGAGTACGACGTGGCGAAGCATCAGCCACACCCGCCCGGTTACCCGGTGTTCACGGTCCTGGCACGGGCCGCTTCACCGCTGGTCTCTCCGCTGGCCAGCGACCTGGTCACTCGTGACGCACTGGCGATGGCCTTGCTCGCCGGGTTCGCGGGTGCCGTGGCGCTGCTGCTCGTGCATCGCATCCTCCGGGCGACTGACCCGATGGCGGCCGGCACCGATGCGGACATCCCCCTGCTCGCCACGGCACTCACCGCCGCGACGCCACTGTTC
The DNA here is from genome assembly GCA_046593715.1 of Luteitalea sp. Lineage (GTDB taxonomy): Bacteria > Acidobacteriota > Vicinamibacteria > Vicinamibacterales > Vicinamibacteraceae > Luteitalea. The sequence goes on from JBKJQW010000010.1 coordinate 11,127, forward strand.
TGGGTGACGGCGTCCCGTCCGCTCAGCGACATGCCGGGTCTGGCCGCCGCCCTCGCGTGTCAGTGGCTGCTGCTGCGGGCCGGGCGCGAAGCGGCGCCGCGGCGCGATGCCCTCCTGGCGGCGCTGGCCTGCGGTGTGGCCACGGGCATCCGCTCACAGGTGACCTGGCTCGTGGTGCCGCTGCTGGCCTGGCTGCTGCTGCGCGTGTGGCGACGCCAGGGGCCGCGTGTGACCCTCGCCGTTGCCACCGCGTCGCTGCTCGGCGTGCTGACGTGGGCGGTGCCGATGGTGGCGCTGACCGGCGGACCCGGCGCGTACCGCGCCGCACTGACCTCGCAGGCGAGCGAGGACTTCGAGGGGGTCCCGATGCTGGTGCTGCAGCCAGGCCTGCGTCGCCTGGCGGTGGCCCTGAGCGACACACTGGTCGCGCCGTGGGGTTGGTGGCCGCTGGCTGTCGTGATGCTGGCGCTGGCCGCGGCTGGCGTGCTGGGCCTGCGGGGACGAGGGCGACTCGTGACCTGGCTTGCGCTCGGCTTCGGGCCCTACACCGGGTACCACCTGTTGCTTCAGGAAACCGAGACCACCCGGTACGCGCTGCCCCTGGCGCCCCTGGTGGCGACGTTGGTGGTGGTCGGGCTCACGCGATGGGTGCCACGGCGCGCGCGCCTGCTCGCTGTCGTGTGCTGTGGCATCGCGCTGAGCGTCTCGCTGCAGGCGCACCGGCAATACGTGCGTGCTGGGGCGACCATCAGTGAAGCGCTCGGCCGCATGGACGTGTCGGCGCGCGCGGCCACGACCCGACCGCAGGTCCTCATGCATCGGCGCGTCTGGGCCGAGACACGCCGGGCCCGCGCCGTCGTCACGCCTGCGCCGGCCTTCGATGTGCTGCCCGCACGGCGCGCCCTCGAGTGGCAAGGTGCCACGGGCGCGTGGCAGCGGGGTGACCCCGTGTGGTGGCTCGTCGATCCCCGTCGCGGCGATCGGTCCGCAGTGGACCCTCGCGGCCTGCGCTGGCGCGAGCACGTCGGCTGGCCGGCCCCGGTGACGGCCCTGCTCGGCGGCATGCGCCCGCATGCCTTCGACTGGTACGACGTGACGGCGCCGCAGTGGGTGTTGCTCGACGGGTGGGGCCTGACGCCGGAACTTGCCGGGCTCTCGGCCGCCGCCGACCAGGGTCCGTCGCACGCCGGCGCCACGGCGCTCGTGCGCGGGCAGGCCGGTGCATCGACGCTGATGATTGGCGGTCGGTACCTGCCGCGGGCCGCCGACACGTCGTCACCTGCGCTCTCGGTGCGGCTCGCAGACCGCGACCTGCCGTCGGTGGTGTTGCCCCGCGGCTGGTTCGCCTTCACCTGGATCGTCCCGGCCGGGACCACGCCGTCGGCCGGCTACAGCCCGCTGCAGGTGCGTGCCCTGCCGGCCCGCGACGATGCAGAAGAGCCTGTCTTTCTCGAGCAGTTCGACCTTCAGCCATGGGGCGTGCCGATACTCGCCCTCGAGGCCGGCTGGTACGAGCCGGAGCGCGACGCCGGCACGGGCCGTCAGTGGCGCTGGGTCGCCGACCAGAGCGGCCTGCGCATCGCCGGCGCCAGTGGCGACGTGACCCTTGCCATCGAGGGTACCTATCCCCGCCACTACGACCGTGAGCCGGTCCTCGAGATGTTCGCTCGGGGGCGGCGTATCGCGTCGCACGTCCTGCCGCGCCCGTTTGTCGTGCAGCAGCGAGTCACTACTCAGGATTTGGGCCAGGACGGTCGTCTCACCTGGCGCGTCTCCCCGTCGTTCGTGGCTGGCGAGCGCACCGGCACGGCCGACGCGCGGCGGCTGGCGCTGGAGATTTCCAGTGTCCGCGTTGACGCGGTTCGTTGACACGACCTCTAACGCCCGATAGGCTTTGCGCCATGCTACCCGTCCCGGTGCTGCCCGCAGTGCCGTGCCCCTCATCCCTCGAACCCGGGAGTCTCGGATCGATGTCTAGACTGCGAGTCGTGCTGCCTGCTGTCGCGCTGTGCTTGTCACTTGGCCTGGCTGGATGTGCCAAGAAGGCGCCTGCGCCTGCACCGCCCGCGCCCCCTCCGCCGGCGGCCCCGGCCACCACACCGCCGCCTCCGCCCCCGCCGCCGCCACCAGCGCCCGCGCCCGCTCCTGAAGCGCCGCGCGCCCTCACCGATGAGGAGATGTTTGCCAAGAAGAGCCTCGAGGAGCTGAATGCCGAGAAGCCTCTCAGCGACGTGTTCTTCCTCTACGACAGCGCCACGGTCAGCGAGGACGGCCGCGCCGCCATCCAGAAGAACATGGAGTGGCTGCGCAAGTGGGGCAGCACGCGCGTGCTGGTCGAGGGACACTGCGACAACCGCGGGACACCCGAGTACAACCTCGCGCTTGGCGAACAGCGCGCGGCCTCGGTGCGCGATTACATGGTCAGCCTCGGCCTGCCCGCTGGCCGCGTCACCATCGTCAGCAAGGGTGAAGAGCAGCCGTTCTGCAATGAGGAGGCGGAATCCTGCTTCTCGCAGAACCGCCGCGGACATTTCCTCATCACGGCCAAGTGATCCAGCCGCAGCGGTGAGGACATCCCGCTGCGTGGTGTTGCCAGGGGCGGCTCGCGGAGCCGCCCCTAGCTGTGTGCGATCTCGGCGTTGATCGCCGCGGCCGCGGCGACCGGGTCGCTGGCGCTGGTGATCGGGCGCCCGATCACCAGGTGCGAGGCGCCGGCTCGGACGGCCTCCGCAGGCGTCATCGTCCGCGCCTGATCGTCTTTACCGGCCGCGGCCGGACGGATCCCGGGGGTGACGATTGCGAAGTCGGCTCCGCAGGTCTCGCGGATGAGCGCGATCTCCTGCGGCGAGGCCACCACGCCATCGATGCCTGCGTCGCGGGCCAGCGCGGCCAGGCGTTTCACCTGGTCGCGTACGCCGCCGCCCGCGCCCACCGCCGCCAACCGTGCGTCGTCCAGGCTCGTCAGTACGGTGACACCGACGATCAGCGGCCGTGCGCAGCCCATCTTCAGTGCTTCCTCGTGCGCCGCATCGCGCGCTGCCCGCAGCATGTCGCGGCCGCCGCTGGCGTGCACCGTCATCATCCACGCGCCCAGGCGGGTGCCGGCGCGCACGGCCCCGGCCACGGTGTTCGGGATGTCGTGGAACTTCAGGTCGAGGAAGAGCCGGAGGCCGCGCTGGACGACAGGAGCCACGGCGGCTGGTCCTTCGCTCACGAAGAGCTGCTTGCCGACCTTGAAGCCACCGACGTGGGGTGCCAGCTGCAGGACCAGCGCCTCGGCTGCGGCGAGGCTGTCGACGTCCAGCGCGATCAGGACGGGCGACATGCCGGCTCCGACGCGGTTGATGCGCCCGTCTGCACCGCGCCGACGATGTCGGCGAGACGACTGATGTCGTGCCGCGCGCAGTAGGACTCGAGGTCGGCCAGCACTCGCGACCAGATGAACGGATCGGCGAAGTTCGCCGTGCCGATCTGCACCGCGTTGGCGCCCGCGAGCATGAACTCCACTACATCTTCGGCCGACGCGATGCCCCCCATGCCGACAATCGGGATCGTCACGGCCTGGCGGCACTCATAGACCATCCGCACGGCGATCGGACGAATGGCCGGGCCGCTCAGCCCGCCCATCACATTGGTGAGCTTTGGCTTGCGCGTCTCGACATCGATGGCCATCGCCAGGAACGTGTTCACGAGCGACACGGCATCTGCACCGGCCTCTTCAGCGGCGCGCGCGAACGAGGCCACGTCGGTGACGTTGGGCGTCAGTTTCGGCATGATGGGCAAGGTCGTCACCTTGCGCACGGCGGCCACGACGTCGTGGGTCCCATGCAGGCTGCAGCCGAACTGGATGCCGCCCGCCTTGATGTTCGGGCACGAGATGTTCAACTCGATCGCCGCCACGCCTTCGTGGTCGGAGAGGATGCGGCTCACTTCGCAGTACTCGTCCAGCGTGACGCCGCAGACGTTGACGATGGTCACCGCGCCGAGCGCCCGCAATTCGGGCAGGCGCTCCTTGACGAAACGATGCACGCCGATGCCCTGCAGGCCGATGGCATTGAGCATGCCCGCCGGGGTCTCGACGATGCGGGGCGGGACGTGACCTTCGCGTTCGGCGAGGAACAGGCCCTTCACGACGACGGCACCGAGCGACGCGAGGTCGAGCGCGCCGGCGTACTCCACGCCGTAGCCGAAGCAGCCGCTGGCCGCCATCAACGGATTGCGCAGCGTCAGGGCGGCGAGTGGACTGGACAAATCAGCCATGGTGGGCCAGGCCTTCCCAGTGCAGCGTGCTCGCAGCAAAGACCGGTCCGGCGGTGCAGGAGCGGACGAGGTGAGGTGGGCCGTCGGCGGTCTTGACCGGCACCACGCAGCTGTAGCACCCACCCATGCCACACCCCATGACCTGCTCGAGCGACACCCAGGCATCGCGGCCCGCCGCGGCGGCCAACTGCGCAACGGCCTGCATCATCGGCGTGGGTCCGCAGCAGTAGATGGCGACCGGTGCGTCGCCGGCTGTCTCACCGAGCGCTGCGACGAGCGGCGTGGTGATCCGGCCGTGTGTGCCGCGGCTGCCGTCCTCGGTCGCCAGGACCAACTCCACGCCGCGTTCGGCGAACCAGTCGGCGTAGTACAAATCGTCGCCGCGGCGTGCCCCGTAAAACAGGCGCAGCCGCACGCCGCGCTCGACCAGCGCGTCAGTCAGTGTGGCAAAGGGCGCCAGGCCGACGCCCCCAGCCACCATCCAGGCACTGGTCGGCGGTTCGACGATCGGCCAGGGCTGTCCGAGCGGGCCCAGGCATCCCAGGCGCTCGCCAACGCGCACGTCGGCAAGCTGGCCGGTGCCGATGCCGATGCGCTTGTTGAGGATGCTGATGCCACGCGGCGCGCCGTCGGGACCGGGCACGATCTCGAAGATCGAGAACGGCCGCCGCAGGAGCGGATCGAGGCCTGGCCTGGTCTTGATCATGACGAACTGGCCAGGGCGCGCAGCTGCCGCGATTGTCGGGGCGGCGAGGGTGACGACGTTGTACTCTGCCGAGAGCGTACGGTTCCCGAGCACCTCGGCTTGCTCGTCCACGATCATCCTCGGCAGCATAACGCATCCGCCCCATGCCGTACCTGCGACTGCTGACCAACGCACTGGTGGCCGGCACCCTCGGCGCGGCGATGCTCGCGCACCTGGTGCTGCTGCTCAATCCGCAGCTCTCGCTGCATCCCGGCGTGCTCTTCTCGCTCGGCTGGCGGCTGCTGGTGACCGCCGGGCCGTTACTGGCCGGCGGCTTCTTTGTCGCGAGCCTGGCGCGCTACCTGGTCACGCGCCGCGGCCCGGGTTGGCTCAGCCTCCGAATCCTGGCCTGGACCACCACCGTGGTCGTCGGCGCCGGGGCGCTGCTGGCCTGGCTCAACCTCTCGGCATTTCAGCCCTCACTCAGCCCAGCCGCAGGGCGCCGGGCTGCGATCGTCGCACTCACGCTCGCGGCCACAGCCTGTGTGCTGCTGCTGATCGCCGTGGTGCACTACGGCTTTGGCCGCCGCGGCAGTCGCGTCGGCGGTGCACTGCTGGGCATTGCGGTCCTGGCCGCGGTCGTCCTGCCATTGGTGGCGCGCGGCCCGGCAGAACCGGCGCCACGTGCGCCGCGAGCGGTACGAGCGGTGGACGTCTCGCTGCGCGAGCCGGCGGCGGGGCGTGTGTGGGTGGTCCTGCTCGACGGCGCGTCACTCGACTACGTGTCGCCGGCGGCTGCCCAGGGCCGCCTGCCCAACTTCGGACGGCTGCTGGACGGCGGCGCGTCGCTGACGCTGTTCTCGATCGAGCCGCGGCGGCCTTCGCCGATCTGGGCCTCGGTGGCCACCGGGCGGTACCCACCTGGCTCGAACGTGCGCGCGCCAGAGCGCTACCACGGCGGTTGGGCCGTCATCGACTTGCTACCGCGCTACGTGTTTGCCGACCTGCTCGTGCTCACCGGCGTGCTGCAGGTCGAACCACTGCGTCCCGCGGATCTGCGCGGGGCACCGATGTGGCGCGTCCTCGAGCGGTCTGGCGTCCGCGTCCTGACCGCCGGCTGGCCGCTCACCGAGGCGGCGGCCACCGACGTCGGCCAGGTGATCGCGGAACCGGCGCAGCCGGGGGGCGGGGACCCGGTTGCCGCCGACCGCTGGCTGCGCGACCAGTTCGACGCCGCGCTGGCCGCACGCGACGTCGACGTCGCCTCGATCCGGTACGCGGCGCTTTCGGCCGACCGGCGTGACGCGCTGTCATTGCACTCGCGGCCGGGTGGGCGCCGGCCCCTGGACGGCATCTACGACTTCGTCGACGCCGAGGTCGGCCGCATCCTCGCACGGCTCGCGCCCGAGGACCTGCTGCTGGTCGTCTCCGGCTATCGCCTGGAATCGCCCAGTCCCTTTGCGCGTTTCCGCGATCGGCTGGTTGACGATGCCGGGTTGGCCGCCGAGGCGAGTCGCTCGGACGGTTTCATGCTGGCCTACGGCCGTAATGTCTCTCCCGGTCGCAAGACCGTGGGCGCCATCGTCGACGTGCTGCCCACCGTGTTGTATTACCTGGGGCTGCCGGTCGGCCGCGACATGGATGGATTTGCGCGCACCGACCTCTTTGTCGGCACCCTCACGACAGGACGTCCCGTCAGCTTCATACGCAGCTACCAGTAAGACAATTGGCAATTGGGAATGCAGCATGCAGCGCGGGGCGGGGCGCGCCAGGCTCCCGCGGCAGGACGGGGGCGCGAAGGACTGGCAGCAGAGCGGCGGGCATCGCCAGAATCGACGGTCACGCCTTGGGCGGGCTACCAGTAAGACAATTGGCAATTGGGAATGCAGCATGCAGCGCGGGGCCGGCAGGGTCGGGCTTCGCGGCAGGCTCGCGGGCGGCGACGGGCATTGCAGCAGGGCGGCGGGCATGGACCGCATCCGCTGGCACGCCTTGGGAGCGGGCTGCACACAGACAATTGGCAATTGGGAATGCAGCATGCAGCGCGGGGCGGGGGCGCCAGGCTCCCGCGGCAGGACGGGGGCGCGTAAGGGCTCGCAGCAGGGCGGCGGCATCGCCAGAATCGACGGTTACGCCTTGGGCGGGCTGCCAGTAAGGAAATTTGGCAATTGGGAATGCAGAGTGCAGCGCGGCGCGGGGGTCGGCGGGCTCCGCGAGGGCGCGCGGGGCCTCGGGCATTGCAGCGCGTCAACGCCACCGTTCGCAGTGACCGGGCGGCGCAATTGTGCGGCGCGGTTTCCAGCGACGCCTGGCCTGCCCGCCCTGCTTGGCGTTGCGGCGCTGTGGGTTGCGGGTGAACTCCGGGTATCCAACGCTATTGGCCCCGCGCTGGATGCTGCGCGGCGTGCCTGACCCTGCGCGCTGTGGTCGCGCTTGGCCGAAGTCCGGGCGCGCTGTTGGCTCCAGCTGGCATTGCGGCGCTGTGAAAGCGACGGTCCGAGGCGCGTCTGATTGCGGTTGAACTCCGGGTATCCAACGCTGTAAGCCCCGCGCTGGATGCTGCGCGGCGTGCCTGACTCTGCGCGCTGTGGTGGCGCTGGGCCGAAGTCCGGGCGCGCTGCCCGCCCCGGCTGGCGTTGCGGCTATGTGCAGTCCAAGGTCCGAGGCGCTGTGGGTTGGGGTGAAGTGCGGGAGTCCAACGCTATTGGCCCCGCGCTGGATGCTGCGCGGCGTGCCTGACCCTGCGGGCTGTGGTCGCGCTTGGCCGAAGTCCGGGCGAGCTGTTGGCCCCGGCTTGGCGTTGCGGCGCTGTGAAGTCCACGGTCCGAGGCGTTGCTGATTGCGGTTGAACTCCGGGTATCCAACGCTGTTGGCCCCGCTTCATTCCAAATTCGAAATTCTGAATTGTCAGTTCCTGTATTCTTGTCCGGCTCTTTAATCGCGGTCCGGTGAGTCCGCAAAGAGGTCGACCATGCAACAACTCCAGTGTCCGCGACTCCGCGCGGGCGTCCCTGCCATCCTGTCGGTCGTTTGTGCCGCGAGTGCGGTGCCGTCTCGTGCCGTGCCTGTGAGGGTGTCATGCCTCAGGTGATGGACGGCTCGCGCATCGAACGCACCCTCGCCCGCATCGCCCACGAGATTCTCGAGCGGAACCGGGAGCTCTCCGACGTCGCCCTGGTGGGCATCCGGACCCGCGGCGTCGTCATCGCCGAGCGCATCGCCGCCGTCCTGCACCGGGCGGGTGGCGTGACGATGCCGGTCGGATCGCTCGATATCACGCTCTACCGGGACGACTACATGCGTCACCCGGTGGGACCGCAGCCGGTGGTTCGCAGCACCGACATCCCGTTCTCGGTCGAGGGACGTCGCATCCTGCTCGTCGACGATGTGCTCTACACGGGCCGCACCATTCGTGCCGCGCTCGACGCGATCATCGACTATGGCCGGCCGAAGAGCATCCAGCTGGTCGTGCTCGTGGACCGTGGCCACCGCGAGCTGCCGATCAAGGCCGATTACGTCGGCAAGAATCTCCCCACCTCCCACGAGCAGAGCGTCCAGGTCCGCCTCACCGAGATCGACGGCCGTGACGAAGTCATGCTGGAGGAGGGCGCATGAGCGCGCCGGCGCCGGTCACCGCCCTGCGCGGGCGCCATCTGCTCGGCATCAGTGACCTCGCGACCGACGAGATCACGCTGATCCTCGACACCGCGCACGCGATGCGGGAAGTCGGCGAGCGGGCCATCAAGAAGGTGCCGGCGCTGCGTGGCCGGACCATCGTCAACCTGTTCTTCGAGCCGAGCACCCGCACCCGCACGTCGTTCGAGATCGCCGAGAAGCGACTCAGCGCCGACACGCTGAGCCTGGCCGTCTCGACCTCGAGTGTGGTCAAGGGAGAGACCTTGCTCGACACGGTGAGCAACATCGAAGCGATGGCGCCCGATATGCTGGTCGTGCGGCATGCGTCTTCGGGCGCCTGTCATCAGCTGGCGAGGCACTGCCGCGCACGCATCGTCAATGCAGGGGACGGCCTGCACGAGCACCCCACGCAGGCTCTGCTCGATGCCTACACGATGCGCCAGCACAAGGGCAGTCTCGAGGGTCTGCAGGTGGCGATCGTCGGCGACCTGCTGCACAGCCGCGTGTTGCGGTCCAACCTGCTGCTGCTGCGGAAGATGGGAGCCACGGTGCGCGTTGCGGCGCCCCGACCGCTCGTGCCGGTGGGCATCGAGGCCCTTGGCGCGGTCGCGTGCCGCACCATTGAGGAGGCCCTCGACGGCGCCGACGTGGTGATGATGCTGCGCATCCAGCTCGAGCGGATGCAGAACAACTTCTTCCCGTCGCTGCGGGAGTACTTCACGCTGTTCGGTCTGACCCCTGCGCGCATGGCGCTGGCCCGCCCCGACGCCATCGTCATGCACCCGGGCCCGATGAACCGCGGCGTGGAGATCGCCTCCGAGGTCGCCGACGGCCCGCGGGCCGTCATCCTCGAGCAGGTGGCCAACGGCGTCGCCGTCAGGATGGCCGTGCTGTATCTGCTCGGTGGAGGGACCGAGGAATGACGCAACCCATGACCTACATCCTCAGGAACGGCAGGGTGGTGGACCCCGCCAACGGCCGCGACGGCATCTTCGACATCGAGGTGCGCGACGGCGTGATTGCCCGCATCGGCGTCGACCTGCCGGTGCCCGAGGGCACGCCCATCCTCGACGTGCCGGCCAGCTGCGTGGTGACGCCAGGCCTGATCGACATGCACGTCCACTTGCGCGAGCCCGGGCAGGAGCACAAGGAGACCGTCGCCAGTGGCGTGGCCGCGGCCGTCGCGGGCGGATTCACGGCGGTGGCCTGCATGCCCAACACCTCGCCCATCAACGACAGCGCGGCGGTGACCCGGTACATCCTCGACAAGGCGCAGGAAGCGGGGCTGGCGCGGGTCTACCCGATCGGCGCCGCGTCGGTTGGCTCCAAGGGCGGGCAGATGGCCGAGATCGGCGAACTCAAGGCCGCCGGCTGCGTCGCTGTGTCCGACGATGGCCACCCGATCGCGACGGCCCTGCTGATGCGCCGGGTGCTGGAGTACGCCGGCATGCTCGACGTGCTGGTCATCGATCACTGCGAGGACCCGTCGCTCAAGGGCGAAGGCGTCGTGCACGAAGGTGCCGTAGCCACCGAACTCGGGCTCCGCGGCATCCCCGGCCAGGCCGAGGAGCTGTGGATCGAGCGCGATATCACGCTCGCCGGCCTGACCGGGACGTCCTTCCATGTCGCCCACCTGAGTACGGCAGGCTCGCTGCGTGCGGTCCGCGCCGGCAAGGCGCGCGGCATCGCCGTGACCTGCGAGGTCGCGCCGCACCACTTCGTGCTCACTGACGAGGCGTTGCGCGGCTACGACACCAACACCAAGATGAACCCGCCGCTGCGACCGCAGGCCGACGTCCAGGCGCTGATCGACGGTCTTGCCGATGGCAGCGTCGACGCCATCGCCACTGACCACGCGCCGCATCACGCCGACGAGAAGGCGCTGTCCTACGATCAGGCGCCGTTTGGCATCACTGGCCTCGAGACCGCCGTCTCGTTCACCTTCGATCGCCTGCTCCACGCCGGCCACATCGACCTGACGCGGCTGGTGGAGCTGCTGTCGGTCAATCCGGCCCGGATCCTGAAGGTCGTCGGCGGCGCTCTGCACCAGGGGGCCCCTGCCGACATCTCGGTGCTCGCGCCGGATCTGCCCGTGACGGTCCGTGCCGCGACGCAGAAGTCGCTCTCGAAGAACATGCCCTTCGAGGGCTGGACCCTCCGTGGTGGCGTCGCCGCCACCATCGTCGGCGGTCGCCTCGTCTATCGCAACGCTGCCGTGGACGGCCTCGCGGCGTGGCCATCGGCGCCGGTCCAGTGACCGCCGTCTCAGGGAGTCTGTACTCATGACACACCGCATCGAGGACGTCCGCAGGCGCGCGCAGCGCATCCTGCAAAGCGCCAGCGTCCTGCTCGAGGGCCACTTCGACTTCGGCAACGGCTACCACGGGCGCACGTACCTGAATCCGCACATGCTGTTCTGCCAGCCGGCGACGGTCTGGCAGCTTGCCCAGGACCTGCTCGACGTCCTGCCGTACGACCTCTCGACGCAGGTGCAGGCGGTGGTCGGGCCGACCACTGGCGGCGCGCTGCTGGCACACACGCTGGCCGGGTTGCTCGACGGACGCCGCAGCCTGGACCATGCGCACTGCGTCTTCGCGCCCGTGCACTACGACGCAGAGGAGGGCCGGCGGCTCCGGTCGACCTACCGCACCGTGCTCGCTGGCAAGAAGGTGCTGCTGGCCGACGACGTGCGGAACACGGGCAAGACCCTGAGCCTGTGCGCGGAGTTGGTAAGCAAGGCCGGGGGCGAGGTGATCGGCACCGTGCAGATCTACGACCGAATGGCCGCGGTCGTGACCCTCGAGGTGCCCAACGTGGCCCTGCTCGAGTACGACGCGCGCGACATCTTCACCTCGACCACCTGCCCGCAGTGCGCGGCTGGCGTGCCGTTCACGACCTTCTGAGCGGCATGGCCCCCGCACGGCGGTCGGCGCCGCCGCTTCGCCTGACGTCCACCAGCCTGGCTGCCTTTCGCACCGGGCTGGATCGCCTGCACGACATGTACAACGTGCCGGACTCGGCCGCCGATCCGGTGCAGTTCGTGTGGCGATACGATGATCCACGAGACCGGGAGGTCGTGGCGGCCATTGCGGCCGGCCTCGCCTTCGGACGACTGGCCAGCGTGCTCGCGAGCATCGAGCGCGTGCTGGCGCTGCTCGGGCCGCACCCTGCCGCGTTTCTCGAGGCGCTCGATGTCGGTCGTGCGCGGGAGGCTCTCGCCCACGTCGTCCACCGGTGGACCAGGGGCGACGACCTGGTGGCGCTGCTCGTGGTGCTTCGCCAACTGCGCGCCCGGCACGGATCGCTTGAAGGCGCGTTCCTGGCCGGCGACGACCCCACGAGTGCCGACGTCGCGCCGGGCTTCGAGGCGTTCTGCGCGGCGGCGTGTGCCGTGGACGTGCGTGAGGCCTACGGCGGGGTCGCGCGCGGTCGCCTGGGCGTGCAGTACTTCTTCCCGCGCCCATCGCTCGGCAGCGCCTGCAAGCGCCTCAATCTGTTCGCGCGCTGGATGGTGCGGCAGGACGCCGTGGATCCGGGCGGCTGGACGGGCGTATCGCGATCGCGGCTGGTCATCCCGCTCGATACCCACACCATTCGCGTCGGTCGATGCCTGCGACTCACCCGCTACACCAGCCCCGGCTGGGCGATGGCGGCCGACATCACCGCGACGTTGCGCCGCATCGATCCCGAGGATCCCGTGCGCTACGACTTCTCGCTCTGCCACATGAGCATGATGGGCGCGTGCGGGTGGGAGAAGCGGATTGGCAACACCCAGTGTCCGTTGCAGGCGTTCTGCAAACCGAAGTCGCCGGCGCGGAAGCAGGAGCGCTAGTGCTTTCTGGCGGCTTTGTAGTCGTCCAGATCCTCCGGCGATTTCGGCCAGTCGTCGCGTAGCAGGCGCGAGAGCGCCCGATCCGCGAGCAGCTTGCCGCCGGTCTGGCACGTGGGGCAGTAGTTGGCCTCGTTCTGCGCGTACACCAACCGCTGGATGGAGGTGCCGCACCGGGGGCAGGGCTGCCCGTACCGGCCGTGCGCCGCCATGCCGTCGACAAATGCCGACACCTTCTCCGGGAAGTGGTCGCCGGCCCTGGCGCGCAACCGGTCGATCCACAGGCGCAGTGTCTCCTGCGTCGCTGTGTGGAGGCCGGTGATCTCGTCCTGGCCCAGCTGGTGCGTCTGACGCATCGGCGACAGCCGCGCGGCGTGCAGGATCTCGTCCGAGTAGGCGTTGCCGATGCCGCTGAACAGCCGCGGGTCGGTCAGCGCACGTTTGAGCGTGCGACGCTCGGCGCTCAACGCAGCCGCGAACGTGGCGCGGTCGGCGTGCAGGACGTCGATGCCGCCCCGGTCCATGGCCGCGAGTGCGGCGTGGCCGCTGACCGCGTGCAGCGCGGCCCTGCGCCGCGAGCCCGCTTCGGTCAACCGACCGCAGCAGGAACGGGTTGGCGATGCGTACGCCGAGCAGTGGCTGGCCGAGGCATCGCGCGCGGATGGCGTGCACGTAGAGCGAGAGATCCGGCAGCTCGGGCATGCTTGCCCCTACCCTTCCGTCAGCAGCCCCTCGTACACCGCGACCGTGGCGTCCACCATGCGCGCCACGCTGAAGCGATCGCGCACACGCTCGTACCCGGCAGCTGCGTACTGCCGGGCCATGGCCTCGTCCTGCAGCAGCGCGATCAACGCGTCCCCGAGCGCCTCGGCATCGCGCGGCGGCACGAGCAGTCCCGTCTCCTCGTGGAGGACGACTTCCGGGATGCCGCCGGTGTCGGTCGCGACGATCGGCCGCGCACAGGCCATCGCATCGAGCAGCGACGTGCCGAGCCCCTCCATCACCGAACTCATCACGACGATGTCGGCAGTCTTCATCAACGCAAGGACGTCGGTGCGGAATCCCGGCAGGAACACATGCTTGTCGAGCCCCAGCTGGTGTACCTGCCTGGTCAGCGACTCCTGCAGCTCGCCCTGACCGAGGATCACCAGGCGGGCGTCCGGCACGGCCCGCACGACGTCGGCAAAAGCGTCGAGCAGATGGCGCTGTCCCTTGTGCGGCACCAGGGCGGCGACGTTGAGCACCACCGGCGCGCCGTGCGGCAGCCAGAACGTCTCGTGTATCGACACCGGGGCCGCATCGGCCACGTGCTCGAGGTCGACGCCCTCGTGGACCGTCACGATCTTGGCGGGGTCGATCGCTTGAGTGCCGAGGATGCGTCCGATGGCTGCCGAGGCGCAGATGAAGCAGTCCACCTGCCGATACTTGGCGCGCGACAGGGCGTTGCCGGCCAGGCGGAAGTCGACGCGTCGGGACGCCACGAGCAGCGGGCGCGGCGACGGCATCCGGAACCCGAGTGCGAGGGCCGCGAGGGCGACGCCGTGCGGGTCGTGCGCGTGGAGGAGGCGTGGCTGGTAGGCCCGGATGATGCGGGCCAGCTTCCAGGCCGCGTGGAAATCGACCTCGAATCGGGGCGCCAGCGGGACGAGGTCGGCCCCTGGAGGCGCGCGTCGGCGCAACTCGCCATCCGGGTGGGCGACCAGCATGGTGGGGTGGCCGAGGGCACGCAGCCCCTTCACCGTGAGCAGCGCCTGGTTCTGGCCGCCACGCCAGGTGCGCGCCGTATCGATGTGGATGGTGCGAATGGTCATCGTGCGGAGGCGCTCACGGCGCCGGTCGTCGCCGCTCCCAGAGCTTCACGTACTTCTGCAGGACATAGACGCCCCCGAGCAGCGAGACGATCAGGCCAGGGACGCCATCCCGGTAGCCTCGCCGCGCGACGTAGTTGCGCAGGAAAGCGGCCACCGGGTGGACCACGACGTGCCAGGCACGGGCGGGACGGCCCTGCCGGTCCATTTCGGCAGCTGCCAGCGTCGTGTAGTGGTTCATGCGCGTGAGGTGCGCGGCGATGTCGGCGTAGGGGCGATGTTCGATCTCCCCGGCCAGTTGGTCGATGCCGCCGGCCACGATCAGTGACTCGTGGACCGGTCGGTCGTCCCAGTGAGCCCGCTGCCGGTCATACAGCCGCATCGCCTTGTCGGGATACCAGTCGGTGCTGCGAATCCAGCGACCGAGGTACCAGGTGACGCGGGGCATGCGGAATGCCGCGGCGTCCGGCCTGGTCGGCAAGGACTGGATGTCGGCCTGCAGCGCCGCTGTGATCGCCTCGTCGGCATCAAGCGACAGCACCCAGTCATGCCGTGCGAGCGAGGCGGCGTAGTTCTTCTGCGCGCCGTACCCGGGCCAGGGGCGGGTCTCGACCCTGGTCGCCAACGGCTCCGCCAGAGCGACCGTGGCATCGGTGCTGCCGGCATCGACGACGATGCGCTCATCCGCCCACGCCACCGAGCGCAAGGCCCGTTCGATGTGCGCAGCGGCATTGTTCGTGATCACGATCACCGAGACCGACGGCACCGGCACAGCATAACCAAATGCGGCCGCCCGGCACGGGAAATGTCGGGCGCACGGCAAAGGGCCGGCGCGGACATCACTCGCGCCGGCCCTCTGGGACCACTCGCCGGCAGCGTCGGAGACGTTACCGCTGCTGCTGCTGTTGCTGCTGCGTGCCCTGAGCGCTGCCCACCTGCTGTCCGCCGGCCCCCAGGGTGGAGGTGTTGGTTCCCGCTCCGCCGGTGCCGG
>JBKJQW010000141.1:0-27645 GCA_046593715.1 Luteitalea sp.
CCGAATGTGCCCACGAGCGACACAGGAACAGCAACGCTTGGGATTGCCGTGGCCGCGGCGCTGCGCAGGAAGATGAAAATCACGAGCACAACCAGTGCGATGGCCAGCACCAGCTCCAACTTCACGTCGTCGACTGACGCGCGGATGGTTGTCGTGCGGTCCGTAAGCAACGTCACCTCGACCGAGGCCGGCAGAGTCGCCTGGAGCTGCGGCAGCAGTTTCTTGATGCTGTCGACGACAGCGATCACGTTGGCGCCCGGCTGGCGCTGGATGTTCACGAGCACCGCCGGCTGGTCGTCGGCCCACGCCGACAGGCGGATGTTCTCCGCGCCGTCGACCACGTCGGCCACGTCCGACAGGCGCAGCGGCGCACCGCTGCTGTAGGCCACGATCAGGTCGCGATAGGCCTGCACCGACCGCAGCTGGTCGTTGGCGTCGAGCATGAACGAGCGCTCGGGGCCGTCGAAGTTGCCTTTCGGCTGATTGACGTTGGCCGCAGCGATGACCGTCCGCAGGTCCTGCAGGTTGAGGTTATGGGCGGCCAGCGCCTGCGGATTAGCCTGGATGCGCACGGCGGGCCGCTGCCCGCCGGCGATACTCACCAGACCCACACCGGGCAACTGCGCCAGCTTCTGGGCCACGCGCGTGTCGACCAGATCGTAGATGGCGGGCAGCGGCACCGTGGCCGAGGTGATCGCCAGGGTCAACACCGGTGTGTCGGCCGGGTTGACCTTGTTGTAGACCGGTGGCTGCGGCAGATCATTGGGCAGCAGCGACTGCGCCGAGTTGATGGCCGCCTGCACCTCCTGCTCGGCGACTTCGATCGGCTTGTCCAGCGAGAAGCGGAGGGTCAGCACCGACGCCCCACCCGAGCTGGTGGACGACATCTGGTCGAGACCGGGGATCTGGCCGAACTGCCGTTCGAGCGGCGCCGTGACCGCACTCGTCATCACGTCCGGACTCGCGCCGGGGTAGAACGTGAGGATGCGGATCGTCGGGTAGTCCACCTGGGGCAGCGCCGACACCGGCAGCAGGCGATAGGCGAGCATGCCCGAGAGCAGCAGCGCTGCCATCAGCAGCGCGGTAGCCACCGGGCGCAGGATGAACGCGCGGGACACGTTCATGGGCGGGTCTCCATGGTCGCGGGTGCCGCAGTGCCCGCCTTGGTCGGCGTCGACCCGCCCGACGTGCCGATGACCTCGACCTCGATGCCCTCGCGCAGCGCATCGACACCCTCGAGCACGATGCGCTCGCCTGGGGCCACGCCCTCGCTGACCGCCACGCGATCGCCCTCTGCGGGGCCGAGGGTCACGCGTCGCACGGTGGCGGTCCCGTCCTCCTTGATGGTGTAGACGAAGGTCCCGAACGAGGCGCGCTGGATGGCCGCCGACGGGACGACGGTCGCGCCGCGGAGCGTCGAGAGACTCAGCGTGACGTTGACGAACTGGTTCGGGAACAGCGCACCGTCGCTGTTGTCGAAGACGGCTCGCAGCCGGATCGTCCCGGTGGCCGTGTCGATTTGATTGTCCACCGTCCGCAGCACACCGGTGGCCAACTGCGCGGCCTCGGTCCGGTCCCAGGCCTCCACCGGCAGCGCCTTGTCGCGGCGCATCGCCGCAAGCACCGAGGGCAGGTCGGTTTCGGGCACGGTGAACAGGACGGAGATGGGCCGCATCTGCGTGATGACGACGATCCCGTTCGGGTCGCTCGATCGCACGAGGTTACCGACGTCGACCTGCCGCAGTCCCAGCCGACCTGACAGCGGCGCGACGATCCGCGTGAAAGCCAACTGGAGCTTGGCGTTGTTGACCTGCGCGTCGTTGGACTGCGCCGCGCCCTCGGCCTGCTTGACCAGGGCTTCCTGCGCGGTGAGCTGCTGTTTGGGGATCAGTTCCTGCTCGAACAGCGACCGGAACGTCTCCCGATCGGCGATGACGTTGTTGAGCCGGGCCTGGTTCTCGGCCCGGGCCCCCAGTGCCTGTGCCAGGGACACCTCGTAGGGACGTGCGTCGATTTCACCCAGCAGTTGACCCTTGCTGACCAGCTGCCCCTCCGTGAAGTGCACCCGCACCAGTTCGCCATCGAGTCGGCTCCGGACCGTCACGGTATTGAGTGGAGTGACGGTGCCGAGCCCGCGGAGGGCGACGCCGATGTCGCGGCGTTCCGCGACCACCACCCGGACGGGCGGCTTTTCATCCGGCCCCCGGCGCCGCCCGCCCGCGCCGGCCGGCGTTGCCGGCAGCGCGCCGAAGTCGTAGTACCAGACCAGGCCTGCGCTCGTGGCGATCAACAGCACGCCGACGAGCCACTGCCACCCGCGGAAGCGGCGGCGGGCCGTAGGTTCTGGCTGGGTCAGGTCGGGTTGCACGTCGCTCGTCGTTGTCATGGCAGGGGCCCAGGCTCGAAGTCGGGTCGTGTTGAATGGACTACGCCGGCCGACTCGGCGCTGTATCGCTGGATCGCTCCGGACTGCGCGGGCCTGCTCGGGGCCGCAGGCGCGGCGCCTGGCTGCCCACCCGCCTATCGTCGCTTCGGACGGTGCGCGTGCGCCAGTGACAAGAGTGTGGCTGGCGGCTGGAGCGACCGGCGTCCTCCGGTGTGTCCGCGTCCACCAGGAGGCTGGTGGCGTCGGCGGCTCCTACGTCGTCCATGTCCGGCCGACCTGTCGAAACTGGCAGCCATGAGCACGCGCCGTCGCCCACCGCGGGAGATCGGCTATCGTTTCGGCACCCACGGGCGTGCAGGTCCGGGGACGTAGCCGGAGTGATCTGATCGTCCACGCCATTCTCTCGCCGTTCGCGCTGGCCCTGCTGGCACCCTGGCTCGTCCGACGGTGGCCCGGCGCCGCCCGTGTGCTGGCGGCCTGGCCGGCGCTGTTGGCCATCCTGTTGGCCGCGCAGTTGCGCCAGACGCTGCGGGTGGGACCGCGGGTCGTCGACACGGCCTGGGCGCCATCGCTGGGGTTGACCCTGTCGTTCAACCTCGACGCGCTCGGGCTGCTGTTTGCCGTGCTCATCACCGCTGTCGGCGCCCTCGTCCTGCTGTACGCCGGCCGCTACATGGCTGGCCATCCGCACGCCGGGCGACTGCACGCGTTCCTGCTGGCGTTCATGGGCGCCATGCTCGGCGTCGCGCTCAGTGACAATGTCCTCACCCTCTTCGTCTTCTGGGAGTTGACCGGCTTCACGTCGTTCCTGCTGATCGGCTTCGACCACGAGCGAGAAGACGCGCGGTCGGCCGCACTGCAGGCGCTCGTGGTCACCGGCGCTGGCGGCCTCGCGCTGCTTGCGGCGGGCGTGCTGCTGATGGACGTGTCGGGCACAGCCAGCCTGGCCGTGATGGCCACGCGCGCCGACGCGATTACCGCGCACTGGTCGGCGGCCCTGCTGGTCGCCCTGGTGCTCCTCGCGGCCTTCACCAAGTCGGCGCAGGTGCCGTTTCATTTCTGGCTGCCCAATGCCATGGCCGCGCCGACCCCGGTCAGCGCGTATCTGCACTCGGCGACGATGGTCAAAGCCGGCGTCTATCTGGTCGCGCGGATGACCCCGATTCTCGGCGCGGGCCCCGGCTGGACGGCGGCCGTGACCGGCGTGGGCGCCGCAACGATGGCGATGGGCGCCTATCGGTCCGTGCAGGAAACCGATCTCAAGCGCATCCTGGCGTACTCGACGGTGAGTGGACTCGGCGTGCTGATGATGCTGCTCGGGGTCGGCACCCCTGAGGCGGTCAGCGCGGCACTCGTATACCTGGTCGCGCACGCCTGCTACAAGGGTGCCCTGTTTCTCGTCGCCGGGGCCATCGACCACGAGGCGGGCACGCGCGACATCACGGTCCTGTCAGGCCTGCGGCGCGCCATGCCGATGACGGCGCTGGCTGGTGGCCTGGCCGCCCTCTCGATGGCCGGTGTGCCGTTGACGCTCGGTTTCGTCGGCAAGGACGCCGCGTACGAGGCGCTGCTGCACGACGGCGCCCTTGGCCCCTGGCTTCTCGCGCTCACGGTCCTGGTCAGCATCCTGCTCGGCCTGGCCGGCCTTCTCGCCGGAGCGGGACCGTTCCTCGGCCCGGAGCGTTCCGGAAGCGACGTGCACGAGCCGGCATGGGCCCTGTGGCTGCCGCCGCTGGTGCTGGCTCTGGTCGGGGTGATCACGGGCCTGTTCCCGGCCCTGCTCGACAGCGTGGTCGGGGCTGCCGCCAGCGCAGTGGTGGGCTCACCGGTGACGTCGTCGCTGGCCGTCTGGCACGGTCTCACGATCGGCCTGGGGTTGAGCATCCTGACGTTGCTGGGCGTGGGCGGCGCCCACGCGCTGAGAGCCGCGCTTCGCGACGCGACATGGCGACCCCGCCACGCCCCCGGACACGTCTACACGCGTCTGCTGCGTGGGCTGGACGCGGCCGGTCAGGCCATTGCGCCGGCCTTGCACAGCGCCTCGCTGCGCTCCTACGTGATGGTCATCGTCGTCACCACGCTCGTGGTCATGGGCATCGCATTCGTGAGCACCCCGGAACTCCCCGCGATGCGGGAGAGCCTGCCTGCACGGTTGCATGAAGTCCTCGTGGTGCTGGTCATCCTGGCCGGTGCCGTGACCGCGGCGCGCGCGCAGACGACCATGGCGGCGGTGTTGTCGCTTGGCGCGGTCGGCTACGGGGTGGCCATGACGTTTCTGATGTTCGGGGCGCCCGACCTCGCGATGACGCAGTTCTCCGTCGAGACGCTCACCGCGCTCATCTACGTCCTGGTCTTCCGCCGCTTCGGGACTTTGGACACGCTCTCGCCGCCAATGGTGCGCGTGCGCGACGGCCTGCTGGCCGGAGGGCTCGGCCTGGTCGTGAGCGGACTCGTGCTGGTGGTATCGCAAGGCGAGACGGCGCCACGACTGCGCGAGTTCTTCGTGGAGTTCGGACCAACGCTTGGCCA
Source organism: Luteitalea sp. (assembly GCA_046593715.1). Lineage (GTDB taxonomy): Bacteria > Acidobacteriota > Vicinamibacteria > Vicinamibacterales > Vicinamibacteraceae > Luteitalea. Next base: position 4,916 of record JBKJQW010000141.1, read on the forward strand.
CGGTCGCAACATCGTCAATGTCATCCTGGTGGATTTCCGCGGCCTCGACACGTTGGGCGAGATCACGGTCCTGGCAACGGCTGCGATTGGGGTCCGGGCCCTGGTGCGGCTCGGCGCGGCTGAACGGTCCGACCACGGGTCAGGCCGCGACAGCGTCGCGCCGGCAACCTCGGCCATCTTCAGGGCGGCGACGCGGGCATTGATGCCGCTCTTGCTCCTGTTCGCCCTGTTCCTGCTGCTCCGCGGCCACAACCAGCCCGGGGGCGGGTTTGTCGGCGGACTCGTGGCCGCCGCGGCGTTGGCGCTCTACGGCATCGCCTACGGCGTCGAGCGGGCGCAACGCGCCCTGCTCGTCGAGCCGCCGACGTTGCTCGGCGTCGGTCTGCTGATCGCTCTGGCCAGCGGCGTGCCCGCCCTGCTCGAGGGCCGGCCGTTCCTCTCGGCCACGTGGATCTCCTGGCCGTTCGCCCTTGGCACGCCCATGCTGCTGGACATCGGCGTCTTTCTCGTGGTCACCGGAGTCGTCTCGATGATGATCTTCAGCCTGGCCGAGGAGTCCTGAGTGGAAGTGCTGCTGGCTCTTGCTGCCGGGGTGCTGTACGCCGCGGGCATCTACCTGATGCTGCGCCGCCGCCTGGCGCAGCTGATCGTCGGTCTCGGGCTGTTGTCCAACGGCACGAACCTGCTGCTCTTCACCGCCGGCGGGCTCACGCGAGGGCGTCCGCCCGTGGTGCCCGATGGCGCCGAGCGGCTCCTCGGCCCCTACGCCGACCCCGTGCCGCAGGCGCTGGTCCTCACGGCCATCGTGATTGGCTTCGGCTTGCTCGCATTTGCGCTGGTGCTGGCCGACCGCGTCCACGACACGCTGGGGACCGACGACGTCGATGAGATCGGCAGGGAGCGGTGAGCGTGCTGGTGCTTCCGATCCTCATCCCGCTGGCCACCGCCGCGATCCTCATCCTGGCGCCAAAGCGACCGCTGCCGCAGCGCTGGATCGCGTTGATTGGGAGCGTATTGCTGCTGGCCAGCGCGCTGTCGCTGTTTGTCCGTGTCGAGGCGCACGGTATCCAGGTGCTGCAGGCGGGCGGCTGGGTGGCGCCGTTTGGCATCACCCTGGTCGCTGACCTGCTCGCCGCGATGCTGGTGGTGGCCGTCGGGGTCGTGGGCGTCGCCGTGACCATGGCTGCATTTGCCGGCGTGGACCCACGCCGCGAAGCGTTCGGCTACCACGGCCTGACCCAGATCCTCTTGATGGGGGTCGCCGGGGCGTTCCTGACCGGAGACCTGTTCAATCTGTACGTCTTCTTCGAGGTGATGCTGGTGGCGTCGTTCGTGCTGATGGCGCTGCACCGGACCAGCATCCAGGTCGAGGCGGCGTTCAAGTACGTCACCATCAACCTGATTGCCTCGGCCATCTTCCTGACCGCACTCGGACTGCTCTACGGTGCCGCCGGCACACTCAACATGGCTGACCTGGCGAGTGTCTGGCCGGCGACGCGCACACCCGCGCTCGATACCGTGCTGGCGGTGCTGTTGATGGTCGCGTTCGGGATCAAGGCCGGCCTGTTTCCGCTGTTCTTCTGGCTGCCGGCCTCGTACCCCACGCCGCCGGCGGCCACCGGTGCCGTCTTTGCCGGGCTGCTCACCAAGGTCGGCGTGTACGCGCTCATGCGCGTCTTCACGCTGCTGTTCCAGGGCACGGGCCCGTTGCTGCCCGGGTTGCTGCTGGCGATGTCGGTGGCGACCATGGTGGTCGGGTTGGTCGCGGCGATGAACGAACGCGACTTCCGCCGGATCCTGTCCTTCAACCTGGTCGCGCATATCGGCTACACCACCGCCGGACTCAGCTTGCTGACGCCGGCGGCGCTGGCCGGCGCGATCTTCTATCTGCTCCATCACATCGTGGTGATCACCAACCTGTTCCTGGTCAGCGGCGTGCTGCTGCGGCTGCGGCGCACGACCGACATCGCCAGCCTCGGCGGGCTGTACCGCGATCATCCCGGGTTCGCCCTGCTGGCGATGGTGCCCGTGTTCGCGCTGGCGGGGGTGCCGCCCCTGTCGGGCTTTCTCGGCAAACTCGCGCTCGTCGCCGGCGCCTTTGGCGCGGGCGCCTACTGGCTCGGCGGGGCGATCCTGGTGGTGGGGCTGCTGACCGTGATCTCGATGGCCAGAACGTGGGCGGACGCATTTTGGAAGCCGTCCACGGGCGCGCGCGACGCCATGCCGACAGGCGTGCCGCTGCTGGTGACCATCGGGGTCCTCAATCTGGTCACCATCGCCATGACTGTCTTTGCCGAGCCGCTCTTCGGGCTGGCCACGCGCAGCGCGCAGCAGTTGCTGCAGCGAGACCTGTACGTGCAGGCCGTGCTCGGGGGGGCGCCGTAGATGCAACTGGCCAACCTTCTCCTGGCCCTGGCCTGGGCGGCCCTGCAGGGTGAGATCACCCTGGTCAACCTCGGGGTCGGCTATCTCTGCGGCTTCGTCATCCTCGCGCTGCTGGCCAGCGGCGGCGTCCTGCCGGCGCATTTCGCCTCGCGCACCAGGCATGCCGTCACGCTTGCCGGCTTCGTCGTCTGGGAGCTGCTTCGTGCCAACATCACGGTGGCCGCCGACGTGTTGCGGCCGCACGGGAGCCTCCGCCCGGCCGTCGTGGCGGTGCCGCTCAGCATCACCAGCGACGCCGAGATCCTGGTGTTGTCGATGCTGATCAACATCACTCCGGGCAGCGTCACGATCGACCTGTCCGACGATCGGCGGACTCTGTACGTGCACGTCATGCACATGGCCAGCCCGGAGCAGACGCGCCGGTTGATCAAGGATGGCTTCGAGCGTCGCGTCCGGCTGCTGTTTGGGTAGCTGCCGATGACATCGCTCTTCGGGGAACACATGCTCGACCTGGCCCTGCAGTTCACGCTCGTGACGCTCGGCGCCGCGCTGTTGATCGCGGTGGCGCGGCTGGTGAAGGGCCCGACTCTGCCAGACCGGATCGTCGCCATGGACCTGATCGGCGTGCTTGCCGTCGGGATGATCGTGGTGCTGGCGGCATCGACGGGCGTCCAGGCGACACTGGACGCCGCCATCGTCATCGCCCTGGTCGGCTTTGTGGGCACCGTCGCGTATGCCACCTACGTCGAACGGGGGCACCCGGAGTGATCGACGCGCTGACGGCCGCCCTGTGGGTGGTGGGCGCCGCGTTTGCCCTGCTGGCCGCCGTGGGCGTGCTGCGCATGCCCGACGTGTTCACGCGGATGCAGGCCTCGACCAAGGCCTCGACCCTGGGGCTGGGCTGCCTGCTGATCGGCGCCGGCCTGCAGTTCGGCGACTTCTCGTCATGGGTCAGGCTGGCCAGCATCGGCGCCTTCATCCTGCTGACCACGCCGGTCGCTGCCCACGTGACGGCACGCGCGGCATACCTGGCCGACGTGCCGCTGTGGCCGGGCACCGTCCTCGACGAGCGGCGACAGCCCGTGGACCCACAGGGAGCTGCGCCTGAGGCCGAGGCCGCCGCAGGTCAGGACGAACGGTCGTCGGGCGGGCCGCCGTAATTCTCTTTCAGCGGCGGCAACGTCTTGCCCTGCGTGCTCTCGTTTTCGAGGATGTCTTCGCTTTCCTGCACGGCCTCGTCGGGCGATTGTTCGCGGCGGGCCTTATCGTCTGGACGCTCGTCCAGGGGATCTGTCGTGGTCACGCGGTCGGACTCCTTCGAGATGGTAGGCCGACATCCTACCTTGCCCTCGGCTCGGGCTAGACTTCGACCACGATGCACATGGCCTTGAGGCTTCCCTCGCTCACCGTACCGCTGCTGTCGGTGGGCCTCGTTCTCGGCGGCAGCGTCAGCCACCCCGCGATGGCCCAGCCGCAGCCAGCAGGCGTCCGCCTGCGCCCTGTCGACGTGGATGCGCCCCGCGGCCGTGCGGCGGCGGTCGTGGTCGAAGCGGGTGCCCTGGTGCATTCGGCCATGCTGTACCCCGTGGACGCCCGTGGCCGTCTGCAGGGCCGCGACGACGCATACGCTCAGGCGGGGTACGTGCTGGGCCGGCTGGACACGGCGCTCCGCGCGGCCGGCACCGGGCTCGACCACGTGGCGCGCCTGCATGTCTACGTGGCGAATTCGTCGGTCACCGCCGCTATCGACCGGCTGCTGGCCGAGCGTTTCACCGGCACGACGCCAGCCGTGACGCTGGTCGAATCGGGGATGGCGGTGGCCGGCGTGCTGGTGGCCATGGACGCGGTAGCGGCGACGGCGAAGACGCCGCCCGCCGGGACTCCAGCCCGACTCATCGTCGAGGGCCTCGCCCCGGTCGGCGGCGCCGGCGCGCACGTGGCGGTGCAGCCAGGGGGGGCTTTCGTCATCGTGTCGGGCCGAGCGGCGCCAGGGGACTTCGATAGCGCGGTCCGCGCGACGATGGCACAGCTGCGCGCCGACCTCCAGGCGGTCGGGCTCCATTTCGGGCACGTCGTGCAGGTCAAGGCGTTCCTCACCGACATGACCAGGACCGACCGGCTGCAGCACCTCGTCGCCAGCGCGTTCGAGGGAACGGCGCCGCCGCAGGTCGTCACCGAGTGGCGTGACGGCTCGCTGCCCGTCGAGATCGAACTGGTCGCCACGGCGCCTGGTGCGAGCGGCAGCGGCGAGCGCCTGTCGTTTGTCGAACCAATCGCGTCTCGATACAGCCGCGTCGCACGCGTGTTCGCGGGGCAGCCCATCTTCGTGTCCGGCCTGACCGGGACCTCCGACGACCCGGCCGTGCAGGTGCGTGAGGTCTTCGGGCAGCTGGCCCGCGTGCTGGGCACCGCGGGCAGCGACATGCGCCATATCGCGAAAGCCACGTATTACGTGTCAGACAAGGGCGCTGACCAGGAAATCAACGTCATCCGCCCGTCGATCTACGATGCGGCCCGCCCACCGGCGGCCTCCAAGATCTCGGTGCCCGGCACCGGACGCGCTGGCAGGTTCACGGTCATCGACGTGATTGCCGTGACCACCGACCGATGACCCGCGCCGCACTCCGCCGCGCGGCGCCGCGCGTCTGCCTGCTGGCCGCGATGGCCTCGGCCCCGGGTGGGCTGGCAGCGCAGGTGGGCGACCGGGCGACCGTCGACACGGCGCCGCCGCCTGCCGAGTGGACCATTCCTCCGGCGCCGGTCCGTTCGCCAGAGAACTCGATGCGCATGTTCGAGCTGCAGCCGGGATTTCGCATCGAGCTGGTGGCGTCTGAGCCGCTCGTGCAGGACCCCATTGCGTTTGCGTTCGACGAGCGGAATCGACTGTGGGTGCTCGAGTGGCCGTCGTATAACTGGCCGCTGCGCAGCCTGCTTCCTGGGCTCGAGGCGCAGCCGACGCCGGCCAGCAGGCTCGTCGTCCTCACCGACACCGACGGCGACGGCCGGATGGATACGCGGACCGTGTTTGCCAGCATGGACTGGCCGCGTGGCATCCAGCTCGTGGACGGCGGCGTGCTCGTGTTTGCACTCCCAGAGGTCGTGTTTCTGCAGGACACCGATGGCGATGACATCGCCGACCGGCGTGAGGTCGTCCAGGGTGGGCTGCCGATCCCCGTCAATCCGCACCTGGCGCCGAGCAGTCCCTCCTGGACGCTCGACAACTGGACCTATGGCCTGCAGGTGAATGAACGGATCCGGCGCGTGGGCGGTACCCGGGTCACGGCGCTGTCAGGACGACTGGCGGGGCAGTGGGGCCTGTCGCACGACGACTACGGGCGGCTCTTCTTCAGCTACAACCAGGACCACATCCGCGGCAGCCTGGTGCCGACGGTGTATGCCCCGCGCAATCGGCACTACCCGGCCACGGCCGGTATCGATCAGCGCATCGGCATGGACAACGAGGTGTGGCCGCACGCGATCACGCCCGGCGTCAATCGCCGGGCACAGCTGCGCGATGACGGACGCCTGCGGGTGTTCACCGCCAACGCCGCACCGACGGTGTACCGCGGCGACCAGTTCCCCGAGGAGTACCGTGGCAACGTCTTTGTCGGCGAGTCAGCGGGGCGGCTGATTCGCCGTTCCGTGCTCTCCGAGCAGGACGGCATCATCACCGGCAGGAACGCCTACGCCGAGCGCGAGTTCCTGTTCTCGCGGGACGAGCGCTTCCGCCCCGTGTTCAGTGCGACGGGTCCGGACGGCGCACTCTACGTCGCCGACATGTATCGCGGGATCATCGAAGGCCACATCTTCCTGACGACCTTCCTGCGCAATCAGATCGTCGACCGGCAACTGCACCAGCCGTTTCACGGCATGGGGCGCATCTACCGCATCGTCCACAACGGCCGGCCGCTCGGCACGCCACCGGCGGTGATGCCGGGAGACCTCGCTGGCTGGGTGCCGGTGCTGGCGCATCCCAACGGCCACTGGCGCGACACGGCGCAGCGACGGCTCGTCACGTCGGGCTCGGCCTCGGTCGTCCCCGCCGTGCGCACCCTGGCCACGACGCATCAGGATGCCCGGGCCCGGCTGCACGCGCTGTGGACATTGGAAGGACTCGGGGCCGCCGATGAAGGTCTGGTGCGCGCGGCGCTGGGCGACCGCTCGGCGCACGTGCGCATCGCCGCGCTGCGTATCGCAGAGGGTCGGCTCGCCGCGTCGGCCATCCGACGCGACGTGCTGGCGCTGGCCGACGACAAGGACATCTCGGTGCGGCGTCAGGTGCTCTACACGCTCGGGGCGTCCGATGCCTCCGAGGCCAGCGCCGTCGCGCTGCGCCTGCTGCGACGTGACCTGGACGCGCCATTTGTGATCGATGCGTTCATGAGCGGTATCTCAGGGCGCCAAGTGCAGACCCTCGAGCTGGTCATCCGCTCCGGTCTCTGGAAGATGGACCGGCCCGGGCATCGCGCCCTCGTGACGGCGCTGGCGACCGCCGTCAGCAACGAAGGCGGGCGCGAAGGCACCATCGCGCTGCGGCGACTGTCGTCGGAGAGCACCGGCGGGCTGGCCTGGCAACGACAGGCGGTCCTTGACGGCATCAACGCCGCCACCCTGGCGTCGCCCCCGTCGCCGACCGCGCCGGCCCCGCGAGACCCGGCTCTGGTTGCGCTCATCGAACGCGGGCGCGCGTCGTATGCCGTCTGCGCCGCCTGCCACCAGACCGACGGTCGCGGGTTGCCGTCCATGGCCCCGCCGCTGGCCAGGGCCGCCACGGTGGGCGGCGCGGCCGGTCCACTCATCGACATCGTCCTGCGGGGGCGGGATCAGGACCCGGCGTACCCCAGCATGCCGCCGCTCGCGGCGCTGTCCGACGACGAGCTGGCCGGCATCCTGACCTACGTGCGACAGGCGTGGGGCAACGCCGAGCCGGCAGTGAGCGCGGCCGACGTGCGGGCACGCCGCACGTCGGCGCCGTGAGTCCGGACCAGGCGACGCGGCGTCTTCGCCGCGGGCCGATGCAGGCGTAACGGCCTGCGTATGACTCGCCGGTGTATGGAATTGATGAGCGGTGGAGCTTCACGCCACAGCCGTTCATTGGGCGTCACATCCAACCACCAGGTCCGGCGTGGCAAGGCGACCACAGCTTCAGCGGTTTCTTTCCGGATTCGTTAGGCTCTGCGCAACGAAGTACTTGTGGATGGTCTGCGGTGGTCGCCGCGCTGGCCGCATTGTTGCAGCTCATGGGGTGTGCCGCAGCGTCGCGCTTCACCCAGGACTGAGAGTCCACCCCGCTTCTGGCACCGGTGGCGCGACAGCGCCGCTCTCGCCAGCCTCCTACCAGCGATCACGACATGAGCATGCACGTGTCGGTCGGCGATCCTCGCCTCAGCCACCGCAGGGCCGACGGCCTTGGCATCATTGCGGGCGGTGCACCGTCGGCCGATCTCAAAGCCTACCGCACGGCGGGGTATCAGGTGACGGTGGCCCTGCCGCAGCCGCGCCCAGGCCGCACCGCGTCGTTGCAGATTCGGCGACGCGCATCCCGCCTGCGCCTCGATCTGCAGGCGGCGATGGCCAGGCCTTACGCGTCGGCAGAGATTCGGGCCTGGCTGACCGGCAACGCGCGCCTGCTGTCGTCGGCCGAGTCCGAGGCGCGCAACTTCCTGCAGTCAGCGCAGAGGTATCCAGCCATCGTGGTTGGACGCACCGAGCACACCCGGGTAGGCGTGATCGCCGCCGCGTACCTGGACACCTCCGCCCAGGCAGGATTTGCCGAGGAGTCCTTCGCCGCGTTCCTGCGCGGCGCTCAGGAGGGCCAGGCCCTGGAACTGGGGGAATTGCGGGCGGCGCGCGGCGCCCTCATGCTCGAGTTGCTCGCACGCGTCATCGCCGCCTCCACCTGCGAGGATCAGGCGCGACTGTCGGGAGCCGTGCACAGCATCGGTCTCATCGGCAGGGCCAACTGGATGCAGTGGTTCGCCTCGGTGAGTCCGGTCGATCGGGTCCTGGCCGCAGACCCGTCGGGCGCCTACGCGGCGATGGACGACAGCAGCCGGGACCACTACCGTCATGTGATCTCGTATCTCGCCCGCCATGGCACGGCGAGCGAGCGCGAGGTGGCCGAGGCCGCCGTGTCCCTTGCCGATGCGGCCGCCGACACGCACGTGGGCGAGATCACGGCGCACGCCAGCCGGCGTATGCACGTGGGCTACTACCTGGTGGACCAGGGGTTGCCGGCGCTCGAGGCGTTGATCGGGTTTCGTGCACCGCTGCGGCGCCGCGCCGCAGCGGTGCTGACCAGCCGTCCGTCCGGCACCTACCTGGGAGGCGTCGCGCTGGTGACCGTCACGGTGATCGTGGCCACCCTCTACGGCGTCGGCGTGCCGGCTCCGGGGTGGGTCGCACTCCTGCTGCTGCTCCCGGCGTTGCAGGCGGCGGTGGCGTTGGTCAAGAGCCTGGGACACGCGCTCATCGGTCCGCGCACACTTCCGAAACTCGACTTCTCCAAGGTCATCCCGGCCGCCGCACGTGCGCGAACTGGTGATTGACCTCGAGGTGCGGTATCTCGCCAATCGTGACCCGCACCTGGTACCGCCTCCGGTTCGGACCAACGGTCGCGGTGGTCCCGGCCGTCCGTCCCAGCCTGTGCCGATGGTGACAGCGGTGGTGACGCTGACGGCACCATCCCATGACGTAGTTACGGGGTGCGCCGTCTGGCCGAAGCGAGTACGCTGCCAAGCTGCATGCCAGCGACCTGGCGGCCGGACATTCACGGCGTGTTTCTCGTCGCCGATTGAGCATCGACGGACATCGCGAAGGCTGGCCTGCCGTGGCACAGGCCCCGGTTGCGCGTAGAGGCCGCCACGCGGTGCGGGTGATTGGTAATTCATGGGTGAAATGCTGTTGTTCGCGGTTGCTGGTTTTGCTGCCTCACTGGTTGACGGCGCGTTGGGGATGGGCTTTGGCCCGACCAGCTCGAGCATCCTGCTGAGTACCGGCCTGGCACCGACGGCCGTCTCGGCCACAGTCAACCTGGCCAAGGTGGCGACAGGCATTGCCGCGGCCATTTCGCACTGGCGTTTCCGTAACGTCGACCGCAGCCTCGTGCTGAAGCTGGCCATCCCCGGATGCGTCGGGGCACTGATCGGCGGCACCTTGCTGGCCAGCGTTGACGGGGCCGCCATTCGGCCTTACCTGGCGATGCTGCTGACCGTCATCGGCCTGCGGATCCTGGTGCGGTTTGCCCGCCCGCTGCCGGCCGCGCAGAAGGACCTCGCGGCGCAGGACGGCAGCCAGAAGCGCGAGCTGCAGTACGACCGCCGAGGCGTCAAAGTCGCCGGGTTCATCGGCGGCGTGACCAATGGGATGATCGGCGCGTGGGGGCCGGTCGTGACGCCGTTCCTCCTGCATCGGGGCGTGCGGCCGCGCTTTGCCATCGGCTCGGTGAATACCGCGGAAGTGGCCGTGGCCTCCGCCTCGGCGTTTTCGCTCCTCGCGGCGATCGGCGCGGGCGGATTCAAACTCGCCGTGCTGCTCCCGATGCTGATCGGCGGGGTCGTGGCTGCCCCGGCGGCGGCCTGGGCGATACGCCATGTGCCACCGCGCGTGATGGGCGTTGCGGTGGCCGGCTTGCTGCTGATCACCAATGCCCGTGACATCGCGGCCTGGGCCAACGTGCCCAAGGACGGGACGATGTGGTTCATCTACGGCGGCATCGTCGTGCTCGTGCTGGTCGTGCTCGCCATCGCGCGCCGCCAGGGCCCCGCGCCGGGCGAGCTCGCGCCCATTGCATCCCCTGACGCATAGAGGCCACCGGTGAGTGGCGCGCAGGTCGGCCCGTTCCCGTTGCGTCTGGCATCGGTGGCAGACCGCGCGTCGCGACGCGACCCGGCTTACGAGCCCGCGCGCGGTGCAGGCCTCGAGGGGGCGATCGTGACGTCGTGCCACAAGGCGAGCAGGCGCTGCGCCGTCATCCGCGCGTCAAAGGTCGTCTCCACCTTGCGTCGTCCATTGGCAGCGAAGCGCTCCCGGTCGCCGAGCGCCGTGAACACCCGGGCGGCGATCAGCGAGGCGTCGTCGCTGCCCTCGAAGAGCAGGCCCTCCGCACGCGACTCGTCGATGATGGCGGCGTAGCCGGCCGACCGCCGTGCCACCAGCAGGCACCCCGCCGCCAGGGCCTCGAGTCCCACCATGCCGAGCGCCTCGTTGCGCGATCCCACCAACACCACATCTGCCTGCGCGTAGAGCGCGTCGATGGGGTGCGTGAACGAGCGCCACGTCGCGCTCAGCGGTGCTGCGGCGGCCAGCACCGCCGCGGTGACGGCGTCGCAGTACGCCGGGTCGCGGCCACACGAGCCGACGAGCAGCAGGTCGCAGGGGACGAGCGCGGCGAGAGCCTTCACTATCGCGAGCACCTGCATCGTGCCCTTTTCCGGCTCGATTCGACCAACACAGAGACAGCGCACGCGTCCGTCCGCCGTGCGCCGCCGTGCGCGGGCTTGCCGCCGCTGCAGGTCGACGCCGTCGGCGAGATGCTCGACGCGCGCCGCCGGTCCCAGCCGGGCCGCGATGCGCTGCTGCAGGTGCGAAGCGACGGCGACGATGGCATCCGCGAAGACGAAGGCCGGTTCGAAGCGGTCCACGTCGTTGAGCCGGACGTGCTGGACGACGCCAATCCCATGAGCGGAGACCGTGGAGGCCCATGTGCTGCCTTCGGCGCCGTCGAAATGCACCACGTCTGGCCGTGCCGTGGCGATCGCCTCGAGCAGCACCGCGGCATCCCGTGTGCTGCGGGCCGCCAGGCCGTCATGGGTCTGCCATGTCAGGAAGCCGCGCGCGTCGAGCAGACGCTGCAGGACCGTACCGCGGCCACACACAAAGCCGATCTCGTGTGAGGGCAGCGCAGCGAGTAGCTCTTCCCAGGCGGCGTTGGCGCCGGATTGGTATGTCGAAGGGATGGTCACCAGCACCGACCGCCGCCGCTCGTCGTCGCCCGGCACGAGGCGCTGGGCCTGCCGCAGTCGCAGGCGGTCTCGCTCCTTCTCCTGTACCTGCAGGTGCAGGGCTGCAGCAAGGCGCAACGCGGAATCGAGCTCCAGCAGGGCCGCGGTCGGCCACGCCTTCCAGGTCGGCGCTGCGATCGCCTCGGCGAGGGTGCAGTCCTGCCAGCCCACGTCGCTGGCCGTCAGGCGTGCGGTGGCCAGCGGGGCGTCACGCACCGACAGGCCGATGGCACGCAGGCGTTCGATGGCCAGCGGAATGGTGGCGGCTCCGGCGATCGCGCCAGCGGCGTCCGCCATCGCCAGTGCTCTGGCGCTGGCGACATAGAACACCTCTGCCGGGAGCCCCTCGACCATCGTGACATCCAGGCGCGCCTGTCTCGCCTGGTCCAGCGCGGCGCGAAGCACGGAGGCCGGCAGCAGCAGGGCGGCCGGCCGCACGACGGCGGTCACGGCTCCACGCGGCAGTCCCAGCACCCGCAGTCGTTTGGCGTCGGTGAAGAACGGACTGGGCACGATCTCCGGATCGCCGGGCGTTGGCCCCGTCCGTAGCACCGACGTACCCGTACCGGGCACGCAACGGCTCACCAGCAGGCGGTACCGCGGCCAGCACGCGCGCAGTTGGGCGAGCATCAGACCGAGGGCCTGCGGGTCCACCTGCGTGGATTGGGCGTAGCCATAGCGGTCGGGCGAATCGAGCAGCAGGACGATGCAACACGGGCCGGGTCTGCGCGATGGCATGCGGTAGTGTTGGCCAGGTCGACCAGTCGCGTCACGTCTTCCGGCTTACTGGTACGTTCGTGCCGGCTCACCCCGCTCAGGTCGACGGGATCGTCGTCGGATCGTAGACTCGGCAAATGCGAACGCGTGTGCTGGGTGCCGTCATATATGCCGTGGTGGTCGGCGCTGTTTCCGGCGGAGTGCTGTCCGAGCTACCTCAGGGCCGGGCGCAACTCGTGGAGGTCGCATGCTCTCCCGCCGCCGCAGAACGGGGCCTGATCAAGACGCGCACCGTCAAGGCACGCACCGAGTCGCTCGTTGCTGCGGGCCATTTCGTGCGCGAGGACGACGGTTTGTTTCTCTACGAGTCCCCGCACGGGCAGACGTGGATGCCTGCCGCCGACGACCTCTGGAGTCTCGCGGTCGTCGAGGCCGAGCAGGAGCAGCGAATGTACGGGCCACCGCAGGGGATCGGCGTCCGTCGCGGAGACGTGGTTCTGGATGTCGGCGCGCACGTGGGCCTGTTCACGCGGCAGGCGCTTGCGGCTGGCGCAGCCAAGGTCATCACCTTCGAGGTCACTCCGAAGTCGAATCGCGCGCTCCGCCGCAATCTGCACGACGAGATCGCCAGCGGCCGGGTGGTGGTCATGGAGCAAGGCGCCTGGTTCGAGGATGCGACGTTGCCCCTGGTGGTCGTCGACCGTTGCTCGGTGTGCAACAGCGTGTCGCACCCGTGGATGCGAGCGACCGTCGACGTGCCGCTGACGACGATCGACAAGGTCGTGCAGGACCTGCATCTCCCGCACGTCGATTTCATCAAACTCGACATCGAGAATGCGGAGGCCAACGCCCTGCGCGGCGCCACCGAGACGCTCAGGCGCGACCACCCGCGTCTGGCGGTGGCCCTGGAAAACGCCAAGGATCGGACGGCGTACGGACGGGAGGTGCTCGGCGTGATCCGTAGCGCGTACGGCCCCTATCGCTACACGTGCGGGGCGATGACGCCTTCCGAGAGGGGCATGCCGCCGCTCCCTGACGTGCTGCACTTCTATCCGTAGCGGCATCGGGCACGCGTCAGATGTTCGCCTGGACGACCGACGGAGGTGACCGCCGCGTCGCTCCAAGGGGGACTCATCACCAGGTCGGTCGCTGGGCCCGCCTCCTGCCTGGCGCCTGCTGCAAGCCTCGCATCCGACCGCTGGTCGCGTAGAGGGTGATGTTCTTGGTCCGGTACAAGGCTGGAAACGCCAGGGGATTGCTGTCGAGCAGGTCGCGAATCGCCGGGTGCCGCTTGTGTTCCTCAGGGCCGACGACCAGCACGTCGATGCGCATGGCCTGCGCCTCGCGCAACAACACGGCTGACTCCGTAGCGGTGTAGAGGCGCTGAACGCGCGCGCTGGCCTCCCGGTATGGGGCCAGTGGAATCATGGAAATGGGCAGCCCTGCCGACATCCGTCGCTCCGCGAACGCCGGGATGTATGCCCATGTCGCCGGGTCCCGTGCAACGGGATCGACCTGCACGCGAGCATCGAGTGGCGTGTACCGGGCGATCCACAGCAGGGCACTGAGTTCATCGTGCCCGAGCACGAGCGTCCACGGGAATCCTGCCGCGTGTTCGCGATTGGTGAGGTCCTGCACGTTGTACAGATCGATGGCGAGCGTGGGTAGTGTGGTCAGCACGGCCACGCCGAGGGCGGTCACACCGGCCACGTGCCAGGCGCGCGACGACCGATGCATGAGACGCCACCAGGTCCACCCCACCAAACCTCCGGACGTGATGAACACCAGGTGCCCGGCGCGCCACCCGACGTAGACATCCTGATGGTCGCGGACATCGACAAAGTAGTAGAACGCGGCACTGACCAGGAAGGCCACACCGGTCAACACCGCAGGTGCTCGTCCACGGGCTCTCCTGCACCAGAGCCACGCCCCGACGGCCAGCACGACGAGCACCGGGCCCGCACTGAGGAGTGGGCCTGCGATGGGATGCCGCACCGCCAGCGGGTTGGGCATCACGTCGATGAGTTGCCCGCCTCCGGCAACGTACTCGAGGTGCCGACTGAGCCAGAGGGCGGCCAACACCGGCACTCCGCCCCAGATGACCTGGAGCGCGCCCACCTTCCATGCGCGCGCGCTCACGACGGACGCCAGCCCGACGGCCACGAGCATGACGGCGGCCATCACTGCGGCGAACGTGCTGATCAGGAGCGCGCACGCGAGCAGCACCCCCGCCGCACCAGCCGCGCGGGTCCGCGGCGCTCGGAACTGCTGCACCATGATCAACAGCGACGTGCAGGCCAGGGCGTAGCCGATCTGGTGCTGCGGCTGATAGAGCAGGAGGCGGTGCAGCCCATCTATTGGCAAGGCGCCGAAGAGCCACCGGCTCACCGCATCGATGTTCAGGTAGCGCACCAACGACAGTGGCCGGTCCTGACGCCACAGGTCGAACCACGCGTACAACCCTTCGGGGCTCGTGAACAGGATGCTCATCCCGCACCCGAGCGCTGTCGCTCCCACTCCCCGCGCGACGTGCTTGCCCAGGCCGTAGAGGAAGGCCACGAACATGGCGGCGCTGCACACGGCGTTGGCAAGAAGCAGGTGATCCAGCCTTACCGTGTCCCCGAACGTGCGGTGCTCCAGGGCGGGCAGGAGGTGGGTGAGCCAGTAGTAGTGCAGGGGCATATCCAGGTGGAAAGGGTTTTGCGGCAGCACATCGCCCTTGCTCACCTCGGACACCACAGCCATCGCCCAGACGAAGTCGGCGGTGAAATACGCTCTGTAGGCCCGTCCCTCAGGAAGGTCAGCCCCGACGAGGGCAAAGGGGCGACCGACGATGGCTGGCACCAGTAGCAGCAGGAGCGCCACGGCCATCGCATCCCTCCGCCCGAAGCGGGGCACGTTGAGGCCCTTGCCAAGCGACGGCGCAATTCGCGCGATGGCAAGCGCGACGACTGGAGCGGCGACCAGGAGCCAGGCCGCATGCCACCCGGCCAGCCATGCGGGCAGGAGACACAGGCTGGTCATGGCGTAGCCAAGCGGTGGGCCCAAGAGCAGCGCCAGGCCCCACCGGCTGGGGTAGTCCCGGTACGCGCGGTGCAACGCCACCACGCCCGGTGCCACCCACAAGGTCCCGATGACGATGATTTCCAGCCCAAGCCAGCGGGGAACACAGAGAGCGACGGTGGCGGCCAGCGCCAGACTCGCGGCGGCGATCGTCACAGCGAGACTCATGCGTGAACAGGAAGGCAACTGTGCCAACACACGCCATCTGCGACGTGGTAGTTGGTCCTGGCGACGGGCCGGGAGGGAGGGGACGATAGGGATCAATCTACGGAAAAGAACCACGCGTGGCAATTCCTCGTGTCCTGCTGACCGTCGCCCCCCGCTGAGTGAAAGTTCCTAGCGGCTCGACAGCGCGGTATCGCCGACGTCGCTCAGGAACGCGTCGGCCGGTCCGAGCAGCGTGCCCGGCACGATCCCGAGCACGAGCAGCAAGACGATCAGGAGCGCGCCTCCGAGGGCCTCCCTGGTGCGGAGGTCTGGGGCCACCGACCGGGCGGCTGGTCCGAGGAAGACGCGGGCAAAGCAAATCAGGGTGGACACCGCGAGCAGCGCACTCGAGACGATCACGGTGACCGTGCTTGCTGGACTTTCCAACCAGAGGGTGTGCAGCAGCAGGTCGTCGGCGACAAATCCCGCAGTGCCGGGAAGCCCCACCCCGGCGGCGCCGAAGATCACGAAGGCGGCCGCGAGACGCGGGAAGGCCTGAATGCGTCCACCAGGTCCGCTGTACTGCACCGGCCCGACCCGCTCTTCAAGCGAGGTCAGCATCAGGCCGAGACCTCCGAGCGCGAGCCCCATCGTCACCGCCACCAGCAACGCGGCGGCGTAGTTGTCCAGACTGGCGGCGCCGAGTGCCGCCAGCAACATCCCACCGTGCATGGCGGTGGATGACCTGTACAGACCTCGCAGGTCGCGCTGCACCAGGGCCATCAGGGCCGGCACGATCGTCAGCACCGCGCCGATCCGGACAATGGTCGGCGCCAGCGCCAAGGCGCCTGCGTGGTGGTCTACAAAGCGCAAATGCACGAACACAAGGGCGATGGCCGATGGCAGTTGCTGCACGTGTACGACCATGGCGCGGTCGCACAAGCTGGCGACGCCTGCATGCAGCGGCATCACGCCAGTGCGAACGGCCAGGGCCAGACAGGAGAGCACGAACGCCGTGGTGAGGTAATCCAACCGCAGCGCCACCGCGGCGCCGGCGATCAGCCCCGCCGCAATCACGAGACTGGCAGCGCCCGTGCGGCTGCGGCTGACCGCCGCCGCGGCGTGCAACAGGCTCGCCACCGCCGCCGCCACGTACGCCAGTGGACCAGTGGGGGCGAACAGTGTCGCCACGAGCATGGCGATCACCCCGGCCAGGATCCAGCGATTGGACCGCTGCTGCGACGCGACCGTCGGCGCAATCAACAGCGCCAGGCAGCACGCCAGCACTTCCCAGGGCGCTGGGTTGGTCAGCGCTGCGGGAATCATTCCGGCACCCCGTCGAGCGAAAGCGATCCGCGGAGACGGCGGTCGGCTCGATCGAGCACCGCCGCGAGCCTCAGCACGGGCGAGAACGCCACGTCGATCCGGTCGTCGAGTCGCAGGCGATGCAGCGACGCGGCGTACAACCGGCCGGCCAACTGCGGGGCCCGCCGTTCGAGCAGGCTGGGGTGGCGGTGCTCGTGGCCCATGCGGTGGCTGTCGTGAATCATGTTGGGCGCTTTGAGGTACTGCCCGAGTCGCAGCAGCGCGTGGCACACCAGATGCACAAGGGCCAACTCGATCCAGCCCAGGCAGATCTCGGCCAGAATCAAGCCGACCTGGGCCAGCGTCGCGTGTGCCAGCGTGCCCTTGGCGTCGGTATGCACGCGCACCACGCCAGCCGCGTACAGGGCCGTGGCCAGACCGACGATGACACCAGCCACCCGTGCCACCAGGGACGCCTCGAGCACCGGCCAGACACGCAGGAGCAGGAACAAGCCGGCGTGGATCGAGACCGCACCGTAGAACAAGGCGCTGGACGGCGTCGGCCCCTCCATCGCGCGAGGCAGCCAGCCGGAGAACGGCAGCTGCGCCGACTTGCCCATCGCAGACAGCAGAAACAACAGCGCAATGGCGGTGGTCGCGCCGGGACCCAGGGTGGCGGCCTGTTCCATGACCGAGAACCGTGCCGACCCCAGCAACTCGAACGTGGTCACCGTAGCGATCAGCAGGCCCGTGTCCGAGAGACGATAGGTGGCAAAGGCACGCACGGCTGAGCGGACCGGCTCGTCCCGTTCGTGAAAGAACCCGATGAAGAGCGCCGATGAGATGCCGACCATCTCCCAGCCCGCAAAGAAGAGCTCGAGCGCGCCGGCCAGTGCGATCAACTGCGTGCCGGTGGCGAAGATGCCGAGCAGGACGAAGAAACGAACGAAGCCCGGTTCCTTATGTAGATAGGTGCGCGAAAAGCGCGCCACCAACGCGGTCAACACGGCCGCCAACAGCGACAACGTCACCGAGATGAAGTCCACCAGCAGGACCGCCGGAATCTCGAAGTCGTTCAGGCGCAGCCAGTCACCGAATTCGACCTCGCCGCGCAGCGGAGCACTGCCCAACCCCGCAAAGCAGGCCAGTGTCGTCATGCCGCCGATCATCGACAGCACCAGCCCGGCGCCGATCACGACCGCAGCAAACGACTCGGACGCTGGCCGCGTACCGAGCAACACCCGGAAACCGACCAACGTGACACTCGCCAGCGGTGCCAGCACCGTCACGGCAAGCGCGAAGGCAAGCAGCTCAGACATGCAGCTCGCCCTCCGCAAGGCCAGCCGTCGCTGTGCCCGTCAGGTCCTGATTCCACCCGCGGCGAACCAGCGCCGGAAGGAGGTGATCCCGGCTGCGCGAGTGCCAGGCTCGGGACCACTCCACCTGCGGCAGCCGCGTGGTGCGAGGTGCATAGGGCGCGAACCCGCCGCGCTCGAAGACCGAGAGGGCGCCGCTGTCTGGATGCATCGCAACCAGTTGCACCCAGGCATTGCCCACCAGCTCGGCGATCTCCGGTTGGCGTGACGCCACGGCCAGCAGCGACGCCTCGGTCGCGTCGACGACGATCAGCAGCCGCATCGGTTCGTGCAACTCCACCATCTGCAGCGGCAGCCCGGTCCGCAGGTCGCTCTGATGCCCGTTCATCACCCCGATCAGTCCGGTGACGTTGTGCGGCAACTTCGTGCCGCACCCGAACGTCTCGTTGTCGACGCTGGAGAAGTAGTACTCCAGGCTGATGCCCGCGCCGACGGGCCCGACGGCTGCGAGTATTCGCTCCAGGATCGCGTCGTCCGGATCGGAGTGCGGATCGTAGCTGACCAGGAAGGCACGGCGGTCCAGGTGCAGTCCGCGGGTCACGTCGCGCCGACCGACGATGCAGCTCGCGTTGGTGCAGTGGCCGTACTCCGGGCGCGGTTGCGCAAGATGAGCGGCCCGCGCCTGAACGTGACGGAGCGCCTCGTCTGGCGACTGGGTCAGCGCGGCATCGTCGAAACGCCGGCTGCGTTCCACCGCGTTGTCCCGCCTTGCACGCTCGAGTGCTTCATAGGCCTCGCGGAATGCGGCGTCGTGTGTGGCTGGCATCCGGTCGAGGTCGTGGTACTCGATGTTGTCGTTGGCCGTGTCGTGCAGCGCACCGACGAACCAGACGTCGTCGGGGAGAGGCAGACCTCGCTGCCGGACCGCCTCGCGGACTTCGGGGCGATTGGCCATGTCGGCAAACAGGCGGGCGTTGGCGCCGCCGCGCCGGCCGCCGCACGCGCCGCAGTCATGGGCCGACTCGTGCGGGTTGTTGAGGCTGGTCGAACCATGCCCGAGCACGACCACGATCGAGGCGATGTCGCGGACGAGCCCGATGTTGCGCAGCACCGACACCACCCGGTCAGCCGCTTCCCCTGTCGAGAAGCCGAGGGCCTTCCCACGATCGCTCGTGGCCTCCGTCTCGCGCCGGACCGCCGACAGATGGGTCGACGGTCGAGGCAGCACCGTGCTGGTCATGCGCGCGCCAAGCGACAGAAAAGAGCGTGGTGCGAGCACGTGTGCCAGCGTCCGCAAGGCAGAAACGGGTCCGAGCAGGAACGACATCCCGGCACCCCCCGACAATGTGCGGGACGACGACGCGGCACGACGTTCCCACCGGTGCCAGTGCTGGCGCAGGCGTTCGCGCGCCGCATGCCAGTCCAGGTGCGCCGCCACCGGGCGCTCGTGCACTTCGTGCCCGGGCGTGACCACGACGGGGCAGTACGCAGCGGGCTCGCGGTCGTACAGGCCCTGATAGTCGATGGCCACCCCGAAGAACCCGGCGACGCCGAATGTCACGTACCCGGGGTGCTGCTCCTCGAGGGCGCGTCGGATCGACTCCTCGCGTTCGTCGATGCAGAAGACAAACTGTGCGCGCGGCCGCTCCGGGCGCGGTGTCACGGCCATCGCCTGGCGCGTCGCCAGCGCGTCGAGAATGGTGCAGCGGTATGTCCGTTCGAAGGCGTCCTGGAACACCTGGCCCCGCGCGACTTCATCGAAGGCGCCCGTGGCGTCCCAGAGCCGGCGGAGCCCCTCGTCATCCAGCGCCGCCACCATGTCCGGCGACCAGGCGGCATCCCTGGCAATCAGCCAGAGCAGCGCGGCATCCAGTTCCGGACTGCGTGCTGACGGCGCTGGCAGCGCACTGCGGAGCAGGCTCCAGTCGTCGGGAACACCCAACGCCCTGCAGGTGTGTTGGACGGCGCGACGCTCGAAGAGCAACCGCACGGCGAGGAACTCCTCGAGCGACGCCGGTGCGTCAACGGCGTGCGGGTCGGGGTGCCGCTCGAGGCGGCTGAACATGCCGGCCCACCCCGGGAGCGCCAGTGCGCTGGCCAGGACGACGTGCTCGGTGGCCTCGTCGCGTACGCCAAGGGCCTCGAGCGCCTCGCCGATCACCTGGCGGGCACCGAGGCCTCGAGCCGCGACCTCGGCGAGATCGCGCTCCGCGCCACTGCACACGAGGGGGGCCGCGGCCCCGCCGGCGTAGAGGCTGGCCACCGCACGCAGGAAGCCCTGCGATCGGCCCGGCAGCGTCGCATGCGCCTGCCCGTGGTCAAGGAAACCGGCGCTCAGGCGGATCATCTCACCGTGGACGGCCACATCGGGGTCGTCAGCGCCGAGCGCGACCAGCACGTCACGATGGCGGTGGACGACGCGGTCGTCCCGTCTCGGCAAGGCCGGCCCGCGCGACAGTCGGCTCAGGCACGCGTGCCAGAGCGGCAGATCGCGACACTGCGCGGCCGTGCCGGCCCGCATCGTGTACACCAGGCCATGGGCGTCGTCGAGTTCGCACTCGTGGACCATCAGCGTGTGGTGCAGGCTCCCACGGGTCAGCCCGGGCCCGACGTCCTCGCCGTGCGCATCGCCCAACGACAGGGCGATCTCGGTACGCAGGTCCTGGTCCTCGATACGCCCGGCGCGCATCTCGGCGCGAAACCGATCCAGCGAGAGGTAGGGCCGCGCCCCGAGAGCCGCCGCCCCGGCCTGGACGCCCGTGTGGAATGGCAGGTGCTGGAAGGCGTGCAGCGTGTTGTGGTGGATGAACACGCCGATCGGTCCCTGATCAGGCAGGATCCCGCGGGCCCGTGAGAGGCCGCGCTCGAGCGGGTCGGTCGGCAGCGGCGTGCGGTGCTCGCTCACCTAGTGACCACCGCCGGGCGTCGCGTGGCCGAGGTCGATGCCGACCAAGGTGACCTCGATGTGCCGGTGTCGAGCATCCTGCACAAAGGTCGCGATGACCTCCTTCACATCGTGGTCGATGTACTCCCCTGTGCCGTCGATCACCAGATGTTCCCCGTCGTCCACCTTGTCGAGCGTGGTGAGGATGCCAGGCTTGGACACGAACGTGCCGTCACGACGGAACCGCATCCGGAGCACGCCGTCGGCGCCGCGTTCGGTGACGACGGCTCGCTGGGAATTCTCGTAGAGCACGAACGTGATGCCGACGATGATGCCGACGATGACCCCCTTGAGGAGGTCGAGCGTGAGCACGGCGACGATGGTGGCCGCGAAGGGCAGCAGTTGCGTAAGGCCCAGCTTCACTTGCGTCAGGAACAGGGCCGGCTTGCACAGGTTGAGACCGACCTGAATCAGCACCGCAGCCAGGCAGGCCAGCGGGATGTCGTTGATGAGTGGACCGGCGAACACGACCGCCACCAACAGCAGCACGCCGTGGATCAACGCCGACAGCCGGTCACGCCCGCCAGCCGCCACATTGGCGCTGCTCCTGACGATGACGGCGGTGATCGGCAGACCCCCGAGAAAGCCCGACACCGAGTTGGCCACCCCCTGCGCCAGCAACTCGCGGTCCGGCGGGCTGTGACGCTTGAAGGGGTCGAGCCGGTCGACGGCCTGCAGCGACAACAGGGTCTCGATACTGGCGACGATGGCCAGCGTCGCCCCGGCGATCCAGGTGGCCGGCACGGCAAATGCGACCCAGTCAGGGCGAGGCAGCGCGCCGTACAGCGCCATGACGCCGCCAAGGGGCACGTCGACGTAGTGGCGCGGGTCCAGGGCCAGCGTCGGCGATGCGTCGAAGACTTTGGCGAGCACGCTGGCCAGAATCACGACGAGCAGCGCCGGGGACACGGCGCGGTACCGCGCCAGGGGCGTCCGAGGCCACACCAGCAGGATCGCCAGCGAGATCGCGCCAATCAGCAGGGCGCCGTCGTGGCGCTGGCTGACGATGCCTGCCAGGCCCCCATCGGCGCCAAACAGGACAGGCAGCTGCTTCCAGATGATCGTGATGCCGATAGCGGCGAGCATGCCCTTGATGACTGAAGAGGGCACGATCGCCGCAAATCGGCCCGACCGCAGAAGACCGAGTGAGAACTGAAGTCCGCCGGCGATGACCACCGCCGTGAGAAACGGCGCAATGCCACCGAGATGCGTCACCTCGGCCAACACCACCGACGTGAGGCCGGCGGCCGGGCCACTCACCGACAGGGGCGAGCGACTGATCCACGGGATGACCAGCCCGCCGACGATGCCGGCAACCAGACCGGAAACCGGAGGCACACCGCAGGCGACAGCGATCCCGAGGCAGAGTGGCAGCGCCACGAGGAAGACGACGAGACCGGCGACGGCGTCTTCCCTGACGTGGCCGAATATGGAGGCAGATTGATGCATAGGGTGATGGAGGCGCTATGCGTCTCGATAGCGAGACGCACCGGCAGTCAGTCGACGCGAGGCGGTAGTGGAGGCGGCACGCGCGTGGAGGCATGCCGCGCGAGGTAGGAACAGGGTGCTACGCGAGCGGTGGTGCGCGGCCGGCCGCGGCCGGCCGTCTGAGGGTACGGGCGGGGGCTAACCCGTCTGCCATCCGCCAGCGACGGAGGTCGAGAGGCACGGCGACGTCGGCGTCATGGGCGAGCGCCGCGGCGGAGTCGTGCTCACTCGCGGCGTCGGTGTACACCCCGGGCGCCGGCAGCCAGCCGTCGGCGATGGACCCGGCCGCCGACCGCAGCGCGGCCATCTCCGCGAGGTCCTCGCCGTCGTGCCCTGGACCGGTCTGGCCGAGGCGCTGAACCC
>JBKJQW010000051.1:0-47618 GCA_046593715.1 Luteitalea sp.
GCAACGCCATGCCGGCGCGCGTAGTCAGCCGCCAACACACCATTGCGCCGCATGACGGCAAGTAGCTGCGAATGCGCCGTCTTGTACAGGGCGGGACCGCTTTTCACCTCGGTGACGTCACCGCAGCCGATGATGCCCCAGCGGATCTGCGTCAGCACGACTGGGAGGGCCATCTGTGCGGGTACGTCAGGGGCAGGACTGGCCTGGCGGGCAAAGTCATCGGGCACGCATCATAGCCCTGGTCGGGTCGATGCGCCGGGACAACGCTCGGCCACGACGTCGCCAGACGCACGAGAGCCCCGCGCTGGCGCACCTGGATGCGCCGGGCGGGGCCCCCGAGTAGACGACGGTGTACGTCCGGCGAGACCTAGGTGCCGGACCTGGTGATTGGCGTAATCACCAGCTTGCGAAATGACACCCGCGAGTGGTCGCCCTGAACCATGATCGGGCCCGGAGCGAGTTCGTCGTTGTCCATCGCGCCACCAGTGACCGCCGGAATCAAGGCGTTGTCGTGTACCTTCTTGCCGTTCAGCGAGGCGGTGAGACGATTGCCGACGATCACAGCCTCGAGCACCTGCCACGAGTCGGGTGGTCCGCCGGCATAGACGTCGGCACGCTTCCATCCGTAGATGTCCATGAGCTGACCGGGATACGCCACGACACGTCCGGGGGTGGCCTCGAGCATGAGCTGCAATTCGTAACGCCCACGCAGGTACAGGCCGCTGTTCTGGCCGGCGCCGAGTTTGAACTCGGCGTTGACCTTGAAGTCCTGGAACTTCTCCCGTGTGTGTGGATTGCAGGTTGACCGCTCGCCGTGCTGCGGCACGTCGTTGCTCATCACGCCATCAGCCATCGTCCAGCGGTCCACGCAGCTGTCCGTGCCGAGGCCGGCCCACGTCTCCTTGCCGACTCCGGGACCCACGATCACGACTGGCGTCCCGTATGTGTGGGTGGCGTTGGCGTTAGCCGGTGGGAAGGTCGGCTGTCGTACGCCGACCCAGTTGACCGTTTGCGGCGCTGGCTGGGGCCGCGGAGCCGCAGCCGCAGCCGCGGCTCCGGGCCGGGCCGTCTGCGGGCAGGGTACGCCGGGCGTCTCGTGGTGACCCACCAGTTTTCCGTCTTCGAGGCGGGCGCGGTACAGGGGCCCGCAGGCCGGCTTGGGCAGGGTCTCTGCACCGCCGCCGTACTGCCATTGGAGCTCGCCGCCCTCCACCTTGATCCAGGACACCGGCGTGGCGTGCCCGCCGCGGTCGAGGAAGCGACCTTCGAGGGCGCCGCCGACTTCCTTGACCTCGAGGAAGTAGACCTTGCGGACATCTGCGCCGGTGGCAGTGATGTTCCACCGGCCCACGTATGGATTCTGCTGCGCAGACAGCCCCGCTATGGCGGCAATCGACACTACCCCAACCATCAGACCCGACAACACGACCGGCATACGCATTCGAGCTTCCTCCGACGCAAGCCTACATGATCGTCAGGGCGGCTCGGTGTACTGCCCGGCCAGGGCGCCGCCTGGGCGGTGGCGCCGACTGGCCGGGCGTCACGCAGATCAGCGAAGGATGTCGCGTCCGCCGTGCGTGCTGAAGTCGCGCTCGAGTTCGGCCGCGTGGGCCTCGTCACGGGCGCGCGTGCCGAGCACGATGCCGCCGCCGCGGATGCCGCTCTCGTAGGCCTGGGCGCGCTCCTCCGGGATGCCTGCCCCGATCAACGCGCCGAGCAGCGTGCCGGCCGCGCCGCCCGCGCCTGCGCCGGCGATGGCCCCAGCGATCGGGCCAGCCACCACGAGACCGAGGCCAGGAATGGCGATGGAGGTGGCGGCAGCAAGCAGTGCACCGAGCGCGGCCCCGAGTCCGAGTCCGGTCGCGCCGCCGATGCCGGCACCCTCTGCGGCCTTTGAACCGCTCTCGTCAGCGGTCGCGAACTCGCGACCGGGGGTGGCGTCGTTGAAGTGACGGGCGCGGGTCTCGTCCGACATCAGCACGCTGACGTCATCGGCGCCGTAGCCATGCCGAGAGGTCAGGTCCTGATAGGCGCGGCCGGCATGCTCCGGGCTGTCGTACAGCCCTGTGACGAGTCGGCTCGAGGAGTCGCGACGGGCATCACCATCGCCCTCCAGCACATCGTTGGCGCCCTGTCGGGCGCGGCCTTCGGCGTTCTCGCGTTCGCCTTCGCGCTCGAGATGGCCCAGGCCCAGGAGGGAGCCGGTGGCCTCTTTGGTCGCGCCCTTCAGCCGTTGCACCGTTGCTGCCGCTTCTTCTCGCAACGAGTCGTCGCGATGCGTCGTGTTGTCTGCCATCTGCACACCTCCAAAGGTCGAGTCCGACAGTCGGACTGCCATCGATGGAGATAGCAAGGACGTTGCCACGTCTGTGCTCGCGTTGAGTGCGGGCCTGCGCGCACGCGTGCGCGCAGGCCCGCGTTTGTAGCGATCGACCTCGGCTCGAGCAAGAAGCTGACGCTGACGTCGTCAGCGCGAGGTCGAGAGAAACCGGCGCGGTATCACGCAGGGGCCGCATGCGGCGCGGTGCGCGCATGCAGCAGCGACCCTGACGTGACGAGCAGTGCACTGAGCGCCACCCCTTCGGCCGCGACCGTCACGGTCGCCAGGTCGGGGAACGTGGGGGCGATGCGCACCGTGCGGTCGTTCGGGTCGGTGCCATATGGATGGGTCGCACCGGCCGGCGTCAGCTCGACGCCCGCATCTTTGGCCGCCTTCACAAACGACCGCGCGCAGCCATCCAGGACATCCAGGCTGATGAAGTAGCCGCCCTTGGGCACGAGCCAGGACGCCACGCCCGTGCCACCGAGGTGTGCAGCAAATGCGTCGGCCACCGCAGCGAACTTCGGGGCCACGATGGCGCGGTGGCGCTCCATCAGGGAGACCAGCCCGGCGGTGCTGCCGAGCGCACGGACGTGGCGCAGCTGGTTGACCTTGTCGCCACCGATGGTGCGCTTTCCCATGCGGCCCAGGTACCACGCGACGTTCTCGCGCGAGGCGGCAAACAGCGCGACACCGGCACCGGCCAGCGTGATCTTGGAGGTGGAACCGAAGACGAAGGCGCGGTTGGGGTGGCCGTGCTGAGCGCAGGCCTCGATCAGACTCGGGATCTCGATGCGCTCGTCCGTGAGGTGATGGACGGCGTAGGCGTTGTCCCAGAAGATCCGGAAGTCCGGCGCCGCGGTCGTCATGCCGGCGAGCCGCTGCACGACAGTGTCGGAATACACCGCACCCGAAGGATTGCTGTACTTAGGTACGCACCACATCCCCTTGATTGCGGGGTCGGCCGCTACCAGGCGCTCGACCTCGTCCATGTCGGGACCGTCGGCGTTGAGCGGCACGGCAATCATCTCGATGCCGAAGTCCTGGCAGATGGCGAAATGGCGGTCGTAGCCTGGCACAGGGCACAGAAACGCCACGCGCGATTCGCGGCTCCAGGGCCGCTCGCTGCCGACGGTGCCGGTCAGCAGGCTGAAGGCGATGGCATCGTGCATCAGCGCCAGGCTCGAGTTGTCGCCCACCACCACCTGCGCCGGGTCGGCGCCAAACAGCGGCGCGAGCAGGCTCCGCAGTTCAGCCAGCCCCTGCAAGACCCCGTAATTGCGGGTGTCGGTCTTGTCGGCCGCGAAGTAGTCCTCCCTGCCGGGCAGTTCGAGCAACGCGTCAGACAGCGCCAGTTGCTCGCTCGACGGTTTCCCTCGCGTCAGATCGAGCGCGAGGCCACGCTGCCGGAACGCGTCGTAGCGACGCTGGATGTCCTGGTGAAGAGCGGTGAGATCAGCGGTCGAGAGCGTCTGAAGTCGAGGCACCAATCGGAGACGGTACCTCGAAAACCTCCGGATGGCCCCGCCATGAGTGGTCGGCATGACGCCCATACCCAGAGTGGATGACTCGCGGCCGTGTCGCGATACCCGCAGTACCATGCCACCCATGCCTCTTCTGACCCTGTCGGTGAACGACCGCGCCTGGAGTGGCCACGTCCCCGAATCAGCGACGCTGCTCGAGGTGCTGCGCGAGCATGTGGCGCTGACCGGGACCAAGTACGGCTGTGGCGAAGGCCAGTGCGGCAGTTGCACGGTGCTGGCTGATGGCAAGGCGGTCCGCGCGTGCCGGACGGCGCCGACCGCGGTGCGAGCCGTCACGACGATCGAGGGACTGGCCAACGGAAGCCGGCTGCACCCGATCCAGCAGGCCTTCCTCGACGTGCAGGCATTCCAGTGCGGCTTCTGCACGCCCGGCATGGTGATGGGCGCAGCCGCCCTGCTGGCGCGCACCCCCCAGCCCACCGACGAGCAGATCCGGCAGGCACTGGACGGGCACCTCTGCCGCTGCGGCACCTACCCGCGAATCGTGCGCGCGGTGCGTGCGGCCGCCGCGACGCTGGCCGGTGAGGTCCGCCGTGGCTGAGGATGCGCGCACCCGCTACAAGCGTCGCTTCGACGAGGATGCCGGACCGGAGACCTACACCATCGTGGAGGCCCCGGAAGACCTCACGCCCGATCGCCGTGCCTTCCTGGCGGCACTCGGCGGGGGCCTGCTCTTCCTGGTGACCGTGCGCGCCGGGGCGCGCGACATGCCGGTGCGGGTCCAGGTGGCGCCCAACGGAACCTACCGCGCCTTCACTGGCAAGATGGAGATGGGCCAGGGGTCACGCACGCTGCTCACCCAGGCGTTCGCCGAGGAACTGGGCGTACCGGTCAGCCAGGTGGACCTGGTGATGGGCGACACCCTGCTCTGTCCCGATGACGGCGGGACGTGGGCCAGTGTCACCACGCCGGTGACCGTGCCCGTCATCCGGAAAGCCGCGGCAGCCGTTCGCGCCGAGCGCAGCGGCTCGCGCGAGGCACTGGTGACGCCCGACGCGTGGACGACCCTCGGCCAGTCGGTGCCGAGCGTGACTGGCCCGTCCATCGTCACCGGGGCAAAAATCTATCCGTCCGATTTACGCGTGCCGGGCCTGCGGCATGCGGCCATCGTGCGCAGCCCGCATCACACGGCGACCCTGACGGCCTACGACGCCACTGCCGCCGAGCGCCTGCACGGTGTGCGCGTGCTCCGCGAAGGCGACCTGCTCGCGGTGGTCGCCGACGACATGACCACCGCGAGGCGGGCGGCTGCGCTGGTCACCGCGACCTGGGCGCCGACGCCGCTGGCGCCGCAGACTGACTGGGCCCACCGCTTCAAGCAGACGGCGGTGGCCCCGGTCGAGCAACCGCGGGCCCGGTACCCACCCCTGCTGCGCCGCGGCGATATAGACGCCGGCCTGTCCTCGGCCGTGCGACGTCTGTCGTCCAGTTACTGGGCGGCACCCATCGCACACGTCCCGCTCGAGCCACGCGCCGCCGTTGCTGTGTGGAACGACGATGGCGTGACGGTGCACTGCGGGGTGCAGGCGCCGTTTCTGTGCCGGCAGGAGGTGGCACAGGCGCTGCAGGTGCAGCCATCGCGCGTACGCATCGTGGCCCACGATTCCGGCGGCGCGTACGGCGGCAAGCAGCGCGGCGAGTGCGAGATCGAAGCCGCGCGTGTGGCACGGCTGGCAGGGACGCCAATTCGCATCGCCTGGACACGCGAGGAAGAGTTCACCTGCAGCTACACCCGGCCGGCCGGACTGGTCGAAGTGGAGAGCGGAGTGGACGCCAACGGCCGCCTGCAGGCCATGCGGTTCGCCAATTACAACAGCGGCGCGGCGGGGCTCGCCCCGCAGTACGACATCCCCCACCACTGGATCGGTTTCTTTCGATCCGACGCGGGGGTCCGCCAGGGCAGTTACCGGTCGCTCGCCGCCGTCGTCAACAACTTTGCGCTCGAGGCTCACGTCGACGAGTGGGCCGCCGCGCTGCAGGTGGACCCGGTGGAGTTTCGCTTGCGCCACATCAGCGACGCCCGCCTGCGCGAGGCGATTACCCGGACGACACGCCGCTTCGGCTGGGCCGCTGCCCGGGCGGCCGCAACGCCGCGCGCCGCTGGCCCGTCAGCGAGGCCGCAGCGAGGCGTGGGGATGAGTTGCAACCTCGAGAAGGACGCGCGATTGGCGCTGTGCGTGGAAGTGGAAGTGCGGGGCCGCGACGTGCGCGTCCTGCGCATGGTGGCGACTGGCGATTTCGGCGCCGCGCTCAACCCGGATGCGCTGCAGAATCAGATGACCGGCGCGATGGTCCAGGGCCTCGGCGGAGCGCTTTGGGAACACGTCACCTACGACGGCACGGCGCAGCAGACCCGCCGCCTCTCGCAGTACCGAGTCCCGCGGTTCCGCGACCTTCCATCGATGGACGTGCAGCTGATCGACCGGCGCGAGGTCGAGCCGGCCGGCGCCGGCGAGTCGCCCATCACGCTCACCGCGCCGGCCATCGCCGCCGCGATCTTCGCGGCCACCGGCCAGCGGCAACGTACGCTCCCGTTGGCTCCTGGCCGGTAGCCCCTCGCGGGTTCAGACGCCGGGCGTGGGGCACCAGGGGTCGAGCGTCAGCGCTGGGCAGCCAGCCGCGCCTGGCCGAGCTCCTTCCGCTCGGGATGATCGGCGCCTGCAGCGATCGAGAGCAGGCTGGCGAAATACTTGGCAGACGTGGCGGCCTGCCCTGCGGCCGCGGCCGCACGTGCCGCGCCGTAGGTCGCCCGGAAGCGCATGGGCTCCTTGGCCAGCGTGGCCTGGTATTCGGTGAGGGCGTCGGCGGGACGCCCGAGATCCATCAGCATGTCTGCCAGGAGTTCGCGCGCCGGCTTGAGTGGGCCGGGCGTGACGGCGGACTTGTCGGTGGCGTCCTCCATGGTTGCCACCTCGCGCATGGCGGCCACCGCGGCCTCGGCCTTGCCTTCGACGTGCCACACCCACGCGGCGGCCGCACGCTGCTGAATATCTACCTGCCCGGCCCAGTACGAGTCGCCGGTGGCCGCCACGGCATCGCGCAGCGCGGTCAGCTGCTCGATATCCCGACGGGCCGCCGGCAGATTGCCGACGCGCGCTGCGCCCAGTGCCCGGGCGAAGTGCGTGACAGCGGTGGCCCAGGCCGTCGGGGTCTCGTGCGGTGTCAGCGCAGCGGCCTCGGCCCAGGCTTCGCGCTCGAGCGCGTAGCGCGCTGGAATGGCCGCAAGCGCGTAGTGCCCGGCCGCTGGTGGCGCCGCGTTGCCGGGGCCCGTGGTGGTGACCTTGGAGACCAGGGCATCGATGGCCTCGACGGTTCGCCTGGCTGCGCCATCCTGCGCCGTCTGCAGATAGGCATAGGCCTGATAGTCGAGCGCGTGCAGTTCCTCGGCCGTCGCACCGTCCTTGCGGGCGGCGGCCGCCGACGCCAGATTCGTGTCGATGGACTCCTGCCAGGAGCCGACGCGCGTGAAGGTGTGCGACGGCATGTGCAGCGCGTGCGGCGCCATCGGCGCGATCTTGGCGTAGCGACGCGCCGCGTCGAGCGCCCGCGGCGCGAGCGCGGGTACGTCGAGGCTGTGGATGATGTAGTGCGCGAGCCCGGGATGTTCTGGTTGCCGCGCGAACTCGCGCTCGAGAATGTCCGCGGCCCGCAACTGGTTGGTATACGTCTTGTCGGTCGGCAGCGCCGTCTGGGTGAGGGCGAGCGCGTGGAAAATACGCGCTTCCACGTCATCGGGATGCCGCGCGACAAGCGCCGCCATCGCCTGCTCGTACGCCAGCGTGCGCGTGCGCTGGTCGACCGTCGCGCTGTCGCGGTACAGCGTGGCCACGGCCGCGACCCAGGCCTTCTCGCGGTCGGTCCCTGCCCCCTTGGTTTCCGCAGCAGCGGCAGCCGCCCGCCCGGCCTCGAGCGCAGCTGCCGATCGGCCGGTCGCGAATGGATTGCCCCACCAGCTCAACGCGATGCCCCAATGGGCCATCACACACTGCGGATCGCCGGCCAGGACCGTCTCGAACGACTTCACCGCTGCCGAGAACCAGAACGAGTGCAGCAGGGCGACGCCCCGGTCCAAGTCGGCCTGCACCTCGGGCTTGCACGACGTCGGAAAATGCACCGAGCCCAGGCGTTCGCCAGGTTGCGCATGGCCGTGCGCTTGTCCGTCCTGCTGCGCAGCTGCCGGCAACCGGGGACCGACCAGCACGCAGATCGCCAACATCATCCCCACACGTCGTAACGCCATGGTTCTCCCCTTTGGCCTTTCGCGAGGTCGGGCGGACGGTCGAGACGCCGCGAGACGCGGACCGGCCCGGTCGTGACAACGATGGCTCTGAGGCTGCCGCACACCAGGCTCCCCGGACCTCGCCAATGGGGATGGGGACACGGGACGCCACCGACCTAGACATGATCGCACCGGTCCGCGCGACCCGCACGCGAATCTCGACGGGGCAGGCCGCCGCAGATTGACGTCAGCGCGGTCGCAACCGATGATCGCGGCCACATGCCCTCCGATTCCGGCAGGTCCCTCATCACCCGCACGCTCGACCGTCGCTCCTTCGTCAAGAGCGCGACGGGGGTAGCGGCCGTGGTGCCAGGGTTGGCGCAGGGGGGCACCCGGCAGGCAGCGCGTCGGACCGGCGCCCTGTTTGCGTATGTGGGCACCTACAGTGCTCCGCCTGCGGGCACCTCGCCAGGCAGGGACGGGCCGGCGCCCGGTAACGGCCGCGGCATCCACATCTTCCGCGCCAATCGCGAGACCGGCGCGCTGACGCCGGCCGGCATCAGCGAGCACCACACCAGCCCCACCGCGGTGACGCTCAACAGCGCCGGCACGCACCTCTACTCCACCAATGCAACCGACCTGGTCGACAACGGGATATCGGGAACGGTGACGGCATTTGCCGTCGACCGCCGTACCGGGCAGTTGGCCCCGCTCAACACGATCGCGTCCGGCGGCCTCGGGCCGACATACGCCAGTGTGCACGCCACCGGCGCGCATCTGCTGGTTGCCAACTATGCGGGCGGCTCGGTGGCCGTCCTGCCCATCCTCGCCGACGGCCGGCTCGGTCCGGCCACTGACGTGAGGAAGACGACCGGCACGCTCGGTCCGACGCGAGCCACCAGCGCCCCGGACGGCAGCTTCGCCATCAGCGGCCACGACGCGCCCCACGCCCACATGATCCAGGCCGACCCGGCTGGCCGTTTCATCCTCGCGCCCGACCTGGGACTCGACCGCATCTTCGTCTGGGCCTTCGACGCAGCCACGGGCCGGCTGACTCCGGCAGACCCGCCGTCGACCGCGTTGCCCCCCGGTGACGGCCCACGCCATTTCGCCTTCCACCCGAGCGGCACCTGGCTCTATTCGATTCAGGAAGAGGGCTCGACCATCGTCGTCTTCGACTACGACGCCGCGCGCGGCCGGCTCGCGGCGCGCCAGACCATCTCCAGCCTGCCTGAGGGCTACGCCGGCAGCAACTTCTGCTCGGGCATCCTGGTCTCGGGCGACGGGCGCTTCCTCTACGCCGGCAATCGCCTGCACGACAGCATCGGCATCTTTGCCATCGGGCGCGACGGCACGCTGACGTGGGTGGACGATGTCTGGACGCGCGGCGACTATCCGCGCAGCATGAGCATCGAGCCCGGCCAGCAGTTTCTCTACGTCTGCAACCAGCGCGCCGACCACGTCACGGCATTTCGCATCGACCAGGCCAGCGGAGGGTTGACCTTCACCGGTCAGTACACGCCCGTCGGCAGCCCGTCGGCCATCGCGTGGCTCGACACGACGCCGGCCGATTGACCACCGCCACGATCGAGTGCGCGTGCGCCTCGAGCAGCGGGCGCGTCGGCATGACCGAGGCCCAAGCGCGCGACAGTGGCCGCCGGCTACTGTCGGCCGGCGACCGCTGACGCGCGTCAGTCGGGCCATCGAGAAGGGCGATGATCCTCGGCGCGGCCATCCTCGGCGTCGGCGGCGACGAAGCCATCCACGGCATCATCGACATCATGCACGCTGGCGTCACCTGCGACGTCCTGCGGCGCGCGGTGCCTGTCCCCCCACCGTGTCGGAGTTGATTCCGACCATCCTCGGCGACCTCGAACCGGCCTGGACGCGCCGCGCCGCTCTTCCGCGTCGGGCGGGACGCGAACGGCGGCGCTCTGCTAGAGACGGTCCATCAGAACGAGCGCCAGCACCAGCGCGGCGGCGCCGAGGCGCCACCAGCCAAACACCGCGAGCCGGCGGTGCTGCAGCCAACCGACCATCCACGTCACCGACAGCATCGCCGACACCCACGCCGCCGCGAACCCGGCGATGATTACGGCGGGGCCGTAGGCCTCCAGCATCACGGCGCCGCTGTCGAGCGCCTTGTAGGCCGTTGCGGCGCCGAGGGTCAGCAGGCCCAGCAGGAACGAGAACTCGACGGCCGCCGAGATCGACAGGCCGACCGCCACGCCACCGAGGATGGTGGCCAGACTGCGGCTCACCCCAGGCCACAGCGCAAGGCACTGGCAGAGGCCGATGATCAGGGCGGCGCGTAATGGCACGCCGTCGAGGCGGGCGCCGCCGGGCTGCAGACGCGGCGACAGCGTCAGCATCAGCAGGCCGCCTGCCGCCCACGCCATGGCGACCGGGATGGGCCCGAACAGATAGCCCTCGATCAATTCGTCGAGGGCCAATCCGGCAATGGCGGCGGGCACGAAGGCCACCAGCAGTGCGAGCCCGAGGTGCAAGCCCGCCGGGTCACGTCCGAACAGCCCACGCAGCATCTGCGCGAGCCGCTGCCTGTACAGCACGAGTACGGCGGCGATCGCCCCGCCCTGGATGGCGATGGCATAGGCATTGGCGGCTTCGTTGGCCTCGATGCCGAGCAGCCGCTGGGTCACCAACAGATGGCCGGTCGAACTGACTGGGAGGAATTCGGTCAGCCCCTCGACCAGGCCGAGTACGATCGCGCGCCACAAGTCCACGCGCCACTATCGCACGGGCGCGCCCATCGGCTCGTCCTCCTCGAAACGCTCGTCGCCATGACCGTGGTGACGACGACTGCGCCACAGTCCATACCCCTGGCATCGCGAACCGCGGGTGGCGGTACGCGCGGTCATCGCGGGTGCCCGGCAAACTGCACGATCCCGAAACGCTCCGGATCGTGGAAGCCGAACTCAGCGCGCGTCAGCGACCACGCCGAGTACTCGTCGGCGGCGCGCAGTGCCAGGAGGTCGCGATCGAGAGCCGCCTGCCGCTCGGGGGTGGCGTCGCGGCGCTCCGCGACGAGCGCGTCGACGCGTGCCGCCTTGGCGAGACCGCCGGGGCGCTTGATGCGATACAAGCCGACACGCCAGGAGTCGCCCGCCTGTGGGGCCGACGTCACGCCCGCCGCGGCAAGTGACGCCCAAGGAATCGCCATCTCGGCCACCCATCCGCCCGGGTGACGACGCACGGCCGACTGCAGTCCGGCGATGTCCCAGCGGCGGGCGGTCGGTCCACTGGCCCGTGGTGCCGCGATCAACAGATCAACGACCACATTGGTTGGGCTGACCTCGAGTTCGACGTAGTTGAGACCGTCTCCATCAGGGTCGAGAAAGACCTCGACGACCTCCTCTTCCCACAGGCGATCGTCGCGCGACGCGTAACGCGTCCAGGGCTCGGAGTCGGTGCAGGCAAACGCCACGTAGAGGTGGCCGGCGTCCCAGGTCACGGCCGCTTCGGTCGGAAAGACGGGCGGGCGGGCGGGCGCGTGAATCAGACGCATCTCGCTCACCCGCGGCGACAGGGCCCACGTCGCCTCGTCCAGCACCCCATCGACGCGAATCGGGTCGGCGAGCGGACGGGCGACGTAGGTCGGGAGTGGCGCGGGCTGCGCCGCCGCGCCCAGTCCGCCGCCCGATACCAGAGCCATCGCAAGGACCGTGTGCCTGAGCATGGGTGTCATTCAAGCACGACATCGGCGCTGGCATGGTGTTGGCATATCCAGAGTCCAGTGACACAGATGCGCCGGTAGGCGCGAGACGGCGGTCGGCGGTGCGCCGAACCCGGCCGTGAAGGAGGACCATGATGATTCTTCAGCGCGTCTCGATCTCTCTGCTGGCCGGCCTGACCATCCTTGGCGCGGCGTCCACCGCCTCGGCGCAGTACTGGGGGCGCGGTGGGCTGCCCGAGTCCGGTGCCTGCTTCTACGAGGACATCAACTACGGGGGCCGTTATTTCTGCACGCGGGCCGGCGATGCCAACGAGCGTGTGCCCTCGAACATGAACGACGAGATTTCGTCGATCCGCCTCTTCGGCAATGCCGAGGTGCTCGTCTTCCGCGACGGCAACATGCGCGGCCAGGCTCTCCGCTTCACATCCGGCGTGCGTGACCTTCGCCGCAGCGGTTTCAACGATCGGCTCACGTCGTACGTGGTTCAGCCGCGCGGCTACAACGGCAACCAGGGTGGCGGGTACGGCAACGGCGGAGGGTACGGCAACGGGCGCTACGACGACGGCCGCTACGACGACGGCCGCAATGGCAACGGGCGGTATGGCAACGGGCGCTACGACGATGGCCGCTACGACGATGGCCGCAATGGCAACGGACGGTATGGCAACGGCGGCTATGGCAACGGCAACGGCCGGTACGACGATGGCCGCAATGGCAATGGGCGCTACGACGACGGGCGCTACGGCGGCCGAGATGACGGGCGCGATGGCGGCAGCCGCTACACGTACCAGCAGGCCACATCCATGGTGTTGGAGGCGTACCGCCGGGTGTTCCAGCGGGAGGCCGACCGGGACGCTCGCCCCTGGGTCGACGAAGTGATCAAGAACAACTGGAGCCAGCGGCAACTCGAGCAGGCGCTCCGCGATACGCCTGAGGGACGGCAGCGGTAACACCTGGCGCCAGTCCGCCTCCAGTTCTCAGGGGTGGGGCGGTACGACCCTGTGACTCGTGTTCAGCTCAGGCGGCCTTGGTCACACGACCAACGGCCGCCTGGATGGCGCTGACGGTGATCGCCAGATGCGAGGTGTGCCACTGCACGACGCCATCGCGCACCAACATCACCTGGGGTGACGCGTGGCGCACGCCGAAGCGGGCCGCCATCTGGTTGGACAAC
The DNA here is from genome assembly GCA_046593715.1 of Luteitalea sp. Taxonomy (GTDB): domain Bacteria; phylum Acidobacteriota; class Vicinamibacteria; order Vicinamibacterales; family Vicinamibacteraceae; genus Luteitalea. Next base: position 12,952 of record JBKJQW010000051.1, read on the forward strand.
GCACGGCTGGTCTGCACCGAGACGAGATACACCGGCACGGCAAACTGCTGGTCGGCCACCAGTTCCCGCATCTCGTGATGCGCCTGCAAGCTCATGCCGCAGGTCTCGCTGTGCTTGAAGAACAGGACCGGGTCGCTGGCCGCGCTGGCGAGCGCGGCCTCCAGGGTTTCGAGGCTGGTCAGAACTTGCATCGGTCTACCTCACCATAACAGACCGCTAGGCGGGCTTGCCAAGGTGAGCCGGTTCGTGTTCGAGGCCCAGCCGCCGCATCTCGGCGTCGAGAGCCCCACGGCGGAGCGGCTTGGAGAGGTAGCCGTCCATGCCGGCGGCGAAGCACCGCTCGGCGTCGCCAGCCATGGCGTGCGCGGTCAAGGCCACGATCGGTACCGGCTGGCGGCCGCTGGACGCTTCGGCGGCCCGAATGGCGGCCAGCGCCTCGAACCCATCCATCTCGGGCATCTGGATGTCCATGAAGACCACGTCGAAGGCCTGACGCTGCCAGGCCTCGACCGCCTCCCTGCCGTTGGAGACAATCTCGACTTCGCAGGATCTGGCTCGCAGCATCCCCTGCACGACGCGCTGATTGACGACGTTGTCCTCGGCCACCAGCACACGCACTCGACCGGGCGAGACCTCGTCCGGGCGTGGCGCCGCTGCAGCGCTCGGGCGGGCGCGGCTGCGGTCTCCGGCCAGGACGGTCGCCGCCGCCGCCGCGACCGCGACCCGGCGCAGGGGCTTGATCAACGTACTGGCCGGGCCATCAGCCGCCGCCGCCGGCGCGCTGTCGCCGGTCATCAACATCACGACGATCGGGGGCCCGCCGGTGTCGCTGCCGCTCGCGCGGGCACGGACTTCTTCGAAGATGTCGCCAGCGGCAAAGATGCACCCGACGCGCGGCACAAGCGGCAGTGCCTGCTCGACATCGGCCACGCTCCGCACGTCGGCCCCCCACCCGGTCAGCCAGCTGGTCAGGACTGCCCGGGACGCCTCGTGCCGATCGATGACCAGCACCGATTGGCCGGCGAAGGCGGTGGCGGGCATGTCGGACGAGCGCGCCAGCCCGGGGGCGACCAGCAGGGGGAGGTCGAACGAGAACGTGCTGCCCACCTCAGGAATACTGACCACCGACAAGGCACCGCCCATCAGTGAGACGAGCCGGGCCGAGATGGTCAGACCGAGTCCGGTTCCCCCGAAGACCCGCGTCGTGGAACCGTCCGCCTGCGTGAACGCTTCGAAGATGGCTTGCTGGCGGTCGAGCGGGATGCCGACGCCGGTGTCCTTGAGCGCGAAGCAGAGACGCGCATCACCCGCCGCGTCCTGGCCCAGCCGCACCTGCAGTTGCACCGATCCGGCGGGCGTGAACTTGATCGCGTTGCCGATCAGGTTGATCAGCACCTGCCGCAGCCGTCCCTGGTCGCCGAGTACCCGGTCGGGCAGGCCCGGCGCGAGGTCACACACCAGGTCGAGGTCACGCTGATGCGCGCGGACGGCAAGGGTGCCCAGGGCATCGTCGACCGCGGTCGACAAGGCAAATGGCACCATCTCCACATCGAGGCGGCCGGCCTCGATTTTCGAGAAGTCCAGCACGTCGTCAATGACCGAGAGCAGCGATTCTGCGGAGCGTCGGATGGTCTCAACGTAGTCACGCTGCACGGGCGCGAGATCGGTGCCGAGCGTCAGCTCGGTCATGCCGAGCACCCCGTTCATCGGCGTGCGAATTTCGTGGCTCATGTTGGCCAGGAACTCGCTCTTGTAGCGATTTGCCGCCTCTGCGCGGTCCTTGGCTTCCCGCAGCTCGGCGGTGCGGATCGCCACGGTCTGTTCCAGGCCGTCGCGGTGCCGCTGGACCTCGCCGTACAGCGTGCCGATCTCGCGCAGCATGTCGTTGAACGCGGTCACCAGCACGCCGATCTCGTCGGCCCGCGTCACGGCCGGCAGTGCCACGTCGAAGCGGCGCGACCGGCTGACCTCGGCGGCCGCTTCCGACAACTGCCTGAGTGGCGTGATGAGCGGGCGCTGCAGCATGGCGCCGAGGGCCCACGCCAGGGCCAGCGACACCACGAACACGGCACCGAAGATGACCAGCATGCCGCGCAGTCGCGTGTCGAGCATGCGCAGGTCCGCCACCACGAGCAGGCGACCGACGCACCCGCCTTCATTGCAGATGTCGCGGACCACACGAATGGTGCCGCCCTCGAACGTGGTCCCCGGCTCCGGCGGGGTCTCGGGCAGGACGACAGACGGCGCGTTGCGGTGAACGGCGATGGTCCGGGCATCCTCGCCGTACAGTGAGGCGCCCAGCACATCCTCACGGACCGAGAGGGAGGAGAGCGTGGCCTTGGCGGCATCGGCGTCGCCGAAGGTCAGGGCCGCATCGCTGTTGGTGGCGACCAGACGGGTGGTCGCCTCGATCTCGTGTGCGAGCTGCTGGCGGGCCGTCCGCGTGTCGTAGGTGAGCAGCCCCGCGCCCGTGAGGGCCAGGCCGCAGGCGCTCGAGGCAATGAGGACGAGCGTGAGACGGTGTCGGAGCGAAAGACTGAAAGCCATGCGCGGTGCTCCCCGTACTATCGGCCGAGAGTGAAATCGACGTGAGCGGGGCGGGTGACCGGCAGATGTCGCGGGCCTGTGACCCGCCACACCAAAGACAACAGGAGACACGGCACCGTGATCCGTGGAAGCATCCTACGGTGCAGCGGGCTTGGGCAGGTCGCCGCACGAAACACGCCATCGACAGCCGTCGTACAAGCGACGATGGTCACGGGCCCGCCGGTGCGCAGGCCGGGCATTGGGAGAGATGAACAGATGAGACCTGGATCAGCATGGCTTGCGGCGGCGGCACTCGGGATGGCCCTCTCGGTGACGGTCCGCGCCAGGAGCGAGGCACCACCGCAGGCGCCGGCACAACCGCCGGTCATCGAAGGACATGGCGGGCCGCCGCCCCCGGGCCAGCCGACTCCGGCCAGCCCCCAGACACCGGCACCCCGGCCAGCGGGACCAGGTGGTGGCGGGCAGGGGCGATTCCCAGCCCAGCAGCGACCCAAGGGCGACCCTGACGTCATTCAGCGCGGGCGCGGCCTGTTTGCAGGGGCGTGCGGACCGTGCCACGGGGCCGACGCTCGGGGCGGTCAGCTTGGCGGACCCAACCTGCTGCGTTCGGAACTCGCCCTGAACGACAAGGACGGCGAGTTGCTCTACCCCGTCATCAAGAACGGCCGCCCGGGCACGGCCATGGTGCCGACGGCGCTACCCGATCCCGATATCGCGGCGGTGATCGCCTTCGTCCACGACCTGCACTCCAAGATCGGCGGGCAGGGCAATCCCCCACCAGGCGACGAGGTCGAACTGGACATCGTGGTGGGCAACGCCCGAGCGGGCGAGGCGTACTTTGGCGCCAACTGCGCCTCCTGCCACTCGGCCAGTGGCGACTTGAAGGGTTTGGCCACACGCGTGGCGCAGCCCAAGGCCCTGCAGAACCTGTGGGTATCCGGGGGCCGCGCACTGGCCCGTGGGGGCGGCGGTGTGCGTCCGGTCGGTGCGCCACGCACGGTGACCACGGCCACGGTGAGCCCCGCGTCCGGTGAACCGGTCAAGGGCACGCTGCTGAGGCTGGACGACTTCATGGTGACGCTCGCGCTCCCGGATGGGTCGCAGCGAACCTTCCGCCGGGCAGGCGACAACCCGAAAATCGAGATCGTCGATCCCCTCGAGGGCCATCGGGCGCTCCTCGGCAAACTGACCGACGCCAACATGCACGACGTCACGGCCTACCTGGTGACCCTGAAATGAGAACCCCTTCACTGGTGTTGACGCTGTCGCTGCTTGCCATGCCGATTGGGCTGGCGGGACAGGGTCCCGCCCCGACCACCGCACCGGCGCCATCGCTGGACCCGAGCCGGCTCACCCAGCCGCTCGCCGAAGACTGGCCGACCTACTCGGGCGACTACACGGGAAGGCGCTACAGCGCGCTCACCCAGGTGGACCGGACCACGGTCAAGCATCTGTCACTGGCCTGGACGGCGCGGCTGTCGGCCGGCAACGGCGCTGGCGGCGGCGGGCGCTTCCGCTTTGGCGGCGCGCCGGTCATTGTCGGCGGCAGTGGGCCGGCCGATCTGCCTGCCGTGCCGGCCAATGTCAAGGGCACGCCGCTGATGATCAACGGCGTCCTGTATGTGACCTCACCCGACAACGCGTGGGCGCTCGACGCCCGTGACGGCCGCGAGTTGTGGCACTACTTCTGGCGCACCAAGGGCAGCACGCCGATCGCCAACCGTGGCGTCGGCATCTGGAAGGATTACTTGTTCTTCGTGACGCCTGACAACTTCTTCGTGTCGCTGGACGCCAAGACGGGCAAGGAACGCTGGAACAAGGAGCACGCCGACTTCGATCAGCAGTACTTCTCCACGATGGCGCCCATCGTGGTGGACAACCACGTCATCGTCGGCACCGGCAACGACATCGACTCGCCGGGCTACATCCAGTCCTTCGATCCGGAGACCGGCGAAATTCAGTGGCGGTTCTACACCGTGCCGATGAAGGAAGGCGACCCCGGCCTCGACACGTGGCCCAATCTGCAGTCGGCCAAGTACGGGGGCGGACATCCCTGGTTGCCAGGGGTCTACGACCCGGAGACGCGCCTCTACATCTTCGGGACCGGCAACCCGATCCCGGCGTACACGGCCGGCCGGGGCGAGGGCGACAACCTCTACACCTGCTCGCTGGTGGCGGTACACGTGGACACCGGCAAGATGGCGTGGGCGTTCCAGACCTCGCCGCACGACATGCATGACTGGGACTCGGCGCAGACCCCGATCCTGTTCGAGGGGACCATTGACGGCAAGCCGCGCAAGCTCGTGTCCACGGCCGCACGCAATGGGTATTTCTTCACGGTGGATCGTGTCACCGGTGAGCACCTCGTGACGACCAGGTACGGCAAGGCGACCAACTGGGCCAAGAGCATCGACAAGAAGGGCTCCGTGCGCCGCAACCCCATCAAGGATCCGACGGTCCCGGGCGCGCTGACGTCGCCGACCTCGGGCGGCACCATCAATTGGGAACCGCCCGCCTACTCGCCAGACACCAAGCTGTTCTACGTCACCGAGCGCAACGGCTACGCGATCTACTACCTGACCGATCCCGATCCGCGTGGCTCGATGGGTCTGGGCGGTAAGGACGAGGTGGCGGTCGGCTCGATAGGCAACTTCCTCACGGCGATCGACCCGACAACCGGCAAGGTGGTGTGGCGCCGGCCGTATCCGAGCGCTGGTGGTGGGTTTGGCGGCGGCGGCGGCGGCGGACTGCTCACCACCGCCGGCAAGCTGGTGTTTGCCGGGGACGCAGGCGGCAACTTCGTGGCCTACGACGCCGAGTCAGGCGCGCCGCTGTGGCATTCCCGCATCGGCAACGTCAGCAATGCGGCCGTGACCTACGAGCTCGACGGCCGACAGCACATCCTGGTGGCGTCGGGCGACACGCTCTACGCCTTTGCGCTCTACGAGTAGCTCGCCATGACGCATGTCGGACTGTCCACGCGTTCGGCCGCGCTCCTCACGATCCTGCTGGTCGCCGTGGGCTGCGGGTCGGCGCCCGAGCCCACGACGCCGGCGCCCTCGCCAGCCCCGGCGGGGTCATCGCCGCGCGTCTATGTGTCCAACGAGACACTGGGCCAGGTGATGGTGATCGACGCCACCACCCACGCTGTGGTCGATCGCATCGCCGTCGGCAAGCGCCCGCGAGGCCTGAAGCTCTCCGCTGACGGCACGCGCCTGTACGTGGCGCTGTCCGGCTCCCCGATGGCCCCCCCCGGCGTCGACGAGAAGACGTTACCGCCGCCGGATCGAGCCGCCGACGGCATCGGGGTCATCGACCTGGCCACCGGCACCCTCATCCGCACGTATCAAAGCGGCCAGGATCCGGAAAGCTTCGACCTCTCTCACGACGGTCGGACGCTCTTTGTGTCGAACGAGGAAACGGCAGAGATGTCGGTCCTCGACCTCGGCACCGGAGTGGTCGGCAGGCGCGTCAAGGTCGGCGAAGAACCCGAGGGTGTCACGACCAGTCCTGATGGGCGCACGGTGTGGGTGACGTGCGAGGAGGAGCACGAGATCGTCGGCGTGGACACGTCGTCGTACGCGGTCGTGGCGCGCGTCCAGACAGCCAGGCGGCCGCGGGCTATCGTGTTCTCCCGCGATGGCGCCACGATGTTTGTCACCGCGGAATTCGGCTTCGCGGTGTCGGTGGTGGACGTCGCCAGCCGCAAGGTGACCCATACCATCCAGTTGCCCGCCGGTGACGGCGGTACGTTGCCGGCACGACCGATGGGCGCGGTGCTCTCGGCCGAGGGTCGCACGCTGTACGTGTCCAATGGCCGAGGCCGATCGGTCTCGGTCATCGACGTGGCCACCCTGGCGGTAACCCGCACGTATGCCGAGGTCGGTGAGCGGCCCTGGGGCATCGGCCTGAGCGCCGACGGCCGGACCTTATACACCGCCAACGGTCCTGGCGGCGATGTCTCGCGCATCGACATCGCCACCGGCCGCATCAGCAGGATTGCCACTGACGGCAGCCCGTGGGGCGTCGTAGTCAGGTAGTTCACAATTCACGATTCAGAATGAAGCGCGGGGCACGTAGCGGTACGTGCGCCGCGGACAATGGGCGTGGGCGGGGCCTGGGCGACGCTGGTGGTGCTCACGCTCGCACACGTCACCGCCCTTATCGAGCGGCAGGTCGTAGCGCTGCTCTACTCGCCTTCTCGGCTTTCCAGCGGGCATGCTCGTGGACCGGTACCGTCGCTCCCGCATCGTCGCGATAGGCGTGGCACTCGGCATGGTCCTCGGATCAGGCAGCGCGTACGTGAACGGCGCATATGCCGCGAGTATCGCCGGAGATGGGGCGATGACCGCCATTCCTCGGCTTGGCCCACTTCGATCCTGGCAGCCGGTCTGTCTGATGGCCGGCACACCTGGGCTCGTCGTCGCGGGCCTGGTCACCTTACGACCTGGGGTTGATCATGGCGACGGCTGCCGCTCTGGCTGTCATGGCTGCTGCTCGCTCCACGGATGGGTGTCGCAGCGGGCAGCACCCGGTACGTCGGCCCGGGCCTGCTCTGGCTGCGCTGCTCATCTCCTCTGGGCGACGAGGAATGTGGGGGCCTGAGGTCAGTGCGCCTCTGCCGCCTGTTTTCGCAGCGGCGTGTAACGGAACGGTGGCGTCCAAGCAAGTACCCACGTGACGCCGCACCTCGAGCCGCCCGCTCCGGACACGCTCCGCGACCAGCTTCGCGAGGTCTACCGCGATCGTGGTCAGGATCTTTTCGCGTTCGCCTATCGGCTGACCGGGTCCGAGCGTCCTGCGGAAGATGTCGTGCACGAAAGCGTGCTTCGCATCCTGGACGGACGTTGTCGGGTGAACACCGCCCGCGGTGAGCTGGCCCTGCTGCTTTTCGGCGTGGTGCGAAACGTGGCGCGCGAGCAACGCCGACAGGCGGCACGGGAAGTCGGCCGCGAGCCGTCCCTGCAGCCGGGCGCCTCGGCACCACCGGAGCACGTCCTCGCCGTCCGATCCGCGCTGGACTCACTGTCTGCGACCGACCGCGAAGTGCTCATCCTGTCGGCGTACCACGGCTACTCGCCTCGAGAGATTGGTACGGCCCTCGGCAGTACCGGCCTCGTGATCCGTGTGCATCTGCACCGAGCGCGCGTGCGGCTGCGGCGACTGCTCGAGCGATGCGGCAGGAGCACCGCGAGCGTGGCTCGCCTTGGAGTCCGACAATGAACGACGACCTGAATGAGAAACTGTCCGCGTGGGTCGCGCCGCCGCCCTCGGAGGCCACGCGCCGCCGCCTCGACGAGCTGCTCACCGACACCCGACTTCCAGGGCCCTGTGCGGCGAACTCCTCGCGAAGACGTTTGCTTCCGCTGGCCTACGCCGCGGCGGTCGGACTGCTGCTGCTGATCGTGATGCCACAGCCCGCGCCGCTGCCTGCCCTGACAGGCCACCTCCTCGAGTCCAGTGGGCCGCTGGTTGTTACGCCGGGCATTCCCGAAGTGTCGCAGACGGCCGCGACGGCGATCAGCACCGTCGACCTGCGGGGGTTTCAGCCGATCGACGACCCGCGCATCCTCGTGAACAAGAGCACACCATGAACAGTCGACACAGGCTGGGAACGATCGCGTTGATGGCGTGGACGATGGGCGCCCCGGCCGTGGCCCAGACGTCCGGAACAGCGGTGGCGAGGATCACGGTGGCGGACGGCATCGAGCTGGAACTGTCGATGGCCGGCGTGCGGCCGAACGGTCGTGATCTGAAGTCGCGCGTGCAGGTGCACGATGGCGAAGTCTATCGGATGATCGTGGACGGCGAGGGCTACGCGCGGTTCGCCTACGCACTGCGACTTAAGGCTCGGGACGGCGAGGTGGAGTTGCTGTTCCGGCCCGTCCGACTTCATGAGGCGGTGCGGGCGTTCGCGCCACGTCAGCGCACGTATACCTTGCCGTTCCGCCTCGATAGTGGGTTGGCGACATTCGCCGATGTGCAGTCGTCCGGCACGATTCGTTCTGCCGACAGCATCACCCTGGATCTGTTCGAGCAGCGCGAGACAGGTCATCGTGTCGGTGACGTCGAGAGGCTCGTCTCGATGTCAGAGGCTGGCCTCGCACGGTTGGCCGCACTGCGCAGGCACCGACAGGACAACCGCCCGGTGCTCACCGTCGCCGGCATGACGATCCGCCGGGCCGGCCGCATCATCAACGCGGACCAACCGGGCACGTTCGCCACCGCGCACGCCGTGGGCCTCGGGCTAGGCGAGAAGAACGGCACGGTACTCTTCAGCGCCGAGCCACCGCAGACCGAAGTGCCATACGACGTCGCGACCATCGACGGACGCGTCCTGCGCTTCACGCTCGACGGCGTCGAGTACGAATGCACGGGATCCGAACCTGTCGGGCCGCCAGGGCTGTCATCGGTGTGGATGTACGTGCGGCGCGAGCCGCTGCCCTATGTGAAGGGGTTCTTCGTGGCGGGCGGCGACAGCGTCGACGTGCTGATGAACCCGACGCGGCGGCAGTGACTCGCCTACGGGTCGAGCCGTCTCCTGCTACGCGACCTCGCGCCTGCGCCGTGTGGCCGTCGTTGGCTTCTTGACCGCTCGATGCACTGCTTTGGCTGGAGCGCGGCGCGCGGGTGTGGGCGACGTCTCGACAAGCAAGCACGACACGCCGCAGCGACAGGTTGAGGGCGGTAAACGCCTCTTCGATCTGGTCGATGCGCGACCGATGGCGCAGCTTGAACAAGCGGTCGATCTGTTGCTTGAGCTGGCCATCCTGGCGGCGAGTCTCGACCTGGTCATGCCCCCGCGAGCATGGCGGAGTACAGGGTCGTCCTCAGCGCCACCGACAGGGGCACAGCGGCGCGGACACTGCCCTTCGCAGTGGGGGCCGGGATCGATTCGCGAAGCCGGCGACGATGGCCGCCATGACCACTGCCTGACCGCAGCCCACTCTGTCGAAGTCGAAGCGCCATCCGGCCATGTCGTCAGCTCCTGGGCTGTTCGCCCTGCTCGACCAACCCGCCATCAAGCTTGTGCTTGAGGCCCTCGGCAGATCCGACGCTGTGCGCCCGCGCCTGAGCGACCCGCGGAGCCTGGCGATGCCGCCCCGCGCTGCATTCTGCATTTTGAGAATTGAGGGCTACTCACGCTGCGTCGAGCCGGGTCGTTAATTCGAGGTCCGGCAAGGGCCGATATTGAGCCGGTAGACGATGACAGGGCTAGTAGGGTGGCTGCAAGTTGGTATGATGCGCGGCATGCCCCTGCTCGACGCGTGCAGAGTCGCGGCCATAGCCGGCGTGGCCGGACTGGTGGCGACCGGGAGCCTCCGGCTGACTGCCGAGGCGCCGCCCCCCGCGGCGACCGCACCCACACACGTCGACTCGCCGGAAACCCTGGTCCGGGAGTACTGCCTGGACTGCCATGACAACGCGTCCAGGGATGCCGATCTCTCGCTCGAGGCGATCGCGCCGGCCGCAGTCGCCGCCCATGCCGCAGAGTGGGAGAAGGTCGTCCGGAAATTGCGGACGCGGCAGATGCCGCCGATCGGTGAGCCGCGCCCTGACGAGGGCACCTACGATGCGGTGATCGCTTCCCTCGAGGGCGCCCTCGACCGCGCCGCCGCCGCCGCGCCAAACCCCGGCCGCTCGGCCGCCATTCGCCGGCTCACGCGCACCGAGTATCGAAACGCCGTCCGTGACCTGCTCGGGCTCGACGTTGACGTCTCCACGTTGCTGCCCGCCGACGAATCGAGCTACGGGTTCGACAACGTGACGGTGGGCCAGCTCTCGCCGACACTGCTCGAGCGCTACATGTCGGCTGCCGAGAAGATCAGTCGGCTGGCCATCGGCCGGCCCACACGCGTACCCGGCGGCGAGACGTTCCGCGTCGCGCCAGACCTCACCCAGGAGGAACACGTCGACGGCCTGCCCCTCGGCACACGCGGCGGCGCGCTGGTCACCTACACGTTCCCCCAGGACGGCGAGTACGACGTGCAGATCCGGCTGCGCCGCGACCGTGACGAGAAAATCGAGGGCCTGACCGAGGCGCACGAGCTCGAAGTGCTGCTGGATCGGCAACGGATGCACCTGTTCGAGGTGAAGCCGCTGCGGCCGGTCGCGTCCAGCGAGCCGGCGCGCGAGGCCGATGCCCACCTGTCGTTCCGCATGCCGGTGCGAGCCGGCCCGCACGCGCTCGGCGTGACGTTTGTCAAGAAGCCCTCAGCGCTTCCCGAGACGGCACGGCAGCCCTATCAAGCGCACTTCAACTCCTACCGCCATCCCCGGCTGCAGCCGGCCCTGTACTCGGTGTCCATCGTCGGTCCGTTTGGCGCCACCGCGTCGGGCGACACCCCGAGCCGTCGACGCATCTTCGTCACGCGGCCGAGCACGCCGGCCGCGGAGGAGCCGGCGGCGCGACGGATCCTGAGCACGCTGCTCCGCAGGGCGTATCGACGCCCGGTGCGCGCGGCCGATCTTCGCCGGCCGCTGGCCCTCTATCGTCAGGCACGGGCGGGCGCCGACTTCGACGCGGGCATCGAGCTGGCCCTGGCCGGCGTCCTCGTGAGTCCGCAGTTCCTGTTCCGTGTCGAGGCCGACCCGACGGATGTGCCGTCGGGCACACCGTATCGGGTCAGCGATCTCGCCCTGGCCTCGCGCCTGTCGTTCTTCCTCTGGAGCAGTATTCCGGACGAGGAACTGCTCGGCGTCGCCGCCGCCGGGCGCCTGCACACGCCCGGGGAGCTGGAACGCCAGGTGCGGCGGATGCTGGCCGACACGCGATCGCACGCACTGGTCAGCAACTTTGCCGCCCAGTGGCTGCACCTGCGGAACCTGGACGCGATCACGCCGGACATGCGGTTGTTCCCGGACTTCGACGACAACCTGCGCCAGGCCTTCCGGGAGGAGACCGAGCGTTTCATCGACAGCGTGCTGCGCGAGGACCGCAGCGTGCTCGACCTGCTGCGCGCCGACTACACCTTCCTCAACGAGCGGCTGGCCAGGCACTACGGCATCCCGCGCGTGTACGGCTCACGCTTCCGCCGCGTCGGCCTGGACGCCGAGAGCTGGCGAGGCGGGCTGCTGCGACACGGCAGCGTGCTGACGGTCACCTCATATGCCACCCGAACCTCGCCCGTGCTGCGCGGCAAATGGGTGCTCGAGAACCTGCTCGGGGTGACTCCCCCGCCGCCGCCGCCCGACGTGCCGACGCTCAAGGACAACACCGTCGATGGGCGGCTCTCCGGCCGTCTGCGGCTGGCCGAACACCGGCAACACAAGGCCTGCGCGCGCTGCCACAACGTCATCGATCCCGTCGGCTTGTCGCTCGAGCACTTCGACGCCGTGGGCCGTCGTCGGCGCGTCGAAGACGGCGTGGCGATCGATGCCTCGGGCGGCCTGCCCGACGGCAGCCAGTTCGTGGATGTGAGCGGCCTCGAAGCGGCGCTGCTGAAGCGCCCTGAGCTCTTTGTCACCGCACTGACAGAAAAGCTGCTGACCTATGCGGCCGGACGGGGTGTCGAGACCTACGACGCCCCGGCGGTCCGTGCCATCGTGCGGGAGGCCCGTGGGTCGCAATACCGGATGTCGGCCGTGGTGCTGGGGATCGTGAAGAGCCCGCCCTTCCAGATGAGGATGTCTCGATGATCATTACGCGCAAGGCCATTCCCCGCCGCTCGTTCCTGCGTGGCATCGGTGCCGGCGTCTCGCTGCCCCTGCTGGATGCGATGGTGCCGGCAATGACCGCCCTGGCACAGTCACCGGCCAGACCCGTGCGCCGTCTCGGCTTCGTCTACATGCCGATGGGCTGCGACCTGCCACGCTGGACGCCGACCGCCGAGGGACGCCTCACCGACCTCTCGCCGACGCTGCGTTCGCTCGCGCCAGTCGCCGATCAGCTCACCATCCTGTCCAACCTCGAGCTCAAGAATGCCTACCCCGGTACGCATGCCACGTCCAACGCCGCGTTTTTGAGCGCGGCGCGGGCCAAGTGGACCGAGAGTACCGACTACTACCTCGGCACCACCATCGACCAGGTCGCCGCCCAGCAGATGGGGCGCGACACCATGCTGCCGTCGCTCGAGATGTCCATGGACCTGCTCCAGACGGTCGGGCAGTGCGACAACGGCTACGCGTGCGTCTACCAGAACAACCTCTCCTGGTCCTCCCCGACCACGCCGCTGCCGGCCGAGGCGCACCCGCGGCTGGTCTTCGAACGCCTGTTCGGCGATGGCGGTAGCGCACGCGATCGACAGGCGGCGCTGCGGCGGCGATCCAGCCTGCTCGACTCCGTCCGCGAGGACCTCACGCGGCTCCAGCAAACGCTGGGCGCCGAAGACCGCCTGCGTGTGGGCGAGTACATGCACACGGTCCGCGAGGTCGAGCGTCGCATCCAGAAGGCCGAGGCACAGACCATCGACGCACCGCTGCCGGATCTGGATCGGCCCGCCGGCGTCCCGGCCTCCTACGCTGACCACGCCCGCCTCATGTTCGACCTGCAGGTGCTGGCCCTGCAGGGTGATGTGACGCGCGTCATCACCTTCCAGCTCGCGCGCGAGACCAGCAACCGTTCGTACAACGAGATCGGCGTGTCGGACCCGCATCACCCGCTCACCCATCACGGCAACGACCCCGACAAGGTGGCGCGGATGGCAAAGATCAACGCCTTCCACGTCTCGCTGTTCGCCTCTTTCCTGGAGAAACTGCAGGCGACACCGGAGGGGGACGGCACGCTCCTGGACCATTCGCTCTATCTGTATGGCAGCGGCATGGGCGACCCCAACATTCACAATCACGTGGACCTGCCCATCCTGGTGGCCGGCGGCGGCGCCGGTCCCCGCAAGGGCGCGCGGCACATCCGGTACGCGGAGCCGACGCCACTGGCCAACCTGCACCTCACGCTGCTCGAGCGGGCCGGCGTGCGCCTCGATGCCTTTGCCGACAGTCGAGGCCGCGTCGACCAGTTGCTCTCGCTCTGACACGACCATGACTCGCGTGCAGCGTCTCGGGCTGATGACCACGCTGGTGCTGGCACTGGCAGGCGCGCGTGTGGCCGGCGCCGAGGCGCCGCTGGCTGATGCGGCGGAGCGGGCGGCATGGCCGCAGGTGCAGACGATGCTGGAGCGGCACGCCGACGTCAACGCCGCCCAGGTCGACGGCATGACGGCGTTACATTGGGCGGCCTATCACGAGGCCGCCGGGATCACCGAGCGCCTGCTCCGTGCGGGCGCCAACCCACGCGCGGGCAACCGCTACGGCATCACGCCGCTGTCGCTGGCCTGTACCAACGGCAACGCGGCCCTGGTGGCGCTCCTGCTGCAGGCCGGTGCCGACGCCAACGACAGCCTCCCCGGCGGGGAGAGCGCGCTGATGACCGCGTCGCGCACCGGGTCGCTCCACGTGGTGCAGGCGCTGCTCGCGCATGGCGCCAAGGTCGAGGCCCGTGACGATCGACGCGGGCAGACGGCCCTGCTGTGGGCGGTGGCCGAGGGCCACGGTGACGTGGTCGGCGCGCTGATCGGCGCAGGCGCGGACGTCCGCGCGCACCTCGGGTCCGGGCTGACGCCGCTGCTGTTGGCCGTGCGGGAAGGCCACCTCGACGTCGTGCGTCGCCTGCTGCACGCGGGCGCGGACGTCAACGAGGCGATTGCGCCCGACGGCCCGGGGCCACGTCGGCGCGGATACGGCGGTGGCGTGCCCCCGGCGGGCACGACGCCCCTGCTCCTGGCCGTCAGAAACGCGCACTTCGACGTCGCGGCGGCACTGCTCGATGCCGGAGCCGACCCGAACGCGGATAGACCCGGCTACACCGTGCTGCACGCGATCTCGGTCGTGCGGCAGCCCGGCGTCGGTGACAACGATCCCCCCCCGGCGGGGTCGGGCCACATGACCAGCCTCGAGTTCGTGAAGGTGCTGCTGGCGCGCGGCGCCAATCCCAACGCGCGCATGACCCGCCGGCCCAACCTCAACAACAGCCGACTGAACGAGACAGGAGCGACGCCGTTCCTCCTGGCCGCACTCACCGCCGACGTCCCACTGATGAAGGTGCTGGCCGCAGGCGGCGCCGACACCACGCTCACCAACGCCGATGGCAGCACACCACTGATGATCGCGGCAGGGCTGGCCACACGGTCTCCTGGTGAGGACGCCGGCACGGAAGCCGAGACCATCGATGCCGTGCAACTGGTCCTCGATCTCGGCGCCGACATCGATGCCGTGGACCGCAACGGCGAGACGGCGATGCATGCCGCCGCGTACAAGAACCTGCCCGGCGTCGTTCGGCTGCTGGCCGCCAGGGGCGCGCGTGTGGAGGTGTGGAACAGGCCGGACCGGTTCGATTGGACGCCGCTGGCCATCGCGGCAGGCTATCGATTCGGCAACTTCAAGCCGTCACCCGAGACCGAGGCCGCGGTCCGCGAGGTGATGATTGCCGCGGGCGTCACGCCACCCGCCGTGGTCGTGGCCAAGACCCAGCAGATCTACTAGCGTCGCGCCTGTTCAGGGCGCCATGTCTGCCCGGCCGAGTAACTCGCGCTCGTAGGCAAACATCCCGGGCAGGCCGCCGGTGTGCATGAAGACCACGCGCTCACCCGACCGGAAATGGCCGGACCGTGCCAGGCCGATCAGGCCGGCCATGATCTTGCCGGTGTAGACCGGGTCGAGCAGCACGCCCTCGCTGCGGGCGAGCATCTGCACCGCCTCGACCATCCGCGCGTTCGGCACCGAGTACTTGGGCTGCCAGTAACCGCCCACGCAGCAGACAGCGGCCGCAGGCACCTCCACCGCAGCGCCGAGCAGGTGCAGCACACGCTGCGCTTCCTGCTGCACGAGCGGCACCTGCAGGTCCGGGTCGCGGCTCACGCCAATCCCCGTCAACGTGACGTCCCAGCGGAACCCGAGCGCCCCGGCCAGCATGCCGCCGTGCGTGCCGGAACTTCCCGACCCGACAATCACCTGGTCGATGCCGATCCCGAGCTCGACGCTCTGCGTCATGAGTTCCTGCACGCAGGCGACGTAGCCGAGTCCGCCAATCGCGTTGGATCCGCCGCCGGGGATGACGTAGCCGCGCCGACCCTCGCGCGCCACTGCGTCCATCTCGTGCTGCATCTCGGCGGCCATGTCGGACCCGCCCGGCACCACGCGCAATGACTCCACGCCCATCAGCCGGAAGAGGAAATGATTACCGCTTGCGTCTTCGTGAAAGCTGCCCGGCACGCGCTCCTCGATGACCAACCGGCAGCGCAGCCCTTCCCTGATTGCCGCCGACAGCGTGATCCGACAGTGGTTGCTCTGCGGAGCGCCACAGGTGATCAGCGTGTCGGCACCGGTGGCGAGCGCGTCGGCGACCAGGAACTCCAGCTTGCGGGTCTTGTTGCCACCGGGGAAGAGCCCCAGCTGGTCATCGCGCTTGATCCAGATCTCGGGGCGACGGCCGGCCGGGCACTGTGCCGCGAGGAGCGCCTCGAATCGCGGCAGGCGTTCGAGTGGCGTCGGCCCCGCCGAGTACCGGCGGCGCGGAAAGCGGGACAGGTCCATGGGCGCCATTGTCGCGCATCGCGCCGGCCGCCGACGCGCGTCGCCCACGCCGAGCTTGCGGGTGCGGCACCCCGTTTCTGCGTCATATCCTGCCGCGGGCCTTGAACTGCGCCCCGCATCCGGCGGAGCATGAGGCCATGCAGCGGTCGATGACCCTCGTGGTGTGCACCAGCCGGGGGCGTCGTATGTGCGCTTGTTGTTGTCGTGTCCCGACCTCAGCTTCCGCCCACGATCCCGATCGCGTCCACGTCTGTCGTCACTGACACGCCACACGCTCGATTCGGCCCCAGGCCCGGAAGCTCCCCTTCCGGGCTTTTGTGTTTCTGCGGCCGCATCAGTGAGGCCGCCTCCATTTGCGAGAGATGACGATGTCGACACCGACCGACTTGACGGCCCTGGCCTCCGCCCTCGACGCGCTCGAACTCACCGACCGGCTGCGCGCGATCGCGACGCGTTTTCCTGGCCGCGTCGCGTTCTCGACGTCGCTCGGTCAGGAAGACCAGGTGATCACCGACGCCATCTGGCGCCACGACCTGCCCATCCGGGTCTTCACCCTCGACACCGGGCGGCTGTTTGAGGAGACCCACGCGCTCATCGACGCCACCAACACGACGTACGGCAAACAGATGGAGGTCTATTTCCCCGACACGGCGGAAGTCGAGGCGCTGGTCATGACCAAGGGTCCGCTCAGCTTTCGATCGTCAGTGGAGGAGCGGAAGGCCTGCTGCCACCTGCGCAAGGTGCGCCCACTCGAGCGTGCCCTGCAGCACACCGACGTCTGGATCACCGGCCTGCGGCGCGAGCAGTCACCCAACCGACAGACCATGCGGATCATCGAGTGGGACGCCGGGTACGAGCTGTTGAAGTGCAATCCCCTGATCGACTGGTCCACTGACGCGATGCAGGCCTACCTCGCACATCACGCGGTCCCTGACAACCCGCTGCACCGCGCCGGCTTCCTGAGCATCGGCTGCGCGCCGTGCACCCGCGCGATCGCGCCCGGTGAAGACCCGCGGGCCGGGCGCTGGTGGTGGGAGACGTCACACAAAGAGTGCGGGCTGCACCGATGACCGGTAGTGGCTGGAGAACACGATGAGCAAGCTGAACGTCGAGCAGGTCAAGGCCGAGAGCCATGGATTGCGGGGCTCGCTGGCCGATGACCTCGAGAGCGCCGACGCGTTCCTCAGTGAGGCGGGCAAGGTCCTGATCAAGTTCCACGGCTCGTACGAGCAGACCAACCGCGACAAGCGGGGTCCAGCGGCCAAGGAATACATCTTCATGGTCCGCAGCAAGTTGCCCGGAGGGCGACTGACGCCGGCACAGTACCTCGCCCATGACGACATCGCGACCGCGCATGGCAACGGCACGCTGCGCATCACCACGCGGCAGGGCATCCAGTTCCACGGCGTGGTCAAGGGACACTTGCGCGACTCGATTCGCGACCTGAACCACGCGCTGGTCACCACCTTCGGCGCCTGCGGCGATGTCGTGCGCAACACCATGTGCTGCCCGGCGCCGAGCGACGACCCGCATCGACAGGCGGTGCAGCGTGTGGCCGACCAGTTGAGCGCGGAGACCTTGCCGCGAACACGCGCGTATCACCAGATCTGGGTAGACGGCCAGGCCATCGTCGCTGACGAGGAGGAGGACCCGCTCTACGGCACCACCTACCTGCCCCGAAAGTTCAAGGTCGCGATCGCCTTCGCGGGCGACAACTGCATGGACATCTTCACCAACGACGCCGGCTTGATCGCGCTGTTTGCCGAGGATGGGGCGCTGGCCGGCTTCAACGTGGTGGCAGGCGGGGGCATGGGCGTGACCCACAACAAGGAGACGACCTTTGCCAGACTGGCCGACGTCGTCGGCTTTGTGGCGCCCGAGCATGCCATCGAGGTGATCAAGGCGATCGTCACGGTCCATCGAGACTTCGGCAACCGCACCGACCGCAAGCGGGCGCGGCTCAAGTACGTGCTCGAGGAGTGGGGGCTCGAGACGTTCCGCCAGGAGCTGCAGGCGCGCGTCCCGTTCCCCATCGAGGCCCCGCGGCCGATGCCTGCCTTCGAGGTCCACGATCACCTCGGCTGGCATCGGCAGGGTCCAGATCTCTGGTCCCTCGGGCTGCCGGTCGACAGCGGACGTATTGGCGACGTGGGAGAGCACCGCCTGCGCACCGGCATTCGTGGCGTGGTGAGTCGCTTCGGCACCGACGTCCAACTGACTGCGCAGCAGAACATCCTCCTGTCAGGAATCCGCACCGACGATCGCGACGCCGTCCAGGCGCTGCTCGATGCGCACAACGTCGTGACGGTTGAACGGATCAGCGGCGTGCGCCGCAACAGCCTGGCGTGTCCGGCGATGCCGACCTGCGGCCTGGCCATCAGCGAGGCCGAGCGGGTGCTCCCACGGGTGATGAGCGACATCGACAGCACGCTCGACGAGATCGGCCTGCCTGGGTTGCCGATCGTCTTTCGGATGACCGGCTGCCCGAATGGCTGTGCGCGTCCGTACGTCGCGGAGGTGGCGCTGGTCGGTCGCTCGCTCGACAAGTACCTGCTCTATCTCGGCGGCGACGTCGCCGGCACCCGTCTGGCACGCCCGTTCCTCGATCTGGTGCCCCTCGGCACCGTTGCGGGCACGCTCAAGCCCCTGCTGGTGGCCTACCGCGATGGCCGTGGCGCGGGCGAGGGTTTCGGCGACTTCTGCGACCGTCTCGGCTTCGACGCACTGAAGGGGCTGGTGGCGGCGGCGGCGCCCGTCGCCCAGCCCGTCGGGTAAGCCATGTTTTACCCGATCTACCTCGATCTGACCGGCCGAGCCTGCCTCGTGGTCGGCGGCGGGCATATTGCCACCGGCAAGGTCACCGGGCTTGTCGAGGCCGGGGCGCTGGTCACGGTCGTGGCGCCGGAGGTCAGCGCGCAGGTCGAGGCCTGGCAGGAGTCGCGTCTGCTGGTCTGGCACGCACGCCTGTTTCAGCCCGGAGATCTCGAGGGCCAGTTCCTGGTCTATGCCGCCACCGACGACCGCGACCTCAACGCCCGCATCTACCGCCTGGCCGACCAGGACAATCGCGTCGCCAATGCCGTCGACGACCTGGACCACTGCAATTTCATCGCACCGGCCGTGGCCAGGCAGGGGTCCGTGCAGGTGGCCATCTCCACCGCTGGTACCAGCCCGGCGTTGGCCAAACAGCTTCGCGACCGCGTGCAGGACGAGGTGCTGACCCCTGAGATCGGCGTGCTTGCCGACTACCTCGGGAGATGGCGGCCCGACGTGAAACGGCACATCGACACCTACGCACGACGACAAACCCTCTGGGAAGGCGTGCTCGAGGGCTGTCTGCCGGCATTGCTCGTCGCCGGGCAACAGGCACGCGCCGACCAGGTGATGCGCGAGTACCTGCAGCGCGCGACGCGCCCACATGACCCGCACGCGCGATGCGTGGTGCGCCAGGACCGGCCCGACGTCTGCCGGGCCTGCAAGGGAGTCTGATCGTGAACCAAGGCAAGGTCATCCTCGTGGGGGCAGGGCCGGGCGCGCCCGACCTCATCACGCTCCGTGGTATCGACGCCCTGCGGCGCGCCGACGTTGTGCTCTATGACCGGCTCACCCACCCCGACCTGCTCGACCACGTGCGCCCGGACGCCGAGCGGGTCTACAGCGGCCGGGCCCCGGGAGCGCCGGGCGACGACCGCCAGGAGCACATCCACGACCTGATGGTGCGGCACGCGCGTGCCGGCCGCATCGTCGTGCGATTGAAGGGAGGCGACCCGTTCGTCTTCGGTCGCGGCGGCGAAGAGATGCTGGCGCTGGCCGAGGCAGGGGTGGCCTTCGAGGTCGTTCCCGGCGTGACCTCCTCCATCAGTGCCCCTGGCGCCGCGGGCATCCCGGTCACCCATCGCGGGATTTCGGCCGCCTTTGCCGTCTTTGCCGCCCACGAAGCCGACGACGCGATGGGACCGGCCGTGGACTGGCACGTTGCCGCGCGCATCCCCACGGCGGTGTTCCTGATGGGCGTCGAACGTCTCGCGACGATCGTGGCAAAGCTGACCGCCCACGGGCGGCGCATCGACACGCCCGTCGCGGTGATCGAGCGCGGCACGCTGGACGAGCAGCGAGTCACCATTGGCACGCTCGGCACGATCCTGATGCGGGCCCGGGGCGCGCGCCCGCCGGCCACCATCGTGGTGGGCGAGGTGGTGTCGGTACGCGAATCGATTCTCGCGTTGCAGTCGGGCGCGCCAGCCTGGCAGGTGGCCGCCGCACTCGCGCCGCGGCCCGTGCCGTCGGCTCGGACCAAGCTCGGATAGACTGCGCGCAACGACACGGGGCACGCCCGTGTGATCGACGGAGGGCGGCCGGATGGCAGTGCGGGTAGGTATCGTCGGGGCGGGTCTGTGGGGTGGCAATCACGCCGTGGCGTTGAAAGATCATCCGGGCTGCACGGTGGCCGTCATCTGCGACCACGATGCCAGCCGCGCGCAGGCGCTTGCCGAGCAGTGCGGCAGCGACTGGACGACCAACCTGGAAGATGTCGCCGCCAGCGATGTCGATGCCGTCACGGTGGCCACGCCAGACCACCTGCATGCGGCCCCCGTGCTGGCGATGCTGGCCGCCGGCAAGCACGTCCTCGTCGAGAAGCCATTGGCAACCACCGTCGCAGAAGCGCAGGCCATGGTCGAGGCCGCCGAGCGCGCGGGCCGCTCGTTGATGGTCGACTTCCATGCGCGCTGGCATCCGCTCTACATGGGAGCCAAGGCGTACGTCGAACGGGGCGATCTCGGTGTGCCGGTGATGGCCTACGCCAGACTCAGCGACACCATCCACGTCCCCACCTCGATGCTCTCGTGGGGTGGTCAGTCGGGTCCGGAGTGGTTCCTGTTTCCGCACACGATGGACCTGATCCGATGGCTGTTCGGGCGCGAGCCCGTGGAGGTCTACGCCAAGGGCACGCGCGGCGTGCTCGAGCGCCGCGGCATCCACTGCTGGGACACGATCCAGGCGCTCGTCGAGTTCGAGGGCGGCGCGATCTGTACCTTCGAGACGTCCTGGATCGTGCCAGACAGCTTCACCAATGTCGTTGACAACCGGATCACCGTCTATGGGGACCGCGGGGGCCTGGAAGTGAAGAACGAACCCTCGTTGTGGGCCTTCACCGACCGCTACCACACGCCGTTCTCCTCCACGGCCGTGACCCGCTACGGCAAGGCCTGGGGCTATCAGTACGAGCCCCTCCGCTACTTCGTCGATTGTGTCGGCCAGGGCATCACCCCTGAAAGTACCGGCCGCGATGGCCTGGTGGTCACCGCGATGATTGCCGCGACCCTGCAGTCACTGGCCGAGAAGCGTCCCGTGAGGATGGCCGATGTCCTGCCGGCGCGTTGACCTTCGCTTCGGTGCGGCGCTCCTGGCACTGGTGGCGGGCGCGATGGCGGCGATGACGACCCAACCGCAGGCCCAGGCTCAGGCCCAGGTCGAAGCGTGGACCTTCGACCGCCTCGACCGCATCGGCGGTCACGTCACGACCGTGCTCGGGAGCCCACGGGTCATCGATGCGCCAGTCGGCAAGGCCATCGAGTTCGATGGCGTGGACGACGCGATACTGGTGGGGGTCCATCCGCTGGCAGGCGCCGCGACGTTCACCTGGGAAGCCATCTTCCGCCCCGACGGCGGCGCCCGCGCCCAACGCTGGTTCCATCTTCAGGAGGACGGCTCGCAGAACCGCATGCTGTTCGAGATCAGGGTCGCCGGTGACCGATGGTTCCTCGATGCATTCGCCTACAGCAACGGGCTCGAGAAAGCGCTGATCAACAAGGACGCGCTGCACGACGTCGGCGGCTGGTATCACGTGGCCGCGGTCTACGACGGCACCACCTACAGCAACTACGTCAACGGCGTGAAGCAGCTCGACTTCCCCATCGCACTGGCACCGCAGCAGGCCGGGCGGACGTCGATCGGCGTGCGCGTCACGCTGGTGGACTACTTCAAGGGCGCCATCCATTCGGCGCGCTTCACGCGGCGGGCGCTGCCGCCCGCCGAGTTCACCGGCGTTCTGCGCCGGTAGCCCGCGGGCTCGTGCATTCTGAATTTTCAATTCACCATTGATACTTACAGCGTCCAGGGCTTCCGGTACTCGCGGGTCAGGAATTGGTTGGCGTTCACGTTGTTGGTGACACGCATGTTGGCCGCGTCGTAGTGGATCTTTGACCGTGCCCGCAACGAGACCAGCCCGAGCAGCATGATCTCGTGCAGGTGCGCCGCGTACGAGAATGGACTCGAGAGCGTGTCCTGGCCCTTGATCGACCGGATCCAGTTCATCTCGTGACCCTGGTGCGGCACCCGCGCCAGGCGTTCCTTCGGCGCCCCGGTGGAATTGTGTAGCGCCGCGGGCAGCAGCCGGGGCGCCATGCCCTCGTTGCAGAGCAGCTTGCCTTTGGTGCCGATGTACAGGATGCCGCCCGACGCCACCAGCCCCGCGTCCCCCTCGAGTTCCTCGGGTGTTGGCGGCATGAAGCCGCCGTCATACCACGTCATCCGCACCGCCGGCCGCGCGCCCTTCGCGGCAAAGTCGTAATGGGTCATCGTGGCGAGCGGGAACGTGAGGTCGTTGAACGGCGTCGATGTCGTCTCGACCGCAGTCGGCAGGTCGAGATCGAGCGACCAGACCGGAAAGTCGATCAGATGCGCGCCCATGTCGCCCAGTGCGCCCTGACCCCAGTCCACCCAGCCGCGCCAGTTGAACGGGTGATAGAGCGGGCTGTAGTCCACCTGCGGGGCCACACCGAGAAAGAGGTCCCAGGCCAGGGTGGACGGAGGTGGCGCCACCGGCGCAAGCGCACTCGCGCCCGCCTGCATCAGCGCCTCCTGACTGACCCGACCGGCCCGTGGTGGCGCGCCTGGCGCGGTGGGCCGCGGGATCCCCTGCGGCCAGATCGGGCGATTGGTCCAGACGTGCACGTGCGTGACGTCGCCAATCACCCCTGACGAGATGTAGTCCACGCCCCGGCGATTCTCGTCCGCCGAGTGACGCTGGTTGCCGCACTGCGCCTGGACCTTGGTCTCGGCCGCGCGCCTGGCCAGGTGGCGCGCCTCCGAGACACACCAGGCCATCGGTTTCTGCACGTACACGTGCTTGCCGAGATCCATCGCGGCGGAGGCGATCACCGCATGCATGTGATCGGGCGTCGCGATGATCACCGCGTCGATGTCCTTCTGCTGCTGCAGCATCTCGCGGTAGTCGGCGTAGGTGCGGATGCGTGACGACGCGGCGACGAACTTCTGCAGGTTGGCCGTGGCGTCCTCGGCTGGCACGCGCGCGTTGGCCTCCCGCTGCGAGGGGGTCGTGCCCCACTCCTGCCACGCGGCCCACCCCGAAGCGGTGGGTCGGGCCGCCGGCCGCGCTGCGGCCGCGCCCGCCGCCGCGTCCTGGCGCCAGCGGGCGATCCGCGCGTCGAGCAGCGCCGAGTCCACGTCGCAGAAGGCGACGATGTTCTGGCTCATCACCGCGCGGGTGTTGTTGGCGCCCATGCCGGCCACGCCGACGACGGCGACATTGACCAGGTCGCTTGGCGCCTGGTAGCCGCGCCCGAGGACGTGGCGCGGAACGATCGTGACCGCTCCTGCGCCGGCAGCGGTGGTGAGAAACCGGCGTCGCGAGACGCCCGCTGGCGTCGTCGTGGCGTGAAGGGGATCGTCGTGTCCGCTCATGTGTGCCGCCTCGGAAGCGCTATGCGCCCGCCAGGATCAGGTCGAGGCGCCGGCTACGCTCGTCGAAGGGAATGTCGCCGTTGCTCTCGATGGTCATCCAGCCGTTGTAGCCGACGCTTTCGAGCGCCTGCCGCAGGACCGGCCAGCGCACGCTGCCCTCCCGGATGTTCACCGAGCGGCCGCGGCCATCCGGGTCGGCCGGGTCGAGCAGGTAATCCTTCACGTGCACCTTGGCCAGGAGACTGCCAAGCGTGAGTATCCATTGCTCGGGCGGTGCGAAGCGGACGTGGTTGCCGATGTCGTAGTAGGCCTTCACCCACGGACTGCGGAACGAGGCCACGAAGTGCCGGAAGATCTCCGGCTGCACCCAGAGGTTGTTGCTGACATTCTCGAGCGCGATCACCACGCCAGTCTTCTCCGCGGTGGGGATGAGCCGTGAGACCCACTCCCGAGACGCGTCCGTGGCGTGGTTGTGCGCCTTGATGTAGTCGGCGTACGGCGCGTTGTCGCCGTAGACCACCTTGCTGAGGTGCCCAGTGGCCTCGTCCAGTTCGATCTGGAACTCCCACGGGCGCGGCATTCGCAGCGCGGGCCCGCCGGCTCCGGGCCGCCTCGGGCCGGCACCCTGGCCACCAATCCGGCACGGCACCAAGAGCACCGTCTCTGCGCCGAAGGCCTGCGCCGTCTGCAGGGCTGCCTGACTCTCGGCGAAGGTGCGCTCCACCTCGGCACGGTCCGGGCTGTTGAACTCGGCCCAGCCATACAGCACGGAGTGCACCCGCATCCCCAGCTTCTCGGCCACCTCGCGCATCTTCGCGGCCTGCGGCACCGGAATCACCCGGCCTTCCACGCCGTCAAACCCGGCGTCCTTCATCCGCTTGAGGTCGTCCTCGGTGGGCTCGGCAATCAGGGCCTTGTGCAGCGTGGTCTTGAAGGCCAGCGAGGACACCGGTGGTGCTGGTGGCGCCGGTGGCACTGGTGGGGCTGGTGGAGTCGGCTGCGCGGCAGCGCCGGCGGGCACCGCCCCGAGGCCAGCGGCAAGGCCAGCCGATGATGCGAGGAAGTGACGACGATTCACGACGTTCTCCAGTTGAAGTGTGGCTGGTAGCCCAGGTCGCGACGCGCCTTGTCGATGGACAGCAGGGTGGCGTTCGGCCCCGACAGGTCACGACGAGGCACGCCCGGGAAGAACTCCTGCAGCAACGCGTCGTCGGTGCGAGAGACGACGGTGTCGTCATTGGCGATGATGTAGACGTGCGAGCCGGGGCGGCCCCGCTCGATGGACAGCCGCACGGCCTGGGCGCCATCGCGCGCGTCGATGTAGCCCCACAGGTTCCACTTGCGGCTGCCGGGGTCGGCGTCATAGGACGGAAAGCGCGCATAGTCGTGCGGTTCCATCACGTTGGAGAAGCGCAGCCCGATCATCGAGAGCGCCGGGTCCCAGCGACACATCTGCGCGGCCGAGGTCTCCATCAGCAGCTTGCCCAGCGAATAGGCGCTGTTGGGACGGGGCGGCGCGTCCTCGTCCACGGGCACGTAGGCTGGCGGCTCGTCGAAGGGCAGGCCCAGCACCGTCTCGCTGCTCGCATAAACGACCTTCTTGACCCCGAGCCGACGGCAGGCCTCGAAGACGTTGTAGTCGCTGACGGTGTTGTTGCGGAAGGTCTCGGCGTTGGCCTTGAGGCGGGGAGCAGGCACGGCGGCGAGGTGGACGACGGCGTGCGGGACCACCAACTCGGGGCTTTCGCCGGCGCCTGCCGACGGGTGCGTGGAGATGGCGTCCAGCACCTGACCGTAGTCGGCCAGATCGGCTCGGATGAACGCCCCGGCTCCGTCCTGCGGCTCGCCGCGGGGCGGGACGACGTCGATGGAAACCACGTCGTATCCGTGCGCAATCAGGTCGGCCACCACGACACGCCCGAGCTTGCCACTGCCGCCGGTGACGACCACACGTCCATGAGCCATTGGTGCCCATGATAGGTCACTCACACAGTCGCCTCGCAGCGCCGTCCAGGAACCCGTAGCATTAGGCATGCGTATGCGGATGCACCTTGTCTCTCTTGCGGTCGTCGTCGTCTGCTCCTCATTGCTGCCGGCGGCCACGTGGGCCCAGGCGGGCGCGCCAGCGCGCGTCCCAGTGCGCGGCATCTATGGGGGGGTACCGCAGGAGATCCTGGACTCGGGGCGTACGCTCCGCGAGTTCGGGGTCGACGCGGTGTGGCTCGGCTCTGGCAGCATCACGGCTGAACGGTTGGCGCTGTTGCGCGCCCAGGGAGTGCAGGTCTACGCGGAGTTCAACACGCTGCACGTGGCCGACTACGTCAAGGCGCACCCCGACGCCGCGCCAATCGGGGCCGACGGCCTGGTCAGTCCGCCCCCGAACGACTGGCAGGGCGTCTGTCCCACGCATCGCGGCTATCGCGCGCAGCGGATGCAGGCGTTCAGGACATTGCTGTCGGAACGGGCGGTGGATGGCGTCTGGCTGGACTACCACCACGCCCACGCGAGTTGGGAGCAGGCCGAACCCAACATGCCCGACACGTGCTTCTGTGCGCGCTGCCTCGAGCAGTTCCAGCAGGCCACCGGCATCACGCTGCCGGCCGTGTCCACGCGCGAGCGCGCCTCGCTGCTGCTCACGACGCACCGCGAGGCCTGGGTCGGCTGGCGGCTCGGGGTGTTCACCGACTGGGTCCGGGAGTTCGACCAGATCCGCGACCAGGTGCGACCCACCGCGCTGCTCGGCACGTTTCACAATCCGTGGAGCGATGCCGACCACGGCGGCGCACGCCTCGACAAGCTGGCCATCGACCTGCGCGCGCAGGCGGCCTACATCGACGTGTTCAGCCCGATGCCGTACCACGCCCGCTTCGGACATGCCAGCGACCCGGCCTGGATCTCGCGCCAGGTGCGCTGGCTCGGTGCGCATCTCGGCATCACGGGGGCCCCTGGCGAACGGCACCGGATCTGGCCGATCGTCCAGATTTCGGATTGGGGCGAGCCGGTGCCGCTGGCGCAGGTGGACACGGTGCTGACCGAGGGCGCACGCGCCCCGGCCACCGGTGTGATGGTGTTTGCCTGGGGTGCCCTGCGCGCCAGCCCCGAGAAGGTCGAGGCCATCGGCCGCACCTTCCGCGCGATGGCCCCGCGCGCGGAGCCGCGATGACCCGCCCGGCCGACGTCGGGGTCGCTGTCGAGCGCGAACTCGCGCGCACGCAGGGGCTGCTCAGGCTGGCGCCCTGCTGGGTGCCGCGTGCGTTCGTGCAGCCCGGGCGACGCTTGAAGCTGCACCCCGATGACCTCTACGCCTTCGGCCTGGACCGCGGCGGCATCGACGAACGCTGGTTCGCGTCGACCATCCTGGCGGCCAATGCCAACCCCGGCCCGGACGAAGGCCTGTCCTTTGCGGTGATCGGCACCGAGCGGGTGACGCTGCGTGATGCGGTCGCCGCGTGCGGGGCCACACTGGTCGGCGATGCGCTGTGGGAACGCTACGGCCGCTGGCCGGTGTTTGCCAAGTTCTTCGACAACCGCGGTCCCATCCCGCATCACATGCACCAGGACGCCACGCAGGCCGCCCTGGTCGGGCGCGAGGCCAAGCCTGAGGGCTACTACTTTCCTCCGCAGATGAACGCGCAAGGCAATGACTTCCCTTTCACGTTCTTCGGACTGGCGCCTGGGACCACCCGGGCCGACCTCCGACGGTGCCTCGAGCGCTGGCACACCGGCGACAACGGCATCCTCGATCTCGCGCAGGCATCGCGGCTGGAGGTGGGCACGGGCTGGCTCATCCCGCCGCGCATGCTGCACGCGCCGGGCTCACTGTGCACGTACGAGCCGCAATGGGCCTCCGACGTCCTGGCCATGTACCAGTCCCTGGTGGACGGCGCGGCGATCCCGTGGGATCTGCTCGTGCAGGACGTCCCGCCCGCGCACCATCGCGACCTCGACTACCTCGTTGAGCAGATCGACTGGGAGGCTAATCTCGACCCGGCCTTTCGCCAGACGCACCTGCTCCGGCCGCAAGAGGCGTCTGCGGGACCAGGCTTCATCGACCGGTGGGTGGTCTATGGGCGGATTGCCGGGGCTGACCTCTTCTCGGCGAAGGAGTTGACGGTGGAGCCCGGCATGACGTGCACCGTGCGCGACACTGGCGCATGGGGTCTGGTGTGCGTGCAGGGCACGGGGACGATCAACGGCGAGCCGCTGTCGAGCCCGACGCTCATCCGCGTCCACGACCTGACCGACGACGAGTGGTTCTGCAGTGAGGCGGGGGCGCGGCAGGGCGTGACGTTCACCAACACGTCACGCACCGAGCCGCTGGTCACGCTGCGCTACTTCGGCCCCGGTGTGTGGGGATCAGCTATCCCGGAGCCGGGCTAGCCGATCTCCGCCTTCAACGCCGTGATCAGTCGCTGCACGTTCTCGCTCGTCGACCCCGCCCCCATCAGGCCGACCCGCCAGATTTTCCCAGCCAGCGGGCCGAGTCCAGCCCCGATCTCGATGCCGTGGGTGTCGCGCAAGGCGACACGGATACGGGCCTCGTCGGTGACGCGCTCGGGGATGCGGACCGTGTTGAGCGTCCACAGGCGCTCGCCCTCGGGCGGCAGCAGGGACAGGCCCATCTCGGCCAGCGCCGCCACGAACTCGCCATGCACGCGGGCATGCCGCGCCGAGCGCGCCGCCATCGTCTCTTCGTCAATCACGCACAGCGCCTCGTACAGCGCATACACGAGCGGCGTCGAGATGGTGTGGTGATAGCCACGCTTGATCCAGTAGCCCTCGAGCAGCGGCAGGTCGAGGTAGAAACTCCGGCTCTTCGCGACGGCGCGCGTGGCCGCGTTGAAAGCGATGGGCGCGAAGCCCGATGGCGCGCCGAGTCCCTTCTGGCTGCAGCTGTAGACCACGTCGAGTCCCCAGCCATCGACGTCCACCGGGTGGGCGCCAAGCGAGGTGACCGCATCGACGATGATCCGGGCGCCGTGTTCACGGGCCAGGGCGGCAACCTCCTGCACCGGTTGGAGCACGCCCGTCGACGTCTCGGCGTGGACGACCGTGACCGCCTTGAATGCGGCGTGCTGCAGCGCCGTCCGCACCTGCTCCGGATCGATGGCCCTGCCCCACTCGCCGGTGAGCCGCGTGACGCTCGCGCCATACCGCTCGCACACCTGCGCAAGCCGGTCACCGAAGTACCCGGTCACCACACACAGCACCGCGTCGCCTTCCTGCACCACGTTGGCGACCGCTGATTCGAGGCCCGACGAACCGGTGCCTGGCACGGCAAACGCGATGCCGTCGGCATTGACGTTGAACAGCGCATGCAGGCGGCGACGGATGTCGTCGAGTAGCGCGATCATGTCAGGGTCGAGGTGGCTGCGCTGTGGCGCAGTCATCGCCTCGAGAACACGGGGCAGGACCGGGCTCGGTCCCGGACCGAGCAGCAAGCGAGGCGTCGAGGGAAGGAGGCTCACGTCGAGGATTCTAATCCGGGTCGCTACCAGACCAGTCGCGTGAACGGCCAGACGTAGGCCTGCAGCATCACCAGACCGCCAACCATCGAGGCCAGCACCAGGCTGTGCCAGAACACGTACCGCAGGATCTCCCCCTCGTGGCCGTACCACCGCGTGGCCGTGCTGGCGACGACGATGCTCTGGGCGTCGATCATCTTGCCCATGACGCCACCCGAGCTGTTGGAGGCCGCCATCAGCACCGGATTGAGCCCGAGTTGCTCCGCGGTGATGCGCTGCAGGCTACCGAACAGGACGTTGGACGAGGTATCCGATCCGGTCAGGGCCACGCCCAGCCAGCCGAGCATGGTGCCGAAGAAGGGATAGAGCACGCCGGTGCCCGCAAACGCCAGACCCAGCGTCGCGTCCAGGCCCGAATACCGCGTGGTGAAGCCGATGGCCATCATCAAGGAGATCGTGACCAGCGAGGTGCGCACGAGCCACAGGGTGCGCAGGTAGGTGCGCACGAGTTCGCCGACCGAGCAGCCCATCACCAGCCCAGCCAGGATCGCGGCGATGAAGATGCTGGTGCCGGTGGCTGACAGCCATGTGACGGCAAACATCGCCGGCTCCTTGGCCGCGACGGCCACCACGGGCGGCACCCGCTCGATGAGGTCGTGCAGGGCGGGCACCGCGATGCGCATCGTCGTCGCC
Organism: Luteitalea sp.; assembly: GCA_046593715.1. GTDB lineage: Bacteria > Acidobacteriota > Vicinamibacteria > Vicinamibacterales > Vicinamibacteraceae > Luteitalea. The sequence goes on from JBKJQW010000051.1 coordinate 42,888, forward strand.
CCGTCGAGCGCCGCCTTCACCGGAGGCAGGCCCCACACGAAGACGAGCACGCTGAGAATCAGCCACGGTACCCACGCACGGACGACCTGGTCGCGTGTCGGTGTCGCCACGCCATCGTCCTGGCGCAGGCCGAGGCGGTCGCCGGGCTGCCATCCGTCGGTCGGCGTCCAGACGCGCAGGAACAGCACGAGCGAGCCCATGGACGCGATGGCCGCGATGACGTCCACGAGCCAGGGACCGTGAAAATTGGAGACCAGTCCCTGCAGCACGGCAAACGGCAGGCCGGCGGCGAGGATGGCTGGCCAGATGCCGATCATCCCGCGCCATCCGGCAAAGGCGGCAATCAACCAGAACGGCACGATGACCGAGAACAGGGGCAGTTGCCGTCCGACCATGCCGCTCAGCGCGAGCAGGTCGAGGCCGCTGACGGCGCTGAGCGCGATGATCGGCGTGCCGAGCGCGCCGAATGCCACCGGGGCCGTGTTGGCGATGAGCGAGAGGCCGGACGCGGCCAGCGGCGCGAATCCGAGCCCGATGAGCAGGGCCCCGGTCACGGCGACGGGAGTACCGAAGCCGGCGGCGCCCTCGAAAAATGCGCCGAACGCGAAGGCCACCAGCAGCAGCTGCAGGCGAGCATCGGTGGTGACGTGGGTGATGCTCTGCCGCAACGTCGCAAACAAGCCGCGTTGCTCGGTGAGCTGGTACAGGAAGATGACGTTGAGGACGATCCAGCCAATGGGCAGCAGGCCGTAGGCGACGCCGAAGCCGGCGCTGGCCAGGGCCATCGGCGCCGGCATCCCGAATACCAGGATGGCGACGACCAGCGATGTCACCAGGCCGACGAGCGCGGCGATGTGCGCGTGCAGCTTGAGAAAGGCCAGCGAGCCGAGCAGCGCCACGACCGGCAGCGCGGCAAAGACGGTCGACAGCCATGGCTGTCCGAACGGGTCGTACGACTGGCTCCACATCACAGCACTCCGGTAGGGCCGGCTCCCCGAGCCGGCCTTCGGCGCGCAGGGTTGATGGCGTTGCGCAGTATAGACTGCAGCCATGCTTGGCGAGGACCTGCTGCCGGCGCTCGGCCGCCTGATCCCGCCGCAGCGGCTGTTGACACGGCCCGGGGCGTTGGCCCCCTACGAGAGTGATGGGCTGACCTCGTACCGGGCGCGACCGCGCGCCGTCGTGCTCGCCGAGTCGGCCGACGACGTCATCCAGACCGTGCGCCTCTGCCACGCGGCACGAGTGCCCTTCATGGCTCGCGGCAGCGGCACCAGCCTGTCGGGCGGCGCGGTCCCCATCGAGGACGGCATCGTCATCGCCCTGAACCGGATGAACCGCGTGCTGCGTTTCGACCCGCAGGCGCGCCTCGCGGTGGTCGAACCAGGGGTGGTCAACCTGGCCGTGACCGCGCTGGCTGCGCCGCATGGCCTGTACTACGCGCCCGACCCGTCCAGTCAGTCGGTGTGCACGATTGGCGGCAACGTCGCCTTCAATTCAGGAGGCGCCCACTGCTTCCGACATGGCATGACGGCCAATCATGTGCTCGGGCTGCGCGTGGTGCTCGGTGATGGCGAGGTCGTGACGCTCGGCGGCGACAGCCTCGAGCAGGCCGGACCCGACCTGACGGGGATGTTTGTCGGATCTGAAGGCCTGTTTGGCATCGCCCTGGAGATTACGCTGCGGCTGGTCGCCCGTCCGGCCGTCTACCGGACGGTGCTCGCGGCATATGACAGTCTGCAGGCGGCTGGCGACGCCGTCTCCCGGGTCATCGAATCGGGGCTGCTGCTGGGCGCCATGGAGATCATGGACCGGCTCGCGATGGATGCTGCCGAGGCAGCCGTCCATGCCGGCTATCCGACCGACGCCGCAGCCGTGCTGATCCTGGAGTGCGAAGGCGAGGCCGCGCAGGTCGATGCGGAGTTTGACCGCCTCATGCCAATCCTCGCGGCGTCGGGCGCCGCGCACACGCGTGTGGCGGCCGATGACCAGGAGCGGGCGCGCATCTGGAAGGGCCGCAAGAGCGCATTCTCGGCGGTCGGTCGTCTCAGCCCGGATTTCATTGTCCAGGACGGCGTCGTGCCGCGGGCGCGTCTCGGTGAGGCGCTGGCCACCATCGAAGCGCTGTCGCGCGCCCACGGCATCCGTGTGGCCAACGTCTTCCACGCCGGCGACGGCAACCTGCATCCGTTGATCCTCTACGACGGGCGCGAGGCCGGTGCGCACGATCGGGCCGAGGTCCTGGCGGCGGAGATCCTGCGCCTGTGCATCCGGCTTGGCGGATCGATCACCGGCGAGCACGGCGTTGGCCTCGAGAAGCGCGCGTTCCTCGGTGAGATGTACGCCGACGCCGACATCGACTGCATGCGACGCATCCGGGCCGCGATGGACCCGCACGACGTGGCCAATCCCGGCAAGAAGCTGGCGCCAGCCACCGACAGGCCCGCCTCGCACGGGTTGCATCCGCTCGAGCGGGCCGGCGTGATCTCACGGGCATGATCGTGCTGCGTGCCACCTCGATCGACGAACTGGCCTCGGCCATTCCCACACGCGCCCGCTGGGCCGTGCGCGGCGCCGGCACCAAGCCCGGCCTCGCCTGCCGCCCTGACGCCGCCGTCCTCGACCTCTCGCGCCTCGCCGGTATCCTCGAGTACACACCCGAGGAGTGCACCTTCACGGCGCTGGGCGGCACGCCGATCCTCGAGATCGAGCGCACGCTCGCGCCGCACGGGCAGTATCTGCCCTTCGACCCACCTCTGGCGCACGCCGGTGCGACCATTGGCGGCACGGTGGCTGCCGGGGTGAACGGGTCGTGTCGCTATCGATTCGGCGGGATTCGCGACTTCCTGATCGGCGCGCGGATTGTCGATGGCCAGGGCCGCGTCGTGTACAGCGGCGGCAAGGTGGTCAAGAACGCCGCTGGCTTCCTGCTGCACCAGGCGATGGTCGGCAGCTGCGGCCGGCTCGGTGTCGTCGCCGAGGTCACCTTCAAGGTGTTCCCGTCCCCGACCGTACGCGCGACGGTGCGCGTGGAGACCGGCGACATCGTCGCCGGTCTGTCGTTGATGACGGCCATCCAGCGTCAGCCGTTCGACCTCGAGGCCATCGACCTCGCCCCCCCGGGTCTGCTCACGCTCCGCATCGGCGGCGCGGCCGAAGCCATCGAGGTGCGCGCCGCGGCGCTGGCCGACGCGCTTGGCCGCAACGCCCACATCCTGCGCGGCGACGACGATGCCGCGGTGTGGCGGGAGGCTCGCGAGCTCACCTGGGCAGACAGAGGCTCGGCGCTGGTACGGGTGCCCATGGCCGCTGGACGCGTGCGCGCCCTGGACGAAGTGCTTGCCGCACACGACAGCAGCAGGCGGTACGCCGTGGCTGGCAACCTGGCGTGGATCGCCTGGCGGCCGGAACTTTCCCAGCTCGACGACATCCTGCGCAGGCAGGCGCTGGTCGGCCAGGTGCTGATTGGCGAGACGCCGCGGGCCTTCATCGGCGCCGCTTCACCCAACACCTTCGAGGAGCGCCTGCGTTCGGTGATGGATCCCGACGCACGCTTCGCAGGTTCCTGACGCGTGCAGCATTCGATCCCGCCCGACCCGACCAATCCGCAGCACGGCGCGATGACGCGCGCGGTGGAGACCTGCGTCCACTGCGGCTTCTGCCTGCCGGCGTGCCCAACCTACGCGGTACTGGGCGAGGAGATGGACTCGCCACGTGGCCGCATCGTGTTGATGAAGGAGGTGCTCGAAGGCACGCTGACCCTGGCCGACGTGCAGCCGCACATCGATCAATGCCTCGGCTGCCTCGGCTGCGTGACCGCCTGCCCGTCCGGCGTGCAGTACGGCGACCTGCTCGTCCCCTTCCGATCGGGGCCAGACACCGGCGCGCGGCCGTTGATCGATCGCCTGCAGCGACGGGTCCTGCTCGCCACGCTGGAGTCGCCGACGTTGTTCCGCGCGTCGGCGCGACTGGGGCAGATCGCCAAGGGCGTCGAGCGGTTCCTGCCGGCGCGCGTGAAGCCGATGGTGGCGTTGCTGCCGGATCGGCTGCCGGCGGCGGTCACGCTCCCGGCGATGGTGCAGGCTCGCGGGCCGCGCCGGGCGCGGGTCGCGCTGCTGGCCGGATGTGTCCAGCAGGCGCTCGATCCAGAGGTCTCGCTGGCGACATTGCGCGTGCTGGCCGCCAACGGCGTGGAGGTCGTGGTGCCGGCGGGGCAGGGGTGCTGCGGCGCGCTCGCGCTGCACAGTGGCGAGGCCGACCGCGCCTACGACCGCGCGACGGCCCTCCTGCGGGCCTTCCCCGCCGACGTTGACGCGATCATCACGAACGCCGCCGGCTGCGGGTCGGCGATGAAAGAGTACGGCCATGCGTTCCATGGCCGACCCCAGGCAGCGGCGCTCGGCGCCTTCGCCTCGCGGGTGCGCGACGTGTCGGAGTTCCTGCACACCCTCGGCCTCGTCCAACCGCCGCCGCTGCCCGCCCCGTTGACCGTCGCGTACCACGATGCCTGTCACCTCGCGCACGCCCAGGGCATCCGCAGCGCGCCGCGAGCGTTGCTGGCCAGCATCTCCAACCTCCGCGTGGTGGAGATCCCGAATGGCGACACCTGCTGCGGTTCGGCAGGTCTCTACAACGTCGAGCATCCGGACATCGCGACCGACCTCGGCGCCCGCAAGGCCGCCGCGGTCATCGACACGGGTGCGGATGTCGTCGCCGCCGGCAACATCGGCTGCC
>JBKJQW010000063.1:0-27381 GCA_046593715.1 Luteitalea sp.
TGCGCGAGATCCTGGGCGTTGTCGACCCGCGACTGCACCCTGTGGTCGAGCGGTTCGGAGACGACACCAACCCTGCACTCGTGGCGGAGACGCGCCGCTACCGTGTGTATCAGGTGCGGTGGGCGGTGCTGGAAGGTGTGACGGCCGAAGGGTTGCTCGTGCAGCCAGTCACCGGCGCACCCACCGCGCATCTCGTGGTCGTGCCTGATTCCGGCCAGAACCCGGAGCAGGTCATGGGCCTGGCGTCAGGCCTCGCACCCGAACGGCAGTACGCCCGCCGCCTCGCCGAGAGCGGGTGCGAATTGCTCATCCCCGTGCTGGTCCGTCGCGACCCCATCGAGACTGACGACCCGCAGCTGCGCAGCAGCGAGCAGACCTGGCGCGAGTGGCTCTACCGGCAGGCCTTCCACATGGGACGCCACCCGATCGGGTACGAGATCCAGAAGGTCCTCGCGGCAGTGGACGCCTTCCGCACCCAGCGCGGCACCTCGGCAAAGGTCGGTGTGGTCGGCTACGGCGAGGGTGGGCTCGTGGCGTTGCACGCCGCCGCCATCGACACCCGGATCGATGCGGCCCTCGTGAGCGGCTACTTCGACCGCCGCACGCGCGTGTGGCAGGAGCCGATCGACCGCAACGTCTGGAGTTTGCTCGAGCGGTTTGGCGATGCCGAGATCGCGTCGCTCGTCCTGCCGCGTCACCTGGTAATCGAGCATGCCGAGGTGCCCTCGTTCACGAGCAGCAAGGGCAACGTGCAGACACCCGAAGGAGCGTCGGTGCGCCGGGAGTTCGCGCGCATTCCCACCATCGCGCCGTTGCCGAAGCCATCACTCGTGATCGGGCCCGACGAGGCACCGGTGGGCCCCTTGTCCACGGAGGCCCTCTCGCAGTTCGCCTCGCGCCTGGGCTTTCGTCTTGCACCGGCGACGCCGAGCACTCCGGTCACCGACGCGCGGCGGCAGTTCGACCCGAGCGCGCGCCACCTCCGCGCGGTGCGCGAGATCGAGCGGCACGTCCAGGGTCTGGTGCGCGGCGCGGAGCACGTGCGCGACCGCGAGTTCCTCCATGCCGTCCTCCCGGAACTGACCACGCTGCGCTGGAGCACCGAGAAGACGCGTCCGACGCTGTCGCCGGAGAAGTTCATCGAAGGCGCGCGGACGTATCGCGAGCGGTTCCGCAAGGATGGTGTCGGCGTGTTCGACGCGCCGTACCTGCCACTCAATCCCCGCAGCCGCAAGGTGGCCGAGACCGCCCGCTGGACCGCGTGGGACGTGGTCCTGGACGTGTGGCCCGACGTGTTTGCCTGGGGCGTGCTCGTGGTACCCAAGGACATCGCCCCCGGCCAACGTCGTCCTGCGGTCGTGGTGCAGCATGGGCGCAACGGCTTGCCGCGCGACACGATCGACGGCAAGCAGACGGCCTACAACGACGTGGGCGCCGCGCTGGCCGACCGTGGATTCATCGTCTTCGCGCCGCACAACCTGTATCGCGGCGAGGACCGCTACCGCTGGCTGGACCGAAAGGCCAATAGCACCCGGGCCACGCTGTTCTCCTTCATCCTGGGCCAGCACGATCGCATCCTGGACTGGCTCGGATCGCTGCCCTTCGTGGACGCGGAGCGCATCGCGTTCTACGGTCTCAGCTACGGCGGCGAGACGGCCGTGAGGATTCCACCGCTGCTCGACAAGTACGCGCTGTCGATCTGCTCGGGCGACTTCAACCAGTGGACACGCAAGGTGGCGGCCACGGACGAGCCGTGGAGCTTCATGCGGACCATCGAATGGGAGATGCCCTACTGGAACTGGGGGCACACCTTCGACTATGCGGAGATGGCCTACCTGATGGTCCCGCGCCCGTTCATGGTGGAGCGCGGCCATCTCGATCTCGTGGGCCGCGACCAGTGGGTGGCGGGCGAGTACGCCAAAGTGCGATTCCTCTACGCGCAACTGGGCCTGGCCGACCGGACCGAGATCGAGTTCTTCCAGGGCGCGCACAGCTTCAACGCGCAGGGGACCTTCGACTTCCTGCACAAGCACCTGCGCTGGCCGCCACCACGGTAGCGGGGGCAACGCGCCCGCGCTCAGCCCAGCGCCGTGGTGACGATCTCCTGCGCCTCGGTCACGATCTGCGCCAGGTGCGCGTCGCTCGTGAAGCTCTCGGCGTAGATCTTGTAGATGTCTTCGGTGCCCGATGGACGTGCGGCAAACCAGCCTTGCGCGGTGGTGACCTTGAGGCCGCCGATGCTGGCCCCGTTGCCCGGCGCATGGGTGAGGCGCGCGGTGATCGAGTCGCCCGCCAGCGTGGTGGCCGTGACCTTGTCGGCCGTGAGGTAGGTGAAGGCCTGCTTCTGCGCCGGCGTGGCCGCGGCGTCGAGCCGCACGTACCGCGGCTCACCGTATTGCGCCGTGAGCTCCTGGTAGTGCTGGCCCGGGTCCTTGCCCGTGACGGCGGTGATCTCCGCCGCCAGCAGACCGAGGATGATGCCGTCCTTGTCGGTGGTCCACACCGATCCATCGCGGCGCAGGAAACTGGCGCCCGCACTTTCCTCGCCGCCAAAGCACAGGCTGCCGTTGGCCAGGCCCGGCGAGAACCACTTGAAGCCGACCGGCACCTCGAGCAGCGTCCGCTCGAGGCCGGCCACCACGCGGTCGATCATGCTGCTCGAGACCAGCGTCTTGCCCACCGCCGCCGTGGTCCAGTGCAGGCGATGTCCGAGCAGGTAGCGAATGGCCACCGCCAGGTAGTGATTCGGGTTCATCAGCCCGACCGACGGCGTGACGATGCCGTGGCGGTCCGCGTCGGCGTCGTTGCCCCACGCGATGTCGAAGCGATCCTTGAGGCCGACCAGGCTGGCCATGGCGTAGGGACTGGAGCAGTCCATGCGGATCTTGCCGTCGTGATCCAGCGTCATGAAGCCGAACGTCGGATCGACGCGCGGGTTGACGACGTCGATGTCGAGCCCGTAGTGCGAGGCAATGCGTGCCCAGTAGGCCACAGCGGCGCCGCCCATCGGGTCCACGCCGATGCGCAAGCCAGCAGTACGGATGGCCTCCATGTCGATGACCGACCCGAGATCCGCGATGTAGTCGGTGGCGAAATCGCGCTCCGTGACGCACGCGGCTGTGATCGCCTGGCCGTAGGGCATCCGCTTGAGCCCGCCGTTGCCGTCGGCGAGCAGGGCGTTGGCGCGGTTTTCGATCCACCGGGTGACGTCGGTGTCGGCTGGGCCGCCGTGCGGCGGGTTGTACTTGAAGCCGCCGTCCTGCGGCGGGTTGTGCGAGGGCGTGATGATCAACCCGTCGGCCAGTGCCGCAGGCGCGTCGGCGTTGTGCACGAGGATGGCACGCGAGATGACCGGCGTGGGGGCGTACCCCCCGTCGGCCTGCAGCACCGTCGTCACCCCATTGGCCGCGAGCACCTCGATGGCACTGCGTTGCGCCGGGCCTGAGAGGGCATGGGTGTCCTTGCCGATGAAGAGCGGCCCGGTGATCCCCTGCTCGAGGCGGTACTCGCACACGGCCTGCGTGATTGCCAGGATGTGCGCCTCGTTGAAGCTCCTGGTGAACGAGCTGCCCCGGTGTCCGCTGGTGCCGAAGGCGACACGCTGGGTGGGCACGCTCACGTCGGGCGTCTCGGTGTAGGCCTCGAGCAGGGCATCGACGTCCATCAGCAAGTCGGCGGGCACGGGCGTGCCGGCAAGGGGATGAGCCATGCCGTCAACATAACGCAGAACTCGGAATGCCTAACGCTGGACGCCGAGCGCCGAACGCGCCGTCAGGCGTGGTTCCACTGCCGCAGGCGCTGTTCCAGCGCCGCGAGGTTGGACGCGGCCCCGAACATCGCCGGCAGGTCCGTCGTGAGCTGCGCGAGGGTGGGCACGGTGCCCCAGGCCGAGACGCGGAAGACTTCCACGGCATGCGGCGAGTCGATGCCGAGCTCGCGGTTCTTGCGGTCGAACCGCGCGCGCAGCGTGGTCTTCCACTCATCGAGTGTCGCGGGTGGCGCCATATCGTGCCGGCCCACCCACGGCAGCCACTCGACGATCTGCGATTGATGGCACCAGGTCATCTCGCTGATCGCCTCGAAGACGGGTTCGACATCGATGGCGTAGTCGTAGGCGTTGGCGCCGAACATGTACGCGTCGTACACGTGGATGATGACCGGCACCTTGCACGGGCGCGACTGCGTTTCGTCAGCCGGATACTCCGGGGTGAACGCGTGCGGCACATTGATCATGTAGGCCACGCGGCGCACGGCCTCGGCAATCGTCTCGTGATCGTTATGGACGCCGGCCAGCAGGTCGCCGGCCAGCGGCGGGCAGAACACGTAGTCGGGCTCGTAGTCGCGAATCGCCTTCCAGATGGCGGCCAACAGGTCGGGGCTGACCTGGAGACACGCCTCGCGCGGTGGCTGTCCGTTTGGGAGCCGCAGCAGCTCGAACGCGTAGCGGCCAATCCGTGCCGACTCGGCTTGTTCGTCCAGACGGATGCGGCCGGTTTCCTCCCGGGTGCGGAAGTGATGTCCGGCCTTGCCGTCCGTGCACACCAGCACCTTGGCCGCGAAGGTCTCGCCGAGCGCGCGTCGCCAGAGTTCGAACGTGCCTGCGGCGGTGAACTCGTAGTCGTCGAAGTGCGCGTGGATGAAGAGAGCTTTCATGCGACGGGAGACACTAGCAGAGTCGAGGCGGTCCAGCGACACCGACAGAAAACTAGCCCGGCTGTATAAATCTAGTGCACGCCCACAGCCGTTCACCTACCATGGCAGTCGCGAACTTCCGCACACCCCTCTCCTGTATACCCGCCTGACTGTTCAAGGACGGTTCCACATGACCCTCACGCGATTCCTGCGGCCGCTCTCGGCTGCTCTAGTTTTGTTGTCTGTCGGCTCGGGCCCTGTCCGCGCTGAGGATCCGCAGGCCTTTGACTCGTTCTACGTCTTCGGCGACAGCCTGGCTGACAACGGCAACGTATGGCTGACATCGGCGGTATTGGTAAAGGCTGGTCAGATTGCCGGTCCGCCTCCTCCACCGGAAGGCACCTACTACCAGGGCCGGTTCAGCAACGGTCCAGTTGCCTTCGAGTATCTGTGGGAGACGCTCAAGAAGCCGGGCTCGCCGGCGCTCGTGCCCTACATCGCGGCGCCTGTGCTCAGGAAGACGGGGGCAGTCAATTTCGCCTTCGGCGGCACGGGTACTCCCGTGCTCGACCAGACGCCGGGTGGGCTGTGGGCGCCCGGGCTGCTCGGTCAGGTCGGGCTGTTCAAGCTCGGCTTGCGAGGCAAAAGTCCGTCAAAATATGCGCTGTACGCCATCGTCAGCGGCGCGAACGACTACCGCGTCGGCGCCTTCAACGAGCCGATGGCCCCGAACGATGTGGTCGCGAACATCATTGCTTCCATTGATCGCTTATACGCTCTCGGCGCCCGCAACGTGCTGCTGCTTACGTTGCCCGACCTTGGCAAGCTGCCGTATCTCACGCCGGAACAGGCAGCCCAGGGCAGTGCCGTCGCCGCGGCGCACAATGGACTGCTCGCCGCGGGCGCCCGGGATCTGGCGGCACGCCATAGCCAACTGAAGCTCACCGTCGTGAACGTCGACGACGCCTTCGTGAGGTTGCAGGGTCTTGGTGTGCCTAGTGGATTTGCCGCGATTGACGTGCTGCACCCGTGGCCCATACAACTCCCCGACGGGACCTTCGTCATGACGCCTCCCCCCGACCCGCAGCCTGTCCCAATGTCGGCTTGCCTCTTTGTCGCGCCGGCGCTGTGTGCAACGCTCGGCACCTTCGAGACGCCGTTTCCGCTGCTGTTCTGGGACGTGGTGCATCCGACGACGTTCGCGCACAGCTTCCTTGCGAATTACATGCTGGAGCGGCTGCGACAGTGACGATGGAGTGATCGTCTAGGAGGGTTCCGTCTGCCCGGGGGTGTGGGCAGAGGCCGGCGCGGCGTCACCCGACGTGTAAATGACGTCGGGACGCCGACGCCCTAGTGGAAGATTTGCTTCTTGGTGGGCATTTCCTGTTCGACCTGGAACTGGTCGAGCCACACGGCCCCACCCTGCCGGCGTGCCACGAGCAGGCCCAGGGAAATGGCAGCGAAGCGGTCGGAAAAGCGCTGATCGAGCAAGGGACGGTCCGAGTGGTCGACCACGATCCAGTGGTCGCCCTCGGGGCGGACGGCAACGTCGGCGAAGTTGAGAGGTCGCAACATGTCAGGATCGAGGAGCATGAGACGTGCCACGTTTCAGGCGGGGCTCAGGGTCATCCCGGACGGCCGCCGCTCACTCGAGTCTCTTTCGACTGCCAACGGCCCTCTGAGGTTCCATCGCCCTCGCCTGTCACGGCCGTGACCCGCTTCCCGACGCGCGTCTGGGCGACCGTGGCCCGCCACGGCCTCCTGACCGAGGGCGACCGCATTCTCGTGGCGGTCTCGGGGGGCGCCGACTCGGTGGCCCTCCTCCACGTGCTGGCCGCGCTGGCGCCGCGGGCACGGGTGACACTTGCTGGCCTGGTCCACGTCCATCACGGGTTGCGAGGCGCCGATGCCGATGGCGATGCCGCCTTCTGTGAAGGCCTCGCGGCCGCCCATGGCATTGCGCTTGACGTGGTGCACGTGGACGTGGCCGGCGAGGCTTCGCGTCGGCACTGGTCGCTCGAGCGGACAGGCCATGCGCTGAGGCATGCCGCCTTTCGACTCGTGGCGCGGCGCCGCGGCGCCACGCGGATTGCCGTGGGCCACACCCTGGACGATCAGGCCGAGACCGTGCTCCTGCGGTTCCTGCGCGGGGCGGGCACGCGCGGCCTGGCCGGCATGTGGCCGAAGCATGGACTGCTGATTCGTCCGCTGTTGGAGGTCCGGCGCGCCGACGTGGAAGCGTACGCCGCCGACCGGGGCCTCACCTGGCGAGACGACACGAGCAACGCAGACCTCAGCATCGCTCGCAACCAGGTCCGCCACCGGGTGCTGCCGGCGCTCATGGCCGTGGCTGGCGCGTCCCTGCCCGAACGGCTGGCCCGGCAGGCCCACGGGTGGAGAGACGATGAGCAGTGGTTGGCCGCCTGCGTGGCTGTCGAGCTTCCATCGGTGGTGGTGCCGCATGCCGACGGGGGCTGGTTGCTTGACCTGCCTCGGCTCGAGGCCGTGCCGCCGATGCTGCGGGGGCGCGTCCGGCTGGCGGCGCTCGAGCAGATGTTGCCGCGGGGCCGGGCGACGCGGGCGCTGGTGGAGCAACTGGTGCGTCTCGAGCATGTGCGGGCCGGCGGGGTCGGTCAACTCGGCCCGTTGCGGGTCTGGAGAATCGGCGCCCAGCTTCGCCTGGCCGCCGCCGGGGACCAGCGGCATGCCTCGCCGCTGCCGCCCTGCGAGTTGCGGGTGCCTGGAACTGTCGAGGTAGGTGAGTCAGATGTACGTATCGATGCGTCGGTGCGTCGACGCAACGACTATGAGGCCGACGCTCCGCTCGCCGGTGGCCCCGGGCTCCACGCGGCACTCGATGCCGACCAGGCTGGCGCGGTGCTGACGGTGCGCAGCCGTCGGCCGGGCGACTGGATGCGGCCGATTGGGGCGCAAGGCAGTCAGAAGATTCAGGACCTGATGGTGAATCGAAAAATCGCGCGGCTCGACCGCGACCGTGTTCCCGTCCTTACCCACGCCGATGGCCGGATTGCCTGGGTGGTGGGCCTCGCTGTCGGCGAGGAATTTGCAGTCCAGCCCCATACGACCAGCGTGCTACTCTTGCAAGCTACGCGGTCAGGAGGAAAGGCTTGAACTCGACGCTCAGGAGCCTGCTCTTCTGGATGGTGCTCGTCGTCGTTGGGGTTTTAATCTGGAATTTTTCGGCTAATTTCCAGGCCCGCGAAGAAGTCATCCCATTCAGTAATTTCGTCCAGCAGCTCGACACGAACAAGATCGACAAGGTCACGATCACTGGTCAGGAGATCGTCGCCACCTACAAGGATGGCGAGCGGGCGCGTACCTACGCCCCGAGCCAGTACGAAGGCCTCGGCAACAAGCTGGTGGCCAACAAGGTCGAGGTGACGGCCAAGGAACCGACGGGCAGTCCGTGGGGCCTGTTCCTCTATACCTGGGCGCCAATCCTGCTGATGATTGGCTTCTGGATCTTCTTCATGCGGCAGATGCAGAGCGGGGGCAACAAGGCCCTGTCGTTCGGCAAGAGCCGCGCGAAGCTGTCCTCGGGTTCGCAGAAGAAGGTGACGTTCAAGGATGTCGCCGGCGTCGACGAGGCCAAGGAAGAGCTCCAGGAAATCATCGACTTCCTCAAGGAGCCCCAGAAGTTCCAGAAGCTCGGCGGGCGGATCCCGAAAGGCGTGTTGCTGATCGGCCAGCCCGGCACCGGCAAGACCCTGCTCGCCCGGGCCGTGGCTGGTGAAGCCAACGTGCCGTTCTTCTCGATCAGCGGCTCGGACTTCGTGGAGATGTTTGTCGGCGTCGGGGCCAGCCGCGTGCGTGACCTGTTCGAACAGGGCAAGAAGAACGCGCCCTGCATCGTCTTCATCGATGAGATCGACGCGGTCGGGCGCCATCGCGGCGCCGGTCTCGGCGGCGGGCACGACGAGCGCGAGCAGACCCTCAATCAGCTGTTGGTCGAGATGGACGGTTTCGAGAGCAACGAGGGCGTGATCCTCGTGGCCGCGACCAATCGTCCGGACGTGCTCGACCCCGCCCTGCTGCGCCCGGGTCGCTTCGACCGGCGCGTCGTGGTGGACCTGCCCGACGTGCGTGGCCGCGAGCAGATCCTCGCGGTGCACACCAAGAAGATCCCGATGGGCGACGACGTGAAGCTGAACGTCATTGCCCGGGGCACGCCGCGCTTTGCCGGTGCTGATCTGGCAAACCTGGTCAACGAGTCGGCCCTCATCGCTGCCCGCCAGAACCGCAAGGTGGTCACGATGGACGACTTCGAGATGGCCAAGGACAAGGTCATCATGGGCGTGGAGCGCAAGTCGCGGATCATCAGCGACGACGAAAAGCTCCACACCGCCTACCACGAGGCCGGACACGCCCTGGTCGCCGCCTTGCTGCCCAACGCAGTACCGCTGCACAAGGTGACGATCATCCCGCGCGGCATGGCCCTTGGCGTCACGTCCTTCCTGCCCGAAGGCGAGCAGCTGGACTTCTCCAAGGAAGAGGCCGAGTCGCAGATCGCGGTGGCGATGGCAGGCCGCATCGCCGACGAGATCTTCTGCCACACCAAGACCGCGGGCGCCCGCAATGACATCGAGCAGGCGACCAATCTCGCACGCCGGATGGTCTGCGAGTGGGGGATGAGCGTGCTCGGGCCGCTCAGCTTCGGCAAGAAGGAAGAGCAGATCTTCCTCGGCCGGGAAATCGCTCAGCACCGCGATTACTCGGAGTCCACGGCGATGCGCATCGACAACGAGGTGCAGGCGATCGTGCATGCCGGCTACGACGTGGCTCGCAGCATCATCGAGCAGCACAAGGACGCGATGCAGCGCATCACCGACGCCCTGCTGATTCGGGAGGTGCTCGATGCCGACCAGGTCCGCGCGATCATTGCCGGACGTTCCCTGGACGCGCCCGCCCCGGTCGTCACCCCGGGCGCGCCGCCGGTAGAAGTCGTCAGCGAGGAGCGCCGCCCACGCCCGTCCATGGTTCCGGCGATGCCCATCCAGAACAAGCCCCTCGGGCAAGAGTGAGGGCAGGGGCAGCGCGAGCTGCCCCGACCAGGAACGCACGGGGCGCCAGGCATCTGGCGCCCTTCGTGTTTCCATCAGCCTGACCACGCCCCCATAGGCGTCCCGACCATCACCCCATGACTCCGCCTCGCCGTCGCCCACACACGTGGTTACTGCGCCACGGGCGCACCCTCGCCCTGGGCGAGCGGACGCTCGTCATGGGGATCCTCAACGTCACCCCTGACAGCTTCTCGGACGGCGGCCAGCACCCTGATCCGGCGCACGCCGTGGCTGCGGCATTGGCCATGGTCGAGGCCGGCGCGGACCTCATCGACGTCGGCGGCGAGTCCACGCGCCCCGGCGCGGCGCCGGTCGGCGCCGCTGGGGAGCTGGCCCGCGTCACCCCCGTCATCGCCGCGCTGGCCCGACAGGTGTCGGTGCCCATCTCGATCGACACCACCAAGGCGCTGGTTGCGGAGGCCGCGATCGAGGCTGGAGCCTCGATCGTCAACGACATCAGCGGGCTCCGCCGGGACCCCACCCTGGCGGCCGTGGCTGCCGACACCGGCGCGGGGCTGATCCTGATGCACATGCGGGGCACGCCGTCAGACATGCATCACCACGCCACGTACGGCGAGGTGGTCGCCGATCTGGCGGCAGAACTGGCCTGGAGCGTTGACACCGCGCTGGCTGCAGGCGTGCCGCGGGAGGCGCTGGTCATCGATCCCGGCATCGGGTTTGCGAAGAACGCGGCACAGAGCTGGGAGGTGATGGCCCATCTCGACCACCCCGCGCTGCGGCAGCTCGACCTGCCGCTGATGGTCGGCGCCTCACGAAAATCGTTCCTGCAGACGGCCATCGGCGAGTGCCCGGCGACGAGCCGGGACCCGGCCAGCCTGGCCGTGGTGACCGTTGCGGCCCTGACGGGTGCGCACATCGTGCGCGTCCACGATGTGGCCGCCAGTGTGCAGGCCGTCCGCGTGGCAGATATGATCAGCGCCGCAGCACTGCGCCGGGCCTGAGCGCCGGACCAGCTGCGACACTGCCATGGACGCCGTCACCTCGTGGATCAGCCGCTCGACCGTCACTGGCTGGGACGTCCTTGACGTCCTGGTGGTGGCGCTCATCATCTACGAGTCCCTCAAGCTGATCCGTGGGACGCGCGCCATGCAGATGGCGTTCGGGTCGGCCTTGCTGGTGGGACTGTATTTCTTCTCCCTCGCGGCGCCACTCCAGACGGTCAACTGGCTGATTCGCAACATGATCGGCTACGTCGTCTTTGCCGCGATCGTGTTGTTCCAGAACGACATCCGGCGGGCGCTCGCGCACTTTGGCCGTACCCCGTTCGTGCGTGCCTTCTCGCGGGCCGAGAATGACGACGAGACCATCGAGGAGGTGGTGACGGCGGCCATCCAGCTGGCGGACAAGAAAACCGGCGCGCTCATCGTGATCGAGCGACAGATTGGCCTCCGCAACTACATCGAGAGCGGGATTCCCCTGGACGCCATGGTGACTCATGACCTGCTCGTCACGGTCTTCCAGACCAGCGGGCCCCTGCACGACGGCGCGGTCATCATCCAGGAGAACAAGCTGGCCGCGGCCTCGTGCTTTCTGCCGCTCACGGTGAGCCCGGTGGTCGGCACCGACCTCGGCACCCGTCATCGGGCGGCCATCGGCTTGACCGAGGAGAACGACGCCGTCGCCGTGGTGGTGTCGGAAGAGACCGGACGCATTTCGATCGCCAGCGAAGGGCAGATGTTCCGGGGCTTCACGGCCGAGACCTTGCGTGCGCGGCTCACCCAGCTGGTCCTCCAGCGCAAGTCGGCCCGACGGATGCGGCCGCAGGCCTGACCATGGCGTTGCGACTCTTCTCCAACCTCCCGTTGAAAATCATCTCGCTGGTCGTCGCGTCCGTGCTGTGGCTGGCCATCTCCGGCCAGAGCACGGTGGAGCGCAACATCCGCGTGCCGCTCGAGTACCGGAACGTGCCCCCGGGCATGGAGATCGTGGGTGACCCCCCCGGCTCGGCCGACGTGCGGCTGCGTGGCTCGTCGGGCAATCTCGCGCGAGTGGTCCAGGGCGACGTGGTGGCCGCGCTGGATCTCACCAATGCCCGGCCTGGCACGCGCCTCTTCAATCTGCGGGCCGACGAGGTCCGCGTGCCGTTTGGCGTCGCGGTGGTCCAGGTCACCCCGCCGACCGTCTCCCTCGACTTCGAGTACGCCGGCCAGAAGGTCGTGCCCGTGTCCCCCGTCGTCGAGGGCGATCCCGAACCCGGGTTCGTCGTCGGCCGGATCACCACCGCGCCGGCCACCGTGCAGGTGCTCGGCCCGATCGGCCGCCTGGAGGCGCTGCGCGAGGCCACGACCGAGCCCGTGCGGGTGGATGGGGCGCGCGCGTCGGTGACCGACCGGGTGACCGTCGGGGTGGAGGACTCGTCGGTGCGCCTGCGTGAACCGCAGGTGGCGGTGGTCACCGTGGAGATCGTCCCCGCGCCTGTGCAGCAGACGTTGCAGGGCGTCGACGTGCGCATCACCAACCTGGGCCGCGGTTTGCAGGCTCGGGTGACGCCAGCCAGCGTCTCGGTCCTCGTGCGCGGCACGCGGGAGCGGGTGGCTGGTCTGGTGGCGGCCGACATGCTTGCCGATGTGGATCTGATAGACCTGGCGCGTGGCCAGCATTCGCTCCCGGTTCGCGTCCCGAACCGGGAGGGGGTGGCCGTCGAGCGGATCGAACCGGCCACGGTCACGGTCACCATCAGGTGAGACCACACAATTCACAATTCGGAATTCAGAAATTGGAATTCGGAATTCCAGTCTGTAGCTCGTAGCTCCTATGAAACTGTTCGGTACCGATGGTGTACGCGGTGTGGCTGGTGAGCCGCCGCTCGACGAGACCACGATCCTCCGCCTTGGCGCCGCGCTCGTCCGTGTGCTGCCGCATCAGGGGCCGTCGCGGCTGCTGACCGGGCGCGACACCCGCGAGTCTGGCGTCTGGATCGAGCGAATCCTTGCGCGTGGCGTGCGCGCGATGGGCGGCGACCTGCTGTCGGCGGGCGTGGTGCCGACGCCCGCGGTGGCGGTGACCACCCGTGCCGAGGACTTCGACGCCGGCATCGTGATCTCCGCGTCCCACAACCCCTACCAGGACAACGGGATCAAGGTGTTTTCGGGGCACGGCCAGAAGTTCGACGAGTCGCTCGAGCGCCAGGTGGAGGCGCTCGTGGCCGATCCGCATTTCGTCGTCTCGGCCGACGCGTCGCCCGATATCGAGCCGCACGAGGTGGTCGAGTCCTACATGCGGCACTGCACGGCCGCCCTGCCGTTTGCCGGCCACGTCACCGGCCTCCGCATCGGGCTGGACTGTGCCAACGGTGCCACGACCACGGTGGCGCCGCGGCTGTTCGAAGCGCTCGGGCTCGACGCTCACGTGATCGGCAATGACGCCGACGGCCGCAACATCAACCTGCAGTGCGGCTCCACGCACCTCGAGACACTGCAGACGCTGGTTCGCGACAAGCAGCTGGCGATGGGCATTGCGTTTGACGGCGATGGCGACCGCTGCCTGATGGTGGACGACCAGGGCGCGATTGTCGACGGCGACGCAATCATGCTGATCCTGGCGCTGCACCTCAAGCGCTCCGGCGGACTGCCGCGCGATACGGTCGTGGCCACGGTGATGAGCAACCTGGGGCTCGAGCGGGCGCTCGCCGCGCAGGGCATTCGCCTGCTGCGCACGGCCGTCGGCGACAAGCACGTGATGGAAGAAATCCGCGACCACGGCTACGCACTCGGTGGCGAGCAGTCCGGGCACGTCATCGTGGCCGAGCACCTGTTCACCGGTGACGGCATCGTCACCGCGCTCAGCGTCCTGCGGGTGATGGCCGAGACGGGCCGTTCGCTGCGCGATCTCGCCTCGGCGCTGGTGACCTACCCGCAGGTGCTGGTCAACGTCCGGGTCGGCCGCCGGGTGCCCGTCGCCGAGGTGCCGGCGATCGCCGCCGTCATCGACAGCGTCGAGCGTCGGCTGGGCGAGGAGGGTCGGCTCCTGGTGCGCTACTCGGGCACCGAGCCATTGCTCCGGATCATGCTCGAGGGCCGCGACCAGGCCGAGATCGACGCCTGGGCGCACGAGATTGCCGCGGCCGCCAAGGGCGCGCTGGGCGCGGGGTAGGGGCGGACACATGGCCAAGCTTTCGGTCAACGTCAACAAGATCGCCACGCTGCGCAACAGCCGCGGCGGCCCCATTCCGTCGGTGGTCGATGCGGCTCGGGTGTGCATCGAGGCCGGAGCGCCCGGCATCACCGTCCACCCGCGCTCCGACGCACGGCACATCACGTTCGACGATGTGCACGCGTTGAAGCACCTGCTCGACCCCTGGACGGCGGTGGAATTCAACATCGAGGGCGACCCGCGGCCGGACCTTCTCAACCTCGTGGAGACGGTGCGGCCCCATCAATGCACGCTGGTGCCGGTGCGTGCTGGCGAAATCACCAGCGAGGCTGGCTGGCCCCCGGACACCGACGAGCGCGATCTCCGCGATGTCATCGCCCGGCTGCGCGGCCACGGCATCCGCGTGTCGCTGTTTGTCGATGCCACCGAGCAGGCCGTGCAGCTGGCGCACCGGGTAGGCGCGGATCGGGTGGAGCTCTTCACCGAGCCCTATGCGCGCGCCTTCGCGACCTCGACCGCGTCGTTGTCCGAGACCCTGCGGCCCTTCGTCCTGGCAGCTACCTCTGCCGTGAGTCTTGGCCTGGGCGTCAACGCGGGGCACGATCTGGACCTCGAGAATCTGCCTGATTTCGTCCAGGCGATGCCCCGCCTCGACGAGGTGTCCATCGGCCATGCCCTGATCAACTACGCGCTGTATGTCGGGCTGCGGCAAGCCACGCTGGAGTATCGCGAGGCCGCCGGGGATATCATCTAAAGGTTGAAACCAGAATCGATCGTCGTCGGAATCGCGGGCGCGTTGTTCGGCCTGTTGTGCGGGTGGATGTTGGGCGCCCAGCAGGTGGCGCCCGTTCAGGCGCCAACCGCGCAGGTGGCGCCAGCGGCCGCCGGCCCTGCCGCTGCGGCGGGCGGGGGGACCAGCCAGGGCAGCACGGCCCGGCCGATCGACCTGGCGCAGGCGCAGGCGCTCGAGAAGGTCGCCGCTGCCAAGCCTGCGGACGCAGCGGTCCGCGCGCAGTTGGCCAACCTCTACTTCGATGCCGAGAACTACGTGGAAGCGGCAAAGTGGTACGAGGCGTCGCTGAAGATCGCGCCGACCAACGCCGACGTGAGCACCGACCTCGCCGTCAGCTACTACTACACCAACCAGGTCGACCAGGCGCTGGCCCAGTTCGCACAATCGCTCGAGATCGATCCCAAGCACTCCAAGACCTGGCTGAACCTCGGTATCGTGCGGGCGTTCGGCAAGCAGGACCTGGCTGGGGCCGGTGCCGCCTGGAGTCAGGTGGTCGCTCTGGCCCCGGCCGACTCGCCTGAGGCCCGTGCCGCGCGACAGGCGCTGGACGGCCTGAAGGCCGCGCATCCGGAACTGGCCCCCGGCGGCGCCTCGACCGAGGCGCCTGCCTCGCCCCCCGCGCCCAAGCAGGGGGCCTGAGCCGGTGGTCGGCTGGCTCCTGCGTCTGCTGCTGATTTTCATGGTGCTGCGCGCGTTGATGTTGATCGTCGGCGGTATCGTCAGGGGCCTGATCGGGGCTGCGCAGGTGCCTGGCCAGGACGGCAGCGGGGCCCGGCCCGGCGGGGTCGCGCGCTCGCAGGGGACCCTGGTCCAGGATCCGGTCTGCGGCACCTACGTGCTGCAGGACCGCGCGCTGGTGGCCAAGACTGCCGAAGGGACGGCGTTCTTCTGTTCAGAGCGCTGTCGATCCGCCTATGATGCCGGGGCAGCCCGCCCCCGCTGAGCCGAGCGGCCGCTGCCCCCGATTGCCGAGCGCCGACCATTGACCCCCCGCGAAGAACAGCTGCGCGCCGAGATCTGCGAAGTCGGCCGGCGTGTGTACGCCCGCGGATACGTCGCGTCCAATGACGGCAACATCAGCGTCCGTCTCGACGACCACCACCTGCTTGCGACCCCCAAGAGCGTGTCCAAGGGGTTCATGACCCCCGACATGATGGTGGTCACCGACATGCAGGGGAGCAAGGTGTCGGGTCACCGTGACCCATCCACCGAACTCAAGATGCACCTGGCCGTCTACGAGATGCGGCCCGACGTGCGTGCCGTGGTGCATGCCCACCCGCCGCTGTCCACCGGCTTTGCCGTCGCCGGGGTGCCCCTCAACAAGTCCTCGCTCGCCGAGATGATCTTCTCGCTTGGCAGCGTGCCCATCGCCGAGTACGCGACGCCGTCCACCCAGGAACTGCCCGACGCGGTGAAGAAGTACATCACCGCGCACGACGGGCTGCTGCTGGCCAACCACGGCGCGCTGACGGCTGGCCAGGACCTGATGAACGCGTACTTCAAGATGGAGACGATGGAGCACTTCGCGCAGATCACGCTGGTGGCGCGTCAGCTCGGTGGCGAGAACCTGATTTCGCGCCAGGAAGTGCAGCGGTTGCAGGGTCTGCGCGACTTCTACGGCATCAAGTCGCCGGCGCCCATCTGCACCGACCCGGCGCTGGCCGGCAGCGAGGAGGGGACGTGCCAGTTCGTCGACGCCCCGGCCTCCGACGGCCCACGCATCGTGGCGCCGGCGGCAGGCCTGTCAGGTGCCGGCGAGGGTG
This sequence comes from Luteitalea sp., assembly GCA_046593715.1. Taxonomy (GTDB): domain Bacteria; phylum Acidobacteriota; class Vicinamibacteria; order Vicinamibacterales; family Vicinamibacteraceae; genus Luteitalea. The sequence continues at coordinate 16,383 of JBKJQW010000063.1, forward strand.
ATGAAATTCGGCTAACATACCGCGAGCTTGCGGCGCTCATTGCCGACGCGGTCCGCCAGGTGACGCGCGACGCCTGATTGCGCGCACCGATGACCCGTGGCCGCCGGACCCCGGCGGCTCGTTCGCGACACGATGTTCAGTCCCGCGCGGGCAGTCCGCGCAAGCCGCCGCAAGGCGCCAGGTGACACGTTTATGGGTGAAGCACTCGGGATGATTGAAACCAAGGGCCTGGTCGCGATGATCGAGGCCGCAGACGCGATGGTCAAGGCCGCCAAGGTCACCCTCGTCGGGTGGGAGAAGATTGGCGCAGGCTACGTCACGGCCATCGTGCGTGGCGACGTCGCTGCCGTGAAGGCTGCCACCGATGCCGGCGCCGCTGCCGCGCGTCGCGTCGGCGAACTCGTGTCGGTGCACGTCATCCCGCGTCCGCACAGCAACCTCGAGGACGTCCTGCCCATCGGCAAGGCCTCGAGCAAGTGATCCTGGGCAGGGTCGTCGGCACCGTCGTGGCGACCCGCAAGGACGAACGACTGCTGAGCGCCAAGCTGCTGGTCGTGCGTCCCATCTCCCCCGACGGCCAGCTCGAGGGCACGGCGCTGGTGGCCATCGACACCGTCGATGCCGGCACCGGCGAAACGGTCCTGGTCGTCTCCGGCAGTTCTGCGCGCCTGGCCGACGGCCTCGGGCAGGCACCCGTGGACGCGGCCATCGTGGGCATCGTCGACACTGTGTCGATGTCCTGAGCGGAGTTTCCCCATGTACCTGGCTCGTGTCGTCGGCACCGTCGTCTGCACGCACAAGGACGCGCGGCTGACTGGCGTCGCGTTGCTGGTGATCCAGCCGCTCGGGCGTGACGGCAGCGACGTCGGCCGCACCCTGGTGGCCACCGACGCCGCCGGGGCGGGTGTCGGGGAGCGCGTCTTCTTTGTCCGCGGCCGCGAGGCCGCCTTCCCGTTTCATCCCACCGAAGTCCCGACCGACGCCAGCATCATCGGTATCGTGGACGTCGCAGACGTGGTCGCCTGACATGCAGGTCGGGACCGTCGTCGGGACCGTCGTGTCCACCCAGAAGCACGCCAAGCTGCTCGGCGCCAAGCTGTTGCTGGTGCAGCCGGAAACGCCGGATGGCACGGCCAAGGGCACCGTGGTGCTGGCCATCGACAGCGTCGGCGCAGGAGTGGGCGAGCGCGTGCTGTTGGTGATTGAAGGCAAAGCGGCCGGTGATGCCCTCGGCCGCAAGGGCGCACCGGTCGATGCCGCGATCATCGGCATCGTGGATGCCCTCGAGAAGACCGAGGAGGTGTGGTGATGCACGAAGACCAGCTGCGGACGCTGATCCGGGACGCCATTGCGCAGCACCTGGGCACCGACGGCAGGGACGGCGTGCCGAGCCGTTCCACCACCGCCGCGCGTTCGGCGAACCCGCCGCCCGGCGCAGCCGGAGATCGGCGGGTCTTCAACGCGCCCTACCTGACTCACCTGTCGCACGGTCGCTTCGTCTTTCTCGCGCCGACCGAGCCCGACGCCCCGTGCGTGGTCGAACCCCACGTGCGCTGTACACATTGCGGCTTCTGCCAGTCGTACGGTCACTGACCCGTCACCCGTCATCGCCCATGTCCACTGCATCGCGCCCGCGCGTCTTCGTCTCGCGCCGACTCTTCCAGGAAACCCTCGACTTGATCGCGGGGCACACCGACATGGATGTCTTCGAGGGCCCCGGCGGGCCGTCGGCTGACGCGCTCGTCGCCCGTACCGCAGGCTGTGCGGGTCTGGTCGCGCAGGGGACCGACAAGGTGGACGCGGCATTTCTGGACCAGGTGCCAGACCTGCGTGTGGTGTGCAACGTGGCCGTCGGCTACAACAACATCGACGTGGCTGCCGCCCGGCAGCGCAAGGTGGTCGTGACCAACACGCCGGACGTGCTCAACGAGGCCTGCGCCGCGCTGACCTGGGGCCTGATCCTGGGCGCGACGCGCCGACTGGGTGAGGCCGAACGCATGCTTCGCGCCGGGCAGTGGAAAGGCTTCCAGCTCGACCTGCTGCTCGGGATGGACCTGATGGGCAAGACGCTCGGCGTCATCGGGATGGGGCGCATCGGCCAGGCCGTGGCCGCCAAGGCGGCCGCGTTCGGCATGCGCACCGTGTACATGAAATCGCCGCGTCGCGCCGACGAGGAGATCCTCGGCCCAGACGGCGTGCCCTACGAAGGTGTGTCGTTCGAGACCCTGCTCGAACGCTCTGACGTCGTGACGCTGCACGTGCCGCTCTCGCCAGAAACGCATCACCTGATCAATCGCAACAGCATCCGGCTGATGAAGCCGACGGCCTATCTCGTCAACATGGCGCGAGGCCCGGTCGTCGAGGAGGCCGCTGTCGTCTCGGCGCTCGAGAACGGCTGGATCGCCGGTGCCGCCCTCGACGTGTACGAACTCGAACCGGTCGTCCACCCGGGGCTGTTGAAGTTCGACAACGCCTTCCTGATCCCGCATCTCGGCAGCGCCACCCGCGAGACCCGCACGGCGATGTGCAACCTCGCGGCTCGCAATCTGGTCGAAGTGCTCGCCGGCCGCGCACCGGTCACACCGATTCCGGGAAGCTATGTACCTTAGGAAAATTAGGAATTAGGAATTATCAGGCATGGTCGGTCCCCGCATCACCTTTGCCGTGCCGACGCTGAGGCCACCGCTGCCGGTGGCGCCCACCCTGAAGCGGCTCGGCGCGGCCATCACGACCCTGCAACTGCCGGCCATCGAGAAGATCGCCGAGGAGCTGATGGGCGATGCGTTCCAGGTGCTGGTGTCGACGATGCTGTCGGCGCAGACCAAGGATGCCGTGACGCTGGACGCGTCGCTGCGGCTGTTCAAGGTGGCATCCGACCCCGCGACGCTCGCCCGGATGACCGTCGGCCGCATCGAGCGCCTCATCTACCCGGTCAGCTTCTACCGCAACAAAGCCGTGCATCTGAAAGAAACGGCGCGCATCCTGGTCCGCGACTTCGGCGGTCAGGTGCCGACGACGATGGAGCAGTTGCTGACGTTGCCGGGCGTGGGGCGCAAGACGGCCAACCTGACGTTGATTGTCGCGTGCCGCAGCCGCGACAACATCTGCGTGGACACGCACGTGCACCGCATCGCCAACCGTTTCGGCTGGGTGCGCACACGCATGCCCGAGCAGACCGAGCGAGCCCTGTACGAGGTCGCGCCCCGCCGCTGGTGGTCGACCATCAACCTCTACCTGGTCACCTGGGGACAGCACGTGTGCAAGCCCGTGTTCCCGCAGTGCGGACGTTGCATCCTCAACAGCACATGCCCGAAGATTGGCGTCGTGCGCGAAGGTCGTGTGGCGTGACCCATCCTCGACGGACCGTCCTCACGTTCGGCTCGATTGCTGCGGCGCTGGCAGCGGTGCCCGGACGAGCGGCGCAGGCCATCTCGCAGGCGATGCCGGCGCGACGTGTCGTGCGGCAGGCGGTGCCGGAGAACCTGGAAAGCGACCTCGGAACGCTGACCGAGTTCATCACGCCCACCGACCAGCACTATGTACGAAGCCACTTCCCGGTACCGGCCATCGATGCTGCCGCCTGGCGCCTGCACGTCAAGGGTGCCGTCGGCCAGCCGCTGACGTTCTCGATCGAGCAGCTGCGGGCGCTGCCGAAGGTGTCCAGGGTAGTGACCCTCGAATGCGCGGGCAACGGACGGGCCTATCTCACGCCGCGCACGTCGGGGGTGCAGTGGGCGGGCGGCGCGGTCGGCACCGCCGAGTGGACGGGTGTGCGCCTGGCCGACCTGCTGGCCAGAGCCGGTGTCGCCACCGACGCCACTCGCCTGATGTGTGAAGGACAGGACCGAGGCGAGGTGAAGAATCTCCCGTCCCCCTCCGGCCCCATCACCTTCCACCGCAGCCTGTCGCTCGAAGAGGCACGGGCCCGCGACGTGCTGGTCGCCTACGCCATGAATGGGCAGCCTCTCCCGGCAGCCCATGGCGCGCCGGTCCGCCTGATCGTGCCGGGCTGTTACGGCATGGCGTCGGTCAAGTGGCTGGTCTCGATCGAGGCGGTCCGAGGGGAAGCGGACTCTTACTGGGAAACCACCGATTACGCGTTCTGGGACCGGACGGGCGGGCGACCGCTGCGACGTCCGCTGATGGCGCTGCACGTCAAGTCGATGATCGCGCGGCCCTCCCCGAGCGGTCAGGTGCGGTCCGGCGGCATGACCGAGATCGTCGGCGCGGCGTGGAGCGACGGCCCGGTGAGTCGCGTGGAGGTCAGCACCGACGGCGGCACTCGCTGGCGCGACGCGGAGTTCATCGATCCCGAGAGCGCCGTCACGTGGCGGCGGTGGCGCTACCGCTGGCAGGTGCCGGCAGCCGCTGGCGAGGCGGTGCTGATGTCGCGCGCCACCGACGCCAGGGGACGTACTCAGCCGATGACCCACAACGCCGACTACGGCAACTACGTCGTCCACCACGTGGTGCCGGTTCCCGTCACGATCATCTGACGGCAATTGCGTCGCACCTATCGAGCCTGGCATCGCTTCAATGGCCGAACACACCGCCACCGTCGCCTGGGACCGCTTCGACGCGGCGTTCACCGACAACCGGTACAGCCGCGCCCACCGCTGGATGTTCGATGGCGGCGCCACCATTCCCGCATCGTCGTCTCCACACGTGGTGCCGGTGCCGATGTCTGACCCGATGGGCGTGGACCCCGAGGAGGCGTTTGTCGCGGCGCTGGCCAGCTGTCACATGCTGTGCTTCCTGTCGGTCGCGGCCAAGCGCGGGTTCGTCGTCGATCACTACGAGGACCACGCGTCAGGGACGCTGGATCGCAACGAGGCGGGCCGTCACGCGATGACCCGCGTGGTGCTGCGCCCCGATGTCACCTTCAGCGGGCCATCGCGGCCGACGGCCGAGGACGTCACCGCCATGCACGCCGCGGCGCACCACGAGTGCTACATCGCCAACTCGGTGCTCACCGAGGTCGTGGTGGACGTGTCAGGGAGACCGGGGACGCCGTGACGCCGATGGACCTCCAGACCCAGTTCGGCCAGATAGACATCTACCTGTTCGACCAGTTGTTGCGAGGTCGCATCGTGCCGGGCATGCGCGTGCTCGACGCCGGCTGTGGCGGTGGACGCAATCTCGTCTACTTGTTGCGGGAGGGCTTCGACGTCCATGCGGTGGACGAGGACCCGCAAGCGGTCACCTACGTGCGCGATATGGCTGCCGCGCTGGCGCCGGGGCTCCCGCCCGGTCAGATTCGCCTCGACGCCATCGAGCGCCTGTCGCTTCCGGACGCCTGGTTCGACGTCGTCATCAGCAACGCCGTGCTGCACTTCGCGCGAGACGATGCGCACTTCGAGGCGATGGTGCGAGAGATGTGGCGCGTGTTGAAGCCCGGAGGCCTGCTCTTCGCGCGCCTGGTGTCGAACGTCGGCATGCCTGACGAGGCGCTCGAGCACGTCTCCGGCCGGCACTACGTGCTGCCCGACGGCACCACGCGCTACGTGGTCGACGAGGCACAGTTGATGGCCCTCACCGACGCTCTCCGTGGTGTGCTGCTCGACCCGCTCAAGACCACCGTGGTCCAGGATCAGCGCTGCATGACGACCTGGGTGCTGCGGAAGTAGCGCGCTCAGCGCCTGCCCCCGTCAGACACCACGCCGCGTCCTCGTCCCCGCTCCCGTACCCGGTACCCGCGCCCCGTGCTGCGTTGTGCTACCGTGCCCCCGATCAGCCATGCCTCTAGTGCGCTTTACGCCGAGCTTGCAGCGCTACGTGCCGGTGCCAGACGTCCGCGTGGGCGGCCTGACCGTCCGCGAAGCGTTGTCGGAGATCTTCGCGTCGACGCCGACGCTTGCCTCCTACCTGGTGGACGAACAGGGAGCGCTGCGCAGGCACGTCACCGTATTTGTCGATGGCGCACCCGTTCGCGACCGCGTGTCGCTCAGCGACGCGCTCCGGCCCGACAGTGACGTCGACGTGATGCAGGCGCTGTCAGGCGGCTGACCCCCGGTGCGTCTTCGCGACGAGAGGTGCCTTCCATGTCACGCACGCTGCTGGTGTCCACCCGCAAGGGTCTGTTCTCGTACACGCAGGATGCCGATCGGCTAACGCTCGCCGAATCGGCGTTTGTGGGCGACCCGGTCACCATCGCGCTGCACGACCCGCGCGACGGCAGCGCCTACGCGGCGCTCAACCTCGGCCACTTCGGCTGCAAGCTGCATCGCCGCGACGCCGGCGGCGCCTGGCAGGAAGTGGCTGCCCCCGCCTTTCCACCAAAACCCGAGGATGCGCCGGTGGTGCGCGACCCGATGCGCGGCGAGGAAGTGCCGTGGAAGGTCCAGCAGATCTGGGCCCTTGCGCCCGACTACTCGCAGCCAGGCGCGCTCTGGTGCGGGACCATTCCCGGTGGCTTGTTCCACTCGAGCGACCGCGGCGCCACCTGGACCCTCAACATGCCCCTCTGGATGCTTCCGGAGCGCGCGAAGTGGGGCGGTGGCGGCTACGACTGGCCTGGTATCCACAGCGTGGTCACGCATCGCGCGCATCCGGCACGGGTGATGGTGGCCGTCTCCACCGGTGGCGCGTGGCGCAGCGACGACCACGGGCAATCCTGGCGCATCGCCAGCCATGGCATGCGCGCGGAGTACATGCCGCCGGGGCAGGAGTACGACCCCATCGTGCAGGACGCGCACCTGATGACCGCCTGCGACGCCAATCCCGACGTGCTGTGGGTACAGCACCACAACGGCATCTTCCGATCGGTGGACGGGGGCGCCGCGTGGACCGAGGTGACGACCGCCACGCCCTCGGCCTTCGGCTTCGCCGTCGCCGTCCACCCCAACGACCCGGAGGTCGCGTGGTTTGCGCCAGCCGTCAAGGACGAGCGGCGCGTTCCCGTCGACGGCCGGCTCGTCGTCGCGCGCACGCGCGATGGCGGGTCCAGCTTCGAGGTGCTCAGCGCCGGCCTGCCGCAGCAGCACGCCTACCACCTGATCTACCGCCACTGCCTCGTCGTGAGCGCCGACGGCACGCGCCCACGGCTCGCCATGGGGAGTACGACGGGCTCGCTCTGGACCAGTGACGATGAAGGCGAGCAGTGGACGCGCCTGAGCGCGGACCTGCCGCCGATCTGCGCGCTGGCGTGGGTGGACTGAGGGCGCGGGCCAGGGACGCGGCGGCCGTCAGCGCGCCGCGCGCAGCTTGCTGTGACGGTAGCCATAGGCGAAGTACACGAGCAGGCCGAGGGCCATCCAGATGAAGAAGCGCTCCCAGGTCTGCCACGGCAGCTTGAACATCAGGTAGCCGCAGGAGAACACGGCCATCAGGGGCACCGCCGGCACGAGCGGCGTGCGGAAGGGCCGCGGCGCGTCGGGGTGCGTTCGCCGCAGCACCAGGATCCCCAGAGCCACGAGCACGAAGGCAAACAGCGTCCCGATGTTGGTCAGCTCGACGATCTCGTCGATGTTGGCAAAGCCGGCGAGCAGCCCGACAAACAGCCCGGTCATGATCGTGGTGACGTGCGGCGTGTTGTATTTGGGGTGGACCTTCGCGGCCCATGCCGGCAGCAGCCCGTCTCGCGCCATGGAGAAGAAGATCCGGGGCTGCCCCATCTGAAACACGATCAGCACGGAGGTGGTCGCAAACACCGCGCCGAGCGAGATGATCCCCGACACCCAGTGCAGGCCGCGCATCGAGAACGCCGTGGCCAGCGGTTCGGCCGTGCCGAGTTGCTGCCAGGGGGTGAGCCCGGTGAGCACGACGGCCACGGCCATGTAGATGACGGTGCAGATGATCAGGCTGCCGATCATCCCGATGGGCATGTTGCGCTGCGGGTCCTTGGTTTCTTCGGCGGCCGTCGAGACGGCGTCAAAGCCGATGTAGGCAAAGAAGATGATCGCGGCGGCGCTGCTAATCCCGGCAAAGCCGTTGGGCGCAAATGGCGTCCAGTTCTCCGGCCGCACGTAGAACACGCCGACGATGAGGAAGAACGCGATGATCACGAGCTTGAGCACCACCATGGCAGTATTGAAACTGGTGCTCTCTCGCACGCCGCGCACCAGCACCCAGGTGATGCCCATCACCGAGAGGAAGGCTGGCAGGTTGAACAGGATCGGCACGCCGGCGATGTGCGGCGCGGAGAGCACGGCTTCGGCGTTGCGAATGATGTTGGGGGCCAGGTCGGCCGTGGCTGCGCCTGCCGCCTGGTACTCGGCCAGCGCACGGTACGCCGTCCGGTAGTCGATGCCCAGCCAGGCCGGCCAGGTCACCCCGAGGCCGCGCAGCAGTTCCTGGAAGTAGCCTGACCACGAGATCGCCACGGCGACGTTGCCGATGGCGTACTCGATGGTCAGGTCCCAGCCGATGATCCACGCCACGAGTTCGCCGAGCGTGGCGTAGGAGTAGGTGTAGGCCGACCCGGCGACTGGCACCATCGAGGCGAATTCCGCGTAGCACAGCGCTGCGAAGCCGCACGCCAGTGCCGTCAGCATGAACGAGATGACAAGTGCCGGGCCGGCCCCGAGGTGGTGAGCCCCGCCCGCCGCGGCACTGCCCACCGTGGAGAAGATCCCGGCGCCGATGATCGCGCCGATGCCGAGCGAGATCAGCTGGACCGGCCCCAGCGTCCGCGACAGACGCGGGCCGCCGTGAGGGTCGGCATCGCCCTGGAGCTGGTGCAGTGGCTTGACCGAAAAAAGCTGATTCACTCGCGAAAACTCCTCGTGTGGGTGCCGACTCGGCAGCTAACTTACACCAGTCGGTCGTCGGTACCAGTGCCACGCGACGCGGGTCTAGAATGGCCAACATGACGCGCGTGCTGTTGTCGCTCTTCCCGGTGGCCCTGCTGTGGCTCACCATGCCGGCTCCGGTGACCCAGGCCCAGGCCAAGCCCGTCGGGCCGCAAATCGTGATGGAGACCGACAAGGGCACCATCGTCATCCAGACCTGGCCAGACAAGGCGCCAAAGACGGTGGCGCACATCGTCGCGCTCGTGAAGGGCAACTTCTACAACGCGCAACGCGTGCATCGCGTAGTCAAGGGACAGCTGGTGCAGTGGGGCGACAAGATGTCTCGCGACATGACCTACCGCGAGTGGTGGGGCCGCAGTCCAGGCGGAAGCAGTGGCACTCCGATTGGCGTGGCGGAGTTTGCCAAGGGCCTCACGCATCGCGCCGGTATCGTCTCGATGGCCCACTCAGGTAACCCGGCACTGGCCGACAGCCAGATGTTCATCTGCTTGAGACCCATGCCCAGTCTCGATGGCAAGCACGTGATCTTCGGCGAGGTCGCTGAAGGGCTGGAGGTCGCGCGCACGCTGGTGGTCACCGACCGGTTCAAGCGCGTCAGCCTCCGGTAGCGCCAGCGTCAGAACAGCCCGTCGGTCTGGACGATGCCCTCGAGGTGAGGGAAGCGCTGGAGGAAGGTGCGCGGGAAGGGTGCCTGGATGGGGTCGCCGAGCCGGGCCCGCACCTGGGCGGCGTTGGCCACCGCGTTACCGGCGAAGTGGTTGTTGGCGTAGAGATACAGCTTCTTGCCGAGCGCCGCGGCGGCAGCGGCCACGTCCACGAACGGCTCGAGCTCCTCGGGCTGGTACAGGTAGTTGTACCGGTCTTCGGCCGCCTCGTGCGCCCACCACTGTGCCGCGTTGCGTCCGTGCAGACGGACGTAGGCCCAGGGCCGTTCGCGCAGCTCTGCCAGGAACACCGAGGGCGACTGCCACACCGACGACCGGAACTTGGGCTCGTCGATCAGCACCCATGCCGCTCCGGCCGCATCGAGCAACGCAAGGGTCTCGCGGCGGGCATCGCTCCAGCTGCGGTGCCGCAACTCGACCGCGAGCGGCAGGTCCGGCAACGCCTCGGCAAGCCAGGACAGGTAGGCCATGGCTTCGGGCGTGGCCTGGAAGCTGGCCGGGAACTGCGCGAGCAGTGGCCCGAGCCGCCCCGCTTCACGCAGCGGCGCCAGCGCCTCGATCGAGAGGGCGAGGGCCGAGGCCGATGGCTCCGGCACCGGCGCCAGGTCTCGCGTGGACGGCGCGTGCAGGCGCGGGTGTGTGAACTGCTGATGCAGCTTGACGGCAAATTCAAAGCCCGGCGGTGTTCTGGCCACCCACGCCGCGGTCACCTCCGGCGACAGGTCGCGGTAGAACGACGCGTTGACTTCGACGGTGCGAAACCGATCCGCATACCAGGTGAGCTGGTCCACGCCTCCCCTGGCCCTGGCCGGCGGATACACGACCCGGGTCCACGCCCCGCGCCCCTGCGGGTAGTGCCACCCAGACGTGCCGATCTTGATCAGCGGTAGATGCTCGGCCATTGCTACAATTTTGAGGTGCAGCCAGCCGCCCTGACGATCACCGAGATCTACGTGTCGATTCAGGGCGAGTCGTCGTTTGCCGGGCAGGCGTGCACGTTCATCCGTCTGACCGCCTGCGATCTGCGCTGTGCGTGGTGCGACACCGTGTATGCCTTCACCGAGGGACGCAAGCAGACACTCGACGACATTCTCGCCGAGGTCGGACGCCTCGGCGTGTCGCTGGTCGAACTGACCGGCGGTGAGCCGCTGCTGCAGAAGAACGTTATCCCGCTGATGCAGCGCCTGCTCGATCAGGGACATACCGTGCTGCTTGAAACCGGCGGCCATCTCTCCATCGCCGATGTGCCGCCCGCTGTCCATCGGATCATCGACGTGAAATGTCCGGGCAGCGGCGAGGCGGCCCGCATGCACTGGGACAATCTGGATCGGCTCACGATGCGCGACGAGGTCAAGTTCGTGATTGCCAGCCGTGAGGACTTCGAATACGCCCGCGAGGTTGCCACCACCCACGACCTCGCCGCACGCTGCGGGGCGGTGCACTTCTCGCCTGCCTGGAACCGTGTGTCGCCCGCTGATCTGGCGGCATGGATCATCGACGAGAAGCTCCCGGTCCGGCTGCAGCTCCAGCAGCACAAGTACATCTGGGAACCCGCCGCGCGCCGCGTATGACGACCGCCGCGCG
>JBKJQW010000085.1:0-80972 GCA_046593715.1 Luteitalea sp.
TAGGCGGCCCAGAAGCTCGTGCGCCCGAGCTCGGTCACCGCCACGCGGATCGTCAGCACGTCGCCCGAATAGGCCTGGCCCCGGAAGTCGACGCTCGCGTGCACGATGGCCATCCCCGTGAACGGGAGATCGGGCAGGACCGCCTTCCAGTAGTCGATGCGAGCCTCCTCGAAGTACGAGAGGTAGCTGGCGTTGTTGACGTGCCCGAACGCGTCGCAGTCGCTCCAGCGGACGCGCACCGTGGTCGAGAACCGGAACGTCGGGTCGCTCACGCGGGCGCCACTTCGCTCATGACCAGCGTGCGCGCCTGCTCCATCTGGTGTCGGTAGGCCTGCCAGCCGTCGAAGTTGTTGAAGCGCTGCCGGCCGGCGTCGGCCACGGCGACGTGTTCGAACGGCGACCAGTGGCCGGCCTCGAGGAGCCGCTGGTGCAGGAGCTTGTCAGCCTCGATGTCACGGGTGCCGACGTGGGTCAGGTAGCTGACGCGCGCGCAGCGGGCCACCGACACCTGCTTGCGTGTCCCGATGGACAACTCGCCATCGTCGGCGTCCACAAACGGCAGGTGCCACTCGCCAGCCGCGCGTGCCACTGGCGCCGAGGCCTGCAGCGCGGTGCGCATCAGCTCAGCCAGTCGCTTGATCTCGGGCTGCGCGTCGGCGTGGCAGCGGAGCGAGAAGAAGTTCTCGTAGGTGGTCGCCGACACGACCACGCTGGCCCACATCCACGGCTCGAGCACGCGGTTGACGATCTGTTTGTGCACGCCGGTGGCGCGCAGCTGCTCGGCGTGCGCCAGGGCGGCGTCGCGTGCGCCAAGCCAGGCGGCTCGAGCGTCCAGGGCCGACTCGGCGTCGAGCAGCTGGTGCGCCTGCATGCCGGCCTGGTTGCGACCCCACTCGACGGGCAGCACCGGATCGTCGCGCAGTTGCTGCATCAGCTTGTTCGTCGGAATGGCGCGCGAGCTCGATGCGTTGCGCGAGAACATCCGATGGGTGTTGAACTCGGACAGCACGAAGCGCGGAAACCGCAGCACGAACGTGGTCAGGCGCTGCCCGGCCGGGTTGACGCTGTCGAGCAGGACCTCGGCAAGGTAGGCCACGTTACTGGTCCTCCTCCTCGTCGTCGCGTGCGGCCCGTTGGAAGCGTGTGTACTCCTCGAGGTACGACAAGGTGACGAGCGTGGACATCCGGTCGAAGAACAACACGCCGTCGAGATGATCGGTTTCGTGCTGGACCACGCGCGCCGGGAAGTCCCTGAGCTCGAGCCGGAACGGCTTGCCCTTGCGGTCCAGCGCGTCCACGCGGATGTGCGTGAAGCGCGAGACCCGGCCGCGGATGTCGGGGATGCTCAGGCAACCCTCCCAGTCTTCGACCTTCGCGTCGGCAAGAGGCGTGATGACCGGGTTGACGAAGGGCAGCACCCGCATCTTGCCGTGCTGGTCGTCGATGCCCGCGACAAAGATGCGAATGCCTTCGTGCACCTGCGGCGCGGCCAGTCCGATCCCTTCGTACTCGAGCATCGTGTCCATCATGTCGTCGATGAACTTCTGCATCACGGCGGCGCGCACCTCGGATGGATCGAGGGCGCGCGCGCGGCTGCGCAACACGGGGTGGCCCATGCGGGCGACTTTGAGGATCGACATGAGTCGCTGCCGGTCAGGTGTTACGCAATCGTGATGGTCTTGTCCAGGTAGACGTCCTGCAGCGCGTTGAGCAGCTTGACGCCATCGGCGAAGGGGCGCTGGAAAGCGCGACGCCCGAGGATGAGCCCCATGCCGCCCGCCCGCTTGTTGATCACCGCGGTGCGCACGGACTCGGCAAAGTCGTTGGCCGTGCTGGCGCCCCCCGAGTTGATCAGGCCGATGCGACCCATGTAGCAGTTGGCCAGCTGGTAGCGCGTCATCTCGATGGGGTGGTCGCCTGGAATCAGGTCGCTGTAGACCTTGGGGTGCGTCTTGCCGAACTTCAGCGCGGTGTAGCCGCCGTTGTTCTCCGGCATCTTCTGCTTGATGATGTCGGCCCCGATGGTCACGCCCAGGTGATTGGCCTGGCTCGAGAGGTCGGCCGAGACGTGATAGTCCACGTCCTTGGTCTTGAAGGCCGGGTTGCGCGTGTAGCACCAGAGCACGGTCAGCATCCCGAGTTCGTGGGCGCGGGCAAAGGCCGCGCTCACTTCCTGGATCTGGCGGGTCGACTCGTCGGAGCCGAAGTACACGGTCGCACCGACCGCGATGGCACCCATCTCGAAGGCCTGCTCCACGCTGGCAAACATCACCTGGTCGTAGCGGTTGGGGTAACTCAGGAACTCGTTGTGGTTCAACTTCACCATGAACGGGATCTTGTGCGCCCACTTGCGCGCCACCGACCCGAGCACGCCGAGTGTCGAGGTCACGCAGTTGCAGCCGCTCTCGTAGGCGAGCCTGACGATGCTGTCCGGGTCGAAATAGATGGGGTTGAGCGCGAAGCTGGACCCCGCCGAATGCTCCACGCCCTGGTCCACCGGGAAGATCGACACGTAGCCGGTGCCGGCCAGGCGCCCCGAGTTGAGGATGTGCGAGTAGTTGCGCAGCACGCTCGGCGACCGGTCCGTGTGCGCGAACACACGGTCGATGTAGTCGGGTCCGGGCAGGTGCAGCGTGTCCTTCGGGAAACCCTTGGCCTGGTAGGTGAGCAGGGCTTCGGCATCGGCGCCTAGCAGCGCGTGGATCTCGGACGTCGGAATGGTCGTGGCGGTCATGAATGATCCTGAAACGGGAAAATCGCGGGCGGAACGAGCCCCGCGGAATTGTAACGCGGGGGGCTCACGGCACGGCGGCCGCGGCCGCGTGACCCGAGACGACGGCCCCTTCGATCGTGGCCGGCAGACCTGTGTCGGTCCAGTCGCCTGCCAGCAGCAGGCCCTGCACGGCCGTTCTGGTGCCCGGCCGCATGGGCTGGCCGGCAGCCAGCGAGAACGTGGCATTGGGCTCACGAACAACCCGGACCCGCGACACTTTCGCCTGCCTGAGCCCGGGAAGCGCGTCCCGGGCCTCGGCCAGCGCCAGGTCGGCAATCTCCTCGTTGGTGCGCCGCAGCACGTGGTCGGCGCCGCTGGCCACCAGCGTGAAGTGGGAGGCCGCCTCGCCAAATGCCCATCGCTTGTCGAACATCCACTGGAAGGTCCGGCCCGGGAGTCCCACGAAGGGCGACGGGATTGCCCCACGCTCGAGCCACAGGTTGACCGAGACGATGGAGGAGGCGGCCCTGGTGGCTTCCCGGCGCACGAGGTCGCCGAGCAGGCCCTGCTCGCTGCCGCGAAGCACCCCGGCGAGGCCGAACCAGGGCACGGCCAGGATCACCGTGGCCGCACGGACCGACGTCCCCCGGGTGTCGACGTAGCCCACCCGGTCGCCGGCCACGACCACTCGTGACAGCGCATCGACCTTGATCTGGCCGCCATGGGCTTCGATGAATGCGCGCGCCGGCTCGCCAAACACCTCATGGAGCGGGCGTGCCGGCACGCCGAGCGCCGCGTCAAACGGGTCGTCGCTGAAGATCTGCCCGAGCACCCGGACGAATGACTCGGCCTGGGCCTGCTCGGCCGACTGATTGAGCGCGGCAATCGCCAGCGGCTCCCACAACATCTCCACCAGACGTGGGGTCTGGCCGTGGCGCGCGAGCCAGGCCGCGACCGTCTCGCCCGGCCGCACCGGCAGCGGCTCCGCGTGCGTGACAGCGCGCCGGGCCGATGTCAGGCCGCCCATGATGCGGGTGGCGGCGAATCGATCCCGCCATGAAAGCGCCCGCCAGCGCAGCAGGCCGCCAGCCAGGTGCAGGGGTGGGCGCCAGGCCGGACAGTCTAGACGGCTGACGGCGCCCTGCGTGTCGACGCAGGTGAAGGCGAGGCGCTTCTGGAACTGCACCGCATCGGACGCGCCGACGCGTGCCAGGTAGCGACGCGTCTGGTGATAGCACCCCATCAGCACGTGCTGGCCGTTGTCCACGTACTCGCCCGACTCGCGGTCCAGAAAGGCCGTGGCGCGGCCTCCGAGCTGGCCACGCGCCTCGAGCACCAGCACTTGCGCCCCTCGTTCGGCCAGGGCAGAGGCCGCCGCCAGGCCGGCGCAGCCTGCCCCGACGACGATGACGTCCGGAGAGGTCATTTGGCGATGCGCAGGGGGGCCGAGGCCGGCGAGGACGCCATCGTGCGCACCCAGGTCCCCAGCGCCAGCCGGGCCTTCTGAATCCCCGGCACTCGCACGCGGCCCGAGAAGACGTCGTAGTCGCGGGCGACGATGCGCGCCAGCAGGTTGCTGTAGATCGCGCCCATGATCCGGGCCGCCACCAGGCGACGCGCGTCCTCGGGCGGCAGCGCGGCCTCGGCACGCGCGAACTGCTCACGAGCCCGGAGCGCCTGGCGCTCGAGCAGGGCCGCGATGGCCGGCGTCATCTGCCCGGCGCGCAGCTGGTCCTCGGTCACGCCGTAGGCAGCCAACTCGTCCAGCGGCAGGTAGAGGCGGCCGAGTGCCAGATCGGCGCCTACGTCGCGAAGGATGTTGGTCAGTTGCAGGGCCAGGCCGAGCTGCTCGGCGTACACGCGGGTGGCGGGATTCTGATACCCGAAGATCTCGATGCAGATGAGCCCGACGGTGGAAGCGACCTTGTAGCAGTAGGCGCGGAGGTCGCAGAAGGTCTGGAAGCGCGCCGGCCCGAGATCCAGGGCGCAGCCATCGATGAGTTGCTCGAAGGGCAGGCGCGGCAGCGGGAAGCGTTGGACCACGCCAGCCAGCGCGCGGCCCTGGGGTGTCCGCGGCACTCGACCCTCGAAGCAGGCTGCCACTTCTTCGCGCCACCCTTGCAGCCCGGCCTCCCGCTCCGCCAGCGGGCGCTCGACGTGTTCGTCCACCTCATCGTCCACGGCCCGACAGAAGTCCCAGACGATGGTGATGGCCTCGCGGCGATCGGGGGACAGGGCCAGAAACGAGTAGGCGAAGTTGGTGTTGCGAGCCACGGTGACCCGATGATTCTAACAACCGGGCGCCAAGGCCCGCGGCGTGTGCCCTCACGATCTCCAGAAGGCTGCGCTCACGGCGATGCGGAGCATGTCGGCGCGGGTGAGCACGGGTCGGGCGTGCAGCGACTGCTGTCGCAGGTCGAGTGTCTTGCCCAGCACGGTGGTGCCGCCGATCCACGTGGCGCGCAGTTCGTAGCGCAGCCGACCGCGGACGCCGTCACAGACAGCGCGGCCCTCCTGGAACAAGGTCTCGGTGCGCTCCCCGAGGACGCCCATCACGCGACGCCACGGCGCGTCGGTCGGTCCCTTGTCGAGGGCGTCCAGGCTGGCGTCGTGCTCGCGCATCACCTCGGCCGGTACGTAGAGGCGACCGCGGGTGTGCCAGTCGTCTCCCAGGTCCTGCCAGAAGTTGGTCAGCTGCAGCGCCGTGCAAAGCGCATCGGACCGACGTCCGAGCGGCTCGTCACGCTGTCCGGCGATGCCAAGGACGAGACGGCCGACCGGGTTGGCCGATCGGCGGCAGTAGTCGAGCACATCGGCCCACGTCTCGTAGCGCCTCGTCGTGACGTCCTGGGCAAAGGCCGAGAGCAGGTCGTCGAACAGCTGCGGGTCGAGACGGCACCTCGCGATGGTGTCGTGGGTGGCAAGGAAGGTCGCGCGCACGTCCACGGCGGGTACCGCGCCGACGGGCCCGGCAAGGGCGGCCGCCGCCGCACCCTGCTGGCGCAGCAAGCGCCACTGCTGGAGCCAGTCAAGCCGCTGCGCCTCCGGCACGCTCCCCTCGTCGGCGAAATCATCGGCGGCCCGGGCAAAGGCATACACCGCCGCCACATGCGGCCGCATGCGGGCCGGCACGAATCGGGATGCCACCGGGAAGTTCTCGTAGTGCGCGGCGGCCACCTGCTGGCACCGCGCATAAGCCTGCTCGACTGTCACGCGCCACCAAGCCTACAGCGACACGTCGCCGGCTTCTGAAGGCAGGAGCCGGGCGTTTATACTCCGCCGGTGCCACGTACCACCGGGCCGCTGCTCCCGCTGCCCGACGCTCGAGCCCGCCGCCGCTTCCGGACCACGCTGCTCACCTGGTACCGCGTCCAGGGCCGGGACCTGCCCTGGCGCACCACACGCGACCCGTACCACATCCTGGTCTCCGAGATCATGCTCCAGCAGACGCAGGTGGACCGCGTCCTGCCCAAGTACCTCGAGTGGCTCGAGAAGTACCCGTCGTTCGAGGCCCTCGCCGAGGC
Organism: Luteitalea sp.; assembly: GCA_046593715.1. Taxonomy (GTDB): domain Bacteria; phylum Acidobacteriota; class Vicinamibacteria; order Vicinamibacterales; family Vicinamibacteraceae; genus Luteitalea. The sequence goes on from JBKJQW010000085.1 coordinate 6,238, forward strand.
CGATCAGGACGACGTGGTGCAGACATGGCGGCCGCTCGGCTACAACATCCGGCCGCGGCGCCTGCAGTCGATCGCGCGCGAGGCCGTGGCGCGACACGGCGGCCAGCTGCCCTCCGATGAACAGACGCTGCTCTCGTTCAAGGGGATAGGCGCCTACACGGCCGGCGCCGTCATGAGCTTCGCCTTCGGCAAGCGGGCGGCCATCCTCGACACCAACGTCGCGCGTGTCCTGTTCCGCGTCTTCGTCGGGCAGGGCGAGCCCAAGTCACACGCCATGCAGAAACACCTCTGGGAGTTGTCGCGGGCCGTGCTGCCGTTCAAGCACGTCTTCGACTTCAACCAGGCGCTCATGGACTTCGGCGCGACCCTGTGTACCGCGCGCAAGCCCCAGTGCCTCTACTGTCCCAAGCAGAAGCACTGTGCGTACCGCAACGCGGCGTCGCCCTGACGCGACGGTTGATGTCGCGAGACACGGGCCTGCGCTTACTTCCGCCCCAATCCAGCCCGACCAATCGGCCCGCGCATCAGGAGCGACACGAGATCCACGTCTGCCTCGGGCAGGGCCAGCAACGCAAGCTGACCGCGAGGCACCCACTGCATCTCCTGCCCCAGCTGCGGCACCGGTGCGCCGACCAGCGTGGTCTCGAAGAAGTGCAGCTCGACCTGCAGATCCTCGTAGGCGTGCCTGGCAGTGAGCAGGAGAGGCCCCACCACGACACCGCACCCGAGTTCCTCGCGCATCTCGCGCACCAGCGCGTCCTGGACGCTTTCGCCGTGCTCGACCTTGCCGCCGGGAAACTCCCACAGGCCGCCGAGGGGCGCTGCCGCCGCCCGCCGCGTCAGCAGGAAGGCATCCCCCTGCTCCACCACCGCCGCGCTGACGACGATGGCGCGCATCAGGGCAGCTGGCCGACGGTGGCGTCGCTGTCGCCGATGCGGACCACCGTACCCGCGACCGCGGCGTCACGATGCAGCATCGCGATCCCGAGCAGTCCGCCACGGGCCGGCGACCAGCAGGCGCTGCTGACGCTGCCCACGACCTTGTCGCCGAGGTGCACCGAGGTGCCGACCTGCCACCCCGCCGAGCCCTGCTCGTACGGAGCGTGCTCGACCCACATGAGGCGGCGCGCGACGCGGCCCTGGCCGCGATGCAGGATGCGGATGACCACCTCCTGCCCTACATAACACCCCTTGTCGAGGCTGACGGCCCGGTGCTCGATGCCGGCCTCGAGCGGGATGGTGTCCTCGTGCATATCCACGCCGAAGCGCGGTCGTCCGGCCTCGATGCGGGCCGTCTCCAGCAGCAGATCGCTGGCCGGCGTTATGCGGGCGTCCAACGTGTCTCGCCAGGTGGCCAGGTCGGGAGCCGGTACGAAGAGATCGAAGGCCGGCACACCGAAGTTGCGCGAGGCCGCGATGAAGCCGCCGGGCAGGCTGGCCGGCACGTGGCCGTCCTCGGGCAACGCCATGAGGGCATCCAGCGACACGCCCGTGCAGGCCGATGTCACCGCCGCCGCGGCCGGGCCCAGCACGGTGAGACAGCACAGACGCTCGGTGACGTCGGCGATGGTCACATCCTCCATGATCACGAACTGATCGAGGCGGCTCAGGAGGGTGCCGCGATCGCTGGCAACGGCCTCGAGCAGGAACGCGTCGCCGCGGTGAAAGACCCTGACGTCGGCGATCATGCGGCCTTGCGGCGTCAGGTAGGCGGCGTAGGCGCCCTCGCCTGTGCGCAGCCCCTGCACGTCCTGCGTGAGCAGGCCCTGGAGCCACTCGCCAGCGTCGGGGCCACGCACGTCGAGGCGAGCGGCGCGCGCGCTGCGGTCGGCCCACACGGCCTCTCCGTGCAGCGCCCGATACTGGGTGTCGAAGGTCACGGCCATTCCCGGGCTGATATCCTGAGCAAATGCGTGCAGTCCTTCGCCATTGTACGTGGCTCCCCGTCCTTCTCGCCGTCCTCCTCTGGCACGACCCCGCCGCGGCCCAGGTCAGCGCCGACGACCACTGGAGCGCCTCGTTCCGGATCGTGGTCCAGGGACGCAACGTCGGCTCGGAACAGGTCACCGTCGCGCGCGATGGCGCCGGGCTGACCATCAAGTCGGCCGGAGGCATCGCGTCGAGTGGCTACCTGCTGCGCTCTGCCGAGTTCGTGTACGGCCCCGGCGGGGCGCCAGTGCGGATGCGCACCGAGGCGCGACTGAAGGACCAGGCGCTGATTGTCGACACGACGGTCGCCGACGGCAAGGCGGTCAGCCAGGTGGTCCAGGGCGAGACTGCGTCAGAGGTCGCGCACGAAATTGCCGCCGATGCGATCTTTCTGCCCAACAACGTCTTCGCGGCGGCGCAGGGGCTGGCCTATCGCGTGGTCACGCTCGCGGCCGGGGCCCACGTGTCGCTGTATGTCGCGCCGCAGGCGCAGGTGAAGGCCACGCTGTCGGCGGTCGACGATCAGCGGATGCAGACCGCCGCGGGCATGTACGAGGTGCGGCGGCACGTGCTCGATCTCGACAACGCCGGGACGCCGATGGTGCTGGTGCTGTGGGCCGAGAAGCACACCGGGCGCCTGATTCGCTACTCCATCGCCGCGGCCGGTGTGGACGTGGTGCGCGAGGACCTGACCAGTGTCTTCACGCGCGAGGTCAAGGTCTTCCGCGAGAACGACCAGACCCTGCTGGTCCCGGCCGTCGGTTTCAACCTGGGCGCGACGATCTCCAGACCGGCCGGCAAGGCCGCCCCCGGAAGGAAGGACAAGCGCGTCGAGCGCCTGCCTGCGATCGTCCTGGTGGGCGGCTCCGGCAACGTGGACCGCGACACCATCGCGTACGGCGTCCCGGTCATGGGCCAGCTGGCAGGCCAACTGGCCGACGCCGGCTACCTCGTGGTGCGGTACGACAAGCGAGGTGTTGGCCAGAGTGGGGGACGGGCCGAGGCGGCCACGATCGGCGACTACGCCGACGACGTGGTGAGCGTGGTCGGGTGGCTGCGGAAACAGAAGGACGTGGACGGCAAGCGGGTCTACGTGGTCGGGCACAGCGAGGGCGCAGCCGTGGCCCTCATCGCCGCCACACGCGCGGACGCCATCAAGGCCGTGGTGGCCATCGCGGCACCCGGCACGACCGGCGCCGAGCTGGTGCTCGACCAGCAGCGCCGGGCCCTCGATGCCCTGAAGATCGCCGACGACGAGAAGCAGCGCCGCATAGCGCTGCAGAAGCAGATCATGAACGCGGTGCTGACCGGTCAGGGCTGGGAGGGCGTGCCTGCCCCGGTGCGCAAGCAGGCCGACACGCCGTGGTTCCGCAGCTTCCTGCTCTGGGACCCCGTGCCGGTGATGAAGAAGGTGCAGCAGCCGCTGCTCATCATGCACGGCGAGCTCGACAAGCAGGTGCCGGTGCAGAGCGCCGAACTGCTCAACGGCCTGGCGGCGCAGCGCAAGAAGGGCCCGGCAACGCTGACGCTGGTGCCGGGCATCAACCACCTGCTCGTGCCGGCGACGACGGGCGAGGTAGCCGAGTATGGAAGCCTCAACGACCCCAGCATCAGCCCCGTGGTGGCGACGCAGATTGCCGACTGGCTGAAGCAGCTGCCTGGCCGGTAGTCTGGACGCAGGGGCCTACTCGTAGCGCAGCGCGTCGATCGGGTCCATCCGCGACGCGCGGATCGCCGGCAGCAGCCCGGCGATGATGCCGACGACCATCAGGATCGACGTGCAGATGCCCAGCAACTCGAGCGACAGCACGAGGTGGATGTCGGTCCTGCGGGTCATGTCGTCGAGCAGTTCGGCCAGGAACGGCCGCGGGCTGAAGGTCCAGACCATCAGCCACGAGGCGAGCACACCGGTCAGACCGCCCAGGAAGGTGATGAAGAACGCCTCGAAGAGAAACTGCAGCATGATCTCGCGGCGGCGCGCGCCCATGGCCTTGCGGATGCCGATCTCGCGGGTCCGCTCGGTCACCGACACGAACATGATGTTCATGATGCCGACGCCGCCGATGGCCAGCGTCAGCACCCCGATGAAGGTCAATACGACCTTGAGGCCATGGGTGATGCCGGTGATCGTCGCCATGTTCTCGACCGAGTCGTTGATGTTGACGGCGCGCTCGTCGGCGGCTTCGAAGCGGTACTTCCTGGCCAGCACCTCCCGCACCTGGCGCAGCGCTTTCTCCTGCTGAAGCGGGTTCATCGTCTGGAACACGATCGTCGACACATGGGTCGTGTCCTGCAACTCGCCCATCGTCGTGTGCGGGATGAACGCGCAGTATTTGTCGGGTGAGAAGTAGGAGGACATCTGGACCTTGTCCTCCATCACGCCGACGACTTCGAATGGCCGGTTGGCGATGCGGATGCTCTGGCCGACCGCCTGCTGCGCGCCAAACAGCTTGCGCGCGACCTCGTAGCCCAGGAACACGACGCGGCGGCGGTCGGCGACGTCCTCGTCGGTGAGCCAGCGGCCCTGCCCCCTGCCTGGCCGCTCTCCACGCATCGTGCCGTACGCGACGTTGACTCCACGCAGCGCGAAGGTGGACGACTTGTCGCCGTAGGTCATGGGCAGCCGGTTCATGTACTCCGGACTGACGGACTTGACGACGGGCAGTTCGGCAATCAGGGAGGCGTCCTCCGGCTTGAGGCGAATGCGGCGTCCGGCGCGCTGCCCGCCGGCCTGCATGCTGGTCTGGCCGGGATACATCACCGCGACACCCTCGCCGAACGCATTCCTGAAGCCGACCATCAGGGCATCCTGGAAGCCATTGCCGTACGCCAGCAGCATCACGACAGAGACGATGCCCCACGAGATGCCGAGCATGGACAGCCCGGCCCGCAGCCTGTTGCGCGACACGCCGTAGGCCGCCTCGCGCACGACCTCCTTGAGCATCTGGAAGGTGCGGGCACTGCCTCGCACGCGGCGCACGGGCGCCATCGGCAGCACGGAGTCGAGCGCGACGGTGTTCGGTGGCCTGGTCACGGCGTCACATCTCGTAGCGGAGCGCTTCGGTCGGCGGCAACTGCGCCGCCTTGCGCGCCGGCAGCGTCGACGAGACGATGCCGATCATCACCAGCGCGACCACCGCGAGCAGGGCGTTGGGCCAGGTGATGATCATCCCGGCAAAGCGTATCGGCAGCGTCGCGAGCACGTTCACGGCAGTGCACAGGCCGACGCCAATCAGCATCCCGAGCCCGCCGCTGATCATCGTCAGGAAGAAGCCCTCCAGGAAGAACTGACGCTGGATGGCCGCGGTGGTGGCGCCGAGGGCCTTGCGCACGCCAATCTCGCGCGTGCGGTCCTTGACCGCGATCAGCATGATGTTCATCACGCCGATGCCGCCGAGGGCCAGCGTCACCAGTCCGACGACACGGAAGAAGCCGCCCATCGCCGAGATCATCCGGTCGAAGAACATCGTCTGCAACGACGTGTCCCAGACGTTGATGGCGTCGCGATCGTCGGGGTTGAACGCCTTCCGGCGCGCGAGAATCTCGCGAATCTCCCGCTCGAGAGGCCAGTCGATGTCCTCGACCCGACCGATGCGCGAGGTCAGCACGGTCGCGAGGTCGTCAATCACTTCCTGACGCGGCATCACCAGCATCTGGCTCAGGCTGCCGGTGGGCGCGTCGGGACGGGGGAAGTACTTCGACATGACCACGAACGGCAGGAAGATCTTGTTGTTGTCGGGGCCGCTGTAGTTGCTGTCCTGATCCTTGCGGCGGATCCGCCCGACGATCTGGAACGGCGTGCCGTTGATCCGCACCTGCTCGCCGACCGGGTCACGGTCGCCGAACAACTGCTTGCTCATCTCCCAGCCGATCATGGCGACCTGGCTCTGGTTCTGCTCGTCGGACCACGTCAGCTGACGCCCGAGGTCGGTTTCGATGGTCCGCATGAACATGTACGGCGGCTCGACGCCATGCACCTGCACCGAGGCCTCGTTGTAGGCGCTCTTCACCTTGGTGCCGCGCTGGATCTCCGGGCTCACCAGGCTGACCAGCCGGCCCTGCGCCTTGATCGCGCGGGCATCGTCGGCCGTCAGGGTGACGAGGCGACCGGCCCGCTCGCCGCCGGCCTGCAGCGTGGTGCGCGAGCCCCACACGATGCTCATGTTGCGGCCGAACTCGCGCAGCACGGCGTCGTTGCCGCGCTGGAAGCCCTCGCCCAGCGCCGAGAGCACGACAATCGACACGATGCCCCACATGATGCCGAACATCGTGAGGAAGCTCCGCAGCTTGTTGGCGCGGAGGTTGTCGAGAGCCTGGATGAAGGATTCGCGCATGGGGCTACGACGGCAGGATGACCCGGTCGCCCTTCTTCACGCCGTCGAGCAGCTGCGCTCGCGTGCCGTTGCCGATGCCGACCGTCACCGGCACCCTGCGCCGTCCCGTCGGCTCGTTCGGATCGAACAGCTCCACCGACGCCTTGCGCTCCGCGTCGTAGCTGATCGCCGCCTCGGGCACGATCAGCGCGTTGGGGCGCTGCTCGAGGATGATCTCGGCGTTGGCGGTCATGTTGGCCTTCAGCTCGCTGCCCGGGTTGTCGATCGACACCTTGACCTCGAAGGTGGTGACGTTGTCCTTCTCGGCGCCCATCGGTGAGATGAGCGTTACGCGGCCGTCGAACTTCCTGTCCTTGAAGGTCTCCACGCTGATCCGCGCGGCCTGCTGGTACGCGACCTGGCCGATGTCGGCCTCGTCCACCTTGCCGCGAACGAAGACCTTCTGGATGTCGCCGAGCGTCATGACCAACGTGGCGTTCGCGCCGAGGTTGAGAATGGATGACACCGGGCTGCCGATCTCGATGTCGCGAGTCAGCACCATGCCGGCAATCGGGGCGCGGATCGTCGCGTTGCGCAGCTGCTCATCGGCGCGCTCGAGGTTGGCGCGCGCCTGCGCCACCTGAGCGCCGGCCTCGGACACCTTCGCCTGTGAGACCGCAAGCTGCCCCCGGGCCACCTTCTGCCGGTTCACCGCCAGCTCATAAGCGCTCTGGGCGGTGTCCAGCTCGGAGGCGGCGACCAGCTTCTGGTCGGCCAGATCCTGCGCCCGCCTGGCCGCACGCCTGGCAAACTCCACGTCAGGTCCTTCGGCCTCGATCTTGTTCTTCTCGAGCTGGGCCCTGGCGGCCAGCAGCGCGGCCTCGGCGGCCTGGACGTTGGCCCTCGCTTCCCGCACCTGAGCGAGCAGGTTCTCCTTGTCCAGCTCGACGAGGACATCGCCGGCCTTGACGACGTCGCCGATGTCGGCGTGCAGACGCTCGATGATGCCGTTGGCCTTCGACTTGATCTCGACCTTCGAGATCGGCTCGACCTTGCCGGTGGCCACCACCGACCGGACCATCGTGTCCTGCTCGACGGTGGCGAGGCGGGACGGATCGACGGTGGCCCGGGCCGTGTTCATCCCTGACCACGTGTACAGTCCCCCACCGGCCACCACCGTGCCCAGCACCAACAACCCGAGCCGCGTCTTCATCTTGGTCATGGTCGACATCTCTCTGGTGGAGGCCGGAACAGCCTGCGTTGCCGAACGCTGTACTTGGACGGCGGCACGTCAGCGCAGGTTCATCGTCCCCACCTTCGCCTGCGGCTTCGGCGGGCACGCCCAGATCCATCGGCTTCGGCGGGCACGCCCAGATTCATCGCCTTCGGCGGGCACGCCCAGATCGGCTTCGGTGCGCACGCCCAGACCCATCTGCTCGGCAGAGCCTCGCCGAAACCGAGGGGGAACGAGGAGCTTGCCCGCCGTAGCCGCAGGCGGATGGGCCGCGCCCGCCGAAGCCGAAGGCGGATGGGCCGTGCCCGCCGAAGCCGCAGGCGGATGGGCCATGCCCGCCGAAGCCGCAGGCGGATGGGCCGTGCCCGCCGAAGCCGCAGGCGGATGGGCCTTGCCCGCCGTAGCCGCAGGCGGATGGGCCATGCCCGCCGAAGCCGAGGGCGGATGGGCCATGCCCGCCGAAGCCGAAGGCGGATGGGCCGTGCCCGCCGAAGCCGCAGGCGGATGGGCCGTGCCCGCCGTAGCCGAAGGCGGATGGGCCATGCCCGCCGAAGCCGCAGGCGGATGGGCCGTGCCCGCCGAAGCCGAAGGCGAAGGCGGGAGTACAATCCGGGCCATGGTCATTGGGGTCCCGCGCGAACTGGTACCCGGGGAAGATCGGGTGGCCCTCGTCCCGGCAAGCATCGCGCCTCTGATCAAGTCAGGCACTCAGGTACTGGTGGAGCAGGGTGCCGGTGTCCGCGCCGGCTGCACAGACGACGCGTACGTCGCCGCGGGCGCCACACTGGGGTCGCGTGACCAGGTATTTGCCCAGGCCGACGTCGTGCTGCAAGTCCGGACCGCCGCCGCCGCGGGCGAGTACGGTGCCGCGGACGTCCAACGCCTGAGCGCACGCCACACCGTCATCGGCTTTGCCGATCCGCTCGGCGCCCCCGATGCGGCCAGGGAAATGGCGGCCACGGGCGCGACCGTGATCGCCATGGAGCTGATCCCGCGTATCACCCGCGCCCAGAGCATGGACGCCCTGTCGTCGATGGCCAACATCGCCGGCTACAAGGCCGTGCTGCTCGCCGCCACGACCTTGCCCCGACTGTTCCCGATGATGATGACGGCTGCCGGCACCATCCCGCCCGCACGGGTCCTGGTGATCGGCGCTGGCGTCGCCGGCCTGCAGGCCATCGCCACGGCCAAGCGGCTGGGCGCCAGGATCGAGGCCTACGACGTCCGGGCCGCCGTCAAGGAGCAAATCGAGAGCCTTGGCGCCAAGTTCGTCGAGTTGCCACTCGACACCGCGGCGGCCGAAGGTCAGGGGGGCTACGCCGCTGCCCAGGACGAGTCGTTCTATCGCCGGCAGCGCGAGACGATGGCGCGCGTGGTCACGCACAGCGACGTGGTCATCACCACGGCTGCCATCCCGGGCAGGAAGTCGCCGGTCCTGATCACCGCCGACATGGTGGCCTCGATGACGCCGGGCTCGGTCATCGTCGATCTGGCCGCCGAGCGTGGCGGCAACTGCGAGCTGACCGTCGCCGACCAGACGATCGTCGCCCACGGCGTCACCATCCACGGCCCGACCAACCTGCCGGCGACCGTGCCGTTCCACGCCAGTCAGCTCTACGCCAAGAACCTCACGACTCTGCTGGCGCACCTGCGCAACAAGGAAGGCGACCTGGTCGTCGACCCTGCCGATGAGATCACCCGCGAGATTCTCGTGACCCACCAGGGCGAGGTCATCGCCCCTCGTCTGCGCGAGCAGCTGGGCCTGCCGGCGCTGTCTGCCGCGGTGGCCACGGCCGCCGTCTAGACGCACCGACCGACACGACGATGTGGATTCTTCGTACCGCGCAGGGCCATGATCCTGCCCTGACGTTCCGCCTCATGCCCGGGACCATCAAGACCCTCGGGCGTGCCGTCCGCGCCGACTTCATCGTCGACGCCGCGATGGTCTCGCGCCTGCACTGCCGCCTCACGGCCCAGACCACCGGCCAGCTCGAGGTCGAGGACCTGCAGAGCACCAACGGCACGTATGTCAACGGCCGTCGCGTCCACAAGGCGACGCTGCTGCCCGGCGACACGCTCCGCGTCGGTCGGGTGGACCTGGTCCTCGTGCACGCACCGCTCAACCAGATCGAGACGACGCTGGAAGTGGGCAGCAGCTAGCGGCCAACGCAGCACGTCGAAGAGGAACGACGAGCGCGAAGGGCCGGGGCGCAATGACCTATAGTGTGTCGCCCGGTCGCGCCGCCCGCGCACCGTCGCGCGGAGGAAACCGGCACATGGCCTCGGTCGAGACATTCGGGAAGGTGCGCGTCAGGCTGCGACTTGCGGTGCCGATCATCGTGGCATGGGTAGCGTGCAGCGCAGTTGCCGCGGCGGCAACCTTGACCGTGACGACCACTGCCGACAGCGGATCGGGAAGTTTTCGGCAAGCACTGCTCGACGCAGCGGCCAATGGCGACGGGCCGTTCGACTATGTCATGTTCGCGATACCCGGCACCGGGCCGCACATCATCCAGCCGTCCACCGAGCTACCGCCGATTCCAGACAGGGTGTTCATCGACGGGTACTCGCAGCCCGGGGCCCGCGAAAACAGCCTCGCCGTAGGCAACGACGCGGCGATCGCCATCCACATCGACGGCGCCGGATTGCTTGCCGTGGGCCTGCGATTCTCAGGCTTCGGGATCACTGTCAGCGGACTCTCCGTCACGCGGTTCACGACGGCTGGCGTCGTATTCACCGGCGCAGGCAGCACTGGCGCAGCCCTGAAAGGCAGCTTCATCGGGGTGACCCCCGGCGGAGTGCCCGCCGGAAGCGGCGCCGGCATCGTGGTTGGCAATGCCGGCGGAGCGTTTGGCGGCGGGTTCATCGGCGGGGGTTCCGTGAGAGACCGGAATGTCATCGCGGCCAATGCGCAGGAAGGCATTGCTGTCTCCAACGACGCGCGCTATCTGCAGATCAACAACAACTACATCGGCACCACTCCCGCCGGCACGTTTTCGTTGGCAAACGCCGTCGGCATCCGCTTCCATGGACCTGGTGGGAATCTGGGCTCCAACAATTGGATCGGATCACAGCCTTCCTCTGCCAATGTCATCTCCGGCAACTTCGGGCACGGCATCGTACTCAGTGGAAGCGCGCCGACGCTTGTGGGCGGCAACGTCATCGGCCCGGCGGCGGACCGGGTCTCGTCGCTCGACACCGCCAGTGCCAGCGGATGGGCCTCCGGGGGCCATGGGATCCTGATCGAAGCCGCACACGGCGTGTCGTCCGGTGGACACACTATCGTCGACAACCTCGTTCGCAGCAATCGCTTCGACGGCATACGTATCATGGACGGCACCGGCACGCGAGTGCAGCGGAACACGGCGTTCTGGAACGGTGGCCACGACATCGACCTGTCGGGAGATGGCGCCACGCTCAACGACCGCGGGGATATCGACACGGGGCCGAACGAGGGTCAGAATTTCCCTATGTGCTCACGCAGGCCGTAGGCGAGAGCTTGAACAGACGGCGGGTCATCGGCACGCTCGATAGCACGCCGAACACGAGCTTTCGGCTCGAATTCTTTGCCAATCGCAGTTGCGCCGGCTCGATGCACGGTGGCGGCGAGGTATACGCCGACTTTTCCGACGTGATGACCGACGGCGCCGGGCTGGCTGAATTCAATGTGGTCATCGAGACACCCGGTGCCGAATACAACCTCGCGACGGCAACCGCGACGTCTTCAGCTGGCAATTCGTCAGAGTTTTCGCAGTGCACCTATTTGCCGACGTTTCTCGTTCAGATCAGCGGCGTGGTGACCCTCGGCGGTACGCCGCAAGCCGGCGTGAGTGTCGCGATCAGCGGCAGTTCGCCGGGCACACGGACCACCGATAGTGAGGGTCGGTACACGTTCGGCTTCTTGACGGCGGGGCAAACGTACACGATCACGCCGACGCTGTCGGGTTACGGCTTCGCGCCAACATCGACGACGCTCACTCCCTTCAGCGACGCGGTGACAAACTTCGCCGCGACGCGCCTGCGCGAGATCACGGGGCGCGTGCTGGACCTCAACGGTTCGCCGTTGCAGGGCGTCGCCGTGACGCTGACCGGCGGGCGTTCAGCAACAGCCGTGAGTGACGCCGCCGGCCGTTACGCGTTCACCGCGCTCGTCCCTGGCGCGACCTACGACGTCGGCGTGGCGAGGCCCGGCTTCACCTTCACGCCGGCCAGCCGCACGTTCGCCAATCTGCACGACGACGTCAGCGAGGCGGCTGGTTCGTTCACCGCGACACTCGGCGCGTTCAGGCGGTATTTTGCGGAAGGCGCGACGGGGTTCTTCGACACCTCACTGGCGCTCCTCAACGTGACCGATGCGCCGGCCACTGTGACGATGCGCTTCCTCAAGGGGACTGGCGCGACCGTGACGCACACGCTGACGATGCTGCCGCGGTCTCGGCAGACCGTTGCGCCGAGAACGCTCGCCGGACTCGAGTCGACAGAGTTCTCGACTGTCATCGAGTCCGATGTGCCCGTCGTGGCCGACCGCACGATGTCTTGGGGGGCGACTGCGTACGGTAGTCACGCCGAGACCAGCACCGCCGCTCCAGCGTTGACCTGGTTTCTCGCCGAGGGCGCCACCATCGGTGGCTTCAACCTGTTCTATCTATTGCAGAACCCGTCGGCTTCGGCCTCCGAGGTCAAGATCACGTACCTGCGTCCGGCGCCGGCCGTCCCGATCGAGCGTCGCTACGTCGTACCGGCAGCCAGTCGCTTCAACGTGTGGGTCAACGTCGAGGACGCTGCGCTCGCCGCAGCGGAGGTGTCGGCTGTCGTGGAAGTGCAGAACTCCGTGCCGATCATCGTCGAGCGGGCGATGTATCGCGATGGTGCGGGCCAGACCTTTGCCGCCGGCCACGCCAGCGCCGGCATTACGGCCCCCGCTTTGACGTGGTTCCTTGCCGAAGGCAGCACTGGGGCCTACTTCGATCTCTTCGTGCTGATCGCCAACCCCGGTGCGGTCGATGCCGATGTCACAGCAACCTACCTGCTCCCCGATGGGAGCACACGACAGAAGTCTTTCGTGGTGCCGGCCCGCAGCCGGTTCAACATCTGGGTCGATGAAGAAGAGATGCCGGTCGGCTCTGGCCAGCGGCCGCTCTCAAACACCGCGGTGTCGACGACCATCGCCTCCACCAATAACGTGCCGCTCATCGTCGAGCGGTCGATGTGGTGGCCGGGGAACGCCGCCACGTGGCACGAAGGGCACAACAGCGCTGGCGCGACGGCAAGCGGGACGCGTTGGGCTCTTGCGGAAGGCCATCTGGGCGGCTCGACTGATTTCAGTACGTACTTGCTCATCGCCAACACCTCGACCAGATCAGGCCAGGCGCGCGTGACCTTGTACTTCGAGGACGGGACCACAGCCGATCGCTCGTTCCCGCTCGCCCCCACCAGCCGGTTCAACGTGGACGTCTTCACGGAGTTTCCCATCGCACGCGGCCGGCGCTTCGGTGCAGTGGTTGAAAGCGCGGGAGCTATCCCCGCCCAGTTGGTCGTCGAACGGGCGATGTACTCCAATGCCGCGGGTGTCGCCTGGGCGGCGGGCACCGACGCGCTCGCCACAAAACTGCAATGACGGGCTGCTCGTAGGGACAGGGAGATGGCCCGCAGTACGCCATCTGGGACGGTCGTGACATGGACCTACGTCGCCGACGACGAGCGCGGGTACGCGCCCTTCAACGTCCCCCTCGAGCCGGACAAGCTGAGCGCCGGCGAACACGTTGTGACGGTAAACATCGTGACCTTCGACGTTCGGCGTTCTCTCAGCGGATCAACGCCAGATGCGGGTTCCCCAGACGCTCCTCGCCGATGGTGGTCGTGGGGCCATGGCCGGGGTAGACCGTGCATTGGTCGCCCAGCGGCAGCAGGACATCGCGCACCGAGCGCAGCAGGGTGGCGTGGTCGCCTCCGGGCAGGTCGGTGCGCCCGATTGATCCGGCAAACAGCGTGTCGCCCACAAACAGATGGGGGCCCGGCTGGCCGGCCTCGCCGATTTGCAGGCAGACCTGGCCTGGGCTGTGGCCAGGCGTGTGATGAACCGCGATGGCCAGTGTGCCAAGCGTCCAGTGCGCCTGCTGATCGAACCAGGCGTCGATCGGCGGCTGCGGGTGCATCTTGACCCCGAACGCGATGCCCTGCTGGACGGCCCTGTCGTAGAGGAACAGGTCCTCCTTGTGCAGCACCAGCGGCACGTCCCACTCCGCCTTGGCCTGGTTGCAACCCGAGATGTGATCCAGGTGCGAGTGCGTCAGCATGATGTACTGCACCTGCACGCCGGTCCGGCGGACAATGGCGATCAACTGATCGACCTCGTCCCCGGGATCGATCACGATGGCCTGGCCCGTCGCCGGGCACGCCACCACGTAGCCGTTCTTCTCAAACGGCGGCACGGCACACGATTCAATCAACATGTCGGTCTCACTCGCTCACGTCCAGGCGGCTGCCCGCCGCATCGCCCCACACATCCGACGCACACCGCTCATCCACGCCGACGCCTTGTCGGAGGCCGTGGGCCGCGACGTGTGGCTGAAGCTCGAGACGTTGCAGCGCACCCGCTCCTTCAAACGTCGCGGCGCCTGCAACGCCCTGCTCACCCTCATCGAACGCGAGCCCGTCGTGCCCCCCGTCGTGACCGCCTCGGCTGGCAACCACGGCGTGGCGCTGTCGAGCGTTGCCCGTGAACTCGGTCTCCCCCTGACGATCTACGTCCCGAGAGACGCACCGCGCGCCAAGCTCGATCGGCTCCGCGGCGAGGGCATGACGATTGTCGCCGACTGCATCGATTACGACGAGGCCGAGGGGCGGGCCCTGGCGGCCGCCGCTGCCGGCGCTGGCCTGTACATCTCACCCTACAACCACCCGGACGTGATCGCGGGTGCGGGTACCGTCGGGCTGGAGATCCTCGATGACCTGCCGGGCGTTGGCGCGATGGTGGTGCCCACGGGCGGCGGGGGCCTCCTGGCCGGCGTGGCCGCCGCCGTCGGGGGACGCGCGGCGGTGATCGGCGTCGAACCATCCATGAACCCGGCTTTCACCGACGCGCTGGCTGTCGGCCACACGACCACGATCGTGCCTGGCCGATCGCTGGCAGACGGGCTCCTCGGCAACCTGGAAAAGGACGCCCTGACATTCGCGCTGGTGCGCGACCAGCGACTCCCGGTCCGGCTCGTGCCCGAGCCGTTTGTCGTCGAGGGCGTTCGCGCCCTGTTCGGCCACGAGCGGCTGGTGGCTGAGGGGGCCGGAGCGATAGCCGTCGGGGCGCTGCTTGCCGGCGCGTTGACCGATCTGCCCGACCCGCTGGTGTTGCTGATCACCGGTGCCAACATCGACGCGGCCACCCTGGCCGCCGTCCTGCAACCGTAACTCAGGGCGCGGCGACCTCCCGTCATGACGTTCACCGCGCTTCTGGTTCACAACGCCCGGTTTCGCCGTCTGTGGGTGGCTCAGGTCGTCAGCCAGCTCGGTGACTGGTTCAACGCCGTCGCCGTCTACGCACTCCTGCTCGACCTGACGGGCTCGGCCACGCTGGTGGCGGCGATGATGGTCGTCCAGCTGCTGCCCCTGGCGATGATCGGCCCGATGGCTGGGGTGGTCGTGGACCGCATGTCCCGACGCACCGTGATGATCGGTGCCGACCTGGCTCGAGCCGTCCTTTTTGCCGGCCTCGTGTTCGTGCGTTCTGCCGATCAGATCTGGCTGGCCTTCGTCCTTATTGCCCTTGGCGTGACGGCCACCGCGTTCTTCGAGCCGGCCCGCACGGCAATGCTTCCCGACGTCGTCCCGCGCGAGCACCTGATCACCGCCAACGCGTTGGCAGCCGCCACCTGGGCGGTCATGCTGGCCGTCGGGGCGTCGCTTGGCGGCGCCATTACGGTCCTGGTGGGGCGCGATGCCGCGTTCATCTGCAACGGCTTCTCCTTTGTCGCATCGGCCCTCGTGCTGCGCGGGCTCCACGTGCACGAGTCGCATCACCGGCCACACTCGAGCGGCAGCTCCGTACGACTCCGGGACGGCCTCCTCTACCTGCGCGCTCACCCCTCGACAATGGCGCTGCTCAGCATCAAGGGCGTGTGGGCCGTGGCCGGCGGGCTGATGCTCCTGCTGACCGTGTTCGGGCAGCGCGTGTTCCCCTCCGCGCCCGGCGAGACGGCCGCACGCGGCATCGGCGTCCTCTTCGCCGCGCGGGGCGTCGGCGCCATCGGGGGCGCCATGCTGGCCAGAGCGGTGCAGCGGTACGACGCGGCGCGGCTCCGCGCGCTCATCCCGTGGGCGTACGGACTTGCGGCGCTCGGCTACCTGGGCCTGGCCAACGCCCCGACGCTGACCATCGGTGCGCTGGCCGTCGTCTGGGCGCACGTCTTCGGCACGTTGCTCTGGGTGCTCGGTAGCGTGCTGTTGCAGATGGTGGTGGACGCCAGTGTGCGGGGCCGCATCTTCGCCCTCGAACTCGCCGTCCACACCTTCGTGTCAGCCGCGGCCATCCTGCTCACCGGCATCGGCCTCGACCGGTGGCACATCGCGCCGCGCACGCTGGCGGCCGGCCTCGGCGCCTTCTTCCTGCTCCCCGCCGTCGTGTGGGCCATCGCGTTGGTGCCCCGACGACGAATGGCCGAACCCACATAGGGCAGCGCGGGGAGCTGCCCCTACCGGGCGGAGACGGTAGGGCGGAGACGGTAGGGGCGCCTCCCCGAGGCGCCCTGCGCATTGGGCCCTGCGCATTGGGCAGAACCCGGGTAGGGGCAGCTCGGGAGCTGCCCCTACCGGGGGGCTGGCTACTTGGGCCGGCTGGGCCTGATCTCGACACGGCTCGGCAGGCTGCGGGCGCTGTGGCCGAGCAGGTCGAACACCACCTGCGCCACGTCGTCGGGCGACAGCTTCCAGTCGCTTTCCGGGCCATCGCCACCCGCCGAGAACGCCGTCTGCACCGATCCGGGCATCACCGTCGTCACCCGGATGTTGTCGGGCCGCACCTCGAGCATGAGCGACTCGGTGAAGGCGTTGAGCCCCGCCTTGGACGCGCAGTACGCGGCGCCCCCCGCAAACGAGTTACGACCCGCCAGGCTGCTGATGTTGATGATCCAGCCCCCACCCCGCGTCTTCAGCGCCGGGATGGCCGCCTTGGTGCACAGGAAGACGCCGGTCAGGTTGGTGGCAATCAGTCGGTGCCAATCGTCTTCGGCCATCTCTGCGACCGGCGCGAAGGTGCCCACCCCCGCGTTGTTGATGAGCGAGTCCACACCCCCGAAACGGTCAATGGCAGTCTGCACCAGCGCGGCGGCCACCGTGGGGTCGGCTACGTCGCCCTTCACCACCGCCACGCTGGTGCCCAGGTCAGCCGCCACGGCGTCCAGATCGTCCTGCGATCGGCCCGACACCACGACCCGCCCGCCGCGAGCCACGAATCCGGACGTAATGGCCAGGCCGATGCCCCGGGTTCCCCCGGTGACGATGGCAACGTGGCCGTCGAGTTGAGGCTTGGAAGTCATGCCCCTTACACTACCGGTGTCGCGCGGCGTCTGCCACGTCCATCGTTCATGCCCTTTGTTGCCATCCTCGGAGCCGGCCCGCTCGGCGGTGCCCTTGCCTATGCGCTGGCGTCGCGCGGCCGGTTCGACGAAGTTCGCCTGATCGACCCCGAGAAGACTCTCGCGGCGGGCAAGGCCCTGGATATCAGGCAGTCGGGGCCGGTGGACGGCTACAGCACGCGCGTCACGGGCAGTGCCTCTCTCGACGACGCCAAGGGTGCCTGGGTGGTCGTGCTGGCCGATCCCGTGCAGCCGGACCCGCTCGCACATCTCGCCGAACTGCACCGGCGGTCGCCAGGGGCACTCCTTGTGTGCGCCGATGCCGCCCACGGCGCCATCCTTCCGCGCGCGGTCGCCACCGGAGCCGTGGCGCCAGACCGCATGGTCGGCACGGCCCCTGCCGCCGCCGCCAGCGCCGCGCGCGCGCTGCTCGCCCTGGACGCGGACCTCAGCCCATCGTCGATCCTGGTGGGCATGCGCGAAGGCGCGTCGCCAGGAACGTGCCGTATCGACTGGTCGCGCACGTCGATCGACGGCGCCGCCGCCGACACAGCCCTGCACCGCGAACCGCAGCTGCGGATGGACAGACGGCTGGGCGAGCTGTGGCCCCCTGGTCCTTTGACGCTGGGTGCCGCCGCGGCTCGTGTGGCCGAGGCGGCCTGGTTCGGCGCGCGGGTGACATGGCCATGCTGGTGGATCACCGACGGCGGCGTTGGCGCGCCGACGATGCACGTGCTGCGGTTCGCCCCGGGTGGACGCGCACGCGTCGTGCCGTCACCCGACTGCGGCGGCGGACGCCCCGCCGCCTTCGCGGGCCGCTGACGTGCTGATCCCCCTGCTGATCGTGGCCGCGATGGTGGCGATGACCGCCCTCTACGTCGCCGCCGAGTTCGCGGCCGTGTCCGTACGCCGCAGCCGGGTCCGCCAGCTGGCCGAGGATGGCCACCCCACGGCCCGACGACTGCTGCCGATTCTCGAGGACGCCGGTGCGCTCGACCGGTACATCGCCGCCTGCCAGATCGGCATCACGCTCGGCAGCCTGATCCTCGGCGCGTATGGCCAGATTGCATTCGGCCCCGCGACGGCGTCCGTGCTGCAGCAGCGGGGCGGACTCGACGAGGGGACGGCCGCGTCTGCAGCCGCCATCGTCATCCTTCTCGTCCTGACCGTGGGCACGATGGTTGCCGGGGAGCTGGCGCCCAAGACGCTGGCGCTCCAGCATCCGACCGAGATGGCGCTCTACACCTACTGGCCGATGCGCTGGTCGCTGTGGGTGCTCGGGCCCTTCATCTGGTTCCTCAACGGCTCGGGCACCATCGTCCTGCGACTGCTCGGCAGCGCGCAGGGTGCGCATCGCCACGTGCACTCGCCGGACGAAATCGAGCTGCTGATTGCCGAAAGCCATGATGGCGGCCTGCTCGAGCCAGACGAACTGCGCCGCCTCCAGCGGGCGCTCCGCTTCAGCCTGCGCACGGCAGCGCAGCTGATGACCACGCGAGACCGGATGCAGGCCATCGACGTGGCGATGCCGGTGGACCAGATGCTGACGCTGGCGCTCGACTCGTCACAGGCGCACGTGCCCGTCTACCAGGGCACGCCGGACACCGTCGTCGGCTTTGTCAACACCAAGCGCCTGCTCGTACGCCATGTCGAGGGGCGTCCGGCCCGGTCGGTCGAGGAGTTGCTCGAGCCAGCGCTGACGGTGGACCAGGGCACCACCGGCGACCGCCTGCTCGCCGAGATGCGGCGCCGGCGGGCCCACCAGGCCATCGTGCTCGACGAGCACCAGCAAGTCGTGGGCATGGTCACCCTCGACGACATCCTGTCCTCGCTTCTCGGGCCGACGCCCGACGAGTTCACGAGGTCGACGCTGCGGACACCGGCGCCGCGGGCCACGAGGTCGCGCGCATGACGACCCTGATCGTCATCGTCGCCGTGCTGGTGTTGCTCAATGGCCTGTTTGTCGCGGCCGAATTTGCCATTGTCGGCACGCCGCGCGTGGCCATCGAGAAGCGCGCTGTCGCCGGCGAACTGGTCGCCAAGCGCGTCCAGGCGGTGCTCGAGGATCCTCGCCAACAGGACCGCTTCATCGCCACCGCCCAACTCGGCATCACGCTGGCCAGCCTGGGGCTCGGGATGTACAGCGAGCACGAGGTGGCCGAACGACTGGTGCCGCTGCTGGAGGGGCTGGGCGTGGCGCGTTTCGTCGCCGCGCACACGCTGGCCAGCATCGTCGCCGTGGCGATCCTGACCTACGCCCACATCGTCTTCGGCGAGATGGTGCCCAAGTCCATCGCGCTGCAGCGCGCCGAACGCACGGTGATCTGGATCACGCCGGTGATGCTGGTCATCCAGACGATCTGCTACCCGCTGGTCCTGGTGCTCAACGCGCTGGGGAACCTGCTGCTGCGGCTGATCGGGGTGACCAGGCAGCAGCGGTCGCATGACCACCTCTACTCGCCGGAGGAACTGGCGCTGATCGTCTCCGAGAGCGAGGCGGGCGGTCTGCTGCGAGAAGAGTCCGGCAAAATCCTGCGCGAGCTGTTCGAGTTCGGCGACCTCACGGCCCGTGAGGTGATGACCCCGCGAGTGCGGCTGGCGGCCTTGCCGCTGGGCGCCGATGCGAAGACGGTGACCGCGACGGTGCGCAAGCACCCCTACACGCGCTATCCGGTCTACGACGGCGACATCGACCAGCTCACCGGCATGGTCAACGTCAAGGACCTGCTGCTGATGCTCAACGTGACTGACGCAGTCCTCTCCCCCGAGATCGTGCGGCCGATTCCAGCCGTGCCCGACACGGCAACGCTGGACGTCGTGCTCGAGACCCTTCGCGATGCGCGCACGCAGATGGCGGTGGTGATCGACGAGCACGGCGGCACCGCCGGCGTGCTCACCCATGAGGATCTGTTCGACGAGGTGATCGGCGAGGTTGCCGAGGGCGCGGGCGACCACACGAGCATCTACCGAGACACCGACGGCGTGCTGCACGTGAGCGGGACCTCGCGCGTCGAGGAGGCAGGCGAGGCGCTGGCGGTTGCCCTCGAGCACGACGAGGTCGATAGCGTGAGCGGTCTGATCCTGATGCTGCTCGGGCGCCCGCCGCGCGTCGGAGACGTGGTCACCTACGACCACGTTCGGTTCGAAGTGGTGGCAGTCGAGGGCCTGGGGGTCAGGGAGTGCACGGCCTCGGCCGAGGCCGCTCCCGGCAGCGTGGACGTCTAGGCGACCGTGTGCAGGGTCAGCCCGCCGCTGAAGTCCGAGAGCTGCTCGCGCAGAATCAGGCGGCCGCGGTGCAGGCGTGACTTGAGGGTCTGCGTCTTCACGTTGAGGGCTTTGCTGGCTTCCTCGGTGGACAGGCCCTGGATGTCACGCAGGACGATCGGCGTCCGGTAAATCTCGGGCAGCTGCTTCATCGCCTCGGCAAGGCGGCTCCGCATCTGCGATCGCAGGAACGCTTCGTCGGCCAGGCTCGACCAGTCAGCGGCCTCGCGCACCCGGCGGATGCCATCCTCGTGGTCCTTCCCCTGCATCTCGTGCTCGGAGACCTCGGCCGGGCGCGTGAACTTGCCATTGCGCAGGCGCGACATCGCGGTGTTGAACGTGATGCGGTAGATCCAGCTCGACAACGCAGCGTCACCGCGGAATGCGTCAACCTTGTTGACGACCTTCATCAGGACGTCCTGGGCGACCTCTTCGGCATCCTCGCGATTCTTCATGTAGCGGAAGGCCAGCTGGTAGACCTTGCTGCCGTAGGCGCTTGCAAGCATCTCCACCGCGCCGGGGGCCCCGGCTTGCAACTGCTCGATCAATGCCCGCTCTGCGCTGCTGTCTCGCTTCATCTTGCCTCCGTGAAGAAGAACACCGGAGGCGTGATGAATATTCCCGTCAGCCGGCGGCAACCCGACCGAAGACGCGGCAGAGGTGGCTGACGACTCGCGATTCGACCTCAGCCATCGGGGGCGCCACACCGAGGAGTTGCTCGAGCGACGTCACCCCGAGGTCGGTGATGCCACAAGGCACGATCAGCCCGAAGTGCTGGAGGTTGGTGGTGACGTTCAAGGCAAAGCCGTGGCAGGTGACCCATCTCGAGAGGCGGACGCCAATCGCGGCGACCTTCTGGTCAGCCACCCAGACTCCCGAGAGTCCGGGCTTGCGGCTCGCCTCCACTCCGAGGTCCTGGCAGACCCCGATGAGCACCGCCTCGAGGTCGCGGACGTATCGGTGTGCGTCCATCCGGTCGGGTTTGAGATCGAGGATCGGGTAGCCGACGAGCTGGCCGGGCCCGTGATAGGTGACGTCCCCGCCCCGACCGGCCTCGAAGAGCGCGATGCCCTGCTCGCGCAGCGCGTCGTCGCTGGCCAGGACGTGATCGCGCGACTGCCGGACCTTCACGCCAAGGGTGATGACGGGCGGATGCTGCAGCAGCAGCAGGGTGTCGGTGACGGTGCCGGCCTTTCGCGCCGCCACCAGTTCGGCCTGGAGGGCGAGCGCGGTCTCGTAGGGAACGAGACCTGCGCGCGTCACCTCGAGACGGTGCATCAGTCCCAGGACTCGAGGGTGGCCTTGACCCGACTCATGAACTGGTCGGCGACCGCGCCATCGACGAGGCGATGGTCGTAGCCAAGGGTGAGGTAGCCGCGCTGGCGCATGGCGATCATGTCGTCGACCACCACCACGCGCTTCTCGATGGTGCCAACCGCGAGGATGGCGACCTGCGGCTGGTTGATGATCGGCATGCCGAACAGGGTGCCGAACGAGCCCGGGTTGGTAACCGTGAACGTCCCGCCCTGCACGTCTTCGGGCTTGAGCTGCTTGCTGCGCGCGCGCGCCGCGACGTCGGCGATACCCTTGGCGATGCCGAGCAGGTTCTTCTCGTCGGCCTTGTGCAGGACCGGCACGATCAGGCCCCAGTCCAGCGCCACCGCGAAGCCCAGGTTCACGTCCTTCTTGTAGACGATCGAGTCCCCGTCCAGGGCGGCATTGAGCACGGGCATCGCCCGCAACGCCGCGGCGACGGCCCGCGCAATGAAGGCCAGGTAGGTCAGCTTCACGCCGGCACGCTCGAACTCGGCCTTCTGCGCCTGCCGCGCCGCGGCGACGCGGGTGAAGTCGATCTCGAAGACCGAGTGCACGTGCGCCGACGTCCGCCTGCTGTACGTCATGTGCTCGGCGATCTTGCGACGCATCACCGACAGCGGCTGCACGTCGATGGCTTCGCCCGGCTGGAACGCCGGCACGTGCAGCCCCCCGCCGTGGCCTGCCGCAGGTCTCGACGCCACCTGCGGCCGATCGTCGAGGTACTGCAGGATGTCGTGCTTGGTCACCCGGCCGCTGATGCCCGAGCCCGGCACACGCGCGATGTCCACCTGGTGTTCGGCGGCGATTCTGCGCACCAGCGGCGAGGACTTCTGCCGGCGCCGCTGCTCGGTGAGCCCCTCGGCCGAATCAGTCGTCGTGGCCGCGTGCGAGCCGTGTTCCACCGCCGTGACGGGTGGCGCCGGCGGCTGGCCGGCCACATCTGCACCCGTTGTCTCGCCCGTGACCGGCGTGGTCGCGGCACTGGCCGCCGTGCCGTCAGGCTGCGGTGAGGCCGCGGGGCCCGGACTCGCCTGAGGGTCGGCGCCGGCTTCGCCCAGCACACCGACCACCGTGTCGATGGGCACGGTCTCCCCTTCGTGCACGCGGATCTCGAGGAGCACGCCGGCCGCCGGCGCCGGAATCTCGGCATCGACCTTGTCGGTGGAGATCTCGAAGATCGGCTCGTCGCGGTCGACGGCGTCGCCGACTTTCTTGAGCCAGCGGACCACGGTCCCTTCCGCGACCGACTCGCCCATCTGGGGCATCACGACGTTGGTGGGCATCTTCTCGTAGCCTCAGACCTGGGTCACACACGAATCGAGCTGGGGGCACATCACTTCGTGCGCGGCCACACCCTCACATGTGAATCGGCGCGCCGTGGGTGGCGTGCGCGGCCTCACCCACCGCCTCCGACATCGTCGGGTGCGCCTGAATGGTGCGGATGAGCTCCTCGACGGTGCACTCCAGACGCAGGGCGAGCGTGGCCTGCGCGACGAGTTCGGTGGCCCGCGGGCCGATCATGTGCACACCGAGAATCTCGTCGTACTTGGTCTCGGCCACGATCTTCACGAAGCCTTCGGTCTCGTTGGCAATCTTGGCGCGGCCAAGGACACCGAACGGGAACGACCCGACCCGCACGTCGTAGCCGCGCTCCTGTGCCTGCGCCTCGGTCAGGCCGACACTGCCGATTTCGGGATCGCAGTAGGTGCAGCCAGGCACATGGTCGTAGGTGATGGGACGGACGTGCTGCCCGGCAATGCGTTCGGCGGCCAGAATCCCCTCGGCTGAGGACAGATGCGCAAGCTGCTTGTGCGCGCCGGTGCCGAGCGTAATCACGTCGCCGACGGCCGAGATGCCGGCCACGCTGGTCCGCATCAACTCGTCCACCTTGATGTAGCCGCGCTCCATCTCGAGCCCGAGCTCCTCGGCGCCGAGCTTGTCGGTCACCGGGCCACGGCCGGTTGCAACCAGCAGGTACTCGGCCGAGAGCGTCTCAGTCGTGCCGTCGGGCAGCTGCGCGGTGACCTCGACGCGGTCGCCGGTGTTGGTCGCGGCCGTGACCTTGGTGCCGGTCAGGACACGGATCTTCTTCTTGCGGAAGCTCTTCTCGAGCAGCTCAGAGACGGCCGCGTCCTCGTTGGGCACGATCCGCGGCAGCAGTTCGACCACCGTGACCTCGGCGGTGCCAAAGCTGTTGAAGATCGAGGCGAACTCGACGCCGACGGCGCCGCTGCCCATCACGATGATCGAGGTGGGCACGGCACGCAGATTCATCGCCTCGGTGCTGGTGATGATGCGCGTGTAGTCGAACGCGATGCCGGGGACGCTGCGCGGCGACGAGCCCGTGGCCACGATGATCTCCTTGCTGGCGGTCACCTGGCTGGTGGCGCCCGCTGCGTCGGTGACCTCGATGGCGCCCTTGCCGAGCAGGCGGGCCGACCCCTTGATCCACTCGATCTTGTGCTTCTTGAACAGCATCCCGATGCCGCCGGTCAGCCCCTTCACGATCTTGTCCTTGCGGTTCTGGACGACGTTCATGTCCAGGCCGACGGCCGCCTCGCCGAGGGTGATGCCCCAGTCCTTTGCCGCCTTGGCGACCTTGAAGGCATGGGCGTGCTCGAGCAGCGCCTTGGTCGGGATACACCCCCAGTTCAGGCACGTCCCGCCCAGCACGCCTTCGCGCTCCACGACCGCCGTCGTCAGGCCGAGCTGCGCAGCACGAATCGCCGCCACGTAGCCTCCCGTTCCTGCGCCGACCACCACGACATCGAATGCGCTTGCCAACCCCTGCTCCTCTGCCAAGAACCGCTGCCAGACGTGCCGGAACCGACCCCGTCGGCCGGCCGGATGCGTAACCCCTGATTATGGATCGTCCGGGTGCCGGGCCAGACCTCCGGCCCTCCCTGCCCCGTTTCGGTACCATGACGCCACCACCATGCCTCCTGCCCTGAAGACCATCCTGATCGTGGACGACGACGAGGGGATGCGGGACACGCTGACGGCGATTCTCAAGCGCGACTATCGCGTGCTGGCGGCGGCGTCGGCCGAAGACGGCCTGTCGCGCCTGCGGCAGACGCGGGTGGACCTGATGCTGCTCGACGTCCGCCTGCCCGGCATCGGCGGCCTCGACATGCTGCGCCAGGTGCGTGAGCAGCGCGAGCAGGTGGAAGTGATCATGATTTCGGCGATCACCGATGTCGAAACGGCCGTCCAGGCGATGAAGCTCGGCGCCTACCACTACATCACCAAGGAATTCGACTACGACGCGCTGCGCGCCCTCGTCCGCAACGCCAGCGAGCGTCAGGACCTGCGCAACCGCGTCGAGTCGCTGACGGCGCAGGTGCAGGCGCAGGACGAGGAGTTCGTGACCGGGACCAGCGCAGCCATGAAGGCCGTGGTCAGCCTGGTCCAGAAAGTCGCCCGCCTCGACACCACGGTGCTGATCACCGGTGAGAGCGGCACCGGCAAGGAGATGCTGGCCCGGCGCGTCCATGCCGAGTCGGACCGGCGCAAAGGGCCGTTCATCGCCGTCAATCTCGCCGCCGTGCCTGGAGAACTGGTCGAGAGCACGCTGTTCGGACACGAGCGCGGTGCCTTCACGGGCGCGGTGCGGCAGCAGCTCGGCAAGTTCGAACTGGCCAACGGCGGGACGCTGTTCCTCGACGAGATCGGGGATCTGCGGCTCGAGCTGCAGGCCAAGCTGCTGCGCGCCATCCAGGAGGACGAGATCGAACGCGTGGGCGGACGCCACCCGCTCCAGGTCGATTTCCGTCTGGTGGTGGCCACCAATGCCGACCTGTCCGAGGCCGTCCGGCAGGGGCGCTTCCGCGAGGACCTCTTCTACCGGATCAACGTCATCCCGGTGCGGCTGCCGCCCCTGCGCGACCGGATGGAGGATCTCGAGCAGCTCCTCGACGTCTTCATCCGGCGCTACGCCGTGCGATTCCGCAAGGGCGTGCGGGGTATCGAGCCGGCGGCGTTTGCCGTGTTGCGGCGCTACGCCTGGCCCGGCAACATCCGCGAGCTGCAGAACCTCGCCGAACGGATGGTCGCTGTGTGCGACAAGACCGAGATCACCGAGGCCGACCTGCCGCTCGAGGTCCAGCTCGCCGCCCTCGAGGCTCTTGCCGCCGACCAGGCAGAGAGCGTCCTGGACCAGGCCGTGGCCGCCTTCGAGCGCAGCTATCTCCTGAAGGCGCTGGAGAAGGGCGAGTGGAACGTGGCGGCCACGGCTCGCCAATTGCGCCTCCCCCTTAGTACCCTCAAGCACCGCATGGGCCGCCTTCGCCTGACCGACGTCACCCGCCGACTGCGCGACGCGTAAGGGTCAGGCTGCTCGTCCGGCTTGGTGCCGGCCGGCCGTCATGTGGCCATTTCTGCCGACACACAAGTGCCTGCACGGACGCACATTCTTCGATCCGCACGTTGTCGCGAGTTCTCGCCGAATTCCGGTAAGTCCTTGCGGCAACAGCCGTTACGCCTGCGATAACGGTTTCGGGCCGGGACTGGCATTCTTCTGGCACCTGGAGGCCTGGAAATGCGTGCTTCCCGCTTCACGCTCTCGGTTCCCCTTCCAGAGACAGGTGAAACCTTTCTCTTCAACTCGCTGACCGATTCGCAGATCGTCGTCTCCGACGATGTCGTGCAGCTGATCGCACGGGTGGATCAGGAGGCGGTCGGGCGACTCGACCCGGCCTCACGCGAGGCGGTCACCGAGCTGGCCGAACTCGGCTTCCTCGTCGAGAGTCGCGACGCGGAAGACCGCGCCCTCGACACGTTCTTCCGCGATCTGAGGGAAGACGATGCGCACCTGCGGGTCACGCTGCTCACCACGCTGCAGTGCAACTTCGCTTGCGACTACTGCATCCAGGGGGACCACGAGTCGCACGACGGCGGGGGCGCCAGGATGTCGCTGGAACAGGCCGCACGCGTCGGCGACTGGATCGAGCAACGGCTCGATGCCCTCGGGTCCCCGCGCTTCACGCTGACCTTCTTCGGCGGCGAACCTCTCCTGAACCTGCCCGTGGTCTACGGCCTTGCCGAGCGCATGTGGGAGGCCTGCCAGTCGCGCGGCGTGGCAATGAACATCAGCATCATCACCAACGGCCTGCTGCTGACCGAGCCGGTGGTCGATCGCCTCATCCCGTTCGGGCTGACGGGTGTGAAGGTCACGCTCGACGGCGACCGCGCCACGCACGACCGTCTTCGTCCGCTGCGTGGTGGGCAGGGCACGTTCGATCGCATCCTGGCCAATCTGCGCGCGGTGTCATCGAAGGTGCGACTCAGCATCGGTGGCAACTTCGACGTCGAGAGCGCAGCCAGCTATCCCGACCTCCTGGCGTTGCTAGGTCGGGAGTCATTTGCCGGTCGCATCGCCAAGATTTCCTTCAAGCCGATCATCCGCGGGCCCAATACCGGACGACCACTGGCGGCGGCGGCCCCGCAGACGGTGGACGGCCGACGGGTGATTCCGCTGGCCGCCGTGGAGCCGCGTCAGGCTGCGCTCGGCGGTACGTGCATGACCGCCGCAGGGAGCGGCGCGGGCCACACGCCGTGCGACACCTGCGGGCTCGCTGACGAGCGTATGGCCTTTCTCAGGGCCGAGACCAGGGCCAGCGGATTCGAGACGCTCGACGGACTCCACATGGGGCCCTGCGAACTGCATCGTCGCCATTCCTACACGGTGGGTCCCGAGGGGTCGCTCTATCCCTGCCCGGGCTTCACCGGCGAACCCGATCTGCGGGTGGGCCATGTGGTGTCGTCGCTCGACGCGGCGCATCACGCCGTGCGGGACCGCTTCGAGAACCACGCCCCATGGCGGGCGTGTGGTGACTGCGCGCTGATACCGGTGTGCGGCGGGGGATGTTCGGTTGCGGCGCACAACGAGCAGGGCGACCTCGGCACGCCCAGCTGCCATCGGCCTGGCATGCTGGTGGCCCTCGACGAGATCGCCGCCGCCGCGGCGCACCTGCCTTCATGACGTGTCGGGCATGCCGCCCGGCAGTGTTCCACCCAGGAGAGACCATGACCATTCGCATCGTCAAACGCGGCGCCAGCAAGGACAAGCCACCATTCTGTCCCTTCCTCATTGACTACCCGTGCGATCAGCCGGAGCCCAGGTAGGTCTCTGCATGTGATCTGACGCGACGCCGGACGCGCCCCGCGCGGCTTCGTGATACAAGCAGCGTTCGGCGGGACCGCCCATCTCCGGGCGTGCCCGCCTACGCTGCGTGACCAGGCTCGCCGCCCGCCCCCCCGGCCATTGCGACGCATGGCGGAATGCCGTGCCGATGGCAGCGGCGTGCCTTGCCGTGGCCCTGATCGTGACGACGGCATGCGGGTCGCCACCGCGCTCGCTGCCGCCCGAGCGCATCACCGTCGCCTTCCCAAGCGACGACGCGCCTCTCCGGCCGCTCACCTTCACCCTCACGCAAACGCGCCTGATCGGTCTGGACCCCTCCGGCGTCGCGCAGCCGGCGCTGATCGAGCGCTGGACGCAATCAGCCGATCAGCTCACGCGGACGCTGTCGGTGCGTGAGGGCGTTCGGATGCACGATGGCACCGAGGCGACGGCCGCGTACGTCGTGACTCGCATACAGGAGGCGCTGGCCGCCGAGGACCGCGGTCCCGGGCTCTGGCCAGTCATCGCCGTCGAACAGGCCGGCCCGCGGGAGGTGCGACTCCGTCTGCGCGAGCCAAGCAGCCTCCTGCTCGAGGCGCTGTCGGTGCAGGCCGTGCCGGCTGGGCCGTACCGTGGACCCGACGGCCCGCCGGACGCGCCGGAATTCCGCGCGGTGGACCAACCCGGGCAACCCACGGGGCAGGTGGGGTCCATCAGCGTGAAGCGCTACGGCACGGCCCGTGCCGGCCTGGCTGCGCTGTTGCGTGGCGACGTCGATGTGCTTTACGAAATGCCGGACGAGTGGCGCGACCTGCTCGCGCGCGAGGATGGCGTGCAGGTCTTTCGCAGCGTGAAACCGTACGTGACCACGCTCGGCCTCAACCATCGCCACCCGGTGCTCCGCCAGCGCGACGTACGGCTTGCCATGAACATCGCCGTCGATCGGGAGGCGCTGATCGCCCAGGTGGCGGGCGGCAGCGGCGTTCCCGCGGCCGACATGATCTGGAACCAGCACTGGACACGCCCGCACGAGCAGGACGCCCAGGCCTTTCCCGTAGACCGGCAGCGCGCCGGCGCGCTGCTCGACCAGGCCGGCCTGCCACGACGCCTCGCCGAAGACGGCACCCTGGAGCCACGCTTTCGGGTCTCCTGCCTGGTCGTCGACGATGCGATGATGCAGCGCGTGGCCGCCCGCCTGCGACAGGCATACGCCGACATCGGGATCGCACTCGACCTGGAACCCGTCGCACTCGACGCGTTCGTCGGCCGCCTGGCGAGCGGCGACTTCGAGACCTTCGTCTCGCCGGTCGTCAGCGGCTACGGCGTGAGCATGCCGTACGTCCTGTTCGGGGCGCACGACCACCCCCGGATCTTCGACAGTGGCTACACGGCGGCTCAGCCAGCCGCCGAGCGCATGCGCCGTGCGAACTCGCGAGAGGACCTGCAGACCGCGGTGCACGACCTGCACCGGGTGTTGATCGATGACCCACCGGCGGTCTACCTGTTCTGGCTGGGGACCAGCCGGGCCGTGGGTCGGCGCGTCACCGTGCCCGCCGATCCGTCGGGCGACGTCCTCGGCTCGCTGCCGCAGTGGACGATCGGGAGCACCATGCCGTGATCCCGATCACGCGGCGCATGGCCCTGCTGGTGACCACCGCTGCCGTGCTGCCGCTGCTTCTGTTCGGGATGGTCGCGGGGTGGACGCTGCGCGAGACGACGCGCGACGCGGTCAGGGAGAACCACGCGGCGATGGCCGCGCGGGCCGCCGAGGCCATCGACATCTACTTGAAATCGAGCCGGCGACTCGTGGCCTCGGCCGGGGCCGATCTGGTCGGCATGGGACTGACCCGCGCCCAGCAGAACGTGATGCTGCTCAATCACGTCACGACCACGCCCGAGATCAAGGTGATTACGCTGTACGACGCCAGCGGCAGTCCCGTGGCGACCAGCGATCTCTCGCCCGACCCGTTGCCGCGCATCGAGCCGCCACGTGATGACAGCCTCACGCTCCTGCCCATCGACATCGACGACGACGCGCTGCCGCGGGCGCGCATCACGCTTCGCCTGAACCAGGCGCTGTCGCCCTACCTGGTGGCCGACCTCCAGATGGAGGAGCTGTGGCAGGTGGTGGACAACGTCAAGGTGGGCACGTCCGGACGTGCCTTCCTGGTGGATGCGATGGGTCGGATCGTCGCCGACGGTCGTCGCAACGGGAGGCGGCGCGTCGCGTCGGGGGACCGCATCGATGGTCATCCGCTCGCGCTGGACAGCGCCGTGCGCGATGCGCAGTACACGCGCGAGGGCGGCGTGGAGGTGCTGGCCGTGGCGGCGGCGCCGGTGCCCGGTGTCGGCTGGCGGGTGATCATCGAGCAGCCGACGGCCGACGCCTTTGCCCAGACCCGTCGGCTCGAGCGGCAGTTGCTGCTCTTTGTGACGTTGGCGCTGCTGGCCAACATCGCCATCGGGATTGCCTTTGGCCGCTCCTTGCTGCGACCCATCTCGGACCTGCTGGCCGGCATCCGGGCCATCGGCGAAGGCCGGCTCGACCAACGGGTCCGGATCACCAGGGACGACGAGTTCCGCATGCTCGGTGATGCCTTCAACGCAACCGCCGACAAGCTCGGCGAGCTGCAGCAGGCCGCGATTCGACAGGAACGCCAGGCCATGTTCGGGCGCATCGCGGCCGGGTTGGTCCACGATCTGTCACACCCCATCCAGAACATCAACAACAACTGCAAGCTCGTGCTGCAGATGCACGACGACGCGGACTATCGGGCGACGTTTGCCAAGCTCGTCAAGCGAGAGTTCTCGACCATCCAGCGCACCTTCGAGGACCTGCGCAACCTGGCCCGGCCCATCCCGATGGAGAAGTTCCCGGTCGATGCCGGCAAGTTGATGCTCGACGTGGTCGAGCGCATGCAGGCCCAGGCATCGGTGGCCGGGGTGACGGTGGTGGCAGGGCCCCCGCCGCCGTATGCGATCTACCTCGAGGGCGACCTGTTTGCGCTGGGCCGCGTGCTCCGCAACCTGGTGCTCAATGCCTTGCAGGCGACGCCCCCGGGCGGGCGCGTCTGGATCGAGGTGGCCCATAGCGATGCCCACGTCCAGTTGCACGTGTGCGACACGGGCTGCGGCATCCCGGCCGACCGTTTCCAGACGGTGTTCGAGGACTTCGTGACCACAAAGCGGCGGGGGCTGGGCCTCGGCCTGGCGATCTCGCGAAAGATCGTGGAGCAGCTCGGCGGGTCGATTGCTGTTGCCAGCACGGTCGGCCAGGGCAGCCGCTTCACGCTGGTGTTCCCGCGCCTGACGCGCGACACGGCGACGTGACAAAGCCCTGCGGGACGGTCGTCCGGCAGGGCTTCGATGTTCCCGCCAGTGCGTGCTACTTGCGCGGCATGACGGCGTCTTTCATCGCCTTCACGACGGTCGCCTTGACGCGGGTCTTGGCCGGGATCTTGATGGGCTCGCCGGTTGCCGGGTTGCGGCCCATGCGCGCCTTGCTCTTGCGCACCGACAGCTTCACCATGCCGGGAAGCGTGAATTCGCCCGAGCGCTTGATCTCCTTCTCGGCCAACGCCGCGAGTTCGTCGAACCAGTCACGCACCTCGGTGCGCTTCACCTCGAACTTGTCAGCGAAGTAAGCAAAGAGTGCCGACTTGGTCATCTTCTGGGCCGTGGCCATCCGTTTGTCTCCCCAATTTCACGCGCGCATTTTCTGGAAGCGTGCCTCGAGTTCGTGGCGCGCGTGTCACGATTACAGGCAATAAACGCAGTGGGCGGTATGCTAGCGACAAGCGAAATCCCTGTCAATTGGGCAAAAAAGCTCAAACCGCCAGATGTACACTCGATCCATGGCAAGTGCAGGCATCGAGACGTTTCCCAATCCGCGGCCCGGACGCCCTTACGAGATCGATACCCGGTGCCCGGAATTCACCTCGATGTGCCCCAAGACGGGCCTGCCGGACTTTGGCGAGATCCGTATCACCTACGTACCGGATGCCACCTGCATCGAGCTGAAGTCGCTCAAGTACTACCTGCTCGAGTTCCGTAACCAGGGCGTCTTCTACGAGGCCCTGACCAACCAGATCCTCGACGACCTGGTGGCCGCGTGCGCGCCACTGCGGATGGTGGTCGTCGGCGACTTCACGGCGCGCGGCGGCATTCGCACCACCGTCACCGCCACGCACGATCGGTCGAGTCAGGCGTAAGATTCGCGGCACGCGCGCGTCACGTGAAGGGGGCTCGATGATCAGACCGCTGTTTGTCTCGATGCTGCTGTCAGTGGTTTGCGCAGGCCCTGCATCCGCGGCGCCGCGCACGTGCGAAAGCCTCGCCGACCTCCGGTTGACCGACACCACGGTCCTGTCAGCAACGACGGTGGCAGGTACGCTGACGCTGGCAGGCGGCCCACCCATCGAGGGTCTTCCTGCGTTCTGCCGCGTGGTCGGAGTGATCAGACCGACGAGCGACTCGCACATCGAGTTCGAGGTCTGGCTGCCTGCAGCCGGTTGGAACGGAAAGTTCCAGGGCATCGGCAACGGCGGATTCGCGGGCGCCATCTCCTACGACATGCTCGGGTACGCGGTCCGGCGTGGCTACGCGGCCGCGTCGACCGACACGGGACACAAGGGCGGTGCCACCGACGCGCGCTGGGCGCTCGGCCACCCCGAGAAGATCGTCGACTTCGGACATCGCGCGATTCACGAAATGACCGTCAAGGCCAAGGCCGTCGTCGCCGCCTTCTACGGCGAGGCGCCACGCCGCGCGTACTTCGCGTCGTGCTCCAACGGCGGACGACAGGCCCTGATGGCGGCGCAGCGGTATCCCGACGACTACGACGGCATCGTCGCCGGCGCGCCGGCAGCGGCGTGGACGCGGTTCATGCTGGACTTCATCTGGAACACGCAGGCGCTGGCCGCGCCGACGGCACACATCCCGCCGGCACGACTGCCGACCATCGAGAAGGCCGTCCTCGCCGCGTGCGATGCGCAAGACCGGGTGCCGGACGGCGTCATCGTCGCGCCAGACGCGTGCGCCTTCGACCCGCGCACGATCGTGTGCACGAGCGCAGAACAGAACGACTGTCTCAGCGCCCCGCAGTCCGAGGCGCTGGCGAAGATCTACGCTGGCCCGCGAAGCCGCAACGGCAGGGTCCTCGCGCGTGGGTTCCCACCGGGGGGTGAGACCGGAGCTGGAGGCTGGGGCGCGTGGATCACCGGCACGGCCCCGGGCCAGAGCGCGCAGGCCGCGTTTGCCAGCGGCGCACTTCGGCACATGGTCTTCGACCGCGAGGACTACGACGTGCACGCCTTCGACTTCGAACGCGATGTGGTGGCAGTCGAGGCGAGGATGGGTCGCCACCTGAATGCGACCGACCCCGACCTCTCGGCGTACCACCGGCGTGGCGGAAAACTGATCCTCTTCCACGGCTGGAACGACCCGGCACTCTCGGCGCACGAGACCGTTGATTACTTCCAGTCCGTCCGCGCCCGCATGGGCGATGCCACCGACGCGTTTGCGCGGCTGTACCTGATCCCAGGCCTGCAACACTGTTTGGGCGGTCCCGGTGCGACCTACAGCGGCGGACTCACCGTGCCGTTCGGCGATGCGGAGCACGACCTCTCGGCGGCGCTGGAGCGCTGGGTCGAGACGGGCGCCGCGCCGGCTGCCTTCGTCGCCACGCAGGCGCCCAGCCGGTCCAGGCTTGGGGATCCCGTGGCTGCCGGACCACAGCGGCGGATCTGCCCGTACCCGCAAGTGGCAACCTTCGGCGGCGCGGGCAATCCAGACGACCCGACCGCTTGGGCGTGCGTGCGACCCTGATCGTCTCCATGGACGTGCCCCACGTCGTCCCGATCGGTCCCGAGTTCGACCTGCATCCGTTCGCACCACGCGACATCCCTGACGTGGTGGACGCGTACCTCCAGGAAGCGCACGCCATGGGCCTGCGCGAGGTGCGTCTGGTTCACGGCCGCGGCATCGGCGTCCAGCGGGCACGCGTCCAGCAAGTCCTGCGCGACCACTCCCTGGTCGCCTCCTACCACGACGACCCGCGCAGTCACCTCGGCGCGACCAGCGTCACGCTCCACCCATGACACGACCATGCCGCAGGCCCACCACTCCGGCCTCGCGCCTGCTGGCGCTGTGGCCAGATTGGACACAGGACCGCGAGGTGCGCGTGGTGTCGGGCACCGGTGAAGACAGCGCTCGCGAGATACACTGAAGCACTCTTCGAGCCACCGAGGGCGAGTCGCCGAACAGAGAATGGACGAGGTCATGGGTTGCTGCTGACCTGCTTGGCCGGCGCCGATCCATAGCGAGGACTGCAGATGGTGGATACGTTTCCCACAGCGCGCGTCGAGCTCACCCATCTGCTGGTCGTCGGCGACGTCGTGCGTGCGCGCGACTTCTACCGCGACGTGCTCGGCGCGGAGATCCATCGCGAGTACGGCGGGACGTCGTGCGTGCTCAGGTTCCAGGGGACGTGGCTGCTGCTCGTGACTGGAGGCGGCCCCACCGACGACAAGCCGACGGTCACGTTTGCGCCTCCGTCGGACCCCGACCGGGTGAGCCACCAGTTGACTATGCGGGTGCCCGACTGCCGCCGCGCCTACGAGATCCTGCGGAGCCTGGGAGCCGAGTTCCTGACGCCTCCCAACGACCGGGGTGGTGAGATCAGGTGCTTCTTCCGTGATCCGGATGGGCACCTGCTGGAAATCAGCGAGATCCCCGAATGACCGTGTCGTGCGGGCGAACTGGAGTGCAGCCATGATGAACGTCAACGGCCGTGCGACGCACGTCGCGCACCCGTCCCGGCACCGGGCGACACTCGTCCTCGTGGCGACCGTCATGGCCGTATCGAGCCAGCCGGTCGATACTCAGCGCATGGTCAATGCTCCACGTACCCTGATGACCTTTGCCGGCGGCGGCGACGAGCCGACGTGGGTCGCCAGCAACGACGACGTGATGGGCGGCGTGTCGGAGGGCGCCCCGACGATCGTCGACGGGCAACTACGCTTCTCGGGATCGCTGTCGCTCGAGAACAACGGCGGGTTCGCGTCGGTACGGACGAACGCCCGCGCGTTCGACCTTCGCGCCGCGAAGGCGATGATTCTGCGGGTGCGGGGCGACGGGCGGACGTACCAGCTGCGTCTGGCGACGGACGCGCGGATCCGCCGCTCGCCGATTGCCTACGGCGCGGAGTTTCCAACGACCGCCGGGCAGTGGACCGAGGTGCGTATTCCCTTCGATAGCCTGGTGCCCACATTCCGCGGCAGAACACTGAATGGCCCGCCGCTCGATGTGTCGAAGGTCGAGGAGATCAGACTCCTGATTGGCGACGGCCGCGAAGGTCCGTTTGCTCTTGCCGTCGACTGGATGCGGGTGGACGGGTAAGCGTTCACCGCTCACCGCCAATCGCCGCCGAGTCGGTCGCGATGCGGAGGTTGCTGATTGCCGATGGCGCGACAGCGGCGGCTCGCGGCGCAAGCCGAGGGCGCTTCGCAACGTCGTTGGTCTGCGCGGGGCGACGGCCGACGGCACACCAGCCGCGAGGAGCGTGACCAGCAGGCTAATAGCCGGCGGCCTTGCCCACTGACGACCGGCCATCGCTCCCACCCTGCAGCCAGCCGCCCTCGCTGAGGATCGCGGCGACCTGTGCCAAGACCACACCCGGCGCGTAGTCCACTTCGTAGCCGCGCGACTTAAGGATCGCGACGGTGTCCGGCGAAATGCCGCGCTCCAGCGAGAGGCGATCCGGCTGCCACTGGTGGTGGAAACGCGGCGCATCGATCGCGTCCTGGACGTTCATCTCGAAGTCGATCACGTTGAGGATCACCTGCAGCACTGCGGTCGAAATGCGCGAGCCGCCTGGCGCGCCGGCGGTCATGAACAGCTTGCCGTCCTTCTCGATGATCGTCGGCGTCATCGACGACAGCGGACGCTTGCCGGGTTGAATCGCGTTGTTCTCGCCTTGGACCAGGCCGAACATGTTCGCGGTGCCAGGCTTGGCCGAGAAGTCATCCATCTCGTTGTTGAGCAGGAACCCAAGTCCCGGCACGGTGATGCCGTTTCCGAATGCGCCATTCAGCGTATAGGTGACGGCGACCGCGGTGCCCTCGCTATCGACGACCGAATAGTGCGTCGTCTCCATGCGTTCGCTGCCGGCCGGCTGGCCCGGCTTGACCATGCTGCTCGGCGTGGCCTTCTCCGGATCGATCGTCGCGCGCAGTTTCGCGTGGTACGCGGGGTCGAGCAGGCCAGCTATCGGCACCTTCACAAATGCCGGATCGCCGACGTACTCGTTGCGATCCGCATACGCCCTGCGCATCGCCTCGGTCACATACTGAATTGCGGCAGCCGACCCGGAACCGCTGGTGTCGTAGTTCGTGCCTTCGATGATGCCGAGCATCTCGAGCAGCGCGATGCCGCCCGAGCTTGAGGGCGGCGCGGTGATCACCGTGTAGTTCTCGTACTTGCCCTTGAGCGGCGTACGCTCGATCGCTTTGTAGTTCTTCAGGTCGGCTGCGGTGATGATGCCGCCGTGCTTGGCCATTTCCGCGGCGAAGCGCATCGCCGTTTCTCCTTCGTAGAAGTCGTCGGCGCCGTTGTTTGCGATTCGTTCGAGTGTCGCGGCCAGCTCCGGCTGCGCCAGGGTTTCGCCCATGGCGTAAAACGACCCGTTGTTCTGGAAGATGCGCTTCGATTCCGGATCGCTACCGAGACCGCGATTGTTCTTGAGCGACTCGGACAGCGCGTACGACAGTGGGAAGCCTTTCGCGAGCTGGATCGCCGGCGCCAGGTTCTCGGCCCACGACCGCTTGCCGTACTTCTCGATCGCCATCTGGAAGCCGCGGACCGTGCCGGGGACGCCGGACGAGCGCCAGCCCTCAACGCTGTCTTTGGTTAGCTCGCCCTTCGTATCCAGAAACATATCGCGCGTGGCCGTGGCCGGGGCCGTCTCGCGGAAATCGATGAAGGTGCTGCGGCCATCGGCGAAGCGAATCAGCATGAAGCCGCCGCCGCCAAGATTTCCGGCAAATGGATGCGTCGCGGCCATGGCAAAGCCCATCGCCACCGCGGCATCGATGGCATTTCCGCCTTTCTGCAGCACCGCCACGCCGACGTCGGCCGCCTGCGCTTCCATCGCGACGGCCATGCCGTGCCTGGCGCGCACCGGCTGGCGGGCCGCCTGGGTCGACAGGGTCGCCGCAACGAGCAAGCAGGCAAGCGCCACACCGACAGGTTTTGACATGGGCACATCTTATGGAATCTGCGGGGGAGGCTCCATGACCCGCCGCGGACGCCACGAGCTTGCAACGGGAGTCCAGACAGTTCCGGCCGGGATCTTCTGCTACGCCAAGAGCGCCAGCCACGCGTCAGACACGCTCATCCCCCAGCACGGTACGAAGAACGTCGAAGAGTTCAAGAGCGATCCACAGAGCTTCGCCCAGAAGCTCACGACCGAGGCGCCCACTGATCTGGAGTGCACGGGCGGGCGGCGCGAGCGCGTCACTTCGACGTAGCCCACTCGGACGTGACCTCCCGGAGATGGTCTTCGACGCCTGGTGAGTCGGCCTACCGATCGTCTCCGATGACGTGCACGATCACCCCGGCTGCTGATTGGCGACGGCCGCGAAGGTCCGTTTGCTCTTGCCGTCGACTGGATGCGGGTAGACGGGTAAGCGTTCGGCGAGCCTCGGGTCGCTGACGGTGCTTGCGAGGGTACTCGCGGCGCGGCGCGCGGCGAGGTCTGGGTCCCGGACGCGGGCGCGGTGGCCGGCGACCGGGACCTCATACGTATGGGGAATCCCCAGCTTACCTCTTGTTCACCAGCACCTGCATGAAGTTGCCCTGCGTCGAGATACTCGTCACGCGGATCCTCGTGCCGGTCTGCGGTACGGGCACGCTCGCCCAGCCCAGGTGGCCGATTGCGGGGTCGGGCGCGACCCAGTAGCTCTGCGAGTCGTCGAACACCGGGTTGGCCGGCAGTCCACCGTAGCACTGCTTGATGCCGTTGGCGTGGAGGCACACCGGATCGGTCGCCTTGAGGCCGAACGTCGAGTCGTACGATTGGAAGCGCGGACGCCAGACCCGGGAGTTGTCGGGGCGAATCAGCAAGTCTGGATGCGCGTCGACCGGCAAGACGAGACCGCCGCATCGGCCAACCGCGCAGTAGTCGCCGACATTGTTGTCGGCAAACGACTCATCGTAGTACCAGACCAGGAGGCCGTCCTGATACGGAAAGTGTTCGACCCGGTTCGGGGTCGCCGGGAAGCCGAAATTGTATGGACCAGTCCGGAGGACTTCGTCATAGCCACGGTAGGTACGGTACTCGGCGAAGTAGGCATTGAAGAACGACTGGGTCACCCCCGCTGCCGAGGCACGGGTGAAGCCGCCCAGCGTCCAGCCGGCGTCGGCTTCTGCGCCGTCGACGGGGAAGCCGGTGATGGCGATGTCGTCGACGCTGAAGCCGGTACCGGCGACGGCTTCGTCGGTCGAGTAGCGGAAACCGATCGTCACCGTCTGTCCGGCATACGCCGTCAGGTTGGCGGTGAGGTCGACCCACGCCGCACTACTATCGCCGGTGATCCCGTTGCCGAGGTTATTGCCATTTGGATTGGTGTTGGTCGACCGGTTGGTCGGCACGCCCTGTCCATTGATGGTCAGATACGCGTAGTCCCAGTCGCTCTCGATGTCGTATCGCACCTTGGCGGCCAGCGTCACGGTACCGGCGGGGAGCGTCACCTGCCGGGTCATCGCCCGATCGAGATCGTTACCGCTGCCGGAGGTGTAGAAGTAGTCACCCGCGTACGGGGGGTAGAGCAGCGCGACGACCTGCTTTGCCGGTAGCAGCACGACCAATTGCTGCGCCTGCTTGGTATTGGCCATCGCCGGCCCGAGCTTCACCGATTTCTGCTGTCCCGGGGCCACGATTTCATAGTTGGACCAGCCGAGAAAGATCTTCTCGAAGGCGCTCATCGGGACCGGCTTGCTGCCGATGCCCTCCTCGGGCCTGCCGGTACTGCCGTACGACCCACTCGAGTACAACGTCCAGAAGCCGGTGGAGTTCTCGGCGCCGCCGGTGTTGCCGCTGGTGTCGTAGAGGTCCGGCAGGCCGAGGTCGTGGCCGAACTCGTGGGCGAACACGCCGACGCCGCCGTTCTCGGGCTCGACCGTGTAATCGCGGATCCAGTACTTGCTCAGACCGATCCGCGTCCCGCCGTAGGGAACGACCGTGCCGTCGTCGAGGGTGGGTCCACCAGCGTACTGCACCGCCCAGCGGTGACTCCAGATGGCGTCGGCACCCTGGGCGCCACCGCCAGTCTCCTCGCCCTCGCCAGCATGCACGATCTGGAAGTGATCGATGTAGCCATCGCTCTCGCTGAAGTTGCCGTCCCCGTCCTGGTCGTAGCGATCCCACGTGTCGAACTTCGCCAGGTAGGCGTTGACCTCGCTGACGGTCTTGCCGGAGGCAATTTCGGCGGCGTACCAGGCATTGGCGGCGTCCTGCACGAAGCGCCACGTCTGCTGGCAGACGATACCGCCGCAGTAATTGCGGCCATAGTGGGCGGCGTTGTACGGCACGGTCACCCAATCGGTCACGTCGCCGTTGACGGTATAGCGGCCCGACGACTGCTCGATGTAGAAATTGCGCATCGAGACGGCGCCCGCGGCTGGCGAGAACAGCAAGGTCTCGTAGTAGCCCTTGCTGAAGTCCGGCGCCCAGATGGTCGTGTTGTCGATGGTGCGGTCCGGCTGGGGAATGGCGTTGCGCAGCGGACCCGGGATGCCGGACCGCAAGATCGCGAAGGGCGAGTCCTGCGTACCGAACTGTGCCACGATCGTGAAGATCGAGTCTTCACCCTGCCGATCCAGTTCGACGAACTGTCCCTTGCCGGCCCGGTAGATCCGGCCCGGCGCCTTGCCGTTCAACTTCGCCTCCACGCCTCGCTTCTTGAGCGCCACCCGCCTCTGGGCAAGCGGATCGGACAGATTGTCGCCTCGGCGGCCGGCGGATGGACTCTCGTCGTTTCGCCCGGGCACGGGGCTCTGGGCGCCGGCGGTGGACACCGCGGCGAGCAGCAGTGTCAGGGCCAGCCTGGCGAGCGGCATGATACGCATCATGTGGGTATTTCCCCTTGTCAGCGTGTGTTGCGCACGAAGTCGGCCGCGCCATCCATGCCCCGACATCCCCTCGCGTCACCCCGCCCCGAGGCGCCACGCTGACCGCCGCCGGGCATCGCGTGGGCGTTCCCGGATGCCGGCGCCAATCCAAAGGGAAGGTCCGGCGACCAGCTGGTCGCCCACATCGCAAGCCTATCCTGCTGCCGGTCACAACGACGCCTCCCCGCAAAGCGAACGCACGAGCGAACGGGGTCGTCGCGCGACCGCCTATTCGCGCGTCTCGAGCATGACCGCGTGTCCGACACGATGGATGACGACGTCCGGACTGAAAACACCGCGCGAACAGAGGCGGGGCCTTGGCCAGCATCTCTTCAAGCTCGGGTCACCGCCGCTGTCCGGACGCCCCAGGTAGAGGTAACAAATGTTGTACTGGCTGGCGGAGCGCAACGCCTCCTGCGCCGTTGCCGCGCCAAACAGCTCGCGCTGGCTGTCACGGCTGGTACGCTCGTACTTGAGGACGGGCACCATCGAGAGAGGCACGCCCGCCGCCATCCGCCGCTCGGCGTACGCCGGAGTGTACGCCCACGAGCCGGGACGCGCTCGATGGCATCGACCTGGACCAGGTTCGGCGTTTTCATACCCTGGCCCCCCTCCCGCCCCACCCCAGCAAGGATGCCCGTGGCACACGCGCCTTGCCGCGCCAAGGTCTTGTAGAGGAGCCGCCGCCTGCCAGCGCCCACGGGGACACCTCGACGGTAGCCGCCGCGGGACACGCGGATGAGGAGATGAGGACAATGCGCGTGGCGGGGCACGACCAACGCCGCGCGTCATCGCGATCACCGATCGGCGGGGCGCGCGCCGGCACCGCCCTCGGCACGTCGGCGGGCAGTTGCACGCCATGCCGGGCCTGGTGCGCACCGGCTGGCGTTCGGCCGGGGGCGACAGGGTCGCCGCAACGAGCAAGCTCACCTCCAGCACGGCACGCTGAGGGGGCCGCGGGTAGTCCCGGAAGAACTACTGCCCGGGCGCGCCGGCCTGCCGATCGTCACCGATGACGTGCACGATCACCGATCTGGTGTGTGGAGCGCGGCGGGCTCCCACAGATAGATGCCCTGCCAGATGCCGTGGCGACTGCTTGGCGCATCATCGGTCCCCACATTGTGCCTCGTGGTGACGTCCCGGGTGGAGGGGTGGGGTGGCCAGTCTCCAGCGTTGCCCGCGCGCTGGCGGACAATGCGGTGATGACGACGTCGAGAGCGGCGGTTGTGCTGGGTGCGTCAGGCTCGGTAGGTGAAGCACTGATCGAGGTACTGATGCGCAGCGGCGCGTTCCATACCATCGCGACGCTGGTCCGTCGTTCGCAAGCCGGGCGGGCCGCGGCGGTGCGGGCGCCCTGGGTCGCGCTGCGCGAGACACTCGTGCCAGTGATGACTCCCGCGGCCCTCGCGACCGCGACCGGCGACGCCATCGGTGCGCTGGACACCGGTATCGTCGTGGGGTTCAGCGTGCTGGGCGTCGGCGCCGGCACCGCCAAGCTCACCGTCGATGCGCATCGGGCCGTCGATGTCCACCTCAATGCGGCCTTTGCTGGCGGGTTGAGGGCGTCCGGACGCGTGATGCACCTGGCGTTCATGTCGTCGGTCGGCGCCGACGCTGACGCGCCCGCCACGGGGTCTGGCGCGGCGGGGTCCTCGCGATACCTGCGAGTGAAGGGCGAATCCGAGGAAGCGGTGAAGGCCGACGGCCCGGCCGTCGTCAGCATCTTCCGCCCCGCGATGATCATCGGCTCGCAGCACACGCCGTGGCTGCTCGAGAAGGTGCTCCCACTGTTCTCGATCGTGACGCCGGCCAGGTTCAGGTCGATCACGGTGGAGCAGATCGCGCAAGCCATGGTCGCCACGTCGCTGCGCACGCCGGCGGCCTCCGGCGTGTACTACTTTCCCGAGATGATCGCCGCGGGTGGCCAACTGCCGACGGGCAGCCTCACGGCATCGCCCCTTCGGAGGGACTGACGGGCGAGCGGACTGCACAGGCAGTGGTCATCACGGCGCGACGGCGATCTCGAACTGCCCTTTCGACAACGCGTGCTACGAGGGGCGCGTTGCCGCGTCGGAGGCGCTCAGGGGAGGCCCGACCATTGCCAGCGTCTACTGGCTCGATCGCTGCCAGCGACCGAGCTCGTGCTCGAACAGTGGCAGCAGATCGCTCTGGCCGAGGGCGTCTTCGAGCAGCCCGAGCGTCGCGCGGATCTGGGCGAGGTCGAGATCGGGTCCGCGCTCCGACAGGACCCCGCGCACGTCCTCGATGTCCTTCTCACGCCCGGCCAGCAGCTTGGTCACGATCAGATCCTCTGGGCTGATGAAGGGGACGATGGTGCCGGCGACGTCGATCGGCACGGCCCGCGCGAGAAAGAGATCCTCCAGGCCAGGCCCGGCCAGGACCACATCGAGCGCGAGGCCCGACGCTCGATGTTCAAGTGGGACGACTCGCGTGGTCCGGATGAAGGTCGCGGTGGCGTCGATGCGAAGCGCGAACCCGTGCGTGTCGAGCGTGTTCACCAGGTGCTCAGTCGAGCCGCTGGACTTCACGGTCACGTCCACGTCCGTGGTGAGGCGCGGACGCCCCCACACCAGCGCGGCCTGCGCGCCGAAGACGTACCACCCGGCGCCGAGGGCATCCAGTGCCGCCGCGAGATCCGACAGGAGTTCAGCTGGGCCGGCAGTCGACGGCACGCAGAGCCTCTCCGACACGCTGGTGGACCAGAAGATCGGAGAGACGCTGCTCGCGCGTAGGCCAGTCCGGACGGAGTTGCTGGGCGTGCCTGCGCATCTGGTCGGCCAGGGCGAGAACGTCAGCCGCGGAACGGTGGGTCTTCAGCGCGTGCCAGAAGCGGGTCTTCGACGAGGCGAGTGCCGACCAGTCTCGACCCGCGAACTGTCGTACCGAGTCCCGATCCACCGGCCGATCCTACCATCGGCTACCACGACTGTTTCGCGCAGGATGTTCCTGTTGACCGCGCGCCATCGTGCTACCGTCTGCCGAATCTGGCCCGCCCGCATGCGGCGCGGCCCCACCAGAGACGAGGAGCCGAGGGTCATGGCCATCACGAGACGCGAGTTCGGACGAGTCGCCCTGGTCGGCGTGCCCA
Organism: Luteitalea sp.; assembly: GCA_046593715.1. Classification (GTDB taxonomy): domain Bacteria; phylum Acidobacteriota; class Vicinamibacteria; order Vicinamibacterales; family Vicinamibacteraceae; genus Luteitalea. The sequence continues at coordinate 49,259 of JBKJQW010000085.1, forward strand.
CGCTGGGCGCGGCGCTGCACGGTTCCACCGGCGCGGCGCGCACGCAGCCGTCGACACCCATGTCGCGGTGGGCCGGCGTCCAGGTGGGGCTCAATGTGCCCTACAGCCTCGGTCTCGGGAACAACCTCGCCGCCGAAGACCTCCTGACCCACCTGGTCGACCTCGGGATTGGCTCGGTCGAGTTGCGCGCCCAGCCGGTCGAGCACTTCCTGGGATCGCAGGCGGTGCGCGCCGCCGCCGAGGCGGCGAAGGCGCGCGAGGCGGCCCGCGCCGCGGGACAGCCGTCGCCGACGCCGCAGCAGATGGCGCAGGGTGGGCTCGCGGGAAACCGGGAGCAGACGCCCGAGCAGGCGGCCGCCGTGCAGGCGCAGAAGGCTGAGGTGCGCACCTGGCGCATGTCCGCCCCGTCTGCCCGCGTGAAGCAGCTCCGCCAGTTGTACGAGAAGGCCGGCGTGCTCATCGACGTGCTGAAGGTCGACGACCTCTACACGGTGTCGGACGAGGAGCTCGACTACTTTTTCCAGATGGCGCGGGACCTCGGCGCCCGGGCGATCTCGTCGGAGTTGCCGCAGCAGCGCAGCGACACGAAGCGCATCGGCGCCTTCGCCGACAGGCACAAGGTATTCGCGGCCTATCACCACCACGCGCAAGGCACGGCCGCCATGTACGAGGACATCTTCACCGAGGCCCGGTACAACGGCGCGAACATCGACATCGGCCACTGGACGGCCACGCACAACGCATCGCCGCTGCCCTTCATCGCGAAGCACGCCGAGCGCATCCCTCACATCCACGTCAAGGACCGTCAATTCGGTCGCAACGGCGGCGAGAACCGGCCCTTCGGCGAGGGCGACACGCCGGTGCGCGAGACGCTGCAGGCCATCCGCGACAAGCAGTGGAATATCCGGCCGATCCTCGAGTTCGAGTATCGCGTCCCTGAAGGGTCGACGCGCGCGGCAGAGATCAGGAAGGCCTTCGCGTACTGTCAGGCGGCGCTGCTGGCCTGAGCCTTTCCACTCGCATCTGGACCGTGTCCTTGCAGAAGCCCCGCTCGCGGGTTTGCTACCGTGGGGCCGTGATGACCCTGTCCCTGCCCACCCCAATCGGCGTCTTCACCGCCGCGCTGGTGATCGGCCTGCTTGCCGGGCACCCCGGTGCGACCACCGCCCCGGCCGATACGCCCGTGAAGACCGCCTCAGGCCTCGTGTCCGGTACCGCCGGATCGGCACCAGGCGTCGTGGCCTACCTCGGTATCCCGTATGCCGCGCCTCCGGTCGGGGAGTGGCGCTGGCGAGCGCCGCAGCCTGCCCCCGCGTGGCAGGGCGTCCGTGCGGCGACGGAGTTCGGCACCAGCTGCGTGCAGCTGCAGCTCCGGTCGCGCCTGCCATGGACCGAGGAATACATGCCTCAGAACAGTGTCGGCGAGGACTGCCTGTCGCTCAATGTGTGGACGCCGGCCGCGCGCGGCGCGACGCCGTTGCCCGTCATGGTGTGGGTCTACGGCGGCGGCTTCACCGAAGGCTCGAGCGCCGTGGCGGTCTATGACGGCGCGCCACTTGCCACGCGCGACGTCGTGGTCGTGAGCATGAACTACCGCACCGGAGCCCTCGGCGCCCTGTCCCATCCGGAACTCACGAAGGAGTCGAGCCACGGCGTCTCGGGCAACTACGGGCTGCTCGACCAGATCGCGGCGTTGCAGTGGGTGCACGCCAACATCGGTGCATTCGGCGGAGATCCCGCCAGCGTCACGCTCTTCGGGCACTCGGCCGGTGGCGTGTCGGTGGCGGCGCTGATGCGTTCGCCGCTGGCGCGCGGCCTCTTCGCGCGGGCCATCGGGATGGCGGGGCCGGGCCTGATCGGCACATCCGGGCCCGGGCGCGGTGGCTCGCTGAAGGAGCGGGAATTGGCCGGGCTCAAGTTCGCCGAGGCGCAGGGCGCTGCCTCTCTGTCGGCACTGCGCGCGCTGCCCGCCTCGACGTTCATCGCGCCCGAGGTCACCAAGGGCAACGCAGCGCCGCCAGTCTGGCCGTTCAACGACGGCTACGTGCTGCCCGAGGTGGACCCGGCCGAACAGGTCCCCGTGATGGCCGGCTTCACGGCCGACGATATCGGCACCGGCGGGGCGGGCTTCGGTCCACCAGCCGCCGCCACCGTCGCGACGTACACCGGCGACGCCGAGAAGTCCTATGGCCAGCAGGCGGCGACGTTCCTCGAGCTGTATCCGGTGAAAGCGGACGCCGACGTGCCTGCCGCGCGCAAGGCGGCGGGGCGCGACCGGACGCGAGTGACGATGGACCTGTGGGCCGCCCGACAGCTGAGCGCGAGCCGCACGGTGTACACCTACTACTTCGACCGCGTCACGCCCTGGCCGGAACATCCGGAGTTCGGCGCGCACCACACCTCCGAAGTCCCGTACGTGTTTCGCACCGTCGGACGCGGCCAGCGCGCCTGGGAAGCGGTCGACACGGCCGTCTCGGACCGGATGGCGAGCTACTTCGTCAACTTCGCCAGGACCGGCGACCCCAACGGCCCGGGCCTGCCGACCTGGCCGGCATTCACGCCGGATGCCCACCAGACGATGCGCCTCGGCGAGACGATGGGTGCGATGCCCGTGGCCGATCCGGTCCGTCGTGCGTTTCACGAGCGGCAGCTCCGCAAGTGATCGCGATGACCGGCCAACCGTCCTGAAGACGGGGTCGGCAACGGCGCGGCTGCCGTCCGGAACGCTGCGCGCCACGATCGCGGTGCGCTGACGCTCACGCCATATAATCCGGCCGTGGACACCGTCGGCCTCTCCGCGCTGCCCGGTTCCGACCTCGTCCTGAAAGGTCTCCGGGATCTGAACCACGGCATCGAGTCGACCGAAGCGCTACTCGTGCTGATCGGCGCACCGAAGCTGCGATCACTCGGCGTTGCCGTGCCCGTCCGCCCCCACGCCGTGTCACCCGAACATCGCCTCTATTCGAGGCTCGAGGTCCACGACGGGCCAGGCGCGCACAGCCGGTACAACGCTCTCGTGCGCCGGCTTGTCAGTTTCGAACGGGCCCTGGCATGCGTGAGCGCGTAGACCGCGCCCGGCTGCGCGCATTCATGCGGGCGTTGAGCGAGGCCACACGGCTGCCGTTGCAGGTCTACCTTGTCGGTGGCGCCACCGCGGTTCTCGAGGGATGGCGGGACTCGACCATTGACGTGGATCTGAGATTCGGCGACGACAGCGATGCCATCCTGCGTGCGATACCCGCGATCAAGGAGCGGCTCAATCTGAACATCGAACTGGCATCGCCGGCCGACTTCATCCCGGTCAAGGTCGGGTGGGAAGAGCGAAGCCCGTTTGTCTCCCAGGAAGGGACGGTGACGTTCCGTCACTTCGACTTGTACGCGCAGGCGTTGGCAAAGATCGAGCGCGACCACGAGACCGACCGCACCGATGTCGCCGCGTTGGTCGATCGCGGCCTGGTCGACCGAGCCCAGCTGCTGGACTACTTCAACGCGATCGAACCGGACCTCTACCGGTTTCCCGCGGTTGATCCCGCGTCGTTTCGTCGCGCGGTCGAGGACGTGACGTCGCCGCATTGAGCCGCACGCTACCAGACGGCCCACCTGTCGCTCAGGCGCTCACGCCTGGCAGGAGCCTAGGGCCCGCGGGAAGGCTGGCATGACCATCGCCGTGACGCGCATCAGCTATCCTTCGCCGTCGGCCGGGCGTGTCGGCCCGCGGCTTCACTCGGGAGCCCGCAGATGTCGAAGGATGTAGTCACGCTGACGCGTCGCCGCTTCGCGGCCACGCTGACCGCCGGCCTCACGGCCGCCGCCGGGCGTCCGGTGTCGCTGGGCGCGCAGGCCGCGGCGCCCCCCAGCGCCTCCGAACTGTGCGAGATGACCGCGGTCGAACTGGCGTCTCGGCTGGCCCGCAAACAGGTCTCGGCCCGCGAGGTGATGACCGCGCATCTCGCCCAGATCGCGCGGGTCAACGGCCAGGTCAACGCCGTCGTGACACTGGTCGCCGAACAGGCGATGGCGGCGGCCGCCAAGGCGGACGAGACAATCGTGCGCACGGGCCCGGTTGGCGTGCTGCACGGCCTGCCCACCGCCCACAAGGATCTGGTGGAGACGGCCGGCATCCGCACCACCCAGGGATCGCGCTTCTACCAGGACCACGTGCCAACCCGCGATGCTCTGATCGTGCGGCGCATGCACGCGGCAGGCGCGCTCACGCTGGGCAAGACCAACACGCCCGAGTTCGGCGCCGGCTCGCAGACCTTCAACGAGGTATTCGGCGCCACCCGCAATCCCTACGACGTCACCAAGACGTGCGGCGGCAGCAGCGGCGGCGCCGCCGCGTCGGTCGCGATGCGGATGCTGCCGATTGCCGACGGTAGCGACACCGGCGGCTCGCTGCGCAACCCGCCGGCGTTTTGCAACGTCGTCGGTCTGCGTCCGGCGCCTGGAAGGGTCGCCGGCGAGTCGGCGTCGTGGTCGCCACTGTCGGTCTCGGGGCCGATCGCCCGCACGGTAGCCGACGTGGCGTTGTTGCTGAGCGCCATTGCCGGCCCCAGCGCCCGCGATGCGATGTCGATCGACGAGGACCCGGCGAAGTTCCGCGCCCCGCTCGACCGCAGCTTCAAGGGCGTGCGCGTGGCCTGGTGGAAGGGCCTGGGCGGCATCCCGTTCGACCCCGAAGTGCGCCGTGTCGTCGATGGCACCCGCCAGACCTTCCAAGACCTGGGCTGCGTCGTGGACGAGGCCGAACCCGACTTCACCGGCGTGGACGAGGCGTTTCCGACTCTGCGCTTCGTCAGCAATCATGCTCGCTACGCGGCGCTCATCGCCCAGCGGCCCGAGTGGGTGAAAGACACCATCAAGTACGAGGTGGCACAGGCCGAACGCGCCACCGGCGCCCAGATCAGTCGCGCCCTGGCCGTGCAGTCGGCGATGTTTGCCCAGAGCCGCGCGCTGTTCGAGCGCTACGACTACTTCATCCTGCCGGTCACCCAGGTGCTGCCGTTCGACGTGACCACGCCGTATCCGACCGCCATCGCCGGCACGCCGATGACCAGCTACATCGACTGGATGCAGTCGTGCTGGTACGTGACGATGATGACCAACCCCGCGATCTCGGTGCCGGCGGGCTTTTCGACGTCGGGGCTGCCGGTGGGCCTGCAGATCGTCGGACGCCATCGCGACGAGTGGAGTGTGCTGCAACTGGCGCATGCTTTCGAGCAGGCGACCGGCCACTGGAAGCGTCGTCCGTCGATCGCCTGACCCGTTGGTGCGGCCGAGAACCCGGGGAGGCCATCCTCGCCGGCGCGGCGTGTGGCGAGAAGGTCGCGCTGTCGCTAGTCGACGGTGATCACGACCTTGCCGCGCGCGCGTCCCTTCTCGAGATCACGAATCGCCTCGGGTAGCTGCGAAAACCGATAGGTGCGATCGACCACGGGGGCGATCGTGCCCGCCTGCAGGAGCGCTCCGAGGGACTCCAGGTCGGTGCGATTGCCGCGTGACACGAACATCGTCATCTCCTGGCGGCCGAACCGCGACAGCAGGAACGCCGCGGCGACGCGACCGAGCGGCCCGATGACGGTGTGGTCGTCTGGTCCACCCGCGCGCCCACTGCTGCGCGTGACTGGCGGGTGACAGGCAAGACGAGCCCGGCCGGCGAGTTGTTCAGCCGGCCACGTCGATGCCGGACGAGCCTTCCGCTCCACCCGAGGCCCTTCGGGCCGTGAGGCACACGAAGCCGGTGCGCGGGTCGTCGCCACGGCCGCCAGACACTTCCTCGCCCTGCACCCAGAGGCGGATCTCCCCGCAGACGCTGCCGACCCGGCGTATCCTGAGGGCCGCGGAGGGCCCGCAAGGCGTCTTCGCCGACCCCATGCCGATACCGACAGTGGCGCGATGGTCGCGCGGGCGCCAAACGATCCGCGCCTCGCGTCGCGTGTCTTCCAGGTCGACGTGGCAGCGGCTCACTCGAGGCGTCGGGTGCTGACTCGACTGCTCACGCCGACTGCCCTGGTCCTCGCCCTGGTGATGGTGCAGGCACAGCCGCCGCCGCCGTCGCAGGCCAGTCGCGACCGCATGCGTGCGGACCTGGCGGTCCTGACCTCGCCGCCGCTCGCCGGTCGTGCGTCACTGACGCCGGGAGCGGACGCCGCCGCCAGGTTCCTGGCAGCGGAGCTGCGCAAGGCCGGTCTGCAGCCGGGCGATCGCGATGGGTACCTGCAGCGGTTCGAGCTCGTGCCGCTGCGTCTCGACCGTGACCGGTCGTCGGTCGTCGTGCGACATGCCGGCATCGAGCAGCGGTTCGTCCCCGTGGCCGCGGCGTTTCCGGATCCGACCCGAGAGATCGACCTCCGCCTCGACGTGGTCTTCGCCGGCTACGGCATCACCGCGCCGGAGTTCGGCTACGACGACTACGCCGGCGTGGACGTCCGCGGCAAGGCGGTGCTCGTCTTCGATCACGAGCCGCAGGAAGACGACCCCGCTTCGCCATTTCACGGCAGCGGCTTCACGCTGCACGCCAACGTCTGGACCAAGACGTGGACGGCCCAGCAGCACGGTGCCGCCGCAATCCTCGTGGTCACCGAGCCGGTCAACGCCCATCGATCGGCGCCGCGCCCTCCTGATCGCGCCAATGCGCCTCCGCAGGCCTCGACGTCGGGCGAACTGCGCATTCCGCGCATCGCGCTGCCGGCCGAGGCCGCCGCCGCCCTGCTGAAGGGCACCGGCCGTACGCCCGCAGACTGGCAGCGATCCATCGACAGCGACCTGCGCCCGGCATCGCGGCTGCTCGAAGGCGTCGCCGTCACGCTCCGGGCCGTCAACGGGGAGAAGGTCGCCCAGGCGTCGTGGAACGTCGCCGGGCTCCTGTCTGGTACCGACCCGGGGCTGCGCGACGAGACGATCCTGGTCACGTCGCACTACGACCACCTCGGGGTGCAGGGCGGCCAGTCCTACCCCGGCGCGAACGACAACGGATCGGGCACCGTCGCGATGGTCGAAGTCGCCCGACTCCTCGCCGGCGCACGCCTCGCGCGCAGCGTGCTCTTCGTGTCGTTCGGGTCGGAAGAGCAGTTGATGCTCGGGTCGTATCACTACGTCGCGCACCCGCTGCGCCCGCTGGCGACGACCCGTGCCGTGCTCAATCTCGACATGATCGGGCGCAACGAGGAGCACACGCCCGAGAGCAGCGGCGCCTACGAGATCACCGCCGGGCGCACCGATCAACTGAACCTGGTGGGCGGGGTCTACAGCCCCGACCTTGCCGCCCTGCTGCAGCGTGCGTCGAGCGGCTCTGGCCTGGCGCTGAGCGACAAGTTCGATCGCGACTCGTCGATGCGCGTCCTGTTCCGCTGCGACCACCTGCCATTCCTGCAGAAGGGCATTCCCGCCGTGTGGCTCTTCGGCGGATTCCATCCCGGTTACCACGAGCCCGTCGACACTCTGGATCGGCTGGATCTCGACAAGATGGCACGCGTCGTCCGCCTGACGGTGGACGCCGTCCGTTCCCTGGCCTCGACGGGCCCGCCACCCCGCTTCCGCTATGCGGCCGCCGCCCCGCCGCCCCGATGAGCCCCGAGCCCGACCGCGCAGGACACGCCGCTTGAGGCGCAACGGCTCGGGATCGACATGATCGCGCGAGCTACTCCGGGTCCAGACCTGCGTGGACGATCTCGATCGACTCGATGGCGACTCAGAGCGCGAGCCGCAGCCCGACGCGGATGTTCCGCTCGTTGGACGCGCTCAGGATCCGCATGAAGTTGGCCCCCGTGACGTTGGACGCCGGGTTGCCGAACTGCGGCGTGTTGGTCAGGTTGCATGCCTCGACGCGCAGCTCTGGCTTGAGTCGGCCGATCTGAAACGCCCGGAACACCGACAAGTCGGCCGCGTCGCGCCAGGTCCGCGCACGCTGTTGCGTCCGCTGGTGCCATAGCGCACCTGGGTCACCGCCGCCCAGGCACTAGGATCGAAGTACGGCGCGTCTGGGCCGATGCCGCCAGTTCGCCCGACCGTGCCGACCTGATCGGCCGTTTGCAGGTTCCCCGGCGCGTTCAAGCATGTGCCGGCAGACGTCACCGTGAACGGCGTGCCGGAGTAGCGCGCAAAGATCCCGTTGACCTGCCAGTTGCGAGTCAGCGCCGGCAGCAAACCAGACCGCCCGCGTGCGAACGGCAGCGGGACGCCCCGTCCGTCTTGCGGTCCCCGGCGAGGCCACGGCTGAGGCGGTACGCCGGCAAAACCGGCTCGGCCCCTTGTCAACGACGGTGAAGGTTGATCCTGGGCTGCGCCGTGATCTTGAGGATGACCTGCACGCCGTCGGCGTTGAACACCACATCTGACCAGTCGCCGCCGATTTCGCGCATCGGCAGACCCTGGTAACTAATGTTGCCTATCGTCGTTGGCAGCTTCCCTCTCTATTTGTAATGTCGAGCTTGTAAGCGTAACGTTGCGCCAGTCCAACTCAACTGATTCGAGCGTCCTCCATCCTGGTTGCCGTTCGAAAAGAGGACCGGAGGAGTCCATGAACACGATCCTGTCGGGAGTGACAGTCGCGCTGTGCGTCTGCGCGGCCGAGGGCAGCGTCTGGGCGCAAGCCGCGCAGCCCGAGTACCACGTGGTGCTCACCTACATCAAGACCGCGCCCGGCATGCAAGACGCCTATCGCGAACATCTCGTGAAGGTCTCGACGAAGTTCTACGAGCAAGTGCTCGAGGAGCAGCCGAACCTGATGGCCTGGAGTGCCGCCAGCGTGCTGTTCGACGGCGTCGATTCCAAGTCCGACTACATCACGGCGACGATCTACAGCGGGCTGCCGCCCGAGCCGAGCACCTTCGCCGATGCCCTGTACCAAAAGGCCGCCGGCATGACGCGCGCGGACTACGTCAAGAAGCTGGGGACACTTCGCACCGTGGTCGGGACAGAGTTGCTGAGTTCGGTGGGTCGCTCGGTCGCGCCGGCTACGGCGAAAATCGGTGACTTCCGCGTCGTCCAGCAGCTCAAGACCAAGCCGGGCATGACGAACGAGCTGACCGACCTGCTCCAAACGCGGCTGCTGCCGATGATGGACACGCGTCGCACCGCCGGCGAGCTCAAGTCGTGGGGTGCGTGGACGCGACAGTTCCCCTCGGGCACCTCGTCGACCTACGACACGATGCTGGTGAACACGTACAAGGACATGGCGAGTGCGCTGAAGGGCCTCGACACCTCGAAGACCGCCGAGGTCTTCGGCAAGGCGAACCCCGGCAAGAGCTACGCCACATACGTCAACGACGCGCGCGATTACGCCGAGGTGACGTCGCGAACCATGCACCGGGTCGTGGCCATGGTGGAGCGTCCCGCCGGCCCCGCCACTCGGTAAATCGTCACCGCACCTGCGTGTGCCCCGTCGGCCCTCCCCGACGGGTGGCACGTCCCCGAGCCGATGCGCCCGCCGCAGGAGGCCCCCGAGCCTCACGATGAGGGACGGCGTCACACACTCCCAAAGGTGCCGACGTGCAATAGGACCATACAGTCCTGCCTGGTAACTCGAGCCGCAGCCCTGCGGTCGACGTTGGCACCGTCCGTGCAGTGAACGTCCGTCATGGACATGGGCATGGCCGTCGCTCTCGCTGTCGTGGTTGTCCTGGCCGGGTACGCCCTGGGCTTCTCGCTCTGCTTTGCGGCGGCGCGGGGTGAGGCCAGGCGCGAGACCCGCGTCTCGCCCTCCGACCAGCGCGCATGGCCGGCGCCTGTTGGACCACCAGTTCGAGTTGCCGTACAGCGGGCAGGCGCGGGGGTCTATGCGCGTCCGTCGCGGACGACCAGCGCCGCGATGAGGTAGGCACCCGAAAATTGGCCACTCGTCGGGACGAGCGGACAGGTGTCGTGCGCGCGTCCCGCGGGCCGGCGTCACTGCCTCCCGGGCAGGACGTGCTCAGCCATCCAAGTCTCTCAGGTCGGATCCACTCTGGGGTCGACGGCTGGGTGGGCGAGCAGGGTGGAGCGCTGACCTGTCGCCCCAGACCCTGCGAATGTTGCCTGTCGTCTCGCGCTGATGGCGGTCTGCCTGCAGCCTGAGACCACGTCGCTCGGACGCGGTCTCGACGTTGTCCCCCCCGACCCGCGTCCGGCCGGTTCTGGACCCTGCACGGTGTCCTACACAGTGTTCGAAGGGCGCAAGCTTGTCGTCGGCATCATCGTCGCGGTCTGGATCGCGCGCGGCGGCCACCCCTAGCGTAGGTCGCGGCCGGCGGCGTATCGTAGGCGACGAGCCCCGTCACAAAGGTGAATCATGCGTCAACGAATGCTTCGCGCGAGCCTGACCGTCGTCGCCGTTCTACTCGCTGCCGCCGCGCTGGCGCAGCCACGCCGCATCGAGCTTGACGACCTCGGGCGCATCTCCCGTCTTTCGGATCCGCAGATCGCGCCGGACGGCAAGTCGATCGTCGTTGTCATGTCGCGCGCCGACTACGACGAGAACCGCTACGACGCCAATCTGCTGATCGTGGACGTAGACAGCGGCAGCCAGCGCACGCTGACCGAGGACCGTCGCGGCATCGGCCAGCCGCGCTTCTCGCCATCCGGCGATCGGCTGGCGTTCCTCGCGAGCGTCGCGCCGGCGGCGGGCCAGCCGGCCCTGCCGCAGATCTTCGTGATGCCGATGACGGGCGGCGACACGCGCCGCATCACGAACGCCCCGAAAGGCGTGCAGCAGTACGCCTGGTCGCCAGACGGCCGCACGATCGCGTACGCGACGGAAGATGAAGCGGAGAGAAAGACCGGGCCGGAGCGTTTCAACGACTCCTTCGAGATCGAGAACGACGATGTCTTCATCCAGTCGCAGCGGCTGCCGACGCATGCGTGGGTGGTGCCGGCCGCCGGCGGCGACGCGAGACGCCTCACGTCCGGATCCTGGAGCCTTCCTATCTCGTATCCGCCCGGCGCGCCGGCGTCGCCGCTGGCCTGGGCCCCCGACGGCCGATCCATCGCGCTGGTTCGGCTCGCGACCGCGCATTCGGGCGACAGCGATCGCGCCACCATCCAGATCCTCGACGTCGCGACGGGCCAGTTGCGCGGCCTGACCGGCCGCGAGCGCCACGAAGGCCAGCCGACATTCTCGCCGGACGGCTCACAGGTCGCCTATTGGCAGCCGCGTGACGGCGACACCGGCAGCGTCAATGAGATCCACATGGCCCCGTCGGCAGGAGGCTCGGGCAGGAGCATCACGCGCGCGCTGGATCGCAACGCCGCGCGTTCGATCTGGATGCCGGACGGGAAGTCGCTCCTGGTCGGCGCCAACGACAACACACGCGTGTCGCTGTGGCTGCAGCCGCTCGAGGGCGTGGCGCGCAAGCTCGATCTGGGAACGGCGAGCCCAGCCTCGTCGTTCTGGGTGGATGTCGCGGTTGGCAAGGACGGCTCCATTGCGTTCACGGCGACCGATCCATCCCGTCCCGCCGAGCTGTACTACATGGCGTCGCCGACAACGGCGCCCAGACGGCTGACCAACGTGAACGCCGACGTCGCGGCGCTGACGCTTGGCAAGACCGAGGTCATCAGCTGGACGTCTGACGGGTTCACGCACAACGGCATCCTGACCTATCCGCCCGATTTCGCGCTCGGGCGAAAGTACCCGCTCGTGCTCGTCATCCACGGCGGCCCGCGCGCTGCGTCGCTCGAGACCTTCGCGACCAACCCGCAGATCATGGCCGCGAAAGGGTGGGTCGTGTTCCAGCCGAACTACCGCGGCAGCGATCAGATCGGCAGCGCGTATCAGCGCGCCATCGTCAATGACGCCGGCGCCGGACCCGGGCGCGACGTCATGGCCGGCGTCGAGGCGGTCAAGCAGCGCGGCTTCGTTGACACGACGAAGATCGCGGTGTCCGGCTGGTCCTACGGCGGCTACATGACGACCTGGCTGCTCGGCAACTACTCCGGCTGGCGTGTCGCGGTTGCCGGCGCAGCCGTCACCGACTGGATGGATCAGTACAACCTCGGGGACGCCAACGTCCGCCGCGGCGCTGCGTTCGGTGGATCACCCTGGACCGATCCGAAGCGGATGCAGGCGTTCATGGATCAGTCGCCGATCGCCAACGTGGCGAAGATCCGCACGCCAACGCTGGTGATGACCAACACGCAGGACTATCGCGTTCCGCCCACGCAGTCGTTCAAGTTGTACCGTGCGCTCAAGGACAACGGCGTGCCGACGAAGTTCTTCGCGTATCCGATCTTCGGCCACAACGCGAATGACCCGGTCCGTTCACGCGACGTGCAGCGGCGCTGGATCGGTTGGATCGAGCAGTATTTCAACGAGGCGACGACGAGCAGCCGGTGAGCCGCACCGGCGGATCCCATGAGGCCGGCGCGCCGGCCGAGTCTCCGGCGCGCCACCATCCACACGGCCTGAGCTGATCAGAACGCGAGCCGCAGCCCGACGCGGATGTTCCGCTCGTTGGACGCGCTCAGGATCCGCATGAAGTTGGCCCCCGTGACGTTGGCCGCCGGGTTGCCGAACTGCGGGGTGTTGGTCAGGTTGAAGGCCTCGATGCGGAGTTCTGGCTTGAGTCGCCCGATCTGAAGCGCCCGGAACACCGACAAATCGAGCCGCGTCGCGCCAGGTCCGCGCACGCTGTTGCGTCCGCTGGTGCCATAGCGCACCTGGGTCACCGCCGCCCAGGCGCTCGGGTCGAAGTAGGGCGCGTCTGGGCCGATGCCGCCAAGGCGCTGAATCGTGCCGACCTGGTCGGCCGTCTGCGTGTTGCCGGGCGCATTCAAGGATGTGCCGGCAGACGTCACCGTGAACGGCGTGCCGGAGTAGCGCGCAAAGATCCCGTTGACCTGCCAGTTGCGCATCAGCGCCGGCAGCAGACCAGACCGCCCGCGTGCAAACGGGAGCTCATAGACGAACCCCATCTGGAAGACGTGCGGCCGATCGAAACCTGCGACAGCGTAATTGCGGTCCAGCACCTCAGGCGAGTTCCACGCCAAGCCGGCCCATCCATCATCGTCGGTCATGTTCATGGCCTTGGACAGCGTGTAGGCGCCCTTCAGCATCAGGCCCTGCTTGAACGGGCGATTGATGGCGACCTGCAGCGAGTGGTAGTTGGACCGCGTGATGCCGCCGAACCACTGAATCGCCGTGCGGTGTCCGAACTGCTGGAAGTACGGCTGACCGGAGATGCCCTGGCCGGGCACGCCGGCGTTGATGTCCTGATAGGCGAAGCCGCGCGAGGTACGGGTGCCCACGTACGCCGTCGAGACCGCGAAGTCGACCGGCAGCCGCCGCTCGACCGCAACGTTCCACGACTGCACGTAGCCGCGGTCGATGTTGTTCGGATCCGGCGATCGCATCAGCACCGTGGACGGCAGCGGGATGCGGCCGGTCGATGTGTCCGGCGTGGCGATGTCGGGAATGCCGTCTTCCAGCCGTCCGAACGGCACGAAGGCGTCGGTGGAGGCGAAGTCGCTCGCGATCGTCAGCGGGTAGAAGCCTCGGAACGGGCGCGAGAACGGCTGCGGGTTGTAGGTCAGGCCATAGCCGGTCCGGAATACCGTGTCCTCATTCCAGCGCCACGCCAGACCAAGCCGCGGCGCGAAGAGCCTCTTGCTGGCCCCGATCCCGAGGTCGGTCGGCGTGTTGCCGACGCCGCCGAGCAGCACGTCGAGGGTCTGCAGGTCGAGCAGTTCGATGCCGCGATCCTTGCGGGTCATCAGCGGGTAGTACTCCCAGCGCACGCCCGCGTTCACGGTGACCTTCGGCGTCACCTGCCAGCGGTCGCGCACGTACAGACCGAACTGCCACTCGCGGCCGGTCATCAGCTCGTTCTGGACGCTCTTGCCGACCTGCGTGGGCAACCCGAGCAGGAACGCCGCGTACCGGTTGTAGATGTTGGGCGCCGCGCCGCCCCGCAGGGCCGTCGGTCCACCCCCGAACGTGAATCCGCCGCGCGGACCGGCACCCACCTCCGGCTGCCAGTGGTTGAGCCACAGCCGCGCTACTTCCCCACCCATCCGGAACTCGTGGGTCCCGCGCAGCATGGTCAGGTTGGCCGACGCCGACGCACTGCCGTCGCGCCGCTCCATCGGATACCACGAGCGGCCTTCGCCGATGGTGGCCAACCCCGTCGAGAACCACGGGAAGCCGCTCTCGCGCGGGTCGGAGCCGTTGGTGCCGGGAATCCCCAGCAGGTCGAGTCCGTAGTTCACGCCGAAGTCGGGCGGGCGGAAGTCCTGCACGTAGCGGTTGTAACCGACGGTGCCATCGAGGACGGTCGCGGGGTTGAGCGTATAGGTCTGCCCAAGCGACATCAGCACCGAGCTCGTCTCGCCTCGTCCCTTCCCGTCGAAGCCGAACCGCGCGAGGTTCTGACTGAGCGCGTCCATCACGCTGAGCTTGCCCCACAGCTGGTGCGCCGTCGACCGGTTCCAGTTCACCTTCACGTCGTAGTTGTTGCGGTCGAGGTCCGACTCGAAGTCCTGCACGTAGTTGCGCGTGAGCCCGGGCAGGTTGGGCATCGGGTAGAACTCCTGCAGGCGCAGCGCGGCCTGACTCAGCCGGCCCGCCGGAATGGCGTTGGCCGCGAAGGGCTGCCGCCCCGCGCCGTTGACCGCACCCGTCGCGGGGTCGTAGATGACCGCGCTGACCTCGCTGAAGTCGCCGGCCCGCATCCGGGCCGTCGGCACGTCGAAGAAGGAGAATGTCGTATCGCGCTCGAACATGCCTTCCCAGGAACCGAAGTAGAACAAGCGGTTCTTGAGCACGGGCCCGCCGACGGTGCCACCGGTGATCAGGCGGCTGCTGTCCGGCTTCGATGGTGAGAAGTAGGCCCGGGCGTTGAGTTCGTCGGCGCCGTAGAAGCCGAAGGCCGATCCCCTGACGTCGTTGGTGCCCGACTTGGTGACCACCGTCACGGCCGCACCGCCCGCCATCCCCTGGTCGGCATCGAAGCTCGAAGTCGAGATGTTGACCGAGTCGATTGTCTCAGCCGGAGGGACGTAGGCCAGGTGATGCGTCAGCCACACGTTGATGTTCACCTGTCCGTCGAGCTTGGTGCCGTTGTTGTTCGAGTTCGTCCCATTGACGACCGAACGCAGCGACTTGCCTGGCGTGTCGTTGGTGTTGGCGCCGACCGGCGGCGTCGCGCCGGGCACGAGGTTCATCAGGCTCTGGAAGTTGCGGTAGGCAGGCAGCGGCATGTCGACGATGTCGCGCGACCGCAGTTCGACGCGGGTGTCGGACTTGTCGGTCTGCAACAGCGCGACCTCTGACGCGACGGTCACCGACTCGGTCAGGTCGCCGACCTCGAGCGTCACGTCCACCCGCACGACCGTGCCAGCGGAGACCGGCACGCTCGTGCGCCTGGTCTCGCGGAATCCCTGCAGCGTCACGGTCACGTCGTAGGTGCCAGGCAGGACGTTGGTCACGCTGTAGGTGCCGGTGTCGCCGGTCACCGTGGTCAGCTGGAGACCGGTCGCGCTGCTGCGCACCGAGACGGTGGCACCGGGCACGGCGCTCTTTGACGCGTCTGCGACCACGCCCACGACGCTGCCATAGAGCGTCTGCGCGCTGGCCACGCCTGACATCAGTAACAGCGCCGCCGTCATGGCGGAGGCATACGCCCTCAGGGTGCGGGTCATGGGTCTTCCTTTCGCGAACAAGTGAGCGATGCGTTCAACCGCGCCGCGGCAATGTGTATTGGCCGACGGTGGTGCCGTCGAGCTTCTGCATGACGATGGTCAGGACCTGCGCATTCGCCTCGCCCTGAATGCGCGTGGCGGCTGCCGGCTGCGGCCCGCCGCCGGTGAGCTGGCCGAAGGGGCGCCTGGCGTCCGGTTCGAGATAGGCGTAGCGGTGGGTATGGCCGGTGATGAGGATGTCGACCCGGCCCTTGACCAGGTGATCATGCCACCTGGCGCGCGCGTCGGCGCCGCCGTGCGGCTGCTCAGGCCGGGTACTGTAGAGCGGGATGTGCGCGATGACCACGCGGAACGGCGCACTGCGCACGTGCTCCTTCTGCAGTTCGATGGCGAGCCAGTCGGCCTGCCTCGCGCGGTACGCATCGAAATCACCCAGGCCCGCGTAGACGGGGTGCGTATCGGCCTTGTCCTCGCCGGTGTCGAGCACGAGGAAAGCGACCGGCCCCTGGCGCAGGGAGTAGTAGTAGCGCCCAGCTGGTGCCTCGACGAAGCGTCCAAGCGACCGCGCCTCCGCGCCGCGCACGTCGTGATTGCCGCGGGCGAAGTACACGGGCGTGTTTGCCGCGTACGCCATATCGGCCGGATACAACAGCTGCTCGGCGAGCTGCCGTTCCGTGCCGATGTCGTTGAACATGTCGCCGTTCCAGAACAGCAGATCGGACGGCCTGTTGCCGAGCTGCCCAAACAGAGCCTTGAGCGTCTCCGGCTGCTCGTGCGTGTCGTTGATCACCGCGAAGCGGACGCGGTCGCCCGCACCATCGTCGGCCGTGGTGAAGCTGTGGACCGTGCTTTCGAATGGTCGACCGCGACGGATGTCGTAGGCGCCGAGGAATGCGATGGGCACGCTCACGGTGCGGTAGAAGTACCGCGTGGCCGGCCGCAACCCCTCGATGCGCACCTTGTGGACGACGGCATCCAGTGGATGGAGCCCTTGACCATCCGGCCGCGCAACCTGGCCGAGCGCCTGGGTCTCGCCATACTCCACCCAGCCGGTGCTCGTGTCGTTGACGCCCCACGCGATCGACACCGCGGTGCCCGACGGACACTGCACGACCGGCGACCCCAGGGTCTGGAAGTTCTCGGGCGCCTTGGCCACACCCTGAGCGGCCGCGGACGATGACGACAGCCACCCGAGGCCGAACGACAACGGGGCGGATTGCAACCATCGACGACGAGACAGTGGGTTCACGCGGGCCCTCATCGCTGGCGCATTCGCTTCGACTGGTTCGCGCGCGATCGCCACGAAGGTGCACCTTATAGCACCCGCCGCACGATTTCGCCAACGCCGAGCAGCGCAGCGGCACTCTCCTTGCTCCCTCTCCCGGTATCACCGGCTCGCGCGCGCAGATTTGCCTGAGAAATCGCCCATGCGGAGGCTGGTGATTGCAGACGGTGCCACTCGGCACCTCCGAGGAGATGGCGGATGTTGCAGACACCAGCGCACGTGCGATGCCGCGCGCGCACGTGGCGCGTGCTCGACATGCGACACCACGCCGGCACCACGACATGGCGACTCGCGCAGGGGGCGGAGATCCCTCGCCTCCTCGCGGCGCCGCCAGACGATGTGCGCGAGGTCGCTGGACGGTATCGCCGCGTCTCGCGGCGCGGCTGGGTGCGGGCGGCGCTCGCGCATGCACGCTCCGCGGCGCCGGGATGGTGGCCAGTCACGGCAACCGGGCTGCCGGTGGACGCACTCGCCTGGCAGTTCGTGCCCGCGATGATGATCCTCTCCGGACATCATCGCCGCGTGTTGCTCGCCGACGAGGTCGGCATGGGCAAGACCGTGCAAGCCGGGCTGCTGCTGCGCGAGATCCATGCCCGCGAGCCAGACGCGACCACGCTCGTCGTGTCACCACCAGGACTGCTGACGCAATGGCACGCCGAGCTGTGCACGCGCGTGCGGCTCGACGCGGCGATACTGGATGCAGCCGCACTGCGCCGCGAAGCCGCGCAGCCGCGCGCCATCGTGGACGCCTCGCGCGCCGGCACGTGCTGGCTGGTGTCCATCGACCTGCTCCGCCAGCCCGACGTCGTCGCTCTGCTCGCGGGGAGGAGGTGGACGCTCCTCGTGGTGGACGAAGCGCACTCGGCCGCGCCGGGAACGGCACGGCTGGCGGCCGTCTCGCGAGTGGCGAGCGCGAGCGTGCGGGTCCTCCTGCTGACGGCGACGCCCGCCGCGAGTGGTGCGGGGGCTGCTGATGACCTGCGCCGGGTCGGTGGTCGCGGGTCCGAGGCACCCATGCCCGTACTCAGGCGGTCAGCGTCGTTGTTGGCGAGGCCACCGCGCCGCACGTGCGTGGTGAAGGTTGACATCGGCACGGCGCATCAGGCTCTCTGCAGCCTGCTCGATGGCTTCGTGGCACGCGCACGACACGAGTCGGGCGCCAGAGGGCTGCTGCCGGCGATGGTGCTCAGGCGCCGCGGGTCCTCCTGCCCCGCGGCGTTGCGGCGATCACTGGAGCGCCGCCTCACCGTGCTGGGCCATGCGGCGCCGCTGCCGGCCTCCCGCCTGCCCGGCCTGTTCGACGCCGAGCCGCTTCCCGACCAGGATGCGACAGACGACGAGCTGATGCGGATGCCGGCGTGGGCCGACGCGGAGGCCGAGAGGGGCGCCATCGAGCGGCTGTTGCGGCGCGTCCGAGAACTGCCTGCCGCAGGTCGCAAGCTCGAGTGCGTCGCGCGGCTCGTTCGCCGCTGCCAGCAGCCCGTCGTCATCTTCACGGCCTTCCTCGACACGCTGCGTGCACTGCGCCCCTTGTTGCCACGCGACGGACTCGTGGTCGTCCACGGCGAGCAACCCGATGCGCTGCGTGGCGAGGCGCTGGAGGCCTTCACGAAGGGCCAGGCCTCCGTGCTGCTGACCACCGATGCTGCCGCCGAGGGCCTCAACCTTCACGCCAGGTGCCGCCTCGTGATCCACGCCGAAGTACCAGCGTCTGCTCGCTCGCTCGAGCAGCGGAACGGCCGGCTCGACCGCTACGGTCAGGCCCGGCGAGTGCACGCCGTGATCATGGCCAGCCGGGCCGTCGAGGATGTGGGGGCGCTGGCACGCCTCCGGGCGCGTGCGGAGAACGACGAGGCGTGGATGGCAGGCGTCACGCCGGTACGCTGCCGGCGATCGAGCGTCGCCGCAGCGCATCTCCGTCACGCGGCCCGCTCGGTGCCACTCAACGTCACGCTCATGCCCACGCATGGCGGCGACCACCTCGGCGCGGTGCCGGCGTGTGCATTGCGCCCCCGCCGCTGGCGTCGACTGGCGCGTCGGCTGCAGTTGGGGAACACCGAGCAAGCCGTGTGGGCAGCGACGCTGCGCATCGCTGGCGGCCCGGAACTGTCGGCCTGCCGCGTGCCGGTCGTCGTGGCTTCCGATGCCCGGATGGACGAGCCGGAACTGACCGCGGCGCTGCGTTGTCATCCGGTCCTGCGCGTGCCCGTCTCGCGCGCCCGCCGGCTGGCGCGGCGCCTCGCCGCGTGGGAACGTGAGACGACGCGCAGCATTGCGTCGACGACGGGCGATCGCGAGGCGGCACCGGCGCTCTTCGCCGACGCGACCGGGGAGGCAACAGCGCCCGCCGTCCCGCTCGTGGGGGCGGACGTGTGGGTGGCGGTGGACGCGGCCAGCGTCATCACGCTCAGCGCCAGACGATGAGCGCGACGTGGGTGACGGGTGGCCGAGTGTGGTCGCGAGTGGTGGAACGGCATCTCTCGACGGCGTTGCTGCACGACGCGCGCGAAGAAGCCGCGACGCGGGCGATGCAGCGCTGCGATCGCACATGGCGCACCGCGAGCGAAGTGCTCGGCCCGGCCAGCGGCGCGTCGGCCGTGTGGACGTACCTCGTGCGCCCGTGCGCCGACGCGCTTGGCTGGGCACCTGAATCGGAGCAGTCGATCGCCCTCGGGGGTGTCCCCATGCGCGTGGCGCAGGCGTCTCTGGGCCCGTCTGCGCAGACACTCGTGGCGCTGCCCTGGGGCGTCGCGCAGGACGGCCTTCAACGCCTGGCTACGCGGCTCGGGGCGGAGCGCGATACGCCGTGGGTGGGCGTGTGCAACGGACGCACCTGGCGGTGGTACGACGCGAGGCGGCCGTACGCACGCGAGCATCTGGGCCTGGATCTCGCGCAGGCGTCCATCGACGGACGCGTGTGGCAGGCACTCTGGCTGTTGGGTCAACCCGTCCGGTCCGCCCGTGGCGCGCGGGAGGCAGACGACCCATGGATCGAGCGATTGGTGGCGTCGAGCCTGGTCGAGGGTACGGGTACGGCCGAGGCGCTGCGCGACGGCGTCTCGGCGGCGCTCGCCGATCTGGCCCGGCACGCGCAGGGCGATCACGACACGCACGTGATGCTCGTGTTCCAGTGGCTGTTCCTGCTGTTTGCCGAATCTCGATTGCTCCTGCCGACGTGGCACCCCGCACACCGGCGCAGCTACGCCCTGACCACCATCGCCAGGGACGCCGCGATGGCGCGACCGCAGGCAATGGGTGTGCAGGAGAGCCTCGTGGCCATCGGCCGGCTCGGCCGGCGCGGCGCGGCCATCGGCGGGGTCGTCGTCGGGGCCCTGAACGGGCCGTTGTTTGCCGGCACACTGGCGCCCCGTCGGGGCGCGCGCATCCCGGATGAGGTCTGCGGCGCGATGCTGTCGTGGCTGACCCACGGCGGTGGGTCGAAGGGCGGCACGCCCATCGACTTCACGCAGCTTGGCGTGGAGCATCTGGGGTCGCTGTACGAGCGCCTGATGGCGCCGCCGCCCGCCGAAGGTGGACCGACCCTGCTCCGCAAGCGTTCAGGGGCGTTCTACACGCCGCGTCTGCTGGCCGATGTCCTGGTGGAACGGACCCTCGATCCACTCGTGCGCGACGCCTCGTCGCACGAGATCCTGAACCTGCGCGTCCTCGATCCGGCGATGGGAAGCGGGGCACTGCTGGCCAGCGCCCTGCGCTTCCTCGTGGCCGCGGTGGAAGCCGCGTGGGTACGCGAGGGGCGTGGTGGACCGCTCGACGTCCCGCGGCGCGAGCGCGAGGCCCTGCCTCGGCGTATCGCCGAGCAGTGTCTGCACGGCGTCGACGTCAACGCGCGAGCCGTCTCCGTGGCGCGCCTGTCGATCTGGTTGCTGTCGATGGCGCCGGACCGGCCATTGACGTGGCTCGACGCCCATCTGCGCGTCGGCAACAGCCTGATCGGGACGACGCCTGCCACGGTGCTCGCACGCGCACCGGTGCGCGACCGAGTCGCTCGTCGCCACGGGGACACGCAGTTGACGCTCTTCGACCTCGAGCAATGGCATCACGAGGCAGCGGAAGTCGGTCCGCTGTTGGCAGCGCTCGCGGCGCAGCCGACCGACTCGGTGGATGACGCGCACGAGAAATCCCGACGATTCGCCAGTCTGCGAGCGCGCGGCACGCTCGCCGCGTGGCGGGCCCGTGCCGATGCGTGGTGCGGCGCTGCCATGGACGACGTGCCCACGGCAGCTGGGACATGGCACGCCGTGGACGACAGCCTTCGCGACGGCCCGACCTCGACGCATGCCTTTCGTGGTGAGGCAGGCAGGGTGGCAGACCACGCCGCGCGTTGGCAGGCCCTGGCGCAGGCGCAATGCTGCCTGCACTGGAGCGTGGAGTTTCCGGAGATCTTCGAGGCAGGGCGCGGCGGCTTCGATGCCGTGATTGCCAATCCGCCCTGGGAGATGCTGCGCGGCGACCTCGGCAGCGGCCACGAGCGCGCCGCCCACCGCACCGACCTCGGTCCGCTGCTGCGCTTCGTGCGACGCAGCGGCCTCTATCGCGACAGCAGCGGGCACGTCAACAGCTACCAGTTGTTTCTCGAGCGCATGCTGCACCTGCTGCGGCCAGGAGGACGGCTCGGCTGCCTGCTGCCCGGTGGTGTGCTGGTGGATCACGGCGCAGCGGCGCTGCGCCGTCACCTCTTCGACCACGCGTCAGTGGACCGGCTGTCGATGTTCGACAATCGCGAGGCGCTGTTCCCGATCCACCGGTCTGTGCGGATCGTGTCGGTCACGGCCACCAGCGGCCCCCGCACCGAAGCGCTGCTGCTGGACGACGGCGTGCGGGGCGCAGGTAGCAGGCGAGCCGTGGCGGCCGGGGCAGGCCCGCGGCTACTCTCGCGCGCCCTGCTCGAGCGCGGCAGCGGCCGCAGCCAGGCCGTCCCCTGGCTGCGTGATGGCGATGAGGTACGGCTCTTCGAGCGACTGGTGGCGCTCACTCGACTTGGCGGGCCCGAGTGGGGTCTGGCCTTTGGGCGCGAGCTCAACGCCACGGAAGATCGCGCCCTGCTGCAGCGCCGTCGCCCGGCAGGCGCCTCGCTCGCTGTCGTGGACGGCAAGCACCTGCGCGCATTTGCCGTGTCTCCGCCGACCGAAGGGCGCTGGCTCGCGCAACAGGATGCGGCAAGCGTCCTCACTGGCGAGCGGTGGCGACACTGGCGCCTTGCCTACCGCGACGTGTCGTCGCCCACCAACGCACGGTCCCTGATTGCCGCGCTGCTGCCGCCGGGCCTGGTCAGCACCCACACGCTCTTCTGCCTGCGGACGCCCGTTGGCCTTGCCACCCAGCTGTATCTCTGCGGCATGCTGAACAGCCTGGTGGCCGACTGGTTCGTCCGCCGCTACCTGGCCAGTCACGTCACCACGCGCCTGATGGCCACGCTGCCGGTGCCGTGGCTGCCCACTCGCGATGCCGGCCGGCGGCAGATCGTGCGGCTCGTGATCAGGCTGATGCGCAACAGCGGCGACCAGCAGGCGCTGGCCGCCCTGCAGGTCCAGGCTGCCGACATCTACGGGCTGGCCGGACCGGCGCGACGCGTGGTGGCGGCCGACTTCCCACGCCTGCCGCCAGCGGTGCGCGACCAACTCTTGCGGTGTTGAGACCAGGCCGCGCCGGAGAGTGGGGCTGGCGGTGTCACGCGGCTGCTGTCCGGCGCGTTCACAGCCGCGAGGCCTGCCAGATCGTCGTGGCAAGCACGACGATCACGGCGAGGGCGGTGCCGGCAAAGAACCAGTCGCGCTCGCGCGCATACTCGGCAAAGGTCAGCAGTACCCGAGCCATGGGCGTGCCCATCAGGACGATCAAGCCGGCCTGCAGCACCAGGTCGGCGGGGCGACCCGGTGCCGAGAGTGAGAGCGCGAGACCGACGGCCAGCAGCACCGTGGCCACCGACACGCCGATGCCCAGCGTGCGCCCCAGTGCTCGCTGAAAGCCCGTCATGCCCGCACCAGCATCGTCACGGCGACAAAGACGAGCACGAGACCGAGGAGCACCTTGAGGCTGCGGGCCGGGGCGCGTTCGGCCACCCAGAAACCGGCGCGTGTGCCGACCATCACCCCCAACACCGAGGCCGCGGCATAGATCGCGGGAATTTCACCGGCCGCGAAGTAGAGCGGCGCCGACGCCGCTGCCGTGACGCCGATCATCAGCGAGCTCGTCGTGGCTGCCACACGCAGCGGCACGCCGCACCACGACGTCAAGACAGGGACCTTGAGGATGCCCCCGCCGATGCCCAGCAGGCCCGAGACGTTGCCCGCCACGAAAGACGCGACCAGCGCCAGGGGCAGACGCTTGACCCGATAGACGACGCTGGCGCCGAGTGGCGGCGCGTGGAAGCGCCCACCGAGCCAGCCAGGCTCGGTATCGGCATCGACCAGTACGTCGTGCTTGTTGATCTGGCGGAACATCACCGCGGCGATCACCAGCGCCACCAGCCCGAACGTCATGCGCAGCGTCCGCTGCGACAGTGTCTGCGCGGTCAGCACGCCGGCCAGCCCGCCGATGGTGGTGGCGATCTCGAGCACGATGCCGAGACGCATGTTGATGGTGCCGTCGCCGGCCCGCTGTGCCGAGACGACACTGGACGTGGCGATGACGGTCATCAGCCCGACGCCGGCCGCCTCGCGAAACGGCAGCCCGTAGACCAGCGTCAGGGCGGGCACGAGGAAGACGCCGCCACCGAGGCCGAGCAGCGCGCCGACCATGCCGCCGAGCGCGCCGAGGGCCACCACGCCAGCGATGGCGAGCAGTGTCACGAAGCGGTCCGCACGCCACCGGCGAAGGGCAGCAGTGCGGCGGCCAGCGTGGACATCACCGGCGTCGGCACGCCAAGCGCCGCCCCGCGCCGCGACACGTCGCCGGCCAGGGCATCGAGTTCGATGCGTTTGCCCGCCTGCAGGTCGATCAGCAGCGACGATCGCGTGCCGGCGGGCAGCGCGTCCATGTAGCCCCGGACGCGGGCGAGCACGTCGGCAGCCACTGCGACGCCTTCGGCCCGCGCGACAGCGGCGGTCTCGGCAAAGGCTGCCTCGAGCGTCGCCCGCAGCGCCGGCGTCGTCCACACCACGCCAGCCGGCTGCCGCGACGCACCGGTGACGGCGGCGAAGGGCGCCAGGTAGATGAACTTCTCCCAGAGCGGCACCCGCGCGTCGGCCACCGCCTCGGCCTGGATGTCGGCCTGCAGGAGCAGGTCGGCCAGGGCCGCGACGCGACCCGACGGTTCGGGCCCGGGTTGGTGGACCTCGCCGAACACGATGCGGCGATGGGTGCCCGTCTGCTCGATCACGCCGGGTGCCCTGAGGGCGGTCGCGATGTAGGTCGGTCCGGCCAGGACTCGCTCGGCGCCGACGACTGCACCCACGTGCGCGGCACTCGCGACGCCGTTCTGCAGGGTGACCACCAGCGTCGCTGGCCCCATCAGCGGCGCGAGCAGGGGCAGGGCCGTGGCGTTGTCGTACGTCTTGACCGCGTACAGGACCACGTCCACTGGGCCGATGTCGCCGGGGTCGGCGGCCGCGCGGGGATGCACCACCAGGTCGCCGAGCGCGCTCCAGATCCACAGGCCCCGCGCCCGGATTGCCTCGAGGTGCCGCCCACGGGCGATGAGCGCGACGTCCATGCCGGCATGCGCCAGCCTCGCCGCGTAGTACCCGCCCACCGCTCCGGCCCCCACCACGGCAAACTTCACGTCAGACATCGCGAGGCCATTCTGGATCGAACGTCGGTTATGCCGGGGAAGGCGGCGGCGGTGGCCTAGGTCGTCGGGGCGGTCTCGAGCAGCGCTTCGATCTCCTCGAGCGCGGGTACGCCGCCGATTGCCCCGGCGCGAGTGCAGCTGAGGCCCGCCGCCGCGTTGGCAAAGCGCAGCACGCGCGGCGTGTCCCATCCCTGCAGGGTCCCGTAGATGAAGCCGGCGCGGAACACGTCTCCGGCGCCGGTCGTGTCCACGGCCTGCACCTTGAAGGCTGGCGAGTGCACCAGGCGGTCGCCATCGAGCGCGATCGCGCCTTCGGCGCCGATCGTCGCGCACAGCAACCCGGCATGCATCTCACGCAGTTGCTGCAGTGCGGCGCCGATGTCCCTGGTCCCCGTCAGTCCGGTCGGCACGTGCTCGGCAAAGATCGGCACGGTGACGGCCTTGACCAGGTCTACGGTCCGCGGCGTGAGGCGGTCGATGTCGCTGGTCACCACGAGGCCGGCGTTCCGCGCGATCTGGCCGGCCACGATCGCGGCTTCCTGGTCGACATCGTCCACGTGCAGCAGGCGCGCCGAGACGATCGCGCGCTCGGGAATCTCGTGCGGTCGCAACTGCAGCTTCTCGTCGCGATCCCAGAGCACGATGCGCTCGCCCGTGACCTCGTCCACCATGATCACGGCGTATTGATTGCGAGCATCCTTGATCACCGCGTCGGTGCAGTCGACGCTGTGATGTGCCAGCTCGCGCCGGATGCGCCGGCCGTTGTCGTCGGTGCCGGTGGCGCCGATGTACTTGGCGCGCAGCCCGAACCGCGCACACGCCACCAGCGCGGTGGTCGTCTGGCCGCCGCAGCTGATGGTCTCGCGACTGATCCGCATCTTCGAGAGATTGCCGGTCGCCTGCGGCACGGCCGGCAGCCGGTAGACGAAATCGACGGCGTTGGCCCCGAGGCCAACCACATCCCATTGGGCGTCAGAGGCGCGCGTAGACACGGTCGAGAAGTATACGGGGACAGGGGCTGCTCAGGCTGGCGGCGCCTGCCCGCGGTCCAGCACGGCGCGGATCCTGGCCATGAGGTCGGCTGGCGTGAAGGGCTTGCGCAGCAGACGCAGGGGGTCTTCGGGGTGGTGTCCCCCCGCGCCCGACTGACTGGTCATCAGCAGCACGGGCAGCTGCGGGCGACGGAGCGCGAAGTCGGTTGCCAGGTCGTTGCCGCCTCCGCCTGGCACGCACGCATCGGCCACCACGATCGCGAGGCGCGGGTGCTCCACATGTCGCAGGGCACTGGCGACGTCGTGCGCCTCGAGCACCGCGTAGCCGTACTCGCGCAGGGCCCGGGCCGCCAGGTCGCGAACCCGGGGCTCGCTCTCCACCAGCAGCACCGTCTCGTCACCGCGCGCGACGTCGTCGGTCGTCAGCGTCACCGCGTCGGGTGGAGGGAGCGCGAGCGGGAGCGAGATCCGGAACCGCGTGCCCTGGCCGGGGGCGCTCTCACACTCGATGCGCCCGTCGCTCTGCGTGACGATGCCATGGACGGTGGCCAGCCCGAGTCCAGTGCCGGTACCGGCGCTGGGCGTGAAGAAGGGCTCGAAGATGCGGACCCGCTCGTCCTCGGTCATCCCTACCCCGCTGTCGTGCACGGTCAGCTCCACCATGCCAGTCGCTGGGTCGGCGGCGTCATGTGGCTTGGCGTCAACGATGCGCGTGGCGATGTGCAGCGTGCCGCCGGACGGCATGGCCTCGCGCGCGTGGGTCACCAGGTTCACCAGCACCTGTTCCATCTGCCCGGCGTCGCAGACCACCCACAGCGCCTCGTCGGCCAGCGTGGTGGTGAGCACGACACCCTCGCCGAGACTGCGGCGCAGCATGCGGTACAGCCCGCGGACCAGGCCATTGAGATCCACCGTCTCGACCTGAAGAACCTGACGACGGCCGAAGGCCAGCAACTGGCGCGTCAGCTGGCTGGCACGACGTGCTGCGTTGTTGATTTCGTCGAGTTCCGTGCTGGCCCGCTGCCGCGTTCGCAGCAGTTCGCCGTAGCCCAGAATGACCGTCAGCAGATTGTTGAAGTCGTGGGCGACGCCGCCGGCCAGGCGGCCGATGCCGTCCAGCGTCTGCGACTGCACCCGCTGGGCCAGCCACCGTTCATGCTCGGTGCGGTCGCGGATGATCATCGTGGACACGCGATGCTCGCCCTCGCCGCTGTGCGACAACGCGACCTCCACCGGGAAGTCCTCGCCCGAGGCGCGACGGGCCCGCAGGGGCGCCAGGTCATCGATCGACGGGACCAGGCGAGTCACGGCGCTGCCAATCGCCTCCGCCGCATGCACGCCAAACATCCGCGCCGCCGCCGGATTGACGTACACGATCCGCTGATCAGGTCCGGTGCTGATGATGGCGTCGGTTGCCGCCTCGAGGACGGCCGCCAGTGGCGTCGGCGTGGCGGGCGGCTGCGGGTGCGCGTGCAGCAGCGGCGTCACCTCGACCGCCACCGACAGCACACCGACGATCTCGCCATGCTCGTTGCGTCGCGGTGTGGCCGTGAGCTCGTACGACCGTCGTCCGGCGTCATGGGTCAGATCGACCCGTCCCTGGCGGGGCCGGCCGCTTTCGATGGCACCCCGCTTGATGGCCTCGAGCCGCGCCGCCACCTCGCTGTCGTAGAGATCGCCGTCGCGCAGGCCGATGATGCCGGACAGGTCGGGGCCGTCGGGTTGCTCCACGACCGCCAGGTACCGCAGCTCCATATCCTGTTCGGCCGCGGTGATGCGCGCCGCCTGCAGCAGCTGGCCCCAGGAGCCCAGGCCTGCCGTGTCGGCATCGGGCGTGGTGCCGTGGCCGACCGGGCGGGCGCCGTCTACCGGCGCGTCTGCTGGCGGGTCTGTTGGCGGGTGTGTGGACATGCGCGGCTGGGGCCTGGCGCCGGTGGTCATCGCATCTCGACGATGCGCTCCAGCCTATACCGGCCCGCGACCGGACCGCCACGCAGGATCCAGAGGCGCGCGGGTGCGCCCAGTGCAATCCGGGGCGCCGATGCGGCGGCGCTTCCCGCAGGCAGCGTGACCTGGTCGCCCACCGATGCGGCGGTGTAGGCGGGACTGACAAACAGCCCTGTCGCGTCGATGGTCTCGAGCGCCCCGAAGACGCGGAGGTCACCGAGGTCCTGAATGCTGCCCTGCCACCGCAGCACGCGGCGGCCCGCCTCCTGCCGCACCACCCGGGTGCCGGCAAGGCCCACGTCGGCGCGCAACGGCGCCACCCCCGTCCCCGTGATCACCGTGCCGCCCCTGACGATCGTGTGGAACAGGTCGGACTGGTTCTCGGGCAGCTGCTCGTATACGGCCGGGTCGGCCTCTGCCACTCGCCCGCTCGCCAGCGCATCGAGCGCCGTCACGAGGGCGATGAAATTGAGCCGGACGAGGGCTCGGTCCGGCTCGGGCCCTGGCCAGGGCCCGGTCTCGATGAGCACCACCCCCGTGCCCCACTTGGTGATGTTGTCGCCGAAGGCCCGCACCTCGAAGGCATCGTCGTACCGCCCGAGGCGACCCTCGGCAAACGGTCGCAGCGCCTCGACGATCACGGCGCAGGTGCGCTTGGTGAGTTGACGGCGCGCGTCCGCGGACCGGGCCTCGTCGTAGGCCACCGCCAGCAACGAGATGACGGCGGGCTGCGGCGGTGTGCCCACCGAGGTGCGCCAGTTCTGATTGTGAAGGTTGAAGCCAATCAGCGGCTCGATGCGATCGCGCAGCGCCTTGAGCAACTGTCCTTCGGGGGTCTGCAGGTGCAGCGCGTCGCGATTGATGTCGATGCCCTGCGCATTACGGCGCTGGAAGCGCTCGGCGCCGTCGGGATTGAGCATCGGCACGACGTGCAGGGTGAGGTTGCCGAGCAGCCGCGCGACCAGCGGCTCCTTGCGATGGGTGAGCAGCCACTGACAGAGATCCAGCAGCGCGGAGGTCGCCGTCGGCTCGTCGCCGTGCATCTGTGACCACAACAGGACGACCTTGGAGCCGCGTCCCATCGTCAGGTGGTGGATCGCGCGCCCCTCGACCGAGGTGCCCAGCACCTCGCTGGTGATGAGCCCGTCGCTCTCCCGCACCAGGCGGGCCACGTGTGTCTGGACCAGTGCATGCGTCACCAGCGGCGGCGGCGGCAGCGGGACCCGCTCGGCCTCCCAGGTCCGAGCCAGCGCCTCCGGGGAGGGTGGCGGGACGTCCTGGGAAGCCACCACGCACCCCGGCATCGCCCACAGGCCAACCAGCAACATGCCGGCGCGCAGGGGCGGACGCGGGTCGATGGCGCGGAGCATTGGCGTCGATCCTCGCGAGCAGGGCGTCAGAACGTGCCCGACAGCTGCGGCTTGCGGTCGAGAAACCGTTGGCGACCACTGCGGGCCCTGGTGATCTCGAACGCGTCGAAGAGCTGCCCGGTCACGGTGCGCGCCTCGAACTGCAGGGAATGCGGCGTCACGGTGATCACCTGGTAGAGCTGCACCTGCGCGCCGGTGCGCGTCGCCCAGGACCGGTCTTTGCCGACCTCGTCGGTGCCAGGGCCACTCACCGACACCACATAGACCGGGCCCGCGTCGTCGCGCCGGGGCCCACCCTCGGGCAGGCGCTGGCCGCGGCCGTAGGCGTGGTCGTGGCCGGCGAGCACCAGGTCCACCCCGTACTTCTCAAACAGCGGCAGCCAGGCCTTGCGGAGCGCGGCGTTGTCGCGATCGACCGTCACCGAGAACACGGGATGGTGGAAGGCGACGATCGTCCAGCGGTTCTTCTGATCCTTCAATCTCGTCTCGAGCCAGGCCGCCTGTTCGTCCAGGCGGGTGTCCTCCGCCGAATTCAGCACGATGATCCGGGCCCCCTGGTAGTCGAACGAGTAGGTCGTCTCGGAGAGCGCCTCGGGGCCGTCCTCGGGAAGCGCGAACTGCGGCCGCCACAGGGACGTGAGCTGGCGTGGGTCGTCCCGATTCAGCCGGGCGTACTCGTGGTCGCCGACGATGGGCACCTGCGGCACCAGGCCGGTGATCCAGCCGGCGGCGTGGAACCACTCGCCCCACTGCTCGTCGCTCTCGCCGACGTTGACCAGGTCGCCCGTGTGCAGCACGAAACGGGCTTGCGGGGCGCCGAGGAGCGCGGCACGGAGCGCACGCGCCCCGAGCCCTCGGACGTCGGTGTGGGCGTCGCCGAGATAGATGAACGAGAACGACGCCGGGTCAACCGATGCGGTGCGGAAATGGAACCACTCGCTCCAGGTGGCGCCGTCACCGACCCGGTAGGCGTACGACGTGCCGGGCCGCAGGGCGGTGAAGCGGACCTCGTGGTAGTACACGGTGCCGGTCGGCACGGGGACGGCCGTGGTGCGCGCGGGCGAGCGTCGGGCGAGCGACGCGACGCCCGGGTTGGCGCTGTCCTCCACGATCTCGGCAAAGCTCTCCTGGACCAGGGCATCGGTCCGCCAGGTCACGGCCTGCGTGCGCGCCGGGTCGTCGCGCCACGTGAGGACCACGCGACTCGGGCGTCGGCCGGGATCGGCGGCTGGAGTGGGCGCCGGTGCCTGCGCGGGCACGACCGTGGTCGATGCGCCCAGCGCCAGCGTATACAGCAGGACGCCGTGCATGAGGTGTCGCACGTTCATCGGGTGAGGAGGCTCTGTGAAATCGGGGCTCTGCGCCCGGCGCAGGCGCCAAGCCGGCGCATGCGAGCAACGAGAACCCTACCAGAACTCGTGCGTGAATGCCTGACTTTGCCGCTGCCCGCGATGACTGGCAACCAGCGCCGCGCTCAGGACGCCCTGAGGCGCGCCTGGTCGGGGGCGAGCAGGATGGCGGTCCAGGCGAGATCGCCGGAGAGCGCGCCGGCCTCCCATAACGTTTCCAACTGGAGCGGCACCGACCGCTGGGTGTCGAGGTCGATCTGCTCGGCAAGCCAGATCACCTCGTTGAGCGGATCGCGCTCGTCAGGCGCCGGATTCCGGTGGTGCGTGGCCAGGGCGCGGGCGGTCTCATCGCCGAGGTTCCATCGCAGGGCGCACAGGCCGCCAAGCGGCTCGTGGAGGATCCGCAGGGTCCGGCTGATGGCCATCGGCGGAATCGAGAGCTCGCCGCGTGCCTCGGTCCGCTGCGCGGTCAGACGGTCGAAGATCAACAGCTTGCCGACGTCGTGCAGCAATCCCAGCACGAAGGCCTGTTCAGGGTCGGCGCCAAAGGCCGGTGCCACCGCCCGCGCAATCGGCCCGGTCCGGACCATGTGCGACCAGATTTTGTCGACCATCTGGTTCCACGCACCGCCCGGCCTGCACACCAGCCCGTTCATCGCCTTCTCCAGGATGACGGCGTGGGCACTGACCCGTCCCTGGCGGCCGAGGGCCTGCTCGAGCGAGGTGCATGGCTGGCCGGCCGGGTTGTAGTACGCGCTGTTGGCCTTGGTCAGCAGCGCTTCAGCGAGCGTGGGGTCCTGTTCGAAGTAGCGGACCAGCTCGCCGGTCGAGACACGCTCGTCGCCGCACGCCTGCAGCGCGCGCTGAGCGGCCGATGGCAACTGCCGCAGCTGCGCCGACGGATCCGGCGGGAGACGGTTGAGAAAGTGGTACAGGTCCGCCGACCGCTCGCGGGGGTCGAGTTCCTGCCTGAGCGTCTGCACGGCCAGCCTCAACTGCCCGGTGATGACCTCCGCGGCAGGCCGCGCGGTCGGGCCGAGGGAGTCGGCCGGAAGACGCTCCGGTTCCACGGGCGGGGCGGCTGCGACCACGACTGCGGGCGTTCGGGCAGTCGCGACCTCACGCGGCGGAGGCGGCGCTGACGCAAATCGACGGCGCAGGGCGCCCCAGAGGCTCACAGGCGAGCAATCGGCCGGGTGGGTTCGACCTTCACTGCCACGGGCGTCGCGGCCGGACAGGCGCCATGGCACGGCGGCTCGGCCTGGTGCCGCCCGAACTTCCCCTGCACCGGCCAGAAGTCGAGGCGTGCGTCGCCCACCCGGTCATCGGCGCCTTGTCGGTCGGCTGCGATTGCCCGAGATATCGGAATATGAACGGCTTGCATGTGGCGTCTCACGTCCAGGCAGCGC
>JBKJQW010000007.1:0-15659 GCA_046593715.1 Luteitalea sp.
GACGGCGGTCCGGTCCACCTCGCGCTCCGGATGCCGCTGCTTCATCTTGTTGAGGGACGCGATGACCCGATGCCGCAGGGATGCGTCCGCGTTCAGAAGACCGGCGACCAGGGCGCGTTGGGCGTCAGGCGTGCCGATGCGCACGAGCACCGCCGGGAGTTCCCGCCGCGCGTCGAGGGCAACGCCCGTGTCGGCGAGGGCGCTCTCCAACAGCGGCACAGACGAGTCGCCGAAAGCCGCCAGCGCATCCCCAGCATCGTCGGCGACCTCGGGACGGACCAGGACCGCGAGCAACGCGTCGAAGCAGTCCACCACCTGGCGCGCGTGGGCGGCGCGAATGGCCTGCCGGGCAACGTCCGTGTCGGGATCGCCGATCAACGTGTTCAGGATGGACGCCGGCGGGTCGTCGATGACGCCCAAGACCCGCCCGGCTTCGGCCCGATCGCGCCGGTCGGCGGAGCCAGCCATCTGCTCGAGCAGCACGCGTCCCGCCTCGTCGTTGCGTGATCGTCCGGGCGCGGCGTAAAAGGCCACCAGTGCGGCGCGCACTGAGAAGCCCTCGAAGTCGCCAACGTCCACGATCCACCGCAGGGGGTCGAAGCCGCCGTCGCGCGCGAGATACAGCAGCGCCTGCGTGCGCACACCGAGATCCGGGTCGCGCAGTATCGTCTCCGCCGCGCTCCTGGCGCTTCGATCGCCGGACTCGGCAAGCACCGCCAGCGCTGCACGCCTGACGTCGGCAGCGGCGTGGGTCAGGAGCCGGTGGAGCTCTGGATGCGCCCTCGGGGCCTTGGTCCTGGTCAATCGTCCCAGCGCGTCGCGAATGGCCTGCAGATCGTCACCGGCCAGCATCGCAGCCGTACTCTCGTGCGACAGGGGACTGCTGGCCTCGGACACGTGCTCGACCGCGATCCGATGGCGATGAATGCTGTCGCCGATCGCGGCGACGTATCCAGACCTCAGACGCCAGACGACAAGGGTCCAGGCAAGGGCCAGCCCGCAGGTGATGGCCGCGGTGCCCCTGAGGCCATAGCCCGCACCGGGCAACATCAGGAACCCGCCCGTCAGCAGGCCCAGCACGATGCCGCCGACGGCATCGCCGACCCGGTTGGCCATGACGTCCAGCACGTGCTTGATCGCGGGACGGTCTTCAGGGGGCAGCGGCAGGTACAGGAGTTCGTACGCCGCCTTGTCGACAGAGAACCGGAGCGACTGGTCGGCCGCATTGGTCAGCAGGACGGTCAGGAACACCGGCACGAGCACCGTGAAGGCGCTGCCGAAGGCCAGCGTGATCGGCAACACCAGCAGCACGGCTCCGACACCAAAGACCCGCAAGGCCGTCGACGTCAACAGCAACTGCAGCGCCAACCCGAGCCCGCCGACCGTGACGTTGAACTGGCCGAAGAATCGCGTCAGCGCGTCGGCGTCAGCGCCAAATCGAGCCGAGGCGGCCAGGCTCAGTTGAAAGGAGACCCACTGGGTCACGATGGCGACCACCACCGCGAGCGCCGCAAGCAGGCGAAGGTAGCGACTTCGGGCGATGCTCCGCAGTGTGTGGGCGATCGGGCGGGGTGGTCGCCGCGTCCTCGGCGTCGCGTCACGCCTGGTCAACCGCTGCGACGCGAATGCGGCAAGCACCGCCGCCGCCAGAATCAGCGCCGCCAGCACCAGGAGCAGGTTGACGGTGCCGCCCATCGGCACGACGAGAAATCGCGCCAGCAGGCCACCCGCAATGGCGCCCAGGGACGCCCCCGCGCCAATCACGCCAAAGACGCGCTTGGCCTGGCGGGCGTCAAACAGGGAGTTTGCGAAGCTCCAGGCCTGCACCGGAGCGATTACGCCAAAGCAGTTGACCCAGACGTAAAACGCCGCCGGAAGCAGCGCGAATCGCCCGGACCTGAAGGCCCACCAGAACCACACGACATTGAGGCTGAAGAAGACCAGCGTGCCGACGCTGGCCTTGCGCGTGCCGACTCGCCCGGCCACCGCGGCATACACCGTCACGAACACCCAAAGCACCACCGGAACGGCGACATACGCGTAGACCAGGGCGTTCGGGCCGTACTCCCGCAGATACAGGCTGTTGCGCAGCGGCTTAGCGAGCAGGAACGCGGCGACGACGCAGGCGACGTACAGGAAGGACAGCAACACCGGCAGCCGTTCGCCCGCACGCACGTCAACGAACCGGGGCAGCCGCAGGAGCATGAGCCGAGAGAGTTTACGCGATGTGGTAAATGGCCTAGGCTGGGCCGCATGCCCCTGCTGCAGCGAGTGCTTTCACCGGTGGTCGAGGTGCGCGAGGAAGAAAGCGCCGTCGTGTTGCTGATGTTCGCTTACTCGTTCCTGGCGATGACCGCGTACAACATCCTGAAGCCGGTCACGCGGTCCAAGTTCATCTCTGCTCTCGGCGCCGACAACCTGCCCTACGTCCTGCTCGCCGCCGGGGTGACGATCGGCGTGCTGATGACCGGCTACAGCTGGGTGGTGGCGCGCTTGCCGCGTCGCGGGGCGTTGCCGATCACTCAGGTGGGCATGGCGGGGCTGCTGTTGCTCTTCTGGAGCCTGTTTCAGACCGAGGCGCGCTGGGTCTCACCAGCGTTCTACCTGTTGGGGCTGATTCTCGGCGTGCTTCTCATCAGCCAGTTCTGGACCGTCGCCAACCTGGTCTACGACCCACGACAGGCCAAACGCGTGTTCGGGTTCATCGGCGGCGGGGCGTCGCTCGGCGGGGTGGCGGGGTCCTACATCCTTCAGTCATACACGCCGAGCCTCGGCACGACCAACATGCTGGTGATCAGCGGCGCCATGCTGCTGGCCTGCGCCGTGCTGGTCTGGCACATCCTCGGCAAGACCCACACGGACACCGCGCCGGACGCGGCCATGGCCAACGACGAGGGCGTCGATTCCGCCGAAGGCTTCGCGCTGTTGCGCAGCTCGTCGCACCTCAAGATCATCGCGCTCGTCATCAGCTTCGCGGCGGTTGGCGCCGCGATCATCGAACAGCAGTTGAACATGGCCGCCGAGGCCGCCAAGGGCGCCAACCAGACCGATGCCATCACGGTCTTTCTCGCGCAGGTCCAACTCTGGACGTCCACGATTGGCTTTGTCATCCAGGTCTGGCTGACCAGCCGCATCCACCGCTACCTGGGGATCGGGTTTGCGCTGATGGTCCTGCCAGTGAGCCTGGGCGCCGGCGCGGTCGTCATACTCCTCAACGGTGCGCTGTGGGCACCCGGGCTGGCCCGTGTCCTGGACCAATCACTGCGCTATACCGTGGACAAGACCACGCGCGAGATCCTGTTTCTTCCGTTGCCGGCCGAGGTGACGCTCAAGGCCAAGTCGTTTGTCGACGTCACCGTGGACCGCATGGCCAAGGCCGTCGGCGCGTTGCTGCTGCTGGTCCTCGTGCAGCCCTGGGGGCTGAACCTCGATTGGCAGCAACTGAGCTACGCGAGCCTGGCGGTGATGGGGCTGTGGTTCTTCATGTCGGTCACGGCCCGCCGCGGCTATCTTCACGCATTTCGCCAGAGCATCGGACGACGTGACATCGACCCCGCGCAGGTGCGGCTGAGCGGAGCCGATCTGTCCACCGTCGAGACCCTGGTTCGCGAGCTGGCGAGCCCGCACCCCCGGCAGGTCATCTACGCGATCGACATGCTCCACACGCTCGGCAAGGGCGACCTCGTCGCCCCGCTGTTGTTGCGCCACGAGTCGCCGCAGGTGCGGGAGCGAAGCCTGATCGCACTGGCTGCCACCCGACACGAGAACGCCGCCGCGTGGACGCCGCACGTGCGTCACGCCCTCGCCGATCCTGACGTCGCGGTGCGTGCCGCAGCGCTGGTGGCGCTCGGAGCCATGTCGCACGAAGATGTGGCACACCTCGCGCGTCCGATGCTGGACGATGCCAATCCACGCATTCGCGCCACGGCGGCCGTCGCCCTGGCGTCGAGCAGGGATCCCGCGGACATCGACGCGGCAGAAGCCACGCTCTCGACGATCGTCTCCGACAGCGCTCCGGCCACCCAGGCCGCGCGGCATGACGTCGCCGCGGCGCTGGCGCACACCGGAGGACCGCGGTTGCAGCGCCTGCTGATCACCTTGCTCTACGATCCGGTCCGCGACGTTGCCGACCGGGCCATGGCCAGCGTGCAGGCGATCGGCAGCGCGGACTTCATCTTCGTGCCCACCCTGGTGAGCCTGCTCCGCCACCGGCAGATGAAGGGACGCGCACGCGCCGCCCTCGTGAGTTATGGCGAGCCGGTCATCGACACCCTGGCGTACTTCCTGGCTGATCCGCACGAGGACGAGTGGGTCCGTCGCCACCTGCCGAGCACACTCGCGGCGATCCCGTCGCAGACCACGGTGGACGTGCTGGTGGGTCACCTGAACGACCCGGACCGGTTCGTCCGCTACAAGGTTGTCCAGGCACTGACCAGACTTCGGCGCGCCGATGATCGGCTGCGATTCCCTGCCGACGTCCTCGCGCGCAAGGTCATCGAGGAATGCCGGCAGTTCTTCCGCTATCTCTCGCTGCACGGCAACCTGTCGTCTGCTGGCGTCCTGGCCGACGATGCGCTGCTCGCGTTGGCTCTCCTGCAGAAGCGACGCCGCGGGCGACAGCGGATCTTTCATCTGCTCAGCCTGACCCACGCTGCCGAGGACATCGCCGCAGCGGAATGGACGCTGACCCACGGTGAGCGGCGCACCCGGGCGAGCGCATCGGAGTACCTCGACAACCTTCTGACCGGTCAGGTGCGAAAGATGGTGCTGCCGGTGGTCGAGGATCTGCCTGACCACGAGCGGATCGGCCGTGGGAACGTGCTCATCGGTTCGCGGCCTCGGGACGTCGAGGACACCTTGCTGCACCTGATCAACGACGAGGACCAGGTCATCTCTGCGTGCGCCATCGAGGTGGTGCGGCAACAGCAGCGGTGGCAGCTGGCTCCCGACATCGAGCACGTCCTCGCGCACCGAGAGGCGCGCGACTGGTTCGTCTTCGAGGCGGCGTCCCTGGCGCTTGCCGAGCACCGCCTGCAACCCGACCACCGCCGGCGCGCATGGCTCGAGCCGTTGCCCGCCGTCGTGCTTGCCTCACAGTTGCGGATGCTGCCGCTGTTTGCGTCGCTCTCGGTCGAGGACCTGCTCCGGCTGGCGGGGGCGTCTCGACAGGTGCGGCATGAGCGCGGGACGGTCCTGCTGATGGAACGAGCGCTGCCCGAGAGCTTCCACGTGCTGCTAGACGGCGAGGTGACCGCGACGGGCAGTGACGCCGCTCCGCAGGCCGTTGCCGCGCCTGCGGCGCTCGGCTTCATGGAGGCACTGCTGTCGCAACCCATGCCGCACACGGTACGGGCCGCCACGGTCGCAGTGACGCTGGCGATGACGTCCGAGCAACTGCTCACCCAACTCGCCGACAACCCCGAATTGGTCCGCGGATTGTTCGCCGCCATGGGCCCCCGGCATCCGCAGGCCGCGCCCGGCCGGGCCACCGGGGCAACGCGTGATGTCGATCCGCTGGCGCGTGCTGCCATGCCGGAGATCCAGATAGCCCTGGCGCTGCAGCAGGTGGCGGTCTTCTGTCATCTCTCGGCCGAAGAGGCGTTGCCGCTGGCGGGCATCGCGCAGGCGGTGACGCTCACCGTCGGACAGACGCTCCTGCGCGGCACCGCTCGGCCGGCCATCTGGGTGATCCTGTCGGGCGAAGTGGAGCTGGAGGAGGCGGAGGGGCGCCCCGCCACACGCGCGATCGGGGGCGACACCGTCGGGGCCTTCACTGCCCCGGCAGGCCCCGGGGTCGGAGGGAATGCCACCGTGACGGGTGGCGGCGTCGCCCTGCGCATCGACCGCGACGATCTGTTCGACATGCTGGCGGATCGACCGGAGATGCTGCGCCAGGTGTTTGCCAGCGTGACGCAGGCCGGGGCCACGCCTGCCCAGCACTCCGCGCCGAGCTGACCGACGCGGCCTCAGGCCCTACTCGCGCAAGCGCCGCGCCAGCAGCCCGGTGGCCAACGTGAGGTCGAGATCAGCCACGAGGAGTCCTGCCACCCCGTACGGCTGATAGCACTGGAGCGTGCCGTCGGGGCGGGCCACGGCCGATGTCGTCGGAGATCGGTCACTGGCGTAGTTGACCGTGGCCACGTAGCAGGTGTTCTCCGCAGCGCGGCAGAGCACGGCCTTCTCATGAAAGGTGTTGGCCGGATCGCCGAACGTCGTCGGCCGGTAACCGTCTGGTTCCGCTTCGTGGAAGGCCTGGTGGAACACGACCTGCGCGCCCCGGCGGGCAGCCCATCGCACCGTCTCCGGATAGCGCCAGCCTTCGTGGCAGATGGTCACGCCGAAGGTCGCCCCGGCGGCCTCGAAGACACGTCGACCGCTGGCGGGCGCATAGAGCCCCTCCTCGGACGGGTCGATCTGCACCTTGTCCTGCGCTCCCACCACCACGCCGTCCGCGCCGATGACGATGGCCGAGGCATGCAGGCCGCTGTCGACGACCCGCTCGGTGCCGAGGACCACCGTGAGGCGCGCCAGCCGCGCGGCGTCGGCAACCTGTGCCAGCGCTGAGGCCAGCCACGCGGCGTCAGGCGGCGCGACGCCCCTGCCCGGCGCCCGGTACCCGGGCACGTAGCACTCCGGGAAGCAGATGATGGCTGCGCCAGCCGCCGCGGCCGCGGCCACGGCACCGCACGCGAGCGCCACCGCGTGCTCTCGCGAGTCTGGAAACGCGAGGTTGGCCAGGGCGATGCGCACCGTCGTCATTCCCCGCAGTATCGCCGACGCCCCGGCCTACTCCACGCCGATCGCGCGGGCCTGGGCCAGCAGCGCGGCATCGGTCGGGCTGAGGCGCAGCAGATGCCGAAGGTACTCGCGCATCCGGGCCATGTCACCTGCCGCGCGGGCAATGCTGAATCCGGCGTCGAGCAGATCGCGGTCGTCCACGTGGCGCAGCCGCGCCGCGTCGATCACCGCCAGCGCCTCGGCCAGCCTCCCCTGTCCTTCGAGCGACAACGCATGGGCAAAGGCGTAGCGCGGCACCTCGGGAGCCTGGCGTGCGGCCTCCGCCAACAGGGCCACCGACTCCGCCCCACGCTGCTGTCGATGGACCGACAGCGCCAGCGCATACAGCACGCTCGCGTCGCGCGGCGCCACGACCAGCGCCGCGCGCAGTGTCTGTTCCGCGCCCGTTTCGTTGCCCGACTGCCGCTGCAACTCCGCCAGGTTGATGTAGGGGGGCAGGAACCAGGGCGCGTACGCCGTGGCGGCTTGGTACCGCGCCATCGCGCCCGCGACGTCGCCCTTGGCTTCGTCCAGCAGCGCCAGGTTGATGTAGGACTCGGGCCGGTCGGCGTTGAACGTCTCCGACCGCCGCAGTTCGGCGAGGCCACCCTCGAGCGCCTGCCGCTGCCCTGCCGGCAGCCAGGCGGCGGGCTCACCAGCCAGCGCCGACGCCGCATCGAGCCGGATGACACGCATCGGGTCGTCGAGCAGGCGTCCCCCCACGCGCGCCCGCGCCGCAGGCTCGAGCCGCGCCAGGCCCTGGGCCACGGCCATCCGGACGAGAGCCTCCCGGTCGCCTGCCAGCGCGTCGAGCGACGTCTCGAGCAGCGCGGCGCCGCTCTCCTGAAGTGCTTCCAAGGCCGAGCCCCGCACCAGGGGCGGCTGCGCGACGTTAGCCGCGAGCGCCGCCAGCGGACCGGCCGTCTCGGCCCGGCCAAGGCGAGCCGTGGCCACCAGCGGTGCGAAGTGGTCGCGCGTGCGCCACGCCTTCGTGCGCCACCGGTCGAGGGCCGACGAGGCCCACGCTGGTGTCCTGGTGGTGTGGCACTGCGTGCAGGCGTTGGGCACGGCGAAGCGCTCGGACATATCCGGCCGCGGGATGCGGAAGCTGTGGTCATGCCGCACATCGACGCCCATGTAGGTCTGGCTCGGCATGTGGCAGGCCACGCACGACGCGCCGGCCGTGCCGGCCTGGTGGCCGTGATGCGCGCGCACATCGAAGGTGGAGGGCAGGTGACACTGCGCGCACACGCCGTTGCCTGGCGCCTTCACCTTCAGGCTGTGCGGGTCGTGGCAATCGGCGCAGGTGACCCCGGCCGCATGCATCTTGCTCTGCAGGAAGGGCCCGTAGTTGTAGACCTCGTCCTGCATCTGGCCATCAGCGTGATAGAGCCCCTCCGAGAGCAGCGTCGGCCGGTACGACATCAGGAACGGCTGGCCGGGAACGTGCCCCTCGAAGCGTTCCGCTCGCCGCGAATGACACGGCGCGCACACCTCGACCTCGGCTCGCTGCGGCGCAGGGGCGGCGCTGCGCTGCGCGATGCCTGTCGCCATCTGCATCGTCCACTGCACGTCCCGCCGTTCTCGCAGTGACACGGTGAGCCCCATGTCGGTCGCGCTCGGGGTACTGGATGACGCGCTCCTGTCGCTGCCCTCCGCCCACTGGACATGCGCCGAGCCGGGGCCGTGACAGGACTCGCACGACACGTCGATCTCCGACCAGGTGGTCTTGTACGTGTTGGTGGCTGCGTCGTAGCCCTTGCGGAGGTTGGTCGAATGGCACGCCGCGCACTGCGCGTTCCAGTTCTGGCTGAACGAGGTCCAGTGCAGGACGTCAGTGTGCG
This sequence comes from Luteitalea sp., assembly GCA_046593715.1. Taxonomy (GTDB): domain Bacteria; phylum Acidobacteriota; class Vicinamibacteria; order Vicinamibacterales; family Vicinamibacteraceae; genus Luteitalea. Next base: position 8,622 of record JBKJQW010000007.1, read on the forward strand.
CGATGGCCTGGTCGCCCTGCAGGTGGTACCAGCGCTGGCCACCGGCGGCCTTGGGGCGGGCGTCCCACGCGATGCTCAGCGCCTGGTAGCGGCCATCCGGGAAGCCGATCAGGTACTGCTGGAGAGGGTAGACACCAAAAACGTAGGCCACCTCGAAGTCGCCGGGCCGTCCGTCCGGGCCATCGGTCCGCACCACGTACTTGCCATCGCGCGTGCTGAAGCGGCTCGTCGTACCCGCGTGGCTGAACGCCGCGTCGGCGAAATTCCCGAGGACGGTCGCCGGCGTCGCCTCCTGCATTGCCAGGTCGTGATGCGAGCCCTGCCAGGCCTGCTCTTCGGGTTGATGGCAGCGCGCACACTGCGCCCGCCCGACGTACGTCGCGCCAGCGGCGTCCGGGGCAACCGCGGCGCCGCCGACGGCGGGCGGATTGTCGGTCTGGCTGGCCTCGCGGCCGCGACATCCGATGGCGGCGACGAGCCCGACCAGGGCGAGCGCGCCGATCGTGGCGCCGGTCCTGCGTGGCATGCGCCCCCACTATAGCGGCAGGCGGTGCTGGCGGGGCCTCACGGTTCGCGTCCGACGCCAAGCGCGTCAGCGACGCGGTTGATGTAGTTGAACCACGACGCGATGAGCGTGATCTGCAGGACGGCGCGGTCGTCGAAGCCCACCGCGCGCAGGCGCTCGTGGAACGCCGGTGAGATTTTTGTGGCGTCGCGCGTGATCTGCTCGACGTACTCGAGCATCACGCGGTCCTGGTCTGACAACGGCACCGATCGGAAATCGGCCGCCAGCGCCTCGACAAAGGCGTCGTCCAACGTGACCCTACGCAGAAACTCTGCGTGAGACTCCAGTCAATACTGGCACCTGTTGGTGGCCGAGACGACGGTGGTGATCATCTCGTGCTGCCGCCGCGTGAGCGGCAGGTCGGGCGCCATCATCGCGCCGAACGCCGCAAACGCATGCACCATGGCCTCCGGAATCAGCGAGTGCGAGGCGACGATGCCGTCGGTCTGGGCGTGGTCGGGATGGGTCGGGGTGGCGTACTCGATCGGATACAGCGCCTGCTGCGCCGCACGCGCGCGCTGCAGTTGTTCGTCCTGATCGAAGGGAATGACGCGAATCCAGGTCATCGGACGGTGTTCTCCAGAGATGGCGCGGCGGGATGAGGGACGCGCAGGTAGTGAAACGCGGGAACCGCCGCAACCACGACGGCGACGCCAAGTACGGCTTGCAGCGGGCGGCCCAGAGCCAGCAGCACGAGCAACACGGCGACGAGTCCGAGAAACGATATCGCGGTCCAGGGGTGCCCGGGCACGTGGAACGCCGGATCCCGCCGGGCCACCACGAACACCGACGCCACCGTAGCTGCAACAAACAGCACGGTGACGAAGACGAAGTACGCGACGATGCTGTCAAACGATCCGAGCAGGACGAGCAGCGAGGCCAGTCCCGCCTGTATGGCGATGGCGCGCGCGGGCGTCCCATAACGCGGGTGCGCGGCCGCCGCTCCGGCCGGGAACAACCCGTCACCCGCCATGGCCAGGTAGAGGCGCGGGGCCACCATCTGCATCGCGCCGAGACTGCCGAGCACGCAGACAATGACGACGATCGCCAGAGCTGGCCCGCCGCCAGGACCGAGAATGGCGTCGCCGACCTGCGCGACAATAGCCTGCCCCTCGGCGATCTGCGGCATCGGTACGACGGCGAGGAAGGCCATCGTCGCGGCGGCATAGAGCAGCGTCACAATCGCCAGCCCGAGCCAGAGGGCCCGCGGCACGGTCCTGCCCGGATCGCGCACCTCGCCGGCAATCCTGGTCACCTCCCACCAGCCGCCGAAGGAGAAGAAGGCCGCGACCAGGGCACCCGCAAGGGCGCCCGTGAGCGGTGGCGCACCAGGCACTCGCGCCACCAACGGCGTGAAATTCGCCCACGATGCCGCAGGACTCGCAAACGCCGCCACCGTCACCGCGATCACCAGGCCGACTTTGAGCACCGCGACTGCGGTCAGCACGCGCATGCCGATCCGTACGCCCCTGATGTGCAGCAAGGCGAACCCGACGATGGCGCTGATGGCAACGAGTCGCCGGGCCAGGTCATCGAGGGGCGCGAGGTACCCCACATAGCTGGCACACCCGGTTGCCAGCGCCGCGGTGATGCCCGGGTCCATCACGAGCAGGCACGTCCAGCCGTAGAGGAAGGCCACGCGCGCCCCGTATGCTTCGCGCAGGTACACGTAGCCGCCGCCGGCCTGCGGGTAGCGCGCCGCCAGTGCGCCATAGCAGAGCGCCCCGCAGATGGCCATGCCGCCCATCACCACCCACACGGCGAGGACCCCGACTGGCGAGGCCACCGTGCGGATGATGGCGCCCGGCGTCAGGAAGATCCCTACGGCAACGACCTGCCCGACCACCAAAGCCGTCGCGCCGGCCAGTCGCAGCTCACGCGCGGCAGCGGTGGACATCAGAACGTGGCCCGCACGCCAAACTGGAAGGCCCGCGGCCCCCCCGACCCGAACACGCCCCCGGCCGTGCTCACGGCCTGCCCGAACGGGGACGCCCGCAGGTATCCCGCGTCATCGGGGACGCTACTGTCGCGCACCAGCACGTTGTTGTAACCGGAGTAGTTTTTCACGCTGACCCCGAGCACGTTGGTCACATTGCACAGGTTGAACACCTCGAGCATAGGCTCGAGGCAAAGCCGGCCGGCGGTGAAGGGCCGAGACAACCGCAGGTCCACCGACGAAAACCCATCGCCGAAACGCACATCGTTGCCGACGTATGGCAGCTGCTGTCCCGCGATTCCACCACCGGCGTTGATGTCCTGCAACGCGCGGTTGAGGTCGGCGCCAGTCCGGAACAGCCGACCGCCGGCGTTGCGCTGGAAGGTCGGCACCCGCGATTGCCCGTCGGGCATCAGGATGTCCATTGGCACACCCGAAGCAACGGTCACGATCGGCGCCATCAGGATGCCCAGTGGCCCCTGGGCCCACGCGGCCAGGGTGAAACGATGACGCTGGTCATTCGGTGTCGGGCCGAAGTCGAGGCGTAGGTTGTTGGAGTCGATCGGTCCATTGGAGAACGGGATCTGATCGTCGTTGGCGTAATTGAGCGCCTTGGCCAACGCATATGACGCACGGAAGCCGAGCCGCGAGCTGCGCCGCTCGGCGCTCAGCAGGAGCGCGTCGTAGTGCGTGTTGACGCTCGACTCGAGGTTCACCACGCGATCGGGCCCGCCGACGACCGGGTTGTCGACGGTGCCGAGGGTGCGGCCGATGATGAAATGAGTGCCGAGGTTGTGCACGCCATCCACGCGCAGCACGGTGCTCCACGGCAGCTCGTGCTGCACGCCGAGGTTCCACTGCTGGACGCGCGGATTCTGGAGGTTGTTGTCGATGATGTTGATGCCGGACGCGCCGGCGCCGGGCAGGATGAAACCGGTGAACGGATTGACCGTGGACGGGGCGAACGCCGGGAACCGGCCGTTGGTCGAATCGAGGAAGAACAGGTTGCCTGCACGCACCTCGATGGGCAACGCGCGACCGTCGAGCCCGCGTTCGAGCGACTGGATCTGCAACGTGACCCGGTCGTAGTACAGGCCGTAGCCGCCATGCACGCTGGTTCGGCCCGTGCCGGGGGCCCAATTGAAACCGATGCGAGGGCCGACGTTGTTGGTGTCGCGACGGCGCTCGCCCTGCAGGAAGGGCCTGACGATGGGGTTGATCTCATCGTAGCGGCGGATGTTCTTGACGTCGGAGTCCACTTCATAGCGCATCCCGAGGTTGAGCGTGAGGTCGGAGCGCACCCGCCAGTCGTCCTGCACGAACAGCGCGACGTGGTGATTGTCGGCATCGGGCAGCAGCAGCGCCTGAGTCGGCTTGCCGCTGCGCAGCGTGACGGCAAACAGCAGGTCGCCATCGTCGACACGGCCGTCGCCGTTGGCGTCGTGGGTGGCGAAGTCCTCGATGAACTCGATGCGGCCGTCGAGGAAGACGCCGAGGTCGAACGCGGCGTCTACGCGCTGCCACTCTCCCCCGGCCCGCAGGCTGTGCGCACCGCGCACGAACGACAGCGTGTCGGACAGTTGCAGACGCTTCTGCGCCGTCGCCTGCGGGACCCGGAAGGACGAGCCGTCGAGCATGCTGGGGAAGGTGTACTGCGGACCGGTGCCGACCGGCGTGATGGCGTTGTCGAAGCCGCTGAACGAGACCGTGGCCGCATTGACCAGCGTCGGCCGGACCACGCGGTTCCACGTGCCGACCACGGCGTTGTGGCTGTTGCGGCCCTGCTGTCGATACGACGCGGAGCCGATCGCGCGGTCGAGGCTGCTCGCGCTCGTGTCCTCGGCCTTCTCGCCGGCATAGCGGAAGATCAGGGCGTCGTGGCCCGACGGGCGCCAGTCGAGTCGGCCTGAGCCGAGCAGATCGTCGAGCGGCGCCGTTGCGAACGTCCGTCCGATGGTGCGCGTGGGTACGTCGCGTGCGCCGACCAGGACCGCGCCGTCCTGGTTTCGGTACTCGGCCGCGGCAAACCAGAACGCCCGCCCGGGAGCAAGCGCCCCACCGGCCGCCCCGGCGAGTTGCTGCCGATCGAACGGCAATTCTTCGCCGCGGCTCCGGTCGAACGTGGCCGGCAGACCCTGCCAGCGGCTGTCGCGCAGGAACAGCGATGCCGCGACGCGCAGCCTATCGCTGCCGGAGCGCGTCACCACGTTGATCATCGACGAGGCCGAACGTCCAAACTCCGCCGTGAATCGGTTGGTGGCGATTTGGAACTCCTGCACGGACTCCTGCGTGACGTTCTGCAGCGGTCCGCCCACCACGTCGTCGTTATTGTCGGCGCCATCGATCATCACGTTGCCGCCGCGACCGAGCTGGCCTGCCGAGGAGATGACGACGGTGTTGGACTTGGTGGGGTCGAAGTTCGGTGCGGGGGCGTTGCCTGGCACGAGGAGGGCGAGCTCGAGGAAGTTGCGGCCGTTGAGCGGCAGCGACTCGATGGCCTGCGACGGGATCACCGCGTCGACCACCGAACGGGTGGTGTCGACCAGCGGCATGACGGCGCCCACGTCCACGCGTTCCTGCACGCCCGCTGGGGCCAGCGTGAAGTCGACCGAGCGTGTCTGGCCAACTTCGAGTGCCACGCCACCGCGAGTCGCGTCGGCAAAGCCGCTGGCTGTCGCCACCACCTGCACCACGATCAGCGGCAGGTTCACCACCACGTACCCACCGTCGTCAGTGGTCGGCACCGTGCGGTCGAGGCCAGTGGCGGCGCCGCGCACAGTGACGGTCGCGCCGACAATCGGCACGCCCTGACTGTCGCGAACGACGCCACGTAGGGTCGCCGTCGACTGCGCCGACACGCCAGTGACCAGACCTGCCAGGACCAGCGTGACCACTATTGCCACACGCACACACACAGATCTCATGCGCTCCACCCTGGAGCAGCCGTCCGGGCCGCTCGATTGTCGTAGGGCGCTCATGATGACTCGGCGGCGGGGGGGCCGGGCACCCTGCGAATCGACTAGGGGGCGACGCGAATTGCTTTATGACGGCGCGCCAATGGTCAGCGGCGTGACACGGCCGGTGAGGGTGTCGTGCGTCATAGAGACGAACAGCTCGCCGTCCGAGACGGCGAGCGAGAAAGCCAGCCGCCGGTCGAGGCGCGCCGCGAGGGCCGCAATCAAGGTCAGGTCGATCGCTCGGACGGCGATGTCGGCGGCGCGATGGATCCGCTCCCCTTCGAGCCGCTTCAGCCACTGCCCCGCGTCCTTGTGCGGATAGACGGCGACGCGCGGTGAGGCCTTGGCGGCCTTGTGCAGGCGCGCGGCATCGGGCCAGCCGACCTCGATCCACGCGCGCAGCGCCCCGGTCAGGTCACGCACCGCCAGCGCCGGGTCGTCGGGCGAGGACAGCCCCGCGGTCGAGAACGCCAGGCCGTCGGTGTACTCGAGGGCATAGGCCAGCAGGCGGGTCACCAGGTACTCGTCGGTTTCTGACGGGTGGCGGGCCACACGCAAGGCCAGCGTCTCGTAGATCCCGCGGTCGTGATCGGCCAGATCGATCTCGGCGGTATAGATGGTCGAAGTCAGCGCCACCCGCGCATGGTCGCACGGCGACCGCCGCCCCCCTTGACGCCAGGGGGTCTCCCTCGTCATGGTGGTCGTTCTGGAGGACGTGTGCCACTGAAGCTCTTTCTGCCTGCCGGCCTTGCCGTGCTGGGCCTCCTTGCGACCACCGTGAACAGCTCCGCTCAGCCCACCGCGACCGCCGACACGCCGCTGCTGCAGGACTGGACCGGTCCCTACGGGGGCGTGCCGCCCTGGGACACGGTCTCGCCGGCGGCACTCGCGCCGGCCCTGCGGACGGCCATCGACCTGCAGCGCAGGGAGATCGAGGCCATCGCCGCCAGCACGGCGACGCCCACTTTCGCCAACACCATCGAGGCGCTGCAACGAGCCGGCCGCCCGCTTGGCCGGCTGGAAGTGCTGTTTGGCGTGATGACCAGCAGCCGCAACACCCCCGAGTACCAGGCGCTCGACCGCGAGATGTCTCCGGTGCTGGCAGGCGCCGACGACGAGATCACCTTCGACGAGAAGCTCTTTGCCCGCGTGGCGGCCGTCCGGGCCTCGATGGCCAACGCCGGTCTCACCCCCGACCAGCGGCGCCTCACCGAGCGTATCCACGCCAGCTTCGTGCGGCAGGGCGCCAAGCTCGGCTCGTTGGAGAAGCAGCGCCTCGCCGCGATCAACCAGGAACTGGCCAGCGCCTTCTCCGAGTTCGCCACCAAGGTCCTGGCCGAAGAGGACACCTGGATCACGATCGACAGCGAGGCCGACCTGGCCGGGCTGCCGCCGGCCCTGGCCTCCGCATACAAGGCCGCCGCCACCGAGCGGAAGCTGCCGGGATCCTGGGTGGTGGTCAACACGCGGTCGTCGGTGGACCCGTTGCTCACCACCCACGATCCCGGCACCTTCCGCTCGGTGGCGGCGGCCTTGTATGCGGAGACCAGGGCCGGCGGCAGCCCGGCCAGGTCGGCCTC
>JBKJQW010000044.1:0-10728 GCA_046593715.1 Luteitalea sp.
CCGAACCACGTGGCCAGCATGAGGGCCAGGGCCGCCTTGGCGAACTCGGACGGCTGCAGGTTGAAGGCGACGAGGGAAATCCAGCGGCGGGATCCGCCGGCGACCACCCCGAAGAAGAGGACGTAGATCAGCAGCACCGCCACGCCGCCGTAGAACACCGGAGCGTATTCCGAGAGCGTGCGGTAGTCGATGAGCAGCACCACCGTCATCGCCACGAGGCCGATGCCGACGGCAGACAGCTGGGTGTAGAACTCGCGGCCCACGCGCGCACGAATGGGATCGTAAGTCGTGCTGTAAATCATCACCAGCCCGACGACGCACAGGAGCAGGACGGCGGCCAGCAGACTCCAGTCGAGATGCTTGTAGAGGCGCTGTTCAAACATCGGCGCGCCTCCGGGCGAGCGGCGCGGTGCCTCGGGCGCGACTCATCGAGCGCCCCCTGTGCGGTCCGCGACGTCGAGCAGGGGCCACGGCGCGGGACGCGATAGCGTGGGACCGGCCGGTGCGGCCGGGCGCTGGACCGCGACGACCGTTGGGCCGGGCGCCACGACCTGGCCGGGCAGGGGCGCCAGCGTCGGCAGGGCTCGCCCCTCCTGCTTGGCAAACCAGGTCTCCATCATGAACTTGGCAATGGGTGCCGCCGAGTACCCATGTTCGGCGTGCTCGGCAAACACCACGCCGGCAATGGTCGGGTTCTTGGCAGGCGCGAAGAAGACAAACCAGCCGTGGTCGCGGAGATCACGTCCGCCTTTGCCGGCCCGGGCCTTGCCCTGGTTGGAGATCACCTGGGCCGTGCCCGTCTTGCCGCCGACGTCGTAGCCGACGATACGGCCCCGCCCGCCCGTACCGGCGCCGTTGACGACCATCCACAACCCTTCGCGGATCACGTCGGCGTTCGCCTTGGACAGGTGGAGGTCCTGCTGTCCGTCGGGGGGCGGCAGTTGCTCCCATCCCTGACCGTTGTCCACTGCGCGTACCAGGTGCGGCACGACTCGTGTCCCGCCGTTGGCCACCGAGGCCATCATCACGGCGAGCGAAATGGGCGTGACCGACACCTGCCCCTGCCCGATCGCCACCGAGATGGTCTCGCCGGCGTACCACTTCTCGCCAGTCCGCTGTTTTTTCCAGGCCGTGGACGGCATGATGCCCTGCGTCTCGTGTGGCAGGTCCACGCCGCTCATCTCGCCAAGGCCCAGCGCCGTCGCCCACTTGTGCATGCGGTCCACGCCGAGCAGGTTGCCCAGCGTGTAGAAGTACACGTTGCAGGATTTCTCGAGTGCCTCGCGCATCGCCACCGAACCGTGCCCACCCGCCTTGTGGCACTTGAAGTAGCGGCCGTAGAAGGTCCCGCCGCCGCCGCAGAAGATGCGCGTCTCTGGCGTAATCACCCGCTCTTCGAGACCGGCGACCGCCACGGCGATCTTGAAGGTCGACCCGGGCGAGTAGCGACCCTGGATCGCCCGGTTGTTCAGCGGCCGCAGCGGATCGGTGAGCAGGCCATTCCACGCCGTGCGGGCGATCCCGGCCGCGAAGGCATTGGGGTCGTACGCTGGGAGTGAGGACAGGGCCAGCACTTCCCCGCTCGACGGCGCCAGCGCGATGGCTGCGCCGCGGAAGCCGTAGTGCCTGAAGGCGTCCTCGGCGGCACGCTGGACGTCGGCGTCGATGGTTAACTGCAGGCGCCGGCCTTCGACAGGCTCCTGCTCGCCGAGCACGTCGATCTCGCGACCGCGGCTGTTGACGATCACGTGCCGCGCGCCATCGGCGCCCATCAGCAGCGGGTTGTACGTCTGCTCGACGCCAGCCTGCCCGACCACGTCGCCGCCCTGCACGTCCTTGTACTCGGGCCGCGCCAGTTGCGCGTCGGTGACCTCCCCGACATAGCCGATCAGGTGGGCAGCCATCGAGTTGGTGGGATACCGGCGGGTCGGCACCTTCTCCACGATGACGCCCGGCAGTTCGAGGCGATGCGCGGCCACCGCCGCGATCTGCGCCTCCGACGAGTCGCGCAGCACCACGATCGGCCGGTAGGGAGGCAGCTTCTTGTTGCGCTCGAGCGCGTCGGTGATTGCCTCGAGCGACGTCCCGGTCAGCTGCGCGACCACCGACGCCGTGCGCGCCAGATCGGTGGTCTGCTCCCGGACGATGGAGACGTTGAAGGCGAAGCGGTTCTCGACCAGCACCGCGCCATGACGGTCGAAGAGCACGCCGCGCGGCGCCGCCAGCGGCAACGCGCGCTGATGGTTGTTCTCCGCCATCTCGAGAAACTGCTGGTGGCGGGCCACCTGGAAATACCAGAACGCCGTGGCCAGCACGAGGAACACCACCGCCAGGCTCCATTGGAGCACTCGCAATCGGAGCGGCAGGTTCAGGCGGTCCTCGGCAAAGAGCATCGTGGGTCGTGGCGGCGCGCTAGCGCGCCAGCCGTCGTCCTTCCGTGCGTCGGGTGTACTGGCGGCGGCGCCACCATTCCGGTCCGCGTTCGATCATGTGGGTGGCCACGATCCCGACGGCCGCATTGAGCAGGCTCTGCACCAGCAGCTGCCGCCAGGGTCGGCCGATTCCGTGTCTTTCTATCATGGCGTACAGCCCGAGGAAACACACGCCGTGCAGCCAGGTCATGGCAAAGAAGACGACGCCGCGCGGGATGACGCCGCTGACGATGAACTGCGTCGCCACCACCCCGGCCACAAATCCGGCCAGTGTCTTGGCCAGACCGGCCACCCCGAGGACGCCCCCCGACAACGCGTCCTGGCAGAGGCCGGCCACCGTGCCGCTCACCATCCCCGCCGTCGGTCCGAAGAACATCGCTGTGCCGACCACCACCACCAGCACGAGATCCATCGCGATGACGCGGCCGAACAGCTGATACCCGACCACGGTCTGCAGCATCAGCGCGCCGAGGATCGCCACGCCCGCCAGCAGCAGGCGCGTCATGGCACCGGGACCGCGCCCGCAGACGACGCGCGCGCCGGCTGCGCGCCCGTGACCAGCAGCACGGTGTCGAGTGAGGAGAAGTCGACCCGGGGCCGGATCGCGATCAGCCGGTAGAGCCCCGATCCTCGCTCGACCTGCTCGATCCGGCCGATGACGTAGCCGCGCGGATAGATGCCGTCGAGTCCGGAGGTCATCACCAGGTCGCCCACCGACACATCGGCGAGATTGGAGACGTACTCCATGCGTAACGGGGTGGCGCCTTCGAAGCCGACCACCACGCCGCCCGCGCCCGTGCGATCGATGAATGCGCCGGCGCCGGCCGTCCGGTCGACGATGAGCTGGACCTTGGCGGCGTGCGACGCGGGCTCATCGATGACGCGCCCGACCACGCCGAGTGGCGACAGCACCGCCATGTCACGGCGCACGCCATCGGCGGCGCCCTTGTCGATGGTCACCGTACGGAACGCGGCCGCCGGGTCCGCCGCAATCACGCGTGCGGCCATCGTCGCCGGCAGCTCGGTCTGTCGCAGCTGCAGCAACTGCTCGAGCTGCTCGGCCCGGCGCGCCTGGGCATTGGCATGCTGGAGTTGCACGCCCTGCAGGTCGAGTTGCAACTGGAGCGCTTCGGCGCGGGCGCGGTGGCCCTTGAGCGCGACGTAGTTGCCCCACGCACCGCTCATTCCCTGGGTGACCGACGCGGTCAACGCCTGCACCCGGGAGAGGGTCCCGAAGATCGACGTCTCGAGCACACTTGCGCCCTGCGGCGAGCTCACCTGCGCCGAGATCAGCAGCAAGTGGCCGAGCAACGCCGCCACCAGCAGGTAGCCGGTGCGTTTCTGGAACTCGAGAACGGGGCCGCGGTCGTTGGTCAGCACAGTGTCGGCGTCAGGGGCGGGTCGTCTGGAGCGTTGGTAGGGGCACGTCCCCGCCGTGCCCTGTCAGGGCGGCTCGAAGCGCCGCCCCTACCGTCACTCACCGAGTCCCGTCATCAATCGATGGAGATCTTCCGCAGCAGGTTGAAATCCGACAGCATCCTTCCGGCGCCGAGCACCACCGTCGACAGGGGGTCCTCGGCCATCGCCACCGGCAGACCGGTCTCTTCGCGCAACCGCTTGTCCAGGTTCTTCAGCAGCGACCCGCCCCCGGTCAGCACGATGCCGCGGTCGACGATGTCGGCAGACAGTTCCGGAGGCGTGCGCTCGAGCGCGATACGCACGGCATCGACGATGACGTTGACCGTTTCAGCGAGCGCGCCACGGATCTCGCTGTCGCTGATGGTGATGGTCTTGGGCACGCCTTCCACGAGGTGGCGGCCCTTGATCTCCATCTCGGTCGGTTCCTCGAGCGGGAAGGCCGAGCCCAGTTCCATCTTGATCTGCTCGGCGGTGCGCTCGCCGATCAGCAGGTTGTAGGTCTTCTTGATGTAATGGATGATCGCCTCGTCCATCTCGTTGCCGGCCACACGCACGGCCTTGCTGTAGACGATCCCGGCCAGTGAGATGACGGCGATGTCGGTGGTGCCGCCGCCGATGTCCACGATCATGTTGCCCGACGGCTCGGTGATCGGCATGCCGGCGCCGATCGCCGCGGCCATCGCCTCCTCGACCAGGTGCACCTCGCTGGCCTTGGCGCGGTAGGCGCTGTCCTTCACCGCGCGCTTCTCCACCTGGGTGATCTCGCTGGGCACGCCGATGACGATGCGGGGACGCACCCACACGTTGCGGTTGTGCGCCTTCTTGATGAAGTACGTCAGCATCTTCTCGGTGACTTCGAAGTCGGCGATCACGCCGTCCTTCATCGGCTTGATGGCCACGATGTTGCCGGGCGTGCGCCCGAGCATGTCCTTGGCCTCCTTGCCGACCGCCTCGATGCGGCCGTTCACCTTGTTGATGGCCACGATGGAAGGCTCGTTGACGACGATGCCTTTGCCTCGGGCGTACACGCACGTGTTGGCGGTACCCAGGTCGATGGCCAGGTCACTCGAGAACAACGAGAACAACGAACGCAAGCTCACTCGGTCGTACTCCCCTTCTGGGCGCCCCTGCCGAGCAGCACCGCCCTGATGCCGTTGCGGCCGTTCCGCTTGACCCAGTACATCGCCTCGTCGGCAGTACGGATCAGGTCGGCAGCCGAATAAGTCGGGCGGCTGATCGTGGCCACGCCGACCGAGACGGTCAGGCGCACCTCGAGTCCCCGCCCCGAAAGAAACGTCTCAGCGGCCACGCGCTGCTGGATGCGGCGCGCGACGCCGCTGGCATCGCGCCGGCTGGTACCCGGCAAGACCACCACGAACTCGTCGCCTCCGTACCGCACCGGCGTGTCGGTGAGGCGGACGCAGGCGCGCAGCAGGTGCCCGACTTCGACGAGCGTCAGGCTGCCCAGCAGGTGGCCATGACGATCGTTGACGCGCTTGAACACGTCGAGATCGAGGAAGACGAGCGAGAGCGGGCGGCCCGTCCGGGCCAGGCGCGCCAACTCGCGTTCCACGACGTTCTGTAGATGGCGCGCGTTGAACAACCCGGTCAGGTCGTCAATCGCCGCCAGATCCTGGAGCCGTTGGACGTGCCGGACCCTGGCCAGCGCCAGGCCGGCCGGTTCGAGCACGTCTGCCCAGAGCGCCTCGCCCACGCCGACGACGTCGGGTGGCCGCGGCGCCGGCGCCACGTCGATGCCGACGAGCACCCCCACCACCTCTTCTCGGCCGCGGAGGACCCACGCGACAGCGGCAGCGTCGGGACCGGTGCCCAGCGCTGCCCGCATCGACCCCGCGCCCCAGGGGGCCGCGGTGCGAAGCGCCGCGGCAGCCACGGCCAGGACCGCCGGGCTCAGTCGGCGCCCTGTCGGCTTGGGGCCCACCAATTGCGGACCGGCCGGCCCAGGCACCACGACCGCCCACGCCTGCAATGGCAGCCATTCCGACACCTGATCGACGAGTAACCGGGCAACGGCTGGCGCGGTAGCCGGCCGCTGCAGGGCCAGCAGCCAGGCGTGCAGGGCCTGGCGGGACGCCAGATGGCGTCGCGCGGCGCGCGGCAGGCGGGGCAGACCAAGGGCCAAATTCACGTCGGTAATATCGAGTCAGGCTGTGATGGGGACGGTACGGCGGCGGGCACGAACCGACCGTTATCATAGCCTGCACATCCAGTGCCGTATAATGACCGGTCTTTGTGCTGACGCCGGCACTGCCCAAGCAGGTCGCAGCAGGCGTCGCCCTCCCGGAGAACGACTGTATGACCATGCTTGACCGGATGCGTCGCCACCAGGGGTGGCTCAAGTGGAGCCTCGGCCTCGTGGTGCTCACATTCGTGTTCTTCTACGTGCCCGACTTCCTTGCGCCGCCCACCGGCACCGGTGCCTCCACCGATGCCGTGGCCACGGTGGAGGGGCGAACGATCAGCGTCAGCGACTTCACCCGGGCCTACAACGCCCAGATGGGGCAGATGCGCAACGCCTATGGCGGCAACATGACGCCTTCGATGTTGCGGCAACTGGGGATGGACCGCCAGGTCCTCCAGCAGATGATCGAGCAGGAGGCCGTGCTGGCGGAGGCCACCCGCCTCGGCATTTCGGCCACCGACGTGGAAGTGCGCGAACGGATCGTCAGCATCGCGGCGTTCCAGGAGAACGGCCAGTTCATCGGCGAGCAGCGCTATCGGCAACTGCTGCGCCTGCAGCGTCCCCCGATCACCCCGTCCCAATTCGAGGAAGAAATCCGCAATTCGGTGATCCTCGACAAGATGCGCGCGACGCTCACCGAGTGGATCACCGTATCGGACGCCGACGCGGACGCCGAATATCGCCGGCGCAACGAGAAGGTGTCCTTCGAACTCGTGTCGTTTCCCACGGTGTCCTTCCTCGAGCAGGCGCAGACCAGCGATGCCGAGGTCGCCGCCTTCTTCGAGCAGGGCAAGGAGGCGTACCGGATCGGCGAGCGCCGCAAGGTCCGCTACCTGCTGCTCGACGCCCAGGCCATCCGCAACAACATCACGGTGCCTGAGCAGGACATCCAACGGTCCTACCGCGAGAACATCGACCAGTACTCGCAGCCCGAGCAGGTGCGCGTCAGCCACATCCTGCTGAACACCGAAGGCAAGGACGAAGCGGCGATCCGGGCCAGGGCCGAAGACCTCCTGAAGCAGATCAAGGCGGGCGCCGACTTCGCGGCGCTGGCCAAAGCCAACTCGCAGGATCCGGCCAGCGCCAGCAAGGGCGGCGACCTCGATTTCTTCGGCAAGGGCCGCATGGTGCCCGAGTTCGAAGCCGTGGCGATGACGCTGCCGGTCGGCCAGTTGAGTGATGTGGTGAAGACGCCCTACGGCTTCCACATCATCAAGGTCACCGACAAGAAGGCGGCCGAGGTACAGCCCCTGGATGCGGTGCGCCCCCAGATCACCGAGCAGCTCACATTCGAGCGTGCGCAGACGCGCGTGCAGGACCTGGCCACCGCCATCAACGGTGAACTGAAGGGGCCTGCCGACCTGGACAAAACCGCCGCCAAACGCGGATTGAAGGTCCAGGAGTCAGCGCTGTTCACCAGCAACGAGCCGATTCCAGGGCTGGGCGCCTCGCCGGAGGTCTCCGCGCAGGCGTTCGCCCTCGAGTCCGGCAAGGTGAGCGGGCCCCTGCCCACGGGGACCGGGGTGGCGTTTCTGACCGTGTCAGGCACCGAAGCGGCACGTGTCCCAGCGCTGACCGAGATCAAGGATCGCGTCGCCACTGACCTCAAGCGCAAGAAGGCGCAGGACATGGCGCGGGCCAAGGCGCTGGCCACGGCCGGCACACTGAAGACCTCACCCGATTTCGCCGCCGCGGCCAAGGCTGCCGGCCTCACCGTGCGCAGTGCCGAGGCCTTGGCGCGGGGCGGAGCCATTCCGGAGGTCGGGCCGAGCGCGGCCGTCGATCAGGTCCTGTTCTCGCTGCCGGTCGGGAGTGTCAGCGACCCCATCACCACGCCCAACGGCGCGGTCGTGGCACGCGTGCTCAGCCGCACCTCGGTGCCGGCTGACCAACTGGCAAGCAACCGCGAGGCCATTCGCCGCGAGCTCGCGTCGCAGAAGCGGTCGCAGTTCTTCACCAGTTACATGACCAAGGCCAAGCAGGGCATGGGCATCAGCATCGACCAGGCGGTCTTGCAGCGGCTCACGACGTAGGCCGGGCCCGCTGGCCCGCGGCTACCGCACGAACACCCACGGCAGCAGGGCCAGCGACTCACCCCGACGCAGCATCTGCAGGGGACGGCGAACCGCGGCGAAGGTCGCGCGGTCTTCGGGACTGAGCAGCGCCTCAGAGAGCGACGCTCGCATGCCGCCAGCGCCGCCAAACGTGGTCGTCAGGGCTTCGAGGACGCTTGGCTTGGGCGGGTAGGTCACCACCTGCACGGTGGCGTCCTTGGCGATGCCGGCGCGCTGTTGCGCGATGGCCAGCGCCCGCGGGAGCCCTCCAAGTTCGTCGACCAGGCCCCGTTCACGCGCCTGCCGGCCGGTCCACACCCGACCCTGCGCGACGATGTCGATCTTCTCAGGCGTCGACAGGCGGGATTCGGCGACTTTCTCCACGAACTGGTCGTAGAAGGCCTGCATCTGCTCCTCCACCTTCGCCCGTTCAGCGGCGTTGAAGGGTCGCGTGGGCGAGTACATCTCCGCGTACGCACCTTCGCTCACCGCCTCGATGTTGATGCCCAGTTTGCTGTAGGTCCCGCCGGTGACGAACTTGCCGGAGAAGATGCCGATCGAGCCGGTCAACGTGCCGGGCTGCGCGACGATGACGTGTCCGGGCATGGCGATGTAGTAGCCGCCTGACGCGGCCAGGTCCGACATCGAGACGACCAGCGGCTTGCGGGCCCGGAGCAGCATCAACTCTCGCCAGATCACGTCGGACGCCACCGTCGATCCGCCCGGGCTGTCCACCCGCAGGACCACCGCTTTCACGCTGTCGTCGTTGCGGACCTCACGGATGTACTGCGTCAGCTTGTCGGACCCCACCTCGGTGCCGGTGGGGCCGCTGCCGCCGTTGCCGGACACGATGGTGCCCACGGCGTACAGCACGGCAATCCGAGGGGCGCTGAGCGAGACGCGGGTGGCCGGCATCACCGACAGGTACTGCTCGAGCGGCAATTCCTTGAAGCGGTCGCCGAGACCGCTCGTCTTGCCAATCTCGTCGTAATAGGCCACATCGTCCACCAGGCCATTCTGCAGGGCCGCTTCCGGCAACATGGGCCCCTGGTCGACGAGTGCCCTGACGTCCTCCACGGACTTCTTGCGGGCACCGGCGACCAACGCGAGCAGCTGCTCGAACGCGTCCTGATTGAGCGACTCGGTCATCTCCCGGTGGGCCGGCGTGAACCCCTTTTCGGTGAACGTGTTGACCGCCGTCTTGTAGTCGCCGATGTGGAGCAGGTCCGGCTGCGCGCCGATCTTGTCGAAGGTCCCGCGAAGAAACAGCTGGTAGCTGGCCAGGCCGGTCAGGTTCAGCTGCCCCGGTGGCACCAGCACCACCCGTGAGGCCGCCGACGCGAGCACGTACTCGCGGTCGCCGGCAAACTCGAGGAGCGCGACCAGGGGCTTGCCCGACGACTTGAAGTCGACGAGGGCGTCACGCACTTCCTGCAGTTTTCCCCACAGTGGCGGTGCCTGCACCGGACGCAGCAGGACCCCGGTGATCCGCGGGTCGGTCTTGGCCGCTTTCAGGGCCCGCGTCAGGCTGCCCACCGTGACCGGCTCCTGCAGCAGCGAGTCAAAGGGGTTGATGGACAGCTCGGCGAGGTCGCCCTCGATCTTCAGTACAAGCACGCCCTTGTCGGGCATCCCGGGAGGCCGGCGGAATGCGACCCAGGAGAAGGTCACCAGGGCGGCCGACACCAGCACGGCGCTCACCAGCAGGAACACCACCACCCACACGCCTCGACGTACAGCCACGCTTGTTCCTTTTGGAGGCCGACTGCCGCCGTTTGGAGGCGCGTCGGAAGGTTGTCAGGTCCAGATCACGAGGATAGCACTCGCTTTTCAGCCGACCTTCACTGTGGCTTCCGCTGTGGCAACAGGTGCGTTATACTCCGTCGTCTGTGACCGGCCCGGTCACGCGCCTCTTGCGGAAGTGGCGGAATTGGCAGACGCGCAGGTCTCAGGAACCTGTCGGGGCAACTCGGTGAGGGTTCAAGTCCCTCCTTCCGCACCACATCGACCTCCGGATCCTCTCCGGGTCGACGGGCCACCCAACAACACGACGCACACGTTCAGCGCACGCAGGGTTCCTCAACGGGAGCTCTGCCGTGAACCGGGTCACGACGCATCTTTTGCCGCAGTGATTCCAGACACACAGAGTCGAACTGAACACGCTCGCCTGGAATAGGCACCCGGGGCGTATCAATCGTGCCGGCACGCCTCTTGCCATCTCTAACCTTCGACGGGGTTGGTCGTCGACCCCAGGAGATGTACTCGACATGCGAATGCTCCCCCATCGTCGCCGTGTATTGTGGAAGCTCTTCCGGGCAGGCCAGTTGGTCCGCTGCGAAGTGAGCCCCCATCCCTTCGGTATGGAATTGCGGTACCTCGTCAACGGCAAGCCCATCCTGAGCCGCGTGTTCGAGGAATGGGAAGCGCTGGAGGCTGCAGCGTCGTCCTGGTGCGAAGGCCTGCTGCACCGCGGCTGGCACACGTCCAACCGCCCCGCGGCCTGAACAGTTCGAACCGCGGTCCGTTGGTCGACCGCGGTCGACCGCCTGCTACACTCCCGCCCATGAGCGTGTGTAGATGAGCGTGGCAGGCGGTCCCTATGTCGCCTTGGCCGTTCTCT
>JBKJQW010000116.1:0-45726 GCA_046593715.1 Luteitalea sp.
AAGAAGGTCGCCTCTTCAACCTGAAGATGACTTCGAAGGACTTCCGCTGGCATCTGGGAAACCGGCAGCCGCCGGGCACCTCCGACACGTCACGCTTCGCCACCGACCACAACCACAACCCGAGCAACATTAACGCCGTCTTCCTGCTCGGTCACCGGCCGACGGCGATGGAGAAGATGCCCGACGGCACCGAGCGTGCCGTGCCGCACATCCTCAAGGACGGCGCCGACTCGGTTGGCGTGGCCGGGGCATCGCTGCGGGTCTACGTGAACATCGGGATGTGCTCGGATCTGTGGCTGACCAAAATCGATCCGGTTGCCGGGCTGTCACCGCAGTCGCCGTTCCGGATGGCCGAGGCCCGCGAGAAATGCGAAGGCTGGCGCGCCACCGAAGCCCGCATGGCGGCCGCGGAGGCGTTTCTGAAGACAATTGGGCCGATGCACCTGGCCGACGCGCCGGGCGCGGCTCGCTACCTCGGCGAGCCGGCCAGCGAGGTCGCCGCCGGCGCGCGGGTGTTTGCGCGCGAATGTGCGCAGTGCCACTCGAGCAAGCAGCCACCGTCGCCGTTGCTCGACCCGGGGGCGCGCAAGGCCTGGTTGGAGGACGCCGTGCAACAGCCCGATTTCCTCACCGACAACTTCCTCTCCGATGACCGCCGCTACTCGGTGCGCGAACTGGGCACCAACGTGGCACGGGCGATGGCCACCAATGCGCAGAAAGGCCATGTGTGGGAGGAGTTCTCCTCCGAGACGTACAAGCAACTGGCCCCGGCAGGGACGATCACCGGCCTGTACAACCCCCGCAAGCCCGACGAGCCCATCTCCGTGACCGTGGCCCAGGGCGGCTACTACCGCACGCCCTCGCTGGTCTCGATGTGGGCCACGGCGCCGTACCTGCACAACAACGCGCTCGGGGTGTTCATCAAGGACCCGTCGGTCGCCGGGCGCATGGCGGCCTTCAACGACGCGGTCGAGAAGCTGCTGTGGCCGGAGAAACGTCTCGGCGCGCAGTCGATTATCGTCACCAGCGTGCCGAGCGCGCTGACGATCGCCGGCCGCGACAAGCCGCTGCAGGTACCGGCCGGCACGCCGGTCGATCTCATCGCACGCGTCGATCCAACCAGGTTGCCGGCCATTGTCCGCAATCGGGTCGTCCTGAACCTGCTGTCGGACGAAACGCTCTTTCGCGGCTTCCTGCGCAACAACGTCGCGCCCGACTTCGTCCTCGACCGCGGCCACACCTTCGGCGCGCAGCTGGCCGACGACGACAAGCGCGCCCTGATCTCGTACCTGAAGCGAATGTGAGGCGCGATGTCGGACCCCATCTTTCAGCCCCTCGCGTTTGGTCACCTCACGGTGAAGAACCGTGTCTTCCGGTCCAACGTGTCGGGCCGCTTCGACAACTACGACGGTTCAGGCAATCAGGCCCGCATCAACTGGGAGACCCGGTTCGCGCGCGGCGGTGTCGGCGCGATCATCTCGTCGTTCGTGCCGGTGACCATCCGCGGCCGGATCGTGCCCAACTACGCGACCATCGACTGCGACCAGCGCATCCCGTTCTGGCGTGCCCTCGGCAACGCCGTGCACGAGCACGACTGCCGGTTCATCATGCAGCTGTCGCACGCCGGGCGGCAGCGCGACATCCCCGGGATCGAGTTCGAGCAGGGCTGGAGCTCCACCGACCGCGACGAGCCGCTGCACGGCTTCCCGTGCGTGGCCATGTCGCGTCCGCAGATCGCCGAGACGGTCGCGGCCTTCGCCGCGGGCGCACGGCGAGCCCGCGCCGCCGGCCTGGACGGCGTCGAGCTGCACGCGGCCAACGGTTACCTCTTCACGCAGTTCCTGAGCTCCGCGATCAACGACCGCACCGACGACTACGGTGGGCCGCTGCGGCAGCGGGCGCGCTTCCTGCTCGACGTCGTGGCGGCGATTCGGGCCGAGGTCGGCAGCGATTTCCACCTGCAGGTGAAGATCAGCGCCGAGGATCACAACGACGCGCTCGACCAGGACGAGAAGCCGGGCAACACGCTGGCCGACAGCGTCGAGGTGTGCCGGTGGCTCGACGAGGCGGGCGTCGATGCCATCCACGTCTCGTCTGGCAGCTACTTCCCGCATCCGCGGAATCCGCCAGGAGATTTCCCGGTCGACGAGCTCGTGAAGACCTACGACCAGCTGCTGTCGAGCGGCAGTCAGGCGCTGCGCAACTACCTGCTCTTCCGCTTCGAGCCAACGCAGCGCCTGTTCGAGCGGCGATGGCAGCAGGCGCGCGGCGATCGCATCGAAGGGATCAACCTGCCCTCCGCGAGGGCCATCAAGGCCGCCGTCACCGTGCCGGTGCTGTGCACCGGCGGCTTCCAGACGGCCGAGATCATTCGTGAGGCGATACGCCAGCAGTTCTGCGACGCGGTGTCGATCGCCAGGCCCCTGATCGCCAACAACGACCTCGTCCAGCAGTTTGCCGCCGGCATGGGCCGCCCGGCCAACCCCTGCACCTACTGCAACCGCTGCCTGGTGAACGCCGTCGAGAACCCGCTCGGTTGCTACGACCAGACACGCTTCCCGTCGCGCGAGGCGATGCTGGCCGAGATCATGAGCGTCTTCACGCCGGCGCCATTCGTGTGAGGACCATGCGCAGCCTCGGGCGCCGGCCGGTCGGGCTGATCGTGTTCCTGGGGCTCGCAGCAGTCGTCGCCGCGCGCGCGCTCGGGACGGCCGCGCAGCCCGCGACCGCACCCGCATCCACGCTCGACGGCGGGAGGACCGATGGCCCGTCGCTGCCCGACATCGTCGAGCACTTCAAGTACGGATCGATCGGCGCCGAGGAAGGCTCGGGGCTGCCCTATTGGATCTGGAAGGTGCTGCCGGACGTGTGCGAGGGCGCGCTGCCGAAACGACCGGGCGAGGGCTACGAGCGGATTGGCTTCATCGCCGACGGCGCGTCGCACGGGCGCCCGGTCGGCACCTCGTTCCGACCCGGCAACGGCGATCGGGTCGGCCTGAACTGCGCCACCTGCCACGTCGGCACGCTGCGGGAGTCAGCCGACGCACCCCGGCAGGTGATCGTCGGCATGCCGGCCAACCAGATGGACCTGCAGGCGTACGGCCGGTTCCTCACGGCATGCGCGCAGAGCCCGGCATTCGAGACGGGGCGCCTGATCGATGCCATCGGCGAGGCCAATCCCGATTTCGGGTTCTTCTCGCGCCTGGGGTATCGGCTGTTGGTGGTGCGGGCCACGCGCAACGGCATCCTCGACCGCGCGAGTGACAACCGCTGGTTCGACGACCGTCCGGCGTTCGGTCCCGGCCGAGTGGATACCTTCAACCCGTACAAGGTGCTGTTGAAGCTGCCGATGGACTCCACGGTCGGCACCGTGGACCTGCCGTCGATCTGGAACCAGCGGCCCAGGCAAGGGCTCTGGCTGCACTGGGACGGCAACAACGATCGCGTCGAGGAACGCAACAAGAGCGCCGCCATCGGCGCCGGCGCCACTCCGGCGTCGCTGGACCTGCCCTCCATGCGACGCATCGAGCAGTGGCTGCTCGACCTGCCGGCGCCGACGTTCCCCGAGGCGCGCCTCGACCGGTCGCTTGCCGCCAGCGGGCAGACGGTGTACGCGGCCGCTTGCGCCTCGTGCCACGACCTGAAGGCGCCCGCCATCGGCCAGGTCACCCCGATCGAGCAGGTCGGCACCGATCGTGGCCGCCTCGATGCGTTCACGCCCACGCTGGCCACGGCGATGAACACGATCGGGCAGGGGCGGCCATGGCGCTTCTCGCACTTCAGGAAGACACAGGGCTACGCCAACATGCCGCTCGACGGCCTCTGGCTGCGAGCGCCGTACCTGCACAACGGGTCGGTCCCCGACCTGCGCGCACTGCTGTTCCCCAGCGAGCGTCCGGTGAGGTTCTTCCGTGCGTACGACGTCTACGACTGGCAACGAGGCGGCTTTGTCGCGCGCGGGCCAGGCGCCGAGCGGGAAGGCGTGCTCTTTGACACCACGCTGCGCGGCAACGCCAACTCCGGGCACCTGTACGGCGCCGACCTGCCGACCTCCGACAAATTGGCCCTGCTGGAGTATCTCAAGACCTTGTAGCCGTCGGCCGCACACGGCAGGGCGCAGTCCCCGAACGCGTGTCAGGGCAACTCGGGGAGCTGCCCCTACCTGGGTTCCGCGTTCTGGTAGATTCGCCACATGCGTCGATTTCTCTGGCTGTGCGCGGGCGCGCTGGTCGCAATCCTGCTCCTCACCACCCTGCATCCGTCCGCGCAGGCGCCGGCCGCCAGGCCATCGCTTGCCGAGCGCCTCGGCTTCAAGGCCTCCGACATCGTCCTCATCGTCAACGCCGACGATGTCGGGATGAGTCACGCGGCCAACGTCGCCACGCGCAACGGCATGGAGAAGGGCCTGATCACCAGCGGGACGATCATGGTCCCGTGCCCGTGGTTCGAGGAGATTGCCGCGTACGCGACGGCCAACCCGACCCGGGACTTCGGGCTGCACCTGACGCACACCAGCGAGTGGAAGGTCTACAAGTGGGGCCCCGTTGCCAACCGGGCCGACGTGCCTGGGCTGGTCACACCGCAGGGCTACCTCTGGCCGGACGTCGAGCCGATCTACAAGAACGCGACACCGGCGCAGGCGGCCATCGAGGCCCGCGCGCAGGTGCGCAAGGCGCTGGACCGCGGCATCGACGTCACCCACCTCGACTCGCACATGGGGGCCCTGCAGTACGACATGCGCTACCACGCGGTCTATCGCGCGCTGGCCAGGGAGTTCGATCTGCCGATCCGCATGGGCAACCAGGACCTGCTGGCGACACTGAAGGGCGGTCACTTGCGCGCCGAACTGGACGCGGACGGCACGCTGTACCCCGACTACCTGATCCATCAGCAGAAGAAGCCTGGGGAAGGCACCGACGTCTACTGGAAAAGGGTCATCGGCGGGCTGAAGCCGGGGGTGACCGAGCTCTACATCCACCCCGCCGTGGCCGGCGAGGAAATGCAGCACATCACCAACAGCTGGCAGGAACGCGACGCCGAGTACCACCTGTTTACCGACGACGCGTCGGTGAAGGCGCTGCTCGAGACGCGGGGCATCAAGCTGATCGGGTGGCGCGCCCTCCGGGACCTGCAGCGCAAAGAACGGCCCTGACGCCGCTCGGCCGTCGCTGATCCGATAAGCCCAGCAGGGGCGACCGCGCGCCAGTCAAGTTGCGACTCGTCTCAAGTTGGTCGGGCTAACTGCTTGCTTTGCAGGCACTTGCGATCCGCCGCGCCTTGATCGGCGACCGCAAAAGTCGTATATTAAGAAGGTTCGGCGCCGCCCCAGGGTCTCCCAGTGTTCTCACATGAGCCTCCGAGGGCCGGATCGCCTCGACGACGTGACGCCCGCTGCGTCGCACCACCCGGGATGGGGCTCCAGAAGCCGACCCAGAAGGACTGTCATGAGCACCTCGACCGATACCATCGAACAACTCGCGACCCAGGAGTACAAGTACGGCTTCACGACCGATGTCGAGGCCGATCAGCTCCCGCCGGGGCTCGATGAGGACACCGTGCGCGCCATCTCGCTCCGCAAGGACGAGCCCGAGTGGATGCTCGAGTGGCGGCTTCGGTCGTACCGCGCCTGGCAGAAGATGGCCTACCCCGACTGGTCCAACGTGCACTATGCGCCGGTAGACTTCCAGGCCATCAGCTACTACTCGGCTCCCAAGCCGAAGAAGCAGCTGAACAGCCTCGACGAAGTGGACCCTGAAGTGCGCGCCACCTTCGACAAGCTGGGCATTCCGCTGGTCGAGCAGATGGCGCTGGCCGGCGTTGCCGTCGACGCCGTGTTTGACAGCGTGTCGGTGGCCACGACGTTCAAGAAGAAGCTGGGCGACCTCGGGATCATCTTCTGCTCGTTCTCCGAGGCAGTGCGTGAGCACCCCGAGCTGGTGCGCAAGTACGTCGGCTCGGTCGTGCCCCACACCGACAACTTCTATGCGGCGTTGAACTCGGCGGTGTTCAGCGACGGCTCCTTCGTGTACGTGCCGAAGGGCGTCCGCTGCCCGATGGAGCTGTCGACCTATTTCCGCATCAACGCCCAGGGGACCGGGCAGTTCGAGCGGACGCTGATCGTGGCCGACGAGGGTGCGTT
Organism: Luteitalea sp.; assembly: GCA_046593715.1. Lineage (GTDB taxonomy): Bacteria > Acidobacteriota > Vicinamibacteria > Vicinamibacterales > Vicinamibacteraceae > Luteitalea. The sequence goes on from JBKJQW010000116.1 coordinate 6,140, forward strand.
TGTCAGCTATCTGGAGGGATGCACGGCGCCGATGCGTGACGAACACCAGCTGCACGCGGCGGTGGTCGAACTGGTGGCGCTCGATGGCGCGACGATCAAGTACTCGACCGTGCAGAACTGGTACCCCGGGGACAAGGACGGCAAGGGCGGCATCTACAACTTCGTGACCAAGCGCGGCAAGGCGATGGCCAACGCCAAGATCACGTGGACGCAGGTGGAGACCGGCTCGGCCATCACCTGGAAGTACCCCAGCTGCATCCTGCAGGGCGACAACTCGGTGGGCGAGTTCTATTCGGTGGCCGTCACCAACAACCGCCAGCAGGCCGACACGGGCACCAAGATGGTGCATCTCGGCAAGAACACCAAGAGCACGATCGTCAGCAAGGGCATCTCGGCCGGCAAGGGCCAGAACACCTATCGCGGCCTGGTGAAGATTGCCAAGGGCGCCACTGGCGCGCGCAACTACTCGCAGTGCGATTCGCTGCTCATCGGCGACCGCTGCGGCGCGCACACGTTCCCGTACATCGAGGTCAAGAACACCACCTCGACGGTGGAGCACGAGGCCTCGACGTCCAAGATCGGCGAGGACCAGATCTTCTACTGCCGCCAGCGTGGGCTCTCGGCCGAAGACGCCGTGAACATCATCGTCAACGGCTTCTGCAAGGAAGTGTTCCGCGAGCTTCCGATGGAGTTTGCGGTCGAGGCGCAGAAGCTGCTCGGCATCTCTCTCGAGGGCAGCGTCGGCTGAGGCCGGCGATCTTCTCCGGCCCGCGGGGCACGTCGCCCCGGGGCCAGCGGCATCCAGTGCCCGGCGCAGCAATCAGTGCTGTGCCGGTTCCCGACCACCGGTCTCCGGTGTCGGACGGTGACTATCGAACATGTTGCAGATAACGAACCTTCAAGCGCGCGTCGAAGACAAGGACATCCTCAAGGGCATCACGCTCAACGTGAAGGCCGGTGAGGTGCACGCCATCATGGGTCCGAACGGCTCTGGCAAGAGCACGCTGGCCAGCGTGCTGGCTGGCCGAGACGCCTACGAGGTGACCGGCGGTGAGGTGCTGTTCGAGGGCAAGGACCTCCTGGACATGGATCCCGAGGAGCGGGCCCGCGAGGGTGTGTTCCTGGCCTTCCAGTATCCGGTCGAGATTCCGGGCGTGAACAACGGCTACTTCCTCAAGGCTGCGCTCAACGCGGTCCGTCAGCACCGCGGACTCGGGCCTCTGGACGCGATGGATTTCGCCCGTCACATGAAGGAGAAGATGAAGCTCCTGAAGATGGATCCGAGCTTCCTGCAGCGTTCGGTCAACGAAGGCTTCTCGGGCGGCGAGAAGAAGCGCAACGAGATCTTCCAGATGGCGATGCTCGAGCCGAAGCTGTGCGTGCTCGACGAGACCGACTCGGGTCTGGACATCGACGCGCTGCAGGTCGTGGCCCAGGGCGTCAACGCCCTGCGCAGCCCGGAGCGTGCGGTGATCCTCGTGACGCACTACCAGCGTCTGCTCAACTTCATCGTGCCGGACTTCGTGCACGTGCTCTCCGAGGGCCGCATCGTCAAGAGCGGTGGCAAGGAACTGGCACTCGAACTCGAAGCCAGGGGATACGGCTGGCTCGAAGGCGCGTCGGTCGCATGATGTCTGCCCCTGTTGCCCAGGATTCGCTGCTCACGGGATTCGATGAGTTCACCGCCGCGCGCGCCAGCGAGCCGGCGTGGCTGCTGACGCGCCGTGACCAGGCCGCGGCCACCTTCCGTGCCGAGGGCCTGCCCACGACGCGGGACGAGGAGTGGCGCTACACGCCCATCACCGGGATCGCCGACGTGGCCCCGCAGCCGGTCGCTGCAGGGCCAGTGGAGGCCGGGGCGCTCGACGGCTTCCTCTTCCGTGACTTCGGCGGGCCGCAGCTGGTCTTCGTGAACGGCCACTTCGCGGCGTCGCTGTCACAGCAGCAGGCATTGCCGGCAGGCATCCGTGTCAGCTCGATTGCCGCGCTGCTGCACAGCGATCCCGAGACGCTGCACCGTCACCTCGGCACGGCCATCCAGTTCCGCCAGCAGGGTTTCACGGCACTCAACGACGCCTGGTTCACCGACGGCGCGGCCATCGTGGTCGAGGCCAACGCGGCAATCGCGACGCCCATCCATCTGCTCTACTACTCGACGGGCACGGCCGCGTCGTACCCGCGCACGCTGGTCATCGCCGGCGCCAACAGTCAGGTGTCGATCGTCGAGAGCTTTGCCGGCACCGACACGGTCTACGTGACCAACGCGATCACCGAGGTCATCTCGGCCGAGGGCGCCCACGTCGATCACTACAAGGTCAACCGCGAGAGCCTGCGTGCCCATCACGTGGCCAGCACGCACCTGCACCTGGCGCGCGCCTCGGTGTTTGCCACCCACAACATCTCGCTCGGGGGCCGGCTGACGCGCAACGACATCAACGCCACGCTCGACGGCGAGGGCATCGAGTGCACGATCAACGGCCTCTACCTGGCCGACGGCGACCGCGTGGTGGACACCCACACGGCCATCGACCACGCCAAGCCGCACTGCCGCAGCTTCGAGATCTACAAGGGCGTCCTCGACGGCCGCAGCCGCGGTGTCTTCAACGGCAAGATTTTCGTCCGCGAAGACGCACAGAAGACTGACGCCAAGCAGACCAACCAGGCGCTGCTGCTCTCCGACGACGCGACGATCGACACCAAGCCGCAGCTCGAGATCTACGCCGACGACGTCAAGTGCACGCATGGCGCGACGATTGGCCAGCTCAACGCCGAGGCGCTGTTCTACCTGCGCGCCCGGGGAATTGGCGAGCAGGACGCGCGCGCGCTCCTGATCCACGCCTTTGCAGAGTCGGTCGTCGAGAACATCCGGATTGATGCCGTGCGACACGCCCTCGAGCAGGTACTGCTCGCGCGTTTGCCGATTCGAGAATGAGGACAGCAGGGGACGCCCAGGGAGACATGTTCGACGCCGCTGCGGCACGACGGGAGTTTCCCATCCTGGATCAGCAGGTCCACGGCAAGCCCCTCGTGTATCTCGACAACGCCAACACCACGCAGAAGCCGTTGGCGGTCATCGAGGCGATGGACCGCTACTATCGGCTGGACAACGCCAACATCCATCGCGCCACGCATCTGCTGAGTGAGCGTGCCACCAAGGCGTACGAAGGCGCCCGCGAGCGGATCGCCGGGTTCTTCAACGCCCGGGAGTCGGCCGAGATCGTCTTCACGCGTGGGTGCACCGAGGCCATCAACCTGGTGGCGCACAGCTACGCCCGCCCGCGGCTGCGCCCCGGCGACGAGATCCTCCTGACGCGGATGGAGCACCACTCCAACATCGTGCCGTGGCAGCTGGTGGCCGAGCAGACCGGGGCGGTGTTGCGCGTGGTGCCGATGGACCAGGATGGCGTGCTCGACATGGCTGAGTTCGCTCGCCTGCTCGGTCCCCGCACCGCACTGGTCTCGGTGATTCACGTGTCCAACGCGTTGGGCACCGTCAACCCGGTGCGCGAGATGATGGCGCTGGCGCGCGCCGCGGGCGTGCCGGTCCTGCTCGATGGGGCGCAGGCCGCACCGCACATGCCGGTGGACGTGCAGGAGCTGGGCTGTGACTTCTACGCATGCTCGGCCCACAAGATGTACGGACCGACAGGCATCGGCGCGCTCTACGGACGACGGGAGCTGCTCGAGTCGATGCCGCCGTGGATGGGCGGCGGCGACATGATTGCCTCGGTGAGCTTCGAACACACCGAGTACAACGCGGTGCCCTACAAGTTCGAGGCCGGCACGCCCAACATCGCCGGGGTGGTGGGCTTTGGGGCGGCCGTCGACTTCCTGTCACGGGTGGGCATGCAGGAGATCGCCGCGCATGAGGGCGCGCTGCTCGATTACGCCACCGAGGCGCTCGGCGCAATCGAGGGCATCCGGCTGGTGGGGCGTGCCCCGGAGCGGGCCGGTGTGGTGTCGTTCCTGGTGGGCGATGTCCACCCGCATGACGTCGGGACCTTTCTCGACCAGGACGGCGTGGCCGTGCGCACCGGCCAGCACTGCGCCCAGCCGGTCATGGACTTCTTCGGCATCACGTCCACCGTCCGGGCCTCGTTCGGGTTGTACAACACGCACGCCGACGTGGACGCCCTGATCGCCAGTGTCACGCGGGTGCAGCAGTTTTTCGCCTAGGCGTCCGAATCAGATGGATCTTCGAGACCTGTATCAGGAAGTCATCCTCGACCACAACAAGCGGCCCCGCAACTTCGGCGTCGTGGAGGGTGGATCGCAGGCGGCCGGGCACAACCCGATGTGCGGAGACCGCGTGAGCGTGTCGGTGCGGATGGCCGACGGGCGGGTGGCCGAGGCGCGCTTCACCGGAAGCGGATGCGCGATCAGCAAGGCCTCGGCGTCGATGATGACCGAGGCGGTCACCGGCCGCACGTCCGAGGATGTGCGCATCCTGTTCTCGACGTTCCAGGACATGGTCACGGGCAAGTCGGAAGCCGACGATGAAAAGGTCGGCAAGCTCGTGGTCCTGGCTGGCGTCTCCGAGTACCCGTCGCGCGTGAAGTGCGCGATGCTCGCCTGGCACGCCCTGCAGGCAGCGATCGACGGCGCCGGCACCACAGTCACCACCGAGTGACCTTCACGATTTCAGAGGCCCCGATGTTCTCTTCCCTGTTCAAGAAGGCCGAGCCCGCCGCCACGACGCCAGCCACGCCCGACCCGCCGGTGGCTGCCGAGAATCCCCTGGCCGCGGCCGTCGAGACACCGGACGTCCCCAAAGCCGAGGGCTACAGCCTGGACGTGGGCGCGCTGCTCGAAGCGCCCGCCGACGCCGGTACCGGATCGCAGATTGGACCGACCGACGAGGCGCGCACTGCGGAGTTGACGCCGGGTGTGGTAGCCGCGATCAGCACCGTGTTCGACCCGGAAATTCCGGTGAACATCTACGAACTCGGCCTGATCTACAAGATCGAGGCCGACGCCGACAGTAGGGTGCGGGTGGAGATGACGCTCACCTCGCCGGCCTGCCCCTCAGCCCAGCAGCTGCCGAGCGAGGTGCGCTACAAGGTCAAGGCAATCGAGGGGGTATCGGACGCGTTTGTCGAGATCGTCTGGGAGCCGACCTGGACCAAGGACCTGATGTCGGAAGACGCGAAGATGTCGCTGGGCATGTTCTGACGGGCGGCAGCGCCACCAACCTGCCCCAGCGGTCAGCTACTTGCTGCCGCTGGTGAACTTGACGACCACGCCGCCGACAAACGTCACTTCGGTGATGCTGTCGGTGGTTTCCCAGGTCTCGACGACGGCGTCCAGTTCGCCCTGCTTGCTGGACCGGCGCCGCGTCGGCGTGCCGAGCAGGTCGTGCACGTCGTCGATGGCCAGCCCCCGCCGTAACGAGGTCGCGGCGGACTCGACATCACGTGCGCGCCCGTTCGGCCCGAGGCCCGGGGCCGACTGGCCATCGGTCAGCCGGTTGCCGGGCGTCCCTCGCGTCACCCCCGGGATGCCGTCGCCGCTGCCGCCGAAATCCAGATACTTCGACAGCGAGAGCATCAGTTCCTCTGGTGTCGGCGCCCACTTCTCGAGGCGCTTGTCGGCGTACCAGATGTTGAAGCGCGACCCGCCATCCAGACGCTTGGAAGCGACTTCCCGTTGCTTGATGGCGGTCAGGGCCTCGGCTTCGCGCTTGTTGGCCCGCTCCTCGCGTTCCCGCTCCTCACGCAGGTAACCCAACTCGCGGTCGATGCGCCGCTTGCGGTCGGCATCGGTGGTGTTGCGGCGCTCCTTCTCGAGGTCGTTCTCGCGGCGGGACTTGCCCACGTAGGCGGCCGAGACGTGGCCGTTGTCGTCGGCCCACGTGCCATAGCCGCCGCCGCCGAGGTGAATCTCGATGTTCTTCTTGTTCACCTTGATCGTGGTGATCATCACCGGGTCCTCCTTGCGGAGGGCCACGCCGTACGTCTTCAGCCGACGCGCGTATTCCCCGAACTCGATCTCGGGCTCGCGCTGCAGGTAGAGATCGACGCCGGTGTGGCTGGCCGGCATGTCCATCAGCATCACCACTTCGCGGCCCTCGAGGGCCTTCTCCAGCACTGCCTGGTTCTGGGCACCAGCCGGTGCCGCCCCGGCAAGGGTGAGCGCAAGGACGACCGGTGAGGCGAGGATCAGGCGTGGACGCACGAGAAACGCTCCGGGAAGACGACTCAACCTAGGAGAACGCCGGGCGGGCCCGCGGCGAACGCTCCGGCCGGCCTGGCACGTCCCCTCGAGAGGGGGCATCGGCCAGAGACACGCGTCACAGCAGCGGCCAGAGCGAGGCGAGCAGCACGGTGACGACAAGGCCCGCACAGCCCTCGACAAAGACCATCACGCTGGCGGTCCGCAGCGTCTGCGCTTCGGTCATGCCGCTCATGCGGGCAATGACCCAGAACCCGCTGTCGTTCATCCACATGCCGATCTTGGAGCCGGCGCCGATGGCCGTGGCCACGTACACGGGGTGGTACGGCAGGGTACCCGCCAGGGCAATCGGCCCGACGATGCCGACCGCGGTGATCATGGCCACGGTGGCCGAGCCCTGGGCGACGCGGACAAGCGCGGTGATGCCCCACGCGATGGGCAGCAGCAGCAGCTTCTGCGACGGCACGGTGGCCGCCGCCAGTTCGGCCATCCCGGCCTGGCGCAGCACCGCCCCGAGCGCGCCGCCAGCGGCGATGACCAGGATGATCTCCCCCGCCTCGACGACCGCGTCGCGGACGGTCTTGCGCACCAGGTCAGCGCGCGCGCTGGCGGTCGCCCCGACGGGCGGACCGGCCGGCGCCCCGGCCCTGCCGAGCGCCAGCAGCGCGAGGGCGGCACCGGCCGACAGGGTGAGCGCGAGGTTCTTGTCGCCGAGGACGTGGATGGCCTGGACGGCCCAGGTCGGCAGGCCATAAGTGGACGACCCGAGCGCCGCATCCGCGCTGATGAGGACCACGGGCAGCAGGATCGGCAGCAGCGACCAGACCAGCGGCGGCAGGCTGGCGCCGTGATGGGCCACTGTGGCAGCGGGCCCCTCCAGCTCGCCCTTGACGATGGCCGGCACGATCTCGTGGCCCCAGCGCCGGTCGGCATAGAGCGCGTAGGAGTATCCGGCAAGCGCCGCGCACACCGCGACGATCGCTCCCTGCTGCATCATCAGCGCGATTGGGATGCCCATGGCCTCTGCCACGAACAGGGGTCCAGGGGTAGGCGGCACCAGCGAATGCGTCATGGTCGCCCCGGCGACGATGGCGAGCACGAAGAGCACGTAGTTGCGGCGCGTCTCCATCCACATGGCCTTGGCCAGCGGCAGGAGCAGGTAGAACACGGCTTCGGCAAACATCGGGATGCCGAGCAGGAAACCGCTGCCAAGGAAGGCCAGCGGCGTCCGTGATGTGCCGAGCGCCCGCCGCATCGAGACGACGATCCGCTCGGCGCCGCGCGCGGCCATCAGGCAGCCGCCGAGGATCGAGGCCATCGCGATGAGGATGCCGACGTCGAGCGCGGTGCGGCCGAAGCCGGCGGCCACCCGCGCGCCGATGGTATCGGCAGCGGTGCGCGTCGCGCCGCGAGCGACTATCGACGTGGTCAGCCAGTCCCCGGCCAGGGCGCCGGCCCCGGCCTCGACCGGCGTCACCAGCAACAGCACGTCGCCCATCAGTGGTGCCGACCCCGTGGACGCGGGCGTCGCGCCGACCTGGGCGCTGCCGATGCGGCGCGGCCGTCCTCGCCCCGACTCCAGTCGGAAGACGTCGTAGGTGGCGCCCAGGGCCAGTTGTCCTCGGCGTGCCGTCACATGGGCGCGGCCATCGGGCAGGACCCCGTCGACCCGGACACCTTCGCGCGTCAACTCGTACCGCTCGACGGAGGCTGCCGGCGTGAGGGCCGCCACGGCCAACGCCGCGACGATCAGCGTGAGGAAGGCGTGCAGGCGGAAGGCCAGCACGCCGATGACCACGATCGCGAGCGCGACCGCCAGTATGGGTAAGGGACTCAAGAGGCGGGTAGCGTAGACTTCCGCGACGGTTTTTGCCAGCGCCGACCATGTCCGATCCCCCTGTCCCTGCCGAATCCGGCGCCCCCGGGCAGCCCGCCCGCCGGGCCGTCACCGACCTGCGGTCGCAACGCTGGTTCGCACCCGACGACCTGCGCAGCTTCGGGCATCGCAGCCGCCTGCGCCAGTTGGGGTACTCGGCTGACGACGCCGAGGGCAAGCCGGTCATCGCCATCCTGAATACCTGGAGCGACCTGCAGCAGTGCCACGGACACTTCCGGGAGCGCGCCGAGGACGTCAAGCGGGGCGTGTGGCAGGCGGGGGGATTTCCCGTCGAGATGCCGGTGCTCTCGCTGTCGGAGATGTTCCTCAAGCCGACAGCGATGTTCTACCGCAACCTGCTCGCGCTCGAAGTCGAGGAGGTGCTCCGGTCGCATCCCATCGACGGCGCGGTCCTGATGGGTGGATGCGACAAGACCGTGCCCGGCCTGCTGATGGGCGCGATCTCGATGGACCTGCCGGCCATCTTCGTGCCTGCAGGGCCGATGCTGGCCGGGCGCTTCCGCACCGAGCGTCTAGGCAGCGGCACCGACGTCTGGAAGTACTGGGCCGAGCACAAGGCGGGCAACCTCGACACGTGCGCCATGCGGCAGGTCGAGTCGGGGATTGCGCGCTCGCCTGGCACGTGCATGACGATGGGCACGGCGTCGACGATGGCGTCGATCACCGAGGCGATGGGTCTGACCCTGACCGGTGCGGCCACCATTCCTGCAGTGCACTCGGCGCACGCCCGGATGGCAGCAGCAGCCGGACGACGTGCCGTGGAGATGGTCTGGGAAGACCTGCGCCCGTCTCTGATTGTCACCGCCGACGCGTTTCGCAACGCCGTGGTGACCGACATGGCGCTGTGCGGATCGACAAACGCGATCATCCACCTGATCGCGATGGCCCGCCGCGCCGGTGTGCCCCTGACCGTGGAAGATTTCGACCGCATCTCGCGGCAGGTGCCGGTGCTGGTGAACCTGCGGCCGGCCGGCCAGTTCCTGATGGAGGACTTCCACGACGCCGGCGGGGTACCGGCGCTGCTGTCGCGGCTGCGCGAACATCTGGTGCTCGGGTGCCGCACGGTCAACGGCGGCACGCTCGGAGAAGCCATCGCGGCTGCCGAGGTGCTGTCTGACGAGGTCATCCGGCCGCTGGACCGCCCGCTCGCGCGCGCTGGCGGCACCTACGTGCTGCGCGGCAACCTGGCCCCCGACGGCTGCGTCATCAAGCCGACGGCTGCCGAGCCGAGGCTCCTGGACCACACCGGTCCGGCACTGGTCTTCCCGTCCTACGCCGACCTCAAGGCCCGGATCGACAACGAGGACCTCGACGTCACACCGGACCATGTGCTGGTGCTGCAGAATGCCGGACCTGTCGGCGCGCCGGGCATGCCTGAGTGGGGCATGCTGCCGATCCCGAAGAAGCTGCTGCAGCAGGGCGTGCGCGATATGGTCCGGATCTCGGATGCGCGGATGTCAGGGACCAGCTACGGCACCTGCGTGCTGCACGTCGCACCGGAGGCCGCCATCGGGGGACCGCTGGCGCTGGTGCGGGACGGCGACCTGATCGAGATCGACGTGGAGGCGCGACGCATCCACCTGCACGTCAGCGATGAGGAACTGGCCGCGCGCAAGGCGGCCTGGACCGCACCACCGCGCCGCTATCAGCGAGGCTACAGTCGCCTGTTCGTCGAGCACACGTCGCAGGCGCCCGATGGCTGCGACTTCACGTTCCTCGAAGGCGGTCCGGCCACGCCAGAGCCAGACATTTACTAGAATTCGAAATTCGAAATGAAGAATGAAGAATGAAGAACTGAGATGGTGACCACTCCCCTCGCCCCATCGCACCTGCGCCGTTCCGTGATGGCGGTGCCGCCGCTGGCGCGGCACCTCGATCGGTCGCTGTCGGAGGCCGGCAACGGCCGCGTGATCCGGCATCTGGAAGCTGGCGGCGTGTCGCTGTTGCTGTACGGCGGCAACGCCAACTTCTACCACCTGCCGCTGGCGGAGTACGACACGGCGCTGGCGATGCTGGCGCAGCTGGCCGGACCTGACTCGCTGGTCGTACCCTCGGCCGGGCCGTCGTACGGCTTGCTGCTGGAGCACGCCCGGGTCATCCGCCAGCACCGCTTCCCGACGGTGATGGTGCTGCCGCAACAGGGCATCACGACCAGCGTGGGGGTGGCTAATGGCATCCGGGATTTCGTTGCCGCTGCCGGTGTCCCTGCACTCGTCTATGTCAAGAACGACGGCTACATCGAACCCGAGGAGATTGCGGCCCTGGACAAGGAGGGCCTGGTGAGTGCCGTCAAGTACGCCGTGGTCCGCCGCGACACTGCCGACGACCCCTACCTGCGCAAGCTCGTGACCATGGTCGATGCCACCAAGATCCTCAGCGGCATCGGCGAGCAGCCGGCGATCGTGCACGTCCGCGATTTCGGCCTCAGCGGTTTCACCAGCGGGTGCGTGTGCGTGGCCCCGAAGCTGTCGCAGGCGATGCTGGCGGCCGTGCGCGATCAGGATTGGGAAGAAGCCGAGCGCATCCGGGCCATCTTCGCGCCACTCGAGGACCTGCGTAACGCCATCAACCCGATCCGTGTGCTGCACCAGGCCGTGGAGAGCGCGGGGATCGCCGACACCGGGCCGCTGCTGCCGCTGCTGAGCAACGTGGACGAGAAGCACGTGCCAGCGATCGCCGCCGCCGCGCAGACGTTGCTTGCCGCCAACGCCAGTGCCCACTGAGCAGTTCGACTTCCGCAACTCTGCATTTGTAATAACGAATTCGCAATTCTTGTTTGCGTGTCAGACGCCACGGCACCCGGGCGTCTCGCGACTGTGACCAGCCTCGGCACATCGCAGCCGGCGGCCGCCGGCCAGGGAACTGGGCAGCTGGCTATGACCCTTTCGGATGCCTTGGTGGGCATGGCGCCCTCGGGCGGGACGCTGTCGCCCGACGAAGTGGCGCGCCGCGACGGCGCGACGACGATGGTGTACGAGGCGCTGGTCCGCCTGGCGCGGCGCGGCGTGCCTGCCGATCATCGTGATGCCGCCGTGCAGGACGTGCTCATCCGGCTCTCGAAGAACCGTCCCGGGCCCCGCCGATACACATCCAGCGACAACGAGGCCGAGGCCTACCTGAAGACGGCCCTCGACAACATCGTCACCGACATGTATCGCCGGCTCCAGAAGGAACGCCGGCGGTGGGAGTCGGCCACCGTCGAAGAGGACGACTGGCCGAAGCCCGAGCGGTTCGTCGATCGCACCACGCCGGAGGCACTCGCGATGGCTGCCGAACACGAGGCCCTGATCGGCCAGGCGATGACGTGCCTGTTCGAGAAGGCAATCCCGGAGATCGCCGGCGGCCTTCAGAATCCCGACGGGTTCCTCGAGAACATCGGCGACCTGCGGGCCATTGCCCACGACGAGCTGACCGTCGATGCGATTGTCGCGCGCGAGGGCGGCCAGGTCGAGACGTTCGTCAAGGTGCGCAACCGCGTCTACCAACGCCACAAGCGCGCCCGCGCTTACTTGCTCGAAGTGCCGGCCAACAAGCCCGCGGCCCTGCCGCGGCTGACCGCGTGGCTGCGTACGTCGCAGCTGTCATCGGAACTCGAACAGGAAATTCGCAGGCTGGCCACGGAGGTGTTCGCGCCACGCGTCGAACGCCTCAGCGACCGCGACGGCCTGAATTCCGAGGAGCAGGGCTCATGAGCATGCACCACCAGTTGCTGGCCGATCTGCAGGCCCTTGGCATTTCCGCAGACATGCTTGGCGAGGTCGAGTCCCTGCCGATGCCCGGGTCGGGACCGCATGCGGCGCTGCAGGCCGGGGCCGCGCCCGCCGCGATGTTGCTGCCGGCACACAGCCCGGTGCTGGACGCGCTCGGACTGCGCGTCGAGATCGACCCGTCGGGCGGCCAGTTGCGCGTCATATCGCGCGGCGCCGTGGCGTTTCAGGTACGAGCAGGGCTGCGCGACGCGCCGGCCCAGGCTGCTGACGAGGCAGGGATCACGAGCGTGATGCTGGCGCAGACCGGGCGCTTCCTCATCGAGACCGCGAGCGGGATGCCGCTGGTGGTGGGCTGGAAGGAGACGGGGGCCCTGGTGCTGCAGGCGATCTACGCGTGGCCCGGCCCTCCTGTCGAGGAGTGGACCGTGAACACGCAGGACACATGGATGCATGCGCAGGCAGACCACGTCGCGGGCGCCGATGCCTGGACACGCACGTCGCTGGCCGGACAGCTCGCTCGCCTGTGCGAACCGGAGGTCCGCGACGTCGCCGCCCTGATTGCGAGCGGGCGACTGCAGGATCTGGTGAGCGAGGTCGAGCTCGCCCCGCGGCACTGGGCGCGCGGGCTCGACGCCGCGGCCACGCAGGCCCTCGAACAGCAGGCGGTGCGCCGGGCAGAAGCGCTCGGCGACGACCTGACGGACCTGTTCGACACGCTCTCGGCGGACATGGCCGAGGCCTCGGGCAGCTGGGCGCGTCTGTGTCATCGCCGCGACGACATCGAGAGCGTGCGCGTGCTGTTGCGCGAGGCAGGGGTGGGTGACACCCTCGACGCCACGCTGGAGACTGCCGATCGCAGCGGCCGGGCCATTCGCATCAACCTCGATGCGTCGATCTCGGCGGCTGACGAGCGGCTGCGCCGGGTGGCCCTGGGCGATCCGTCGGCGTGGTGGGGCAGCACCGACTTCCAGGCACACTACTTCTGATGGCCTGGCTCCGCCCGCACGTGGCCGACGATGCGCTGGCGGCCGGACCCTGGTGCTGGCCGCGCGATGGCGAGCGCCTCGACGCACTCGTCGCGCGGCGGGGCGAGCGGCCAGAGCCCGGCGTCGGGTCAATAGCGGCGCTCACCGTGCAGGACGAGACCGTCGTCCTGTGGCACGTCGCGCGTGGCAGGCCCGGCGGGTCGGGGGCCACGCTCGGGCGGGCCTTGCGCTCCTCGTGGCGAGATGCGGCGATCGCGCTGCCGCGCGCCTTGCCGGTGCTGTGGGGCAGCATGCAGACGGCGATGGCCGCAACGCCGACCATCTCGTACCTGGCCTCGGTGCGGTCGGCACCAGGCCTGCCCGACCTGCGCTCGCCGATCGACGGGCCGTCCTTCGGGCTCGCGCTGACCCTCAGCCTTGCCTCGATCGTCTTCGACGCGACGCTGCCTGGCGACGTGGTCGCCTCGGCCACGGTGGACGGGTCGGGCAAGGTCGGGCCGGTGGGCGGGCTCGGCCAGAAGATCGGCGGACTGCAGCGGATGGCGCCACGCGTGACGCGGTTGATCGTGGCCGCCAGCCAGCGCGACGAGGCGGAGTTGCACGCCGGACCCCACCTGCGGGTCGTGCCGGTGACGCATGCGGCTGAAGCCATCGAGGTCGTCTTCGCGGATCGGCTGTCACAGGTGATTGTCGCAGCCGGGGAGAATCCGCAGCGGCGTGACCAACTGACCGAAAGCTTCTTCCGGTTGGCGGTGATTGGCAGCGACTCCCTCGTGGACTGGGCGCCCGTCATGCGGGGCGCCCGACTCGCGCTCGATCGCTGGCACGAGCTCGCGCCGGAGGCGCGATACCGGCTCGAGTTCGCGCACGCGGTCGCGGCACGGCACCATGACAACAGCGGTCGTGCCGGTATGCCCCCCGAGGCCTGGTTGCAGTCGCTGCCGCGCCCGCTCCGGGTGCAGGTCGTCGCGCATTTGGTGCAGCAGTCGGCCGACGCGGGGCACCCCGAGCCCGAGCGCGTCGAGGCACTTGCCAGCCGACTCCTGGATCATGCGCTGCAGGACTCCTCGCCCGCCGACCTGCGGCTGCGCGGCGCACTGGCGCGACTGCAGGCGGTGACGGGCCGGGCACGGGCCGCGCTGCTGGCGCAGGAGGCGCTGGCGCGGGCCTTCGCAGCCATCTACGCCGATAGCGACCTCGCCTACCCCCTGTCGGAGTGGGCGCGCCTGGCCGGGGCCCTGTCGGAGCCGACCTCGCTTGCCCGCGCGCAGCAGTTCCACGCGCGCCTGCTCGGGACCGGCGGCTATCGCGGGCTGGGCCCTCGCTTCGTCGAGCTGGCAATCGCCCGTGCGCGGCTGCTGCTCGACCCTGCCGACACCGAGGCGTGCGACATGGCGCGGCAACTGGCCATGGACGAGGCGTTGCCCGATCACGTGCGCTGGTGCGCCAGCCGCTGGCTCGGAGCCGAGGGCCGCAGCGCGTTGACGGCGGAGGCGGCGCGCGGCCACCGGCTGGCCTCGCGCAATCTGGTGCTCGCGGATCTCGACGAGGCGTTGCGGATGGGCAACGACATCGCCGCCAACGCCGCCGTCGACGCGCTTCAAGGGTACGATCCTGGCCCGGTCGCGCACCTGCGGCGCGTCGGCGCGACTTCCGTCGACATCGCTCGACTGTACCCGTACTGATTCCCGGAGGCGACAGGCGGCCGCTGGCCTGACGTCCCACAACGAGATGCCGTGGCCACCGCACTGATCCAGGACATTCTGTTCCAGCGCCTCGCCCAAGAGGGCCGCACCGACGACGAGTTCGCGCTCTACGTGCTGGCAGCCTGTGAGGGCGAGGAGGCGCTGAACCGGTTCGTGGATGGGACGAGCAGTCCCGAGCGGCCGAGCACGAGAGCCGCCGCAATGGCCGCTGTGCATGTGCCGCCGACCTACCTCACCGGCATCCAGGTGCGCTCGTTCCGTGGCATCGGGACCGAATCGACACTGAAAGTCTCGCCCGGTCCCGGGGTCACCCTGGTGGTGGGTCGCAACGGCTCGGGCAAGAGCAGCTTTGCCGAGAGCGTCGAAGTGGCGTTCACAGGCACGAGCGCGCGTTGGACCGGCAAGGGCAGCAAGGAGTGGCTCAAGGGCTGGCGCAACGTGCACAGCCCCCTTGCCCCGCGCATCGTCATCGAGATGATGCAGGAGGGTCAGCCCGGCCCCTCGCGCGTGGAGCGGACCTGGACGGACCAGACCGACCTGCTGTCTGGTCAGACCGTGGTCATCGATGCCGCGCAGCATCGTCAACCGATTGCGGCGACGGGGATGCTCGCCGCGCTCGAGCAGTACCGACCGTTCCTCAGCTACAGCGAGCTGGGCGGCCTGCTGGCCGACGGGCCAGGGCGCATCTACCAGGCACTGCTGGCCGGGCTGGGCCTGGACGAGTACGAGCACGTGCGTGACCTGCTGGCGGCAGCCGACAACACCCGGAAGAAGCTGGTGGACGCGTCCCGTAAGCAGGCGGCGACACTTGCGGCCACGGCGCGCACGCTGGCGATCGATCATCGCGCCGAGTCTCGTTTTCCGCTCGTGGCCGGCCTGCTCGAGAAGCGCACTCGCGACGTCGAGGCCATTGCGGCCCTCGTCAGCGCGCGGCCGGACGACCAACGCAGCAAGGCGCTCGAGGGCACGTACACGCTGGCGCTGCCGTTTGACAAAGCGCACGCGGCCGCGCTGCCGGCGGCGTTGCGCGCGGTGGCCGAGGAGGACCGGGCCATGCGCGGGCGCTCGGAGGATCTCACCCTGAAGCTTGCCGATGTGTTGCGCAAGACGCTCGCGCTGGCCGAGGCGGCGCCGCAAGCCGCGTGTCCGGTGTGCGGCAGCCGCACGCCGCTCGACGCCGCGTGGCAGGCCGACGCGGCGCAGCGCCTGCAGGATCTCGATGAAAGCGCGCGTGCTGCGCGTGATCTGTCGCAACGACTTCGTGTCCTGGTGCGGCAGGCGCAGGATCTCTGTCGGCCCGCGCCGGAAGCGCTTCGGCAGGCCGGCGACGTCGGACTGACAGGTGCTGCCGATGCACTCGACGCGTGGACCGGGTGGGCTACAGGAGCGTCCCTGGCCACGCCGGACCAGCTCGCGGCGCACCTCGAGGATCAGGCCCCTCGCCTGTCGGCACTCGTGGCCGCCACCGTGGCCGCGGCAGCGACGGAGGCAGAACAGCGAGACGTGGCGTGGCAACCACTGTCGCTCGAGATCGCACAGTGGGTGGTCGGCGCCAGGGCCGCCGAACGCGCCAAGGCCACCGAGAAGCCCCTCAAGGAAGCCAAGGACTGGGTCGGCGCGACGATCGACCAGCAGCGCCAGGCCCGTTTCGCTCCAGTCAAGGAGCAGGCCATCGTCTTCTGGAACACGATCGCGCAGCTGAGCAACGTGACGCTCGAGGACATCGAGCTCACCGGGCAGGGCATCCAGCAGCGGGTGACGTTGAAGGTGAACGTGGACGGGCAGGACGCGCCCGCGCTCGGGGTGTTGAGTCAGGGCGAGCTGAACGCGATGACGCTCAGCCTCTTCCTGCCGCGCGTGCTCCTGGACGCCACGCCTTTCGGTTTCGTGCTCGTGGACGACCCCGTGCAGGCCATGGACGAGGCGCGGGTGGATGGACTCGCCCGTGTCCTGGCGGCCGTCGGCAGCCATCGACAGGTCGTCGTGTTCACGCACGACGCGCGGCTGCCTGAAGCCTTCGACAGGCTGGCCCTGCCGCACTCGAAGCGACGCGTCACGCGCGGCGTCCTCTCCAGCGTCGGCGTGTCACCGCTTGTCGGGGCGTGGGAGCAGCGCCTCGAGGACGCCGTCGCGGTGGCATCCACGCCCAATGTCCCGGAGGACATCGCCGGACGCGTGGTGCCGGGTTTCTGCCGACAGGCGCTCGAGGCGTCCTGCGTGGACAACCTGCGTCGGCGCTGGCTGCTGCGTGGGGACGCGCATGTCAAGGTCGAGGAGCGGCTGGCGCGTCGAGGGCTGCGCGAGCTGCTGTGCCTGGTGTTCTTCGAGGATGAGTTCGCGCATGCGGGGCTGGCGGCGCGACTGAACCGGATCAAGGTGGCCGACGCGGTGGCCATCGTCCAGGACTGCCAGAACGGCGCACACGAAGGCTTCGACGGCAACCTCAAGACGATGGTCAATCGGGCCCGCAACCTCTGTGAGGAACTGCGAAAGGTCAAGGCGGCATGAGCGGCACGGCCGAGCCCGCCGAGCTCCTCGATGTGGCGCGCCGCCTCTGCGCGTCGGTGCAGTGGAGCACGACGGCCTGGGCGACACGGGCTGTCGCGTTGCTCGTCCGGCAATCGGTCGAGATGCGGCTGGCGCAGTTCTGGGAGGTGAACGCGCCCGGCGTCGCCCTGGTCTCGCGGCGCACCCAGTTCCTGCTCCTCCACGACTGCCTGCCCTCGGCCGCCGTCTCCGATGCGCACGCCGCCTGGAGCCAGCTCTCCCACGCGTGCCACCATCGCGTGTTCGACCTCGAGCCGTCCCTGTCGCAGGCGCGCCAGTGGATCGACCAGGCCGAGCGGTTCGGGATCGCCCTGCGCGACGCAAACGCACTGAAGCGGTAGCCCCATGGACGGTGAACTGCGTGCCGCGTACCAGCGCACCGAGTACCGCGTCAGCGACGGTGCCTACACCTTCGTGATGCGCATCGAGCAGCCCTCACTGCTGCTGCACGCCTGCCACGAGAGCTTCGGCGTCACCTGCTCGGCATTTGTCACCGCGTGCAATCCCCGCAGCGTGCCGACCTCGCACGCCGCAAACGAGGCCGCGATGGCGCTACTGATCAGCGACCTCCGTGCACACGGCCTGCGCTGGCTGCGCGGGGTCGGCATCGACCCGGCCGGCGCCTGGCCCGGCGAACCCAGTCTGCTCGTCCTCGGGCTGCAGGAGTCGGCCGCCGTCGCGCTCGCGCGACGCTTCGCCCAGAACGCCGTGGTCTGCGCCGCATCCGACGCGGTGCCCCATCTCGTGATCCGCTGACCTGCCTGCTCTAGCGGGGGCGTGCCGCCGTCGGGGAGAGGACGTGTGTCGAGGCAGCCGTCAGACCCGCATCATGTGAGCTCAGCTGTCAGATCGCTCCTGACCCCTGCGTCCACAGACGCATGGGACGACAACTCACAGGCGTGAAGACCGACATCACGGTGGTGCTGGATCGCTCGGGATCGATGGAGCCGATCGCCAGGGACGTGGTCACGGGACTGAATCGATTCGTGTCGCTGCAGCGCGGCGTCGAGGGCGAGGCGTGGTTCACGCTCGTGCAGTTTGACGACCAGTACGAGGTCGTCCACTTCCGGGCGCCGATTGCAGATGTGCCCACATTGTCGCGCCGAAGCTACACGCCGCGCGGCTCGACTGCGCTGCTGGACGCCATCGGCCGCACCATCAGCGACATCAGGTCACGGCTGGCCAAGAGCGCCGCCGCCGATCGGCCTGACCAGATCGTGGTCGCGGTCGCCACCGACGGGCAGGAAAACGCCAGCCACGAGTTCACGCGCCGGCAGATCTTCGCCATGATTCGCGAGTGCGAAGCACCAGCGACCGGCGCCGGGCCGACGTGGGAATTCGTGTTCCTCGCAGCCAACCAGGACGCAATCGTCGAGGGTGGGCAGATGGGCTTCGCCGCGGCGCGGTCGGTGGACTTCGACGCCGACGCCGGTGGCGTGCAGGCGGCCATGAGCCTGATGCACGACAAGGTGGCGCTCAAGCGCCTCGTGCCGACGGCGCCGATGACCTTCGACACCTCGGACCGTGCGAAAGCCAGCAAGAAGCACTAGCAGACCACTGCGCCGACGCCTAGCGGGGCGTGCCGCCCGTGACCACCGGGGCGTCCGATGCACTCCACTGCTGGTACGACCCGTCGAAGACCTTCACGTCGTAGCCGAGCAGACGCGCGACTACGTACGGCACGCTGGCCTGCACGCCGGACGTGCAATAGCTGATCAGCGGCTCGCCGGGCTTGGCGCCCGCGTTGACCAGCATCTGCCTCAGTTCATCGACCGGCTTCAAGGTGAGGTCGTCGCGAAAGAAGGTCGAGTACGGCACGTTGACGGCGCCCGGCACATGCCCGGGGCGCTTGATCGCGCCCCCGCGATCATCGGCACCGGTGTAAGACTCGACCGGCCGCGCGTCGAGCACATGTACCGCCGCGTTCTCGGTGTTGGCGCGCAGCCAGGCCATGTCCACGAGCGCGGAGGTCTTCGGGTCGATCGTCAGCGTACCGGGTGTGGCCGTCGCCGGCACCACGTCGGTCACCGCCTGTCCGGCCCTCACCCACGCTGGGAGGCCGCCATCCAGGATGGACGTGCGGCCGCCGAGCCCAGCGTAGTCGAGCGTGAACACGACTCGGGCCATCTGCGGCAATTCCGCCTTGGCGAAGTACACGACCACCCGTGACCCGTCTCCAATCCCCAGCGCCTCGAGCTTGGCCTCGAGCTCCGCGGGCGCGGGCAGCTCGTTCTGCAGCGGCGGTGCCGGTGAGGCCGCCGTGATCATCGACAACTCGAGCAGGCGCGCCCCGGCAATGTGCCCCAGTGCATAGCCTTCCTTGTCGCCCACGTGCAGCAGCACGAGGTGCGGGCTCGCTAACTCAGCGGCCAGCGCCGCCGCCGTGATGAAGGACGGCGCGTCGGCGGTCGCCTGCGCGGTGGCCAGCACCGGCACGGCAAGCGAGAGGACCACGGCAAGGCGAGCAGGTAGGTACATGGATCGATCGTAGATCAGGCTTGCCGCCAGCGCGATCCTTCGGGTCGCTTCTCGATCACCACGGTGGCCGGCATGCGATCGGTGAGCTCGCGGACGTGCGTGATGATCCCGACCATCCGACCGCTGACCTGCAGCGACTCGATGGCCGAGGCCACCACATCCTGGGACGCCGCATCGAGGGTGCCGAAGCCCTCGTCGATGAAGAGGCTGTCGAGGCGCACCGCCCCAGCGGCCCGCTGGACCTGTTCGCTGAGCTCGAGCGCGAGCGCCAGCGACGCCAGGAACGTCTCGCCGCCGCTCAAGGTATCGGCCGCGCGGCGTTCCTGCGCGTTGTCGTGGTCCACGACCACGAACTCGTCGTCCACCCAGTGCAACGTGTAGCGACCCGACAGCTCCATCAGGCGCGTGGATGCACCGATGACCAGGCGCTCGAAGGACTCGCGCAGCAGCCAGGCCTGGAACGCGTCTGCCTTCAGGTCGGTGGCGAGACGTGCGTGGACGTCGTAGGCCTGCCGAGCCGCCGACAGCTGCAACTGCACGGACACGGCGTCGAGTGCACGCGTCTGCATGGACTCGAGTTGCACTTCCAGCTGCGTCGTGTGCCGCAGGTGTGCCTCCACCGCCTCGTCGGCCTCACGCTCGTTGGCCACGCACGTGGCCACGTCTGCCTCGGTCACGGGAGAGTCGCCGAGGCGCTCCAGCAGCTCGGCAATGCGGGCGTCCAGCGCAGCGCGCCGACGGGCATGCGTTTCCGCTGCGCGTTCGAGGACAGCGAGATCGGGCGCGTCCATTGACGCCGACACGGCCTCGGCAACCGACACGAAGCCGTACGCCGACAGCGCCAGGCCGATGCGCGCGGTGATGCCGGCGAGCGCGCGGCGCGCCTCGTCCAGCCCACGCGCGGCGTGCGCCGCCGCCTCGGTCGCGCCGGCAAGCTCGGCGTCGTGCCGCGTCGCGGCCACACGTGCGGCATCGACCGCGCCTTCGGCCTGGGCGATGTGCCGCGTGAGCCTGGCCAGTTCGGCGCGTGGGTCCTCGGCATCGGTCGTGCCGCGAACCTCGCGCAGCAAGGCGTCGTGAGAGGCCTGCCGCGCGGTCAGCCGGTCAGCCAGTGCTGCCTCCTCGCGTGCCGCCGAGGCGAGTGCCTGCTCGGCCAACGCCCGCACGTGGCCGGCGTCCGCGCAGACCGCGTTCGCAATCTGCCGCTGCCGCTCGCGCGCCTCTCGCTCGCTGCGCAGCGCCTGGAGGTCGTCGAGCCGCTCGAGCAGCCAGTGCTCGGGCATCGCCTGCCGCGACGCCGGCAGGTAGCGGTCCAGGTCTGCGGTGAGCGTCGCGATGGCCGCGGTGACGCGCTCGCGCAGAGTGGCGCGCGTCGATTCGGCGGCGGACAGTTCGTACGCGGCGCCTTCAGCCGCCGCGGCGGCGCGCAGGTGCTTCTGCTGCTGACGCGTGACCCGCTCGGCGAGCGTGCGGCAGGCTTCGGTCGCCTCGTTCTGCGAGTCGAGCAGGCTCGCGAGTTCGGGCGCCATCGAGACCGGTGGCACGGTCGGCACCGTCTGCTCGCACACCGGACAGGCCTCGCCGGCGTGCAAGTGGCTGCGCAGGGTCATCGCGCGGTGCGTGTCCTGAGCTGCAGTCAGGGCCACGATGGCAGCCTCCCTGCCGGCCTCGGCACGCGCCAGCGCCTCGCGCGCCTCTTCGACCGCAGCGCCCTCGGCAAGGGCGATGCGTTCCGCTTCTCGCCGGGCCACCGCCGCCTGCCGCGCGAGTGCGTCCATCGCCGGCCCCTGCGCCCGGGCCGCCCGCAGGTCGCGTGCAAGGTCGCGACCGTGCTCGCAGGCCTGCAGCTCCAGAGGATCGAACGTAGCCGCCGACAGGGTACGCTCGAGGCGCGCCACCTGATCGGTGGCGTGCGTGAGGTCCTCTGTTCTGGCGCGCACGTCGGCCTGCCGCGCCGTCATCTCGCTCCGAAGGTCATCGCGTTGGCGCGTCACCGCCCGACACTCCTCGGCCAGCGCATCGAGATGCTGCAGCCGCCCTTCGAGCGCACGCAACGCCTCGGCCTGCATCCGCAGCGGCGCCATGCCGGCCAGCTGGCGCTGGGCGGCCCCATGAATCGCACGGGTCGCGTCGCTCGACGCGTGCGCCTCCCGCAGGCGCGCCTCGGCGGTGCCATGCGCGGCCAGGCGTTCCTGGTGCGTGGCGTCGTCGCGGGCATGCTGGGCCAGTTCCGCGCCCACCTCACGCGCGCGGCGAGCGCGTGCGATGCGCTCGAGGCGGTCCTGCTGCATGCCGTCGTCGGCCTGCAGGCCCGCCACGTCGTGCCGGCGGCTGGCGAGCTCGCGGGTCAGCGCCGCGAGCGACTCGGCCTGCACACGCGTGGCGCGAACCGCGTCGCGCGCGGCGATCAGGGCGCTGTGTCGCTGCCGTGCGCCGGCCAGCGTGGTCTGCACCTGCTTGATGGCATCGGGGGTCGCGTCGGCAAGCTGCGCGAGCTGACGTTCAGCCACCTCGACGTCCTTGCGGCCGTCGCGGCAGCGTTCTCCGGCCAGCTTCTGCATCCGCGCATACACGCCGAGCCGCAGCAGGTCCTGCAGGATCTGCCGACGCTGGGCCGGGGCACCCTTGAGGAAGCGCGCGAACTCGCCCTGCGGCAGCACCACCGCATGCGTGAACGCGTCGTAGTCGAGCCCGACGAGCCGCTCGACGGCGAGGTCCACCTCGCGAACGCCGGACGCGATCGTCGCAGTCCGATCACCCACCTGCTGGTCGAGCTGACAGGCGCCGGGGCCGCCGTTGCGCCGGATCATCCGCGTGACGATGCAGGTGCGGTCGCCCGCGGCAAATCGCAGCGTCACCGAGAGGCGATCGCGGCCATGGGAGATCAGGTCCTTGACGCTGCCGCGGCCCATCCGCGGCACCTTGCCATACAGCGCAAAGGTGATCGCATCGAGCACCGAGCTCTTGCCTGCACCCGTCGGCCCGGTGATGGCAAACAGCGTGTGGGACGACAAGTCGAGGGCGGGCTGCGGATCCCTGAAGCACGTGAAGCCCTGCACCTCGAGAGTGAGCGGCCTCATGCGTCGTCCTCGCCGAGCAACGAGTCCTGGTACAGCGCGTCGAATGCACCGAGCGTGGCCTCGGTGCCCGCCTGCCCCTGCTGGTGCAGGTAGGCGGCATAGAGATCACGCGGCGCGAACATGCCCTGGAGTACGGGTTGGGTCGAGCCCGGCACGGGTCGCGGTCGAAGCAGGTCGACGCTGACCACGCCGGGGATGACCGCGCGCACCTTGCGGTTGATGTCGGGGTCCACCATCCCGTGGGTGCAATCGACGATGACGCGCAGGTGCGGACGTTCGGAGACGTCGACGTGCGGGTCGTCGAACAGCAGGGATGGCGGCGTCGTCGCCCGGTTCCACTCGCCCTCGAACGCCGACGCAGGCACGGTGACCGTGCGGAGCGGCCGCGCGCCACGATAAGCCACCGGGGTGACGCGCGCCGGTGCGCCCGGGAACGCCTCGACGATGTTGTACGACTTGGCTTCGCCCTCTTCACCGAAGTCGAGCTGCATCGGCGCGCCGGCATACCACGTGGGGACCGGCGCGGCAGCGATGGCCTGGTTGCGGTGGAGGTGGCCGAGCGCCACGTACTGGGCGTTGCCGGGCAGCATGTCCACGGTGGCGGCCCAATGCTCGGCGACGTGGACGCGACGCTCGCTGGTGCCGACCAAGGCTCCCTGCAGGTGCGTGTGCGCCATCAGCAGGTTGACCGCATCCTCACGGAAGCCGCGGCTGACGTCGGCCACGAGGCGCTGCATGCGGCGTGCGTAGTGGCCCGCCGCGTCGTCATCAGGGGTGGCGAGTTCCTGCGCCGAGAGCAGCTGCGACGGCCCCACGAACGGCAACATGGCGACCACGGCCCGTTCGCCCGACCGCGTCGTGACGGTGGCGCAGCCACCCTGGTCGAACGGCTTGACCATGCCACACGCCGTGACCAGGGCGAGTTCGGCAAGCTGGGCCCAGGCCTCGACGCGGGCGGCGCTGTCGTGGTTTCCGGCAATCAGGACCGATGGCACGCCGAGCTGACCGACGCGGCGGAAGAAGCGGAACACCAGCCGCTCGGCTTCGGCTGACGGCGAGGTCACGTCGAACACGTCGCCGGTCATCAGCACCAGGTCGACGCGCTCACGCTCGACCGCAGCCGCGAGGTCGTCGAGCACCGCGTCGAGCTCGTCGAGGCGCGAGTGCCCCTTCCACGCCTTGCCTGCGTGCCAGTCAGAAGTGTGGAGCAGTCTCAATGGGCGGACAATTGGGAATTGGCTACGGTTCGCCGCCCGTCTTCACCGGCGCGCGCTCGGTCCTGCTCCACTCCTCGTACGAGCCGTCAAACAGCTTCACCTCGTAGCCGAGCATCCTCGCCACGAGATACGGGACGGTGGCCTGCTGCCCGATATGACAGTAGATGACGACCGAGGCGCCGGCAGAGACACCGGCCGCCGTGAACATCGCCTCGAGCTCGCCTCGGGACTTGAACGAGCCGTCCTCGCGCACCCACGTGCCATATGGCACGTTCACCGCCCCGGCGACGTGGCCAGGCCGTGGGATCCGGCCGTTGTTGTCGCTCTCGCCGGTGTAGAACTGCGCGTCGCGCGCGTCGAGCACGATGCTCCCGGGCTTGCCGGCGTGCGCCTGCACCCAGGCCTGGTCGGCCACGGCGTCAGGTCGCGGGGCGAGCGTCAGGGCACCTGGCGCGGGTGCCGCCGGGGCCGTCGCCGTCACTTCCTTTCCCGCCGCTTTCCACGCCCGCATCCCTCCGTCGAGCACCATCGTCCTGCCGCCCAGACCGGCGTAGTCGAGCGTGAACACGACACGGGTCATCTGGCTGAGCCCGTTGCTGCCTGCGTAGACCACCACCCGGGAGCCGTCGCTGATGCCGAGCGCCTCCAGCTTGGTTTCGAGGTCGGCAGGGGAAGGGAGCTGCAGGGTCAGGCCGTCTGGTTGCGGCGCCGCGGCAAGCGCGCGAGCCTCGATGTGCCTGGCCCCCGGCAGGTGCTCCGCGTCGTACTCGACTTTATCGCCCACGTGCAGAAGCACCAGGCCCAGGTCGGCGAGCAGCGGCTCGAGTTGCGCTGGTGTGACCAGTGAGGGCGCGTGCGTCTGCGCCTGCACCGCGACGCAGGACGCGACGAGACACACCAGGCCAAGGGCTGCGTAGCGCATGCGTGCAGGATGACATGGGACGGACCCGGCATGGCGGCTGTGCCGACATTTCAGCCTTCCTGCATGTCGGCATTACGTGATTCGATCGTCGCGTGACGTTGACCCGCGCGTTGTGGGGGCTACTGGGCCTCGTGCTCGTGGCCGCGCTGGCCACCACGTGGAGGCTGACCCGCCCGGATCCACCCCTGCCCCCGTGGGTGGGCGCTGTCAGCGTGCTGGCCGGCGACGGGCGGGATGGCTGGCGCGACGGCCGTGCCGATGTCGCGAGATTCTCCGAGCCGTTTGGCGTCGCCGCGTCGGCTGACGGCGCGATGCTGGTCAGCGACGCCGGCACGTCGCATCGCATCAGACGGATCAGCCCCGACGGCGCGGTCACGACACTGGCTGGAGGCGGCAGGGGCTTTGCCGACGGACGCGGCGCCGACGCGCGCTTCGCCACGCCATCGGCCATCGCGCTGGCTCCCGACCAGTCGCTTGTCGTCGCCGACACCGGCAATCACGCCATCCGTCGGGTGCTGCCCGACGGCACGGTGACCACTGTGGCCGGCAACGGCGTGGCGGGGTACGTCGATGGGCCGGCCGGCCAGGCGCGCTTCAACGCGCCGATCGGCGTTGCCGTGGACAGCCGCGGCCGCATCGTGGTGGCCGATACCTACAACGACCGGATCCGGATCATCGAGGTTGACGGTGAGGTCCGGACGCTCGCGGGGGGAGACGTCAGCGGCGCCGTCGATGACGCCGTCGATGGCCCTGTTGATGGCCCTGGTCCCAGTGCGCGATTCGACACGCCGTGTGGCGTTGCCGTCGATGCGGCGGGCCGCGTGCTGGTGGCCGACACGGGCAATGGCGCGGTCCGGTCGATTACCCCTGACGGCGTCGTCTCCACGATCGCCATGCCCGTTGTCGGCCTGATCCGCCCGATGGCGCTGGCATCCACGCCCGTCGGCGACGTGTACGTCGTGGACGAACGCGGCAGCATCGTGGTGCTACCGGTCGAGGGCGACGCGCGTGCGCTTGCCGGCGGCGCACCTGGCTTCGCGGACGGGGTCGCGAGCGAGGCACGGTTCAGGCGACCATCGGCGCTGGCGCTGCTGGCAGGGCCCGCGCTCCAGTCCGGCCGTCGTTCCCTGCAGCCCCCTCGACTTCTGGTCGCCGATGCCGGTAACGCGCTCGTGCGCCTGGTGCAGCCCGTGGCACCGGGAGTGCCCGACTGGCCACCGCCATCGCCACGTGGCGGCGGCACGGCGGACAGCCGCTCCCAGCAGTTCTCGTTCGGCAGGTCGTGGTGGCCCTGGGCAGACGTCTACCTGCCGGTACCGCCACGGGTGCTGCACACACCCGAGTTCGACGTGGACGCGTTCGCACGGACGCCGTTGCTGTGGCCCATCGCGCCTCTCGACGGGCCGCATGAAGTCGCCGGGACGTTCGGGGAAGTCCGCGGGCAGCCCGGTCAGGAGCGCTTTCACGCCGGGCTCGACGTGCGCGAGAACCAGGGCACGCCCGTCCATGCCGTTCGCGACGGCATCGTGGCCAGTCCGGTCGCGACCGCCGCATTCGGCACGCTCAACGAATCGGTGCGCATCGGGCCGCTGGCGTACGTCCACATCCGGGTGGGCCGGGCGCCACCGCGTTCGAGGTCACGGGGCTCGAGATCGAGCGAGGCAGGGAACCGTGGCGGCCCTGGTCGAGACGACGGCGCCGTGGACCTGCAACGCTTCGCGCCGGTCTACGACGCCCGCGGCGCGATGGTCGGCATGCGTGCCAAGCGCGGTGCGTTGTTCGCGGCCGGCGACGTCGTGGGCACCGTCAACGCATTCAACCACGTGCATGTGAATGTCGGCTGGAGCGGGGAGGAGTACAACCCGCTGCATTTCCGTCTCCTGCAGTTCCGCGACAGCATCGCGCCCACGATTGCGACAGACGGGGTACGGCTGTTCGACCAGGCCTGGCAACCGCTCAATCCCGACCGCATCGGTGCGCTGCGTGGACGAGGACGGGCGCGCCGCCCCTCGCGGCTCCCGCCGCTCGAGCCGGTGGTCGTGCACGGGCGCGTGCGCATCGTGGTCGATGCGTGGGATCAGGCCGACGGCAACAAGGCCCACAGGCGCCTGGGCGTGTACGCCGTCGGATACAGCGTCGAGTCTGCTGGTGCAGCGACCGCGGCGATGCCCGGCGCGACGCAGATCTTCGGGCGCATGCGGCGTGAGGCTGACGCCGCAAAACTGGTGTTCGCAAGCGGAAGCGGCATCCCTGTGTATGGCGCCAGCCGCACCCAGTTTCTCTACGTCGCAACCACGACCTACCGGGATGGCTGGGCCACCGAGGGCGCCTGGGACACGACGCGGCTCGCTCCCGGCGAGTATGTGCTGCGCGTCTTCGTGAGCGACTTCAGTGGCAACCGGACGACGCGGGCGCTGAAGGTCGTGGTCGATCGCTGACGTCGCGGGCGCACCACCCCGGTGGTGAGCACGACGCACCACGAGCGCAGCGTCCTGGCTTAGGATCGCCAACCGGATGAACTGGCTGCTCATCGGCATGCTCGCGTACCTGGCGGCGCAGATGGCCATTGGCCTCTGGGTCTCCCGCCGGGTGCAGACCGAAACCGACTACGTCCTGGCCGGCCGGACCCTCGGTCTCGGTCTCGCGTCGTTCTCGATTTTTGCCACCTGGTTCGGCGCCGAGTCGATCCAGGGCGCCGCCGGAACGATGTACAGCGACGGGCTGTCTGGCGCATCGGCTGAACCGTTTGGCTACGTCTTGTGCATCCTGCTGGTCGGCGCGGTGTTTGCGCGACCGCTGTGGAACCGCGGCTTCACCACGTTCGGCGACTTGTTCCGGGCGCGGTACTCGACGGGCGTCGAGCGCTTCGTGATCCTGCTGCTCGTTCCCACCTCGGTGATCTGGGCAGCCGCGCAGGTCCGGGCGTTCGGCAACGTGGTGTCCCATACCGCGGGGATCCCACTCGATGTGTCGATCACGGCGGCGGCGGCGTTCGTGGTGCTGTACACCTCGGTGGGCGGTCTGCTCGCGGATGCGTGGACCGATCTCGTGCAAGGCATCGCCATCATCGTCGGGCTCTGCGTCCTGCTGGCGGTGCTGATCGCGAGCGGCGAGTTGCAGACGGCATGGCAGCAGGTGCCCGCCGAGCGACTGGCGATCTTCGGCACTGGCGCCGTGCCGTGGTACGAAATGGTCGAAGCCTGGGTGGTACCGGTGGTCGGGTCGATGCTGGCCGTCGAGTTGGTGTCGCGCGTGCTAGGGTGCAGGTCCGCCACAACGGCGCGGCGCGCCTGCTTTCTGGGTGGCGGGTTGTACCTCGTCGTCGGAGCGATTCCGGCCGTGCTCGGCCTGTGCGGGCCCTGGCTCGTGCCCGGCCTCGAGGATGGCGAGCAACTGGTGCCGGCGCTGGCGAGCCGACATCTTGGCCAGTGGCTCTACGTGCCGTTTGCCGGGGCGCTCCTCTCGGCCCTGCTCTCGACGGTGGACTCGTGCATGCTGGCCGGTTCGACGCTGGTGACACACAACGTGCTGCTGCCCATCTGGCCCGAGCTGTCGGAGCGCGCGAAGTTGCGCGCCTCCCGGCTCGGAGTGCTGACGATGGGGGTCTGCGCATGGGGACTGGCGCTGTACACCGAGAGCATCAAGGACCTGGTCGCGACGGCCTCGGCATTTGGCAGCGCCGGCGTGTTCGTGGTCGCGTGCTTTGGATTGTTCACCGCGGTCGGCGGGCCATTGAGCGCGTGGGCGGCGCTCTGCACAGGCTTGCTCGTGTGGGGCGCGGGCGCCCTGCTCGGGTCGCCCGCACCGTACGTGACAGCGCTCGTGGTGTCGCTCCTGGCCTACCTCGCGACGGCGCCTCTGAGCCCTGGCACGGCGTTGCGGCCGGCGGCCGAGCCCGCCACCGACCGCGGGGGCTCGCCTGTGCTCAGCCAGTCGTGAGCCGCGCTGCTCGACGTCGCGCACCATCCGAGGCGAGGCGCGATGGTCCTCGGCAGAACGCTCGCCTGCGCATGCGCGAGTCGGTTCAGGCCAGCACGGCCTGCGCCACGTCGCGAAGCGCGCGGTCGCGGGTAATCAGCGGCACGGCGGCAAGCCGAGCTGATGCCAGCAGGTGCACGTCGACCCAGCTGAGACCCCGGCCGGCGAGGCGGTGTCGCTCGAGCAGATGGTGCACTTCCGCTTCGGTGGCGAGCGGCGCCTCGGGCAGGTGCCGAAGGTGGCCCAGCACGACCTGTCGCTGGGCAAGGGTGCCGCACGCAATCTCACCAATCACGAAGGGGTGCACCAGCACCATGCCGTCGTCGAGCAAGGCCGCCAACTCCGCGTCGCCTTGGCGCAGGTGGTCGATCCACACCGACGTATCCACGAGTGTCATGGCTTCGGACGGCGGCGCGACCGATCGGCCACCGCCGCCGAAGGGTCCGATCCCGCGAGGCGACGCAGACGCGAGGAGTGCTCGCGGGCGATGAGGGCCCGCAGACCCTCGTGTACCAGCGCCGTCTTCTCGGTCACACCCGTGAGTCGGCGCGCCTCGTCCAGCAGCGAGTCGTCCAGAATCATTGTCGTCCTCATGCATATGAGTATGGTTCATTTCGTGCCTCTTGTCGAGTGCAACGAGACGCGCGGCAGCCGCGCAGCCTGCTCCGTGGGAGAAGGCACGAACCACGCCAGGCACCTCGAGGGCACAGGTGGGCACGAGCGCGAGGCAGCGCTCAGCGACGTGGCAGGAACTGCCACGTCGTAGTCGATGAGTGGGAGCAGCGATCGCTGCGGGTTCAGCTCTCGCGGTCCTTGCGAACCATCACCCGGCGGCCGCGCACCTTGGCGTTGCGCAGCGAGATCATGATGCGGGTGGCCAACGCTTCGGGAACGTCCACGCGCGAGGAGTCCTCGTCGATGCGAATGGCGCCGATGACGCCGCTATCCACGTCGGCCTCGCCGGAGATGGCGCCGACCAGGTCGGCAGGACGTACGCCGGCGGTCTTGCCGATGTTGATGTGCAGCACGGTGCGGGCACCGGCGGCGGCACGCGGCGCTCGCGCGCCACGCGCCTCGCGGTCGCCGCCACGGGACGCACGACTGGTCGATCCTTCACGGCTTTCCCGCGGACGCCGCTCGGCCTCCGCCACCGCCTCATCGAGCGACGGACCTGCCGCCGTCTCGCCGGCCGACTTCCTGGTTCCCGTGGACTTGCCCTTGGTCGTCGGGGCACCAGCCGGGGCATCGTCATGCAGCAGGCGAATCGCCGCGGCCGCCACGTCGAGGACGTCGAACTCCTGCGCGAGACGATCGACAAAGGCGCGGGCCTGGTCCAGGCCGCCCTCGATGATCTGCGCGCGCACCGCCGCGAGCGTCGTGTCGAGACGCCGCGCCTGCAGGTCGGCCTCGGTCGGGATTGGCAGGATCTCGATCTTGGCGCGGACGGCGCCCTCGATCGATCGCAGCTGCCGATGCTGCCGCGGATCGACGAGTGAAATCGCCATCCCCTCGCGGCCGGCGCGGCCCGTGCGGCCGATGCGGTGCACGTAGACGTCGGGCGTCATCGGCAGGTCGTAGTTGACCACGTGCGATACGTGTTCGATGTCCAGACCGCGCGCCGCGACGTCGGTGGCCACCAGCACGTCGGCCTGCCCGGTGCGGAACAGCTGCATGACGCGGTCGCGCGCCTTCTGCTCCATGCCGCCGTGCAGCGCCTTGGCGCCGTACCCGTGTGCGGCGAGCGTGTCGGTCAATTCGTCGACCTCGGTCCGGGTGCGACAGAAGACGATGGCGGACGCCGGCGTCTCCACGTCGAGCACGCGGCCCAGTGCGGCCGTCTTCTGGTTCCGGGGCACCAGGTACGCCACCTGCCGGATGCGTGGCATCTTGCCGGCCGCACGCTTCTCCTTGGCAATGGCCACCCTCACCGGATCGCTCAGGTGCGTGGACGCGATCGCCTCGAGCCGCGGCGCCATCGTCGCGGCAAAGAGAGCCGTCTGGCGTTCGACGGGGGCATTGGCCAGGATGCTCTCGATGTCCTCGGCAAAGCCCATGTCGATCATCTCGTCGGCCTCGTCCAGGACCACGATGCGGACGGCCCGCAGGTCCAGCGTATGGCGACGAAGGTGGTCGAGTGCGCGCCCGGGTGTGGCGACGACGATCGAGACGCCACGACGGAGGGCCCGAATCTGCACGTCCATCGGCGCGCCGCCGTAGAGTGGCGCGACGGCCAGGTCGGTGCCGCGCGCGTACTTGTGCACCGCCTCGGCCACCTGCATCGCCAGCTCGCGGGTAGGCACGAGCACCAGTCCGCGCGGGGCCAGGCTCTTGGCGCCCTTGCGCGACAGCAACTCGATCATCGGGAGGGCGAACGCGGCAGTCTTGCCGGTGCCGGTGCCAGCCATCCCGAGGACGTCCTTGCCGTCGAGCAGGACAGGGATTGCTTCACGCTGGATGGGGGTGGGCTCCTCGTAGCCAAGCGCGGCGACGGCGGCAACGAGGGCATCGGACAGGCCGAGAGAGGAGAAGCCGGTGGGGGCTTCGAGGGCGGGATCGGTACTCACCTTGGGATCGTAACAGGCTCCACGGTCGGCGCACGACGCAGATCGGGATGTCTGCCGGGTGGTCGGGGGGTGTGTGCACCGCCAGGGTCGCGGGCCGCGACGGCCCAGCGGACGCGCCCGGCCCGCTGGTGCATCATGCAGGCGACATGGAACAGGTCGTCGACTCGCCCTTCATCCGTCGCGTGCTCATCGTCCTCGGGCTGGCCAGCGGTGCGGTGCTGCTTGCGGTGTGCGCCTGGCAGGGCACCACTGCCCTGCTCGCGACGTTTGCCGCCCTTTTGCTGGCCGTCCTGTTGCGCAGCCTGGCGTCACTGGTGCAGCGCTGGTCGCCGCTCGGCGACTACGCCGCTCTCGCGGTGGTCTGCGTGGCGCTGGTGACGCTGCTGGGGGCCGGGGTCGCTCTGCTGGCGACGCCGCTGCAGGAGCAGGCCGGGGAGCTGGTGGACACGGTGCCACGCGCGGTGGACCGCCTGCGCGAGCAGGTGATGCGCTGGCCGCTGGCCGCGCGTCTGTGGGGTTCGGCCGCCGGCCCGGCGCAAGGTGGCACCAGCCTGGCCGCGCCAGCCGCCGAGGGCGCCATGCGAGTCGTGTCCCGGGTGGTGTCGCTGACCGGCTACCTGGTCCTGCTGTCGTTTGTCGGGCTCTTCCTGGCCGCCGAGCCCGGACTCTATCGTCGCGGCCTGGTCGGCCTGCTCCCGATCGCCATGCGCCCGCGGATCGACGGCGTCCTGCTGGAAATCGGCCAGCGCCTGCAGACGTGGCTGCTCGGGCGCGCCGCCCTGATGCTGGTGATTACCATCGCGACCTGGATCGGTCTGCTCGCGCTGGGAATCCCGCTGGCCCTGGCACTGGCGGTGCTGGCCGGTCTCCTGACGTTCATCCCCAACTTCGGTCCGGTGATCGCGGCCGTGCCGGCCATGCTGCTGGCACTGCTCGAGAGCCCGATGCACGTGCTGTACGTGGGCGGGCTCTACCTGGCGCTGCAAACCGCAGAGAGCTACACCCTCGAACCCTACGTGATGCGCAAGGCGGACAACCTGGCGCCGGCCCTGGTCATCGTCGGGCAGCTGTTTCTGGGCGTCACCCTCGGAGCGCTCGGCTTGATCCTTGCCACGCCGCTCATCGTGACGATCAACGTGCTGGTGCAGCGGCTGTACGTCGAGGACGTGCTCGGCGACCACGCCAACGCGCCTGAGGCACCGGTTGGCGGTTGACGCGCGCCGCGACAGCCTGTCACGCTCGCCGCGATGGCTCCACTGACCGACATCGTGCAGGCGCTGCACGCCGCCGACCCCACGGGTACATGGCTGCGCCGGATGTTCGAGCAGCTCGAGCAAGTGCACTGGGGAGCCCTGCGTGCTCCCGGCACGATCACCCTTGCCCCTGCCGCTCGCACCGTGGATCTGGTGGACGGGCCCCTGTCGATGCCGTGCGTGGTGGAGACGGAGACGCTGTTGGTCGCGCTGGAAGATGCGCGCACCTCGCCGCTGCCCACGGGCACGGCCGATGACCGGAAACGACACCATGTGTCTCGAGTGATCGAGGCACTCCACGTGCTCGCACGGCAGCGCGCCGCGGCCGCGAACCTGGACACCGACCCGCTGTTCGGGATCGTCGTGGTCGGCGGGCCGGAGCAACCCGAGCCGCACCGGACGACCATCCTCGAAGGACTGCCGCACCTCGCGCGAGAGCAGGCCGAGGACCTGTACGCCAACTACTGGGGGCGGATCGGCCCGGAGGCGCTGGCGGCACTGGCGCCCTGAGCCACGCCACTGCACCTTGCGCAGCGACTCAGTTGTCGCGGCTCAGCACGACCCACCCGCGGGCCACCAGTTCATCGTCTCCAGCCAGTGCATCGAGGGCCCGATACGCGGACGCCCCGATGACGGGCGCGGTGCTGGACCTCTGCAGCGCATGGATCCCCACTGCTGCGTGCAGCGCGGACGGCCGATGGGCCAGGCCGCGGTTCGAGCGGCTGAGACGGACGAGACGATCGGGGCGGGGATCAAGACACATGGCGGCTCCTCGATACACATGGGTCCGGAGCCGCCGCCATGCCGAGGCGGCATGGAACACGCGCTTGCGACAGCTGTGCTGTCGCCACATCGATGCGTCGCGCTGAGCACGACCGGTTCGGTCGTGCGTCGCTGGCATCGGGGCACCCTGGCGTGTTGGCCGGGGTTGCCGGGCGCGTTGCCGCGCCGCTCCGGATGTACGAGCGCAAGCGTGCCATGCAGAACAGGCGCAGCCAAGAGCTGCGCCTGTCATGTGGCCAGCTATGACACAGCGCGCTAGCGGCGCTTGGCGCCCCGGCTGGCCTTGGCGTTTCGCTTGGTCGCCTTGCGGGCCGTCGCCTTGCGACCCGTGGTCTTGCTGGACGCAGCCTTGCGCGCCGTGCGCGCGGGCGCCTTCTTGGCAGCCTTCCTGGTGGTGGCTTTCCTGGTGGTGGTCTTCCGGGATGCGGCCTTGCTGGTCGCCTTCTTGCCGGAGCGGGCGGTGGAGGACGCGCGCGCCTTCTTGGCGACCTTCTTGGCAACCTTCTTGGCCGAGGACTTCCTGGCCGTCTTCTTCGCCGCCTTGCTGGCCTTGCCGGCAGCCTTACCCGCGGCCTTGCCTGCAGCCTTGCGGGTCGTCTTTCCCGCGGCCTTCTTCGGGGCGGACTTCCTGGTGGCGGTCTTCTTCACCGCCTTTTTTGCCGCTGCCTTGGGCGCGGCCTTCGGCGCTGCCTTCTTCACCGCTTTCTTCTTGGCGCTTCGGCGCGCCTTCGGAGCGGAAGTCGAGGCCGCTGCGGCCTCGGTTGCCGGCACCACTTCGGGGGCCAGCATGCCACCAGCGTCGTTCATCTCGTTCACGTCGTTCATCGTGCCTCCCATGCACAAGCGCCCGCACTCGCGGGTCATTGGTTCCTTGTTACGCCGTATCGGCGCGTGACAAGGACATCTGCAGGATCTGCGCACGAGCATACCCGTAAACATTTCGGGAAGGCAGGACATTCGCCGACGCTATACTCCGATCAACTCACCAAGGAGCGTTCATGCGACTCAGTCATTCACTGCTTGCGACAGCCGTGGCGTCGGCGTTGGTTGCCTTCGGCAGCATCG
Organism: Luteitalea sp.; assembly: GCA_046593715.1. Classification (GTDB taxonomy): domain Bacteria; phylum Acidobacteriota; class Vicinamibacteria; order Vicinamibacterales; family Vicinamibacteraceae; genus Luteitalea. The sequence goes on from JBKJQW010000116.1 coordinate 40,497, forward strand.
TCCCGGAGACGTCGGTGGCAGCCGCAGGTGCTACCGCGCGCGTCGTACAAGGCCCGCTGTTCAAGAACTCGATCGCGCTGCAGTTGTACAGCTTTCGTGAGAGTTTCAAGACCAATGGCGTGCCGGCCACCCTGGCCAAGATCAAGGCCATGGGCTTCACGCACGTCGAACTGGCGGGGACCTACGGGCTGACGCGCGAGCAGTTCAAGGCGGAACTGACAAAGGCCGGCCTGACGCCGATCTCGATGCACACCGACATCAAGGTGCTCGCCAGCCCCACCGACTCGGCCACGCTGCTCGAGGATGCCAGGTTCTTCGGCGTGACCTATATCGGCAACGCGTGGTTTCCCCACGAGGGGACCTTTGACGATGCCGACGCCGACGCGGCAATCACGGCGTTCAATGCCGCTGGCAAGAACGCCGCGAAGGCCGGGCTGCAGTTCTTCTACCACCCGCACGGCTTCGAGTTCGCTCCCGGCACGGCGACGCGCACGCTGTTTGACAAGGTGCTGGCCGGCACCGACCCCAAGGCGGTGAAGTTCGAACTGGACATCTTCTGGGCGCACCACGGCGGCGCCGACCCGGTGGCGCTGTTGAAGGCGCATCCCGATCGGTTCGTGCTCACGCACATGAAGGACATGAAGCCCGGCACCAAGAAGGACCACACCGGCCATGCGCCAGACGACACCAGCGTGGCCCTCGGCACCGGAGAGGTGAACGTCAAGGGCGTCGTCGAGGCGGCGCGCAACACGGGTGTGCAGTGGCACATCATCGAGGAGGAGTCGCCCGAGCCAGAGAAGAATGTCCCGGCCGGTCTGGCCTATCTCCACTCACTGGCGGGCGGTCCGAAGCGCTAGCGCCGGCTGGTCCAGGATGCCCATCGCCGTCAGCCTGATGCCGCACCTGCCGCTCCGCACGCCAAGGCTGCTGCTGGCGCCGCTGGATCTGTCGCATCTGCCGGCACTGGCCGCCATGCTCGGCGATCCGGTGGTGATGCGCCATTTCCCGCGCCCGATGACCATGGCCGAGTCGGAGCAATGGCTGGAGCGGACGATCGGGCGCTACCAGCAGCAGGGGACGGGCCTGCTTGCCGTGCTCGGCCCGGACGGGGCAGGGGCGGCGCCGGGGGCAGGCTTCATCGGCGATTGCGGTCTGCAGGTGCGCCGCGTGACGGGACACGAGCATCTCGAACTGGGCTACCACTTCACCCGCGCGGCGTGGGGCCATGGGTACGCGACCGAGGCCGCGCGCGCATGCCTGGCGCTGGCGTTCGCCCACACGTCGGTGCCCGCCGTGATCGCCTTGATCCGTCCGGAGAACGGGCCGTCGCAGGGCGTCGCACGACGACTCGGCCTGCGGCCCGACCGTGCGGTGCTGCACGCCGGCCTGGTGCACGATGTCTGGCGGGTCGAGCGGGAAGGGTTCGCGGCAGACGACCTACAATAGAGCCGCACTCCATGGCCCTCCGAGATATCCCCCGCGCCCCACTCATCGCCCTCGGCGTCTTTCTGCTGATGGCCGTGCCGTCCTTTGCCGAGTTCTACACCGACTGGCTGTGGTTCGACGAGGTCGGCTTCCGCCCCGTCTTCCTCAAGTCGCTGACGGCCCGATCGGGCATGGGCAGCACGGTGTTCGTGCTGTCGGCGGCCTTTCTGGCCTTCAACCTGTTCCTGGCGCTCGGCGCGGTGCCGCTGCGCAACATCGTGGTCGTCACACCGGAAGGGCCGCGCACGATCTCGCTGCAGCCGCGCCGGCTGCGACCGGTGGTCTGGCTGGCGTCCGGCTTGCTGGCGCTGTTGCTGGCCGGCTACGCCTCTTCAGGCTGGAGCAGTTACCTCGCCTACACGCAGGCCGTGCCGTTTGGCCAGGTCGACCCTGTCCTCGGCTACGACGTGTCCTTCTACCTGTTCCAGTGGCCGTTCCTCTCGCTGGTGCAGAGCCTGTTCTTCTCGATCTCGCTGCTCACGGTGCTCGCCACGGCCGCCGCCTATGCCCTGGCTGGCAACCTCGGGCTGCGTCTCGGCCGCGGCGTGTTCATCACCGAGAGCACGCGCCGGCATCTCTCGCTGCTTGTCGGCATGCTGCTGCTGGCGCTGGCCTTCGGCGACTGGCTGGCGATTCCGCAGCAACTCTTCGAAGCGTCCGGGATCATCACCGGCCCGTCCTACACCGACGTGCATGCGCGCATCCCGGCACTGCGCGTGCTGGCCACGGTCGGCGTCATCGGCGCACTCCTGGCGGTGGTCCAGGCCTTCAGCGTGCGGCTCTGGCCGATCGCGCTCGCCGTCGGCGGCTACGTCGCGGTCTCGCTCGGCGGCACGGTCTACGCGACGGTCGTCCAGCGCGTCTACGTGGCGCCCAACGAGCAGGTGCGGGAGACCCCGTTCATCCAGCACAACATCTCGGCAACCCGCGCCGCGTTCGGGCTCGACACCGTCCAGGAACGGCAGCTGTCAGGCGATGTCACGTTGACGCGGGCCGATCTGGACAACAACGCCGACACGATCGACAACGTGCCGCTGTGGGACCACCAGCCGCTGCTCGACACGTTCTCGCAGATCCAGGAGATCCGGACCTACTACGACTTCGTGTCGGTGGACAACGACCGCTACACGATCAACGGCCGCTACCGCCAGATCATGCTGTCGGCGCGGGAGCTCAACTCCGAGAGCCTGCCCAACCGCACCTGGATCAATGAGCAGCTGACCTTCACCCACGGCTACGGGGTGACGCTCGGCCCGGTGAACGAGGTGACCCCCGAAGGGCTGCCGATCCTGTTCATCAAGAACCTGCCGCCCGAGTCAACGGTCGATCTGAAGATCACCGAGCCCTCGATCTACTTCGGGGAACTGTCCAACGACCACGTCTTCGTCAAGACCAACACCAAGGAGTTCCATTACCCGGCCGGCGACGGCAATGTCTTTGCCGAGTACAACGGCGAGGGCGGCGTGTCGGTCGGATCGTTCTGGCGCAAGCTGCTGTTCGCCATCCGTTTCGGGTCGGGCAAGGCGCTGCTCTCGGACGACCTGCGCGCCGACAGCCGGGTCCTCTACTACCGCCGGATCAGCGAACGCGTCCGCAAGATCGCGCCGTTCCTGACCTACGACCAGGATCCGTACATGGCCATCGCCGACGGACGGCTCTACTGGATCCAGGACGCCTACACCTCGAGCAACCGCTACCCCTACTCGAGCGCGGTCACCGGTGGCACCAACCCGTCGCTGGTCAACGGGTCGGTCAACTACATCCGCAACTCGATCAAGGTCGTCATCGACGCATACCATGGCACGACGCGGTTCTACCTGGTCGATCCCACCGACCCGATCGCGCAGACCTACGGACGGATCTTCCCCGGGCTGCTCCAGCCGCTCGACGCGATGCCGGCCTCGCTGCGGCAGCGGCTGCGGTACCCCCAGGACATCTTCGCCGTGCAGGCGGCCATGTTCGCCACCTATCACATGCAGGGGCCGGCAGTCTTCTACAACAAGGAAGACCAGTGGGAAGTGCCGTCGATCGACATCGGCGACCAGCCGGTGCGGATGGAGCCGTACTACACGATCATGAAGCTGCCGGGCGAGACCGGCGCCGAGTTCATCCAGATGCTGCCCTTCACGCCGCGGCAGAAGGACAACCTCGCCGCCTGGATGATTGCCAGAAGCGACCGCGAGCACTACGGCAAGTTGGCCGTCTTCCAGTTCCCCAAGCAGAAGGTGGTGTTCGGACCGCGGCAGGTAGTGGCACGCATCAACCAGGACCAGGCCATCGCGCCGCAGATCACCCTCTGGAACCAGCAGGGCTCCAAGGTCATCCAGGGCACGCTGCTCGTGATCCCGATCGAGGAGTCGCTGATCTACATCCGGCCGCTGTACCTGCGAGCGTCGGGAGGGCAGATTCCCGAACTGAACCGCGTCATCGTCGCCCACCAGGACCGGATCGTGATGGCCGAGACCCTGACGGCCGCGCTCGACCGCCTGTTCCCGTCCGACGGCTCAGCGCCGCGACCCTCTGAGGAACTCGATGCCGCAGCGGTGACGGCCATGCTGGCGGGCGGCGCACCCGACGGCACTGGCACCGCCGCAGCCCGCGGCGAGGGAACCCCGTCGGCCCTGCGCATCCTCGTGCAACGCGCCGACGGCCACTATCGCGCCGCCGTCTCCGCGCAGCGGGCCGGTGACTGGGCCACCTACGGCGAGCAGATTCGCAGCCTCGGACGGACGCTTACCGAACTGCGCGACGCAGAGCAGCAGCAGCGGCGGCCGCCACCGGCGCCCCGCTAGTCGGCACGCTCGTGGCCCGGCCCCAGACTTCCCGGGCCGCTGGTGCAAGGCTTGCAGACCTCCCGGTCAGCCGCGCAGTCGTGCGCGGTTTTCTACTTGCCCTATCGCAATGACCCGGGAGGTCTTACATGCTCCGTATCATTCCTGCTGCACTGCTGGTGGCCGGCGCCCTCGTCGCGCCCAGCCTCGCACGCGCTGAACATCCCCTGCCCAACGTCGCTGGCCCTGCCCCTGCGGGCGCTGCATCTCCGCGCATCCTGGATGCCGCCCTCGACACCGCGTGGGCCCCATCGTCAACCACGACCGCCTGGGCGATCACGCAGGGCCGTCGGGGCACCCGCTCGGCGGGACCAAGCATCGGCGCGGTCGGGCTCGGCGGGCTCGTGGGTCTGTCCGACTTCGAGATCGGGCCCAGTTTCCGTTACTGGATCAACGACCGCGTCGGCGTGCAGGCGCATCTCGGTTTCGGCGGCGACAGCGACTTCATCGGCCAGGACGTCGAGTACCTGCGCTTCGAGCCCACCGTCATCGTGGCCATCGGCGATTTCGGCAGCGGCGCGCTCAATGTGCGGCCCTATGCCGGCGGCGGCCTCCGCGTCCTGCGCACCGACATCGGCGAGTTCAACGACACGATGGTCCGCCCGGCCGGTATCGGCGGCGTGGAGCTCGGCTTTCGCGGCGCACCGCGCCTGAAGATCAGTGCCGAACTGAGCGTGTCGGGCGAGAACGACCTGGACCGGTTCAACCTCGGCACAGGACCGTCCATCGGTGGGGTGCGCGCGTCGGCGCTGGTGCACTACTTCTTCCAATAAGGCCGTCGTCGGGCGCCTCGGGGAGGCGCCCCTACCTTCGGAGGTCCCTACCTCACACCCCGCGTCGGGCGCCTCGGGGAGGCGCCCCTACCTTCGGAGGTCCCTACCTCCGCGCCCCGCGTCGGGCGCCTCGGGGAGGCG
>JBKJQW010000137.1:0-42156 GCA_046593715.1 Luteitalea sp.
GCCGCGGTCGCGGGCGACGATGGTCAGTTCTGGTACCGGCGGATAGACCTGGCGGGCTGCCATTGTCGGATGTAGTCCGCGATGGGCGACGACCAGGTCGCCTGCGAGGATCGCGCAGAGGGCCAGGGAAAATGGCCCGGCCGCCAGCACGCCCCGTGCGCGCAGTGCCGCGAGGGCGGTCACCGCCACCAGCAGCAGCCCTGCCGCCACGATCGGCATGGTGCGCCCGCCCGCCTGCGCGGCCGCGCTGCCCAGGGGAGGTGCCACCGCCGCGGCCACTCCGAGCACGGCCAGCAGGAGGGCCGCCGTGCCGGTGACGACACGCGAGACCGCGCGCCTCTGCGCTTGCGCCCCCGACACCAGCGCGTCAATCACGTACGCGGCAAGGACAATCGCCGAGACGATGGCCACCAGCCCGAAGCGCGACAGCATCGTCACGCGCAGCAGCGGCACCACCGACACCACATGCAGCACGCCGGGCAGTCCGAACATCAACGCCAGCGCGAGCAGGCCTGATGCGGCAAAAAACCCGACTCGCCAGTCACGCCGCCGCACGACCAGTGCCGCCGGCGCCAGCAGGACCACGGCGATCCCGGCATAGAGTGCCTGCTCGGCATAGTTGGAGGCCACGCCGAAGCGGTTCAACTGCGGCATGTAGGTGCCGGTAGCGGGGTGTCCCCAGAAGTCGGGCACCAGCGCCGTGATCATCGTGGCCAACGCCATGAAGGACGGATTGGTGCTCAGGGCCTCGCGGCTGCGCAGCGCCTGACTATGGGCCAGGTACTCGATGAAGGGGAGCACCTGCACGGCCGTGAGCAGGAGGCCGGCCACAAACGCTGCCAGCAAGGGGCGCCAGTGCCGCGTCCCCTCGAACGCGAGGGCGAGGGCCGCATAGACGCTTGCCAGCAGCAACACTTTCGCGGCGGTTTCCGGATGCCCGCACAGAATCACCAGGGCGACGCACGCAGCGAGGCCGGCCGCGCCCGCCCGTCTGCCGCGCCGCACCACCGCATCGCCTGCCCGCAGTGCCCACGGCAACCAGCAGGCCACGCCGGTCAGGGGGTGTTCCATCCACCCCACCGCAAAGCCATTGACGAGATACGCGAGGCCACCGAACCAGGCGGCCGCGGCGCTCAGCCCGAGCGAGCGCAGGAACAGCCACATCCCCGTGCCGCCGACGACCAGCGGCGCGAGGGCCATGGGCACGGTGGCCCACGGCAGGGGGACGACGTAGGCGATCGCGGTGAATGGCGAGAGCACCGCCGTCTGAAACGAGGCCAGGAATGGGTGGCCACCGGCGTACAGGCTCGCGTTCCAGAGCGGCACCTCCCATCGGTGCACCGTGTCGACGGTGTGCGTCAGGAGCGGGTAGAACACGATTGCGGGGTCCGACAGCAGTGGATTCGGTATGGCCGCATCCGCCGGCGCGTGCCGCTGCCAGGGTGGGTACTGGAACACCAGGCTGCTCTGGCTGAGCACCTCGCCGCGCAGGAAGGCGCCTGGGACCAGCGCGGCGGCCACCAGGAGGCTCGCCAGGATGAATCGGAAGGGCAGTGACCTCATTCGGCAGGCCCGCGGTGAGGGCGCGGGAATGGAGAAGCTTACTGCAGGGCCGGCCTTTGCCGTGCCGCTCGTCATTCCCACTTGTCTTGCGGGCACATCTGCGTTCAGATCCGGCCAGCTTGCCCACTGTCATCGCACCGCCTGCCTCGTCAGCCCCGCCGTGGCTTGTCTGGTCGGCCCGTCAGCTGGCGGCCGAGATCCGTGCAGGTGCGGTCACGTGCGAGGCTGTCGTGGCTGGACACCTCGCGCAGATCGCGCACGTCAACCCCGCAGTCGGCGCGGTCGTGCAGCTGCGCGCGGACGCGGCCCTGGCTGAGGCGCGGGCCGCCGACCGCCGCCTCGCCGACGGCGAGACGGTCGGCCCGCTGCACGGTGTGCCGATCACGGTGAAGGACTCTTTCGACACCGCGTCGCTGGTGACCACGGGAGGCACGCTCGGCCGCAAGGGCTTCCTGCCAGCTGCCGACGCCACCGTCGTCGCGCGGCTCAGGGCGGCCGGCGCGATCGTGCTCGGCAAGACCAACACCCCCGAACTGACGCTGGCCTATGAGGCCGACAACCTGATTTACGGGGCGACGCGCAACCCGTATGACTTGGAGCGTGGCGCGGGTGGCAGCAGCGGGGGCGCGGCGGCCATTGTGGCGGCGTGCGGTTCCCCGCTCGATCTGGGCAGCGACACGGCGGGCAGCATCCGCTTCCCGGCACACTGTTGCGGCGTCGCGGGTTTGAAGCCCACGTCGGGGCGCGTCCCACGCACCGGCCACATCATTGGCCCAGGCGGTCTGCAGCAGTGGCTCACGACAATCGGGCCGATCGCCCGGCACGTGGAAGATCTCGAGCTCGCGCTCGAGGTCATCGCCGGACCGGACGGCGTCGACCCGCACATTGCGCCTGTGCCTCTACGGGCCTCGGCCATCGTCCAGCTGCGGGGGCTGCGTGCGGCGGTCTTTGTGGACACCGGGCTGGCGCCGGCCATGCCCGACGTCCGCGATGCGGTCACGCGGGCCGCCCAGTCGCTGGCCAACGCGGGCGTCGAGGTCGAATCGGCCACGCCGCCCGACTTCGCGAAACCGTTCGAGTTCTTTCCGCAGGTGTTCGGCGCTGACGGCGCCGCCGGCCTCGAACGCTTCCTGGCCCTTCTCGGTTCGCTTGAGCTGTCGCCGCAGCTACGGGGCGCCATCAGCTTGATGCGGCCGTACGCGGTGTCCAGCGCGGCGCTCGTGGACCTGATGCTGACCATCGACCAATGGCGCACGCAGACGCTGGTGTGGATGCAACGTTACGACCTGATCGTCTGTCCCGCTGCGGCAGACGTGGCGCCGCTGCCGGTGACCAACTGGGAGGACCCGGCCGCCTCGTGGCCTGCCGGCATCTTTTCCTATCTGGTGCCGTTCAACTTCCTCGGCGCGCCCGCAGTGGTGGTGCGAACGGCCGTGAGTGGCTCTGGGCTTCCCATCGGCGTGCAGTGCGTGGCGCAACCGTGGCGTGAGGACGTGGCGCTGCGCGCGGCGGCGCACCTCGAGGGCACGCTCGGCGGGTGGCGGCCGGCATGGCACGACCCTCCATTTAAGGGGAGCGAGTGACGACAGCATCCACGAGAGGGCGCCGGCGTGCGATGGCGGGGCTGCTGCTGGCACTGGTGGCGTCCGCGCCGCCAACGCCGGTCCGTGCGCAGGCGGAAGGTCCGCCTAAGGGTTTCACGAGCCTGTTCAACGGCCAGGACCTGACGGGGTGGCGTGGGCGTCCTGGCAAGGGAGGCGTCTTCAGCCCCTATGTGGAGGCGGCGTTCACCGATGCGGAGCGCCAGGCCCGACAGCGCGAGTGGAATGCCGACCGTGACCTGCACTGGTGGGTGGACCGGGAACGTCAGGAACTGGTCACCGACGGCAAGGGTGTGCACCTGGCCAGCGACCGGGCGTACGGCGACTTCGAGCTGATGGCGGAATGGATGCTGACCACACCGAACGGCATCACGGGCATCTACCTCCGCAGCTACCCGCAGGTGCAGCTGTGGGATCCAGCCAGCGCCACCAATCAGCAGACCGGTGCCCACCGTGGCTCGGGCGCCTTGTGGAACAACAACGACGACAACCCGGGCAAGTGGCCGCTCGTCAAAGCCGACAGGCCGATCGGACAGTGGAACCACCTGCGGGTCCGGATGGTCGGCGAGCGCGTCTGGGTGTGGCTCAATGGCCAGCAGACGGTCGACGGCCAGACGCTGGACAACTACTTCGACAGGTCGCAGCCGTTGCTGCCGACCGGCGCCATCGAGTTGCAGTCGCACGGCACCGAGGTGCGCTTCCGCAACCTCTTCGTCCGCGACGTGCACCAGTCGCCGCGGTAAACCCTCGCCGTCGCTGCGTGCCCCGCTGGCTTGGCACGCGCCAGCCACGAAACCGATGCGTTCAGCGGCGCGCCGTCGCGGCAGGCAGCACGGCGGTCGCCGCGCGCACGCCGCACATGATGTCGCACAGGACGAACACGTCGTCGTTGGTCAGGCGGTAGCGGACAAACAGGCCATCCTTGCGCCGTGCCAGGAAGTGCATCGTGTGCAGCATCTGCAGATGCTTGGACAGGTTGGCCTGGTTGAGCCCGGTGCGCTCGACCAGTTGGCCAACGGTCAGTTCGCCGTCACGCAACGCATGCAGGATGCGCAGGCGCGCCGGCTCGGCCAGTGCCTTGAAGCGCTCCGCCACCTGTCCGAACCGACGTTCGCTCATTCGCGCCATGAGGGGGTGTCCGTGCTCAGCCCCGCACCGAGGGGAGCCCCGCGGGGCCGGTGTCCACCGGGTGACCGGCGGACTGCCACTCGTTCAAACCACCCGCCAGATTGCGGACCTGCGAGAAGCCATGCGCATCGAGCAGGCTCGCCGCGATGGCGGACCGCGCGCCGCCCTGGCAGTGCACGATGACCGGGCGATCGGTCGGCACCGCGTCGAGAGAGTGCGTCAGTTCCCCGAGCGGCACATTGTGGGCGCCTGGGACGTGGCCGGCCGCGAACTCCGCTGCTGATCGCACGTCGAGCACCGCGACGGCGCCCGCCTCCCGTTGCTGCGCCAGCGTGGTGGCATCGACCTGCGGGATGCGGCCGACCTTCCCCCCGCGCGCCTGCCATTGCTCGATAACGTGGGCGCCAGCGTAGCCGGCGAGGCGGTCCAGGCCGATCATCGCGAGGTCGTGCACCGCGTCCTGCAGGCATTGCCCACAACGCTCCTCGATGATCAGGAAGAAGTCGCGGGTATAGGGCAGGAGCCAGCCGGCCCACGTCGTGAAGGCGCGATTCATCGGGATGTTGATGGACCCGACGATGTGCGCGTCGGCAAAGTCTGCGGCCGGGCGGGTATCGACTATTGTCGCCCCGTCGGTCAGCAGCGCGGCCAGACGGTCGAGGGTGATGCGTTCCGGGCGCGCGATGCTCTCCAGCGATCGCGGACCCTGCTTGTTGACGCGTTTCATCTCAGCGTAGTAGGTCGGCGGAGCCGGTTGCCCGTCGAGCACGCGTTGCACGAACTCGTCCTCCGACATCGGCCGCAGGGCCCAGTTGGTGCGCCGCTCGTACCCGAGCGTGGTCTGCGGCAGCGCGCCGATGCCCTTGCCGCAGGCTGAGCCGGCGCCATGCCCTGGCCAGATCTGTAAATGATCGGGGTAGGCCTGCAGCCGCTGCAGGCTGCCGAACAGCGCTCGTGCCGCCCCATCCATGGACCCCGCCACGTGGGCGGCGCGTTCGAGCAGATCCGGTCGGCCGACCTCGCCGGCGAACAGGAAGTCGCCCGTCACCGCTGCCAGCGGCTCGTCGATCACGCCCGTGTCGGTCACGAGAAACATCAGGTGCTCGGGCGTGTGCCCCGGCGTGTGCACGGCCGTCAGCCGCACCGATCCGACGTCGAACCTGTCGCCGTTTTTGAGCAGCACCGCGTGTGCCTCGCTGGCAAACGCGTACTTCCAGTCGGCGTCGCCCTCGTCCGACAGATAGAGCCGCGCGCCTGTACGCGCGGCAAGGTCACGGCTGCCGGACACGAAGTCGGCATGGATGTGGGTCTCGGTGACGTGGGTGATCGCCAGACCGTCTTCGGCGGCGGTCCGGATGTACTGATCGATATCGCGATTGGCGTCGATGACCACCGCGCTCCTGGTGTCGGTCGAGCCGATCAGATAGCTGGCCTGCGCGAGTTTAGGGTCGTAGTAGCGCTTGACAGAAATCATGGCAGTTCCGTTCTCGACGTCAGAACAGGACGTCGGCGAGTACAAAGCCCGCCGTGAGGAGGAGCAGGATGGCGAAGGCCCGCCGAAGCGTTCGTGCGGGAAGTCTGTGAGCGAGGCGCGAGCCGGCCACGGCACCGACGCTTGCCGTTGCCGCAAATGCCAGCACGAAGTGCCACGGCACGGCAATAGTGCCGATGTAGCCGGCCACTCCCGCCGCAGCATTCAGGGCGATGACCACCAGCGACGTGCCAACGGCCGCGTGCATCGGTACCTTGGCAAAGAGCACCAGGGCCGGCACAAACAGGAAGCCACCGCCGATGCCGATCAGTCCGGTGAGCATGCCGATGGCCAATGCGGCCGCGACGGCAAGCCAGGCGCGCTGGCCGCCGGCGGCTCCTGCAGATGGGACCGCCGCGTCCGGCGACCGGGTGGCGAGCATGGTCACGCCGGCCGCCAGCATCACCACGGCCAGCACCCCCAATTGGGCGACCGCCGGGAGCAACACCGACAACCGCGCGCCGGCAAAGGCGCCCGCCATGGCGACTAGGCCAAAGGCGACCGCCGACCGGGCCTGCACGGTGCCGGCCATCCAGTGACTGAGAGCCCCGGCCATGCTGGTGAGCCCCACGATCGGCAGGCTGATGACGACGGCCTCCTTCGGGGGCACGCCAAGTGCGTACACCAGCATCGGGACCAGGAGAATGGAACCGCCGCCGCCCAGTACCCCGAGCAGCAGCCCTACGACGCCGGCCAGCGTGAAACCCAGGATGCTCATCGTGCCCTCAGTGTGACTTGGTCAAGGTGTGGCGCAAGGCCAGCCGAGCGGCGCAACCACCGCGACCACGTCGCACGGCGGCCGGCCGGACGGCCGCCGTGCCAGCCGCCACGCCGTGACGCCGTGACGCCGTGACGCCGTGACATTCTACTAAACAACTATGCAGGAATATGCGACTGCGTGCAAGGGTTCGCCGCCCCGCCCCAGGACGGACGTCGCGGCCGTGGAGGCGGGGCGCCTCGAACCGAGGTAGCGGCTCCCGAGCTATCGTCGCTGCAGCGCCGAGTCACTCTTCAATAGACTGGCTCCTGCCGAGGGACAGCAAGAACTCCAGAACGTTTCGTCGGTCCACAGGTATCATCGCGAGGAACTGGTCGCGGGCGCGTCGCCCCTCGCCACCGTGGGCAGCAATCACCTCGCTGAGCGTTGTGCAGTCGCCGCGATGTCCGTAGGGAGCGGACGTGGCCAGATCCCACAGACGCATGGTGATGAACAGGTCCTGCCGCACATTGTCCTGTCGCAACTGCTCGTTGCAGAAATGCGCGACCTCGCTGTCGCACATCTGGTGGCGTTTCAAGTCCGAATACAGTTGGACGACGATGCCCCCGTTCGACCGGGGGAGATCGAGGGGCATCTGCACCTGGGTCGCGTCGGCAGCACTCATGGCTCCGGGCCGGTTGAAGCGGCCAGGTTCAGTGAAGACATTGGATGCGAGCTGCATCGCCGGCGTGTGGCACTCGGCGCATCCTGCTGATCGAAACAGCGCGGCGCCCCGGCCGTCGCCTCCTGTGTCCTTCGTGTTCGGTGGAGGTAACGACGCTTGAAACAGCACCAGCGCAGTGACTTGCCCGATGGTGAACTCGGACTCGAAGCCGTCGCCATCGAAGTCAGCGCGGCCGGTGCGCTCCCAGCCAAACCGCTCGACAGCCTGAATGCCATGGTGCTGGTTGAGCGCGAACGTCGTGAACTCCCTGAGAGAACTGGCCACACCCTTCACGCCGAACGGCTTGACGATCAGATCGTAATCAACACCCTGTAACGCACCGTAGTCGACCGAGCCGTCCGGGTGCGCCGTGATTCGACCGAAGCGCGTTGTCTTGCCGACAAGAGCGACGGTAGTGGGCTCACCGCGAGTGCGCGACGCCAGCACCGCTCGGTCCCGTGTCGCCAGGAGCTCAGACGACATCTCGCGAGCGAGCAGTTCGACGGCCCCCGTGCCAAACAGTGACACCGTGCCGCGCTCGTTGGTCACTGCCGGGCTCGTGCTGAGCGTGAAGGGGTCTGACAAGTGCGCGCCAACGAAGGTGTTGGTTGCGAACTCGCCTGACCCTCCCACGAGGGGGTCGTTGTGACACCCCGCGCAGGAGTTGGCGTCAGGGCCGGCGACCCGTTGAAACGCGGTGCTCATCCGTGTGCGTGGCGTGGGCTTGGAGTCTCCGGTCGCTTCGGGGCGTCCTGCGCCATCGGCCAGATTGAACTTCGTTCGAAAGAGTCGTCGTCCGTCGGCCACCGCCCGCGCGAGGGGGTACGCCTCCGTACCAATAGCGTCGTGGATGGGGAAGACCGTGATCCCCGGCGGGTCGATGACCACAGCAGGCTGAGCTACCCCGGTTCGCAGCCCGAACAGCACTCCCCAACTCGCAACAGCCAGCACAAAGACGTCTACCGGCCGAGCCATTCAAATCCCTTGGGATATACCTGCATCGTCGCAGCAATGGTCGCCATGCATGTCTGGACGTAGAGGCGATCGTAAGCGCTGACCATATCTGTCAACTGTGGCATCTTGTCGCCAAACGCATTGCGGCCCGAGAGCATGACACGCGCGAACTCACCCCGGTCGGCCAGAGGCAGCGCATCGCGCAGCCCGACCACCACCTGGTCCAGGACGCTTCTCAGGATCCGTAGATCGGTGATTTGCGCGTCAATCACTCCGGTGATACCGACGATAGGCATCGTGGGCTGCTCGCGACCAGCGCTGTCGGCATAGCGCACTCCGGCGGTGGAGAGACGATTGACGCGTGGACCCTCGGCCAGAAGCTTGCTCAACGCGGCGTCGAACTCCGGTGTCGTGGTTCCATCGGCTGACAGCTCACGTAGTTGTCCGAGTGCGATGTGGAGCACCTCGAGCTTCACCTGCAGCGCGGTGAGCGCGTGCAACGTCTCGCGATAGTGATAGGGCTTGAGTGGCGCGCCATTGATGGCGCGCTCGAACTCGGCGAGCACACCCTTCTCGAGTGGGCTGTTAGCCGAGTGCCAGGTCCCCAGCGCGTCACTGAGCGCTTCGTAGACCGCGCCCGCCTGATAGAAGAACTTCATCGTCGTCAGCTTGTCCTTTTTCGAGCAATGGCACCACACGTTGTGCGCCGAGAGCTGGACATTTGTGACGAGCATTAGCCCGGCAACAACGACGGTCGATAGTGGTCTGAGCATGCGCACCTCGTGTGGGTGGGGGCCAGGCGCCCCTGGGTTACCTATGCTGGAGAACGCTGCTATGGCCAGGCACGTACACACCAGGCGGTGCCGGCCTCATGGTCAAGAGGCAGCGGGCGGCCGTGACGCCCAGGGTGGGCGCGCCGCTCACAGGGCACGGCCCGCGCTGGCTCGCAGTACGGACGGTCGTGTTCCGGCGTTCTCTGCTGCACGGCACTTCCACAACGGGAGTCAGCCAGGTCAGAGGAGGCACCATGGCAGAGTTCGATCCGAATCGCTCAACCTTTCAGCAGTGCGCCGCGCGTGTGAAGGAGGTACAGGGGGCGACCACAGGCTTCCCGATTGGCAAGATCACCTCGTCCCGGGACGACGCTGTGCTCAAGGCCGCGAAGGCGCTGAGCGTCTCGAACGTCCCTGGCGGATTCAAGAAGCAGCAACTGCCCGTGATGTTCGACGGGGGACCAGGCGCGATGTTCTTTCTTTCGGTCGGATCCCCGGATGTGGAAGTCAAGTCGCATTCCCATGACGAGGGTGACGGACTCCGATTCATCGTGAGTGGCTCAATTGCCTATGACGGCAAGCAACTGTCCGCAGGCGACTGGATGTTCATCCCGAAGGGGCAGAAGTACGCGTTCACGGTAGGCCCTCACGGCGCCGTGATGGCGTACTGCTATCAATGCTGCTGCGCCTGAAGCGGCACACGACTGCACAGAGTCGACGACGCGCAGGAGCGGTCATCTTGGTACGCTGTGGCTGGCCGGCGTCACGCCGGTCTGTGGAGCAGCCATGCGATTGATTCCCGTCACCGCGCTCGTTGTCCTGGCCGTCGCCGCCCTCGCATCGGTGCAGGGGCAGCGTGCGGAACTCGATCTCGTCATCCGCGGCGGCCGCGTTGCCGACGGCACCGGCAATCCGGTCTTCGCGGCTGACCTCGGCATTCGGGCCGGCCGGATCGTGGCGCTCGGACGGATTACAGCGCCAGCGGCGCGGACCATCGACGCGACAGGCCTGGTCGTCGCACCCGGCTTCATCGACATCCACAACCATTCCGATACCACGCTGCTCGGTGACGCCGATGGGCAGAGCATGCTGCGCCAGGGCGTCACCTCGATGATCCTCGGCGAGGGTGGGTCGGCGGCCCCGTCGCAGCGCTGGCCGCGCGTGACGACGTACTTCGACCAGCTGCAGCGGCACGGCCTCAGCGCCAACGTCGGATCGTATGTCGGCTCGAGTCAGGTGTGGACCCAGGTACGTGGCCCCCGCGCCGGCCCACCCGAGGCCGGGGAACTGGACGCCATGCGTCGCCTGGTCGGCGAGGCGATGGCCGACGGCGCGCTTGGTCTGTCGAGTTCCCTGAGCGGACCACCGGGCGTCTGGATCGATACCGACTCGCTGGTGGCGATGGCGGCGGTTGCGGCGCAGCACGGCGGCATCTACTCCACGCACATGCGCACGGAGGGCACCGGCGTCTTCACGGCGGTCGCGGAAGCCATCGACATCGGACGGCGCGCACGCCTGCCGGTGGACATCATCCATCTCAAGATCGCCGAGCGCACGATGTGGGGACGCATGCCCGAACTCGTGACCCTCATCGCGGCGGCGCGATCGCGCGGGCAGATGGTCGAAGCCAACGTCTATCCGTACCGTGCCGGGCAGAACGATCTCGCAAGCATCGTCCCGCCGTGGGCCCATGAAGGCGGCGCCACAGCCCTCGTCGAACGGCTCCAGGACCAGTCGCTTCGCCCGAGGCTGGAGGCTGAGATCCTCGGCAAGGTGTCGCTCGGCGACTGGTACAACCATTACACGGCGACGGGCGACTGGGACGGCATGCTGCTGGTGGCGCTCGCCAACCCACGCTATCGCCAATTCGAGGGCAAGCGGATGAGCGAGGTGATCGCAGCGCTCGGCAAGCCGCCGATCGACGTGCTCTGCGAACTGCTCGTCGCCAATGGCGGGTCGGTGCCGACGGTGTTCTTTCATCACAGCGAGGAAGACATGCGGTATGCGCTCGCGCAGCCGTTCGTCTCGGTCGGCTCGGATGGCAGCGCCGTGAGTGCCGAGGGAGCAGACGGCTCCGCGCACCCGCATCCGCGCTTCTTCGGGACGTTTCCGCGCGTGCTGGGACGCTACGTGCGGGAGACCGGCGTGCTGCGGCTGGAGGACGCGGTGCGCAAGATGACCTCGGCCAACGCCGCCAAGATCGGGCAGTTCGACCGCGGCCTGCTGCGCCCCGGCCTGTGGGCGGACGTGACGATCTTCGACCCGGCGGTCGTGATCGACCGCGCCACCTTCGAACAGCCGCGACAGTATCCCGCCGGCATCCCGTTCGTGATCGTCAACGGCACGGTCGTCATCGACGAAGGTGAACACACCCATGCACGGCCGGGACAGATACTGCGTGGCGCCGGCGCGAGCCCGAGTCGCCCGGCCCCCAGGTGAGCGCAGTGGGTCGCGTGCTCAGGTCGCCCGCCAGTCGGGCACGCCGCGCAGGTTCGCTCTACAGCGCGAGCCGCTCCGGACCGATGAATCACTGATACGTGCCGCGGCGAGCGGCATGCGACTCAGAAAGGTCGGGCCACGATGTGCTTGCGGGGATGGGAACTTGGCGTCGTGGCGGGGCTGCTCCTGCTCACCTTGATCACCTTGGCGGCCGGGACGGCCTGACCGCGCCCTACGGTCCAGTCCCACCACCTCGGTACCCGCACGAACCGCCCCGCAGGCGCACCGCGCATTGTCGGTATCGTCTCGCGATGGGACGATCTGCGCAGGCCATCGGTGACCGTCGAGACCCTTCTCCGGCCCGTGCAGCGTTTCGCTTCGCAGCGTTGACAACGTTCCTGCAAGGCACTACCGTGCGCCCATCACACACGGGCGCATTGTTCATGCGGCGTTCTTTGGCGCGCCGCGCGAAATACTGCCCATCACGCACAGCACAGACTTATCGCTCTGGCCATCACGGTAGGGGCAGCAGGTTGACGGCTCCTGGAAGCCGTTCAGCGGAGGCTTGGACATGGGTGCGGAATCTTCCACGTGGACACGTGCCCGGTGGGCGGCCCGGTGCGCCTTGGTATGCGCGCTGTTGATGCCGGCCACGGCGAACGCGCAGGTGCTCTACGGGTCGTTGATCGGCAACGTCACCGACGGGACTGGTGCATCGGTGCCCGGCGCGGCCATCACCATCACCAACACGCAAACGCAGGCGCTGCGTGAGACGGTGGCCGACGACAGCGGCGTCTACCGGTTCACCACCATTCAGCCGGGGCGGTACAAGGTGGTGGTCACGCTCACCGGCTTTGGCACTTCCAACAGCGAGGTCGAGGTCACCCCCAACAACGTGACGCGCGTGGACGTGGCCCTGAAGGTCGGCGACCTGACTGAGTCGGTCACCGTCGAGGCCGGCACGGCCGTGCTGCAAACCGACCGCGCCGAGGTGCGCTCGGAGCTGAACTCGAAGACCCTCGAGAACCTGCCCGTGCCGGTCGGGCGCAATTATCAGAATCTGTTCCGCGTGCTGCCGGGGTTCACCCCGCCGGAGAACGCGCATTCGGTGCCGTCCAACCCGTCGCGCGCCCTGGTGTTCAACGTCAACGGCGCGAGCCGGAGCTCCAACAACACGCGGATCGACGGCGTCAGCACGATGAACCTCTGGCTGCCGCACCTGGTGGCATACGTCCCGGCGCTGGAGTCGATCGAGACGGTCAACGTGGTCACCAACAGCTTCGACGCCGAGCAGGGACTGGCCGGCGGGGCCGCGATCAGCGTGCAGGTCAAGAGCGGCACCAACGCGTTTCGAGGCTCGGCCTTCGAGTACCACACCAACGAGGCCCTGCGAGCCAGGAACTACTTCGCGCCCGCGGGGACCAAGAAGGGTGACTGGATGTACAACCAGTACGGCGGCACCCTGGGCGGGCCGATCAGACGCAACAAGCTGTTCTTCTTCGGCAGCTACGAGGGCACGCGCGACAGGCAGGCAGTCAGCGAGACGCATTCAGTGCCGACCGAAGCCATCCGACGTGGCGACTTCTCCGCGACCGGGACGACCATCTACAACCCGTTCACCGGTAACGCCAACGGGACCGGGCGTCAACCCTTTGCCGGCAACGTCATCCCGGCCTCGCTGATCCATCCGGTGGCCAACCAGCTGATTGCCGCCTTGCCGATGCCGAACTTGCGCAACGCCGACGGCAGCATCCCGGAGCAGAACAATTACTTCATCCAGGCGCCGTTCATCTTCAATCGCTGGACCTTCGACTCGAAGGTGACCCTCAACGCCACGCCGCGCCTGAATCTCTTCGGCCGCTACAGCATCCTCGACTTCACGCAGGACAACGCCACCGTGTTCGGCGACTTCCTGCAGGGCCCCGCGCTGTCGGGCGGCAACCCCGGGATTGGCTGGGGCAAGACGCACAACACCTCGGCTGGGGCCACCTTCACGGTCACCAACAACCTGGTCGTGGACGCCAACGTCGGGTTCGTGCGGATGAACGCCAACGTCGAACATACCGACATCGGCCTGAACCAGGGACTGGACCTGTTCGGCCTCCCTGGGACCAACGGCCCCAATGCCTACGAAGGCGGCATGCCCCGCTTCGCGCCCTCCGGGTACACCACGATGGGCGTCGATTCGGCCGTGATGCCGTACTACCGCAGCGACGACCAGATTCAGTCGGTGGTCAACCTGAACTGGATCAAGGGGCAGCACAACCTGCGCTTCGGCGGCGACTACTACTGGCAGGGCCTGAATCATATCCAGCCTGAGGGTGGCCTGGGCGCCCGCGGTGGCTTCACGTTCGGCACCGGCCCCACCCAGCTGAATGGCGGCCCCAGCGGCAACAACTTCAACGGCTTTGCCACGTTCCTGCTCGGCCTGCCGACCAGCGTCGGCCGACTGCGTGAGGTGGACGCGCCTTACACGGCACGCGCCCACATGTACAGCGCCTACGCCAGGGACCAGTGGCAGGCCACCTCCAAGCTGACGCTGTCGCTGGGCATGCGGTGGGAGTACTTCCCGCTGCCGACACGGGCCAATCGAGGCATCGAGTTGTACAACACCGAGACCAACCGGGTGGAGATCGGCGGCGTCGGCTCGGTGCCCGAGGACCTCGGCATCGAGATGAGCAAGACGCTGTTTGCGCCTCGGCTTGGCGCCGTATATCGCCTCACCGAGAAGACCGTCGCGCGCGCAGGATTTGGGGTCACCAACGATCCGTACTCGCTCGCCCGGCCGTTCCGCACCAACTACCCCGTGGTGCTGGAACTGCAAGTGGATGCGCCCAACTCGTTCGCGTTTGCCAGCCCGCTGTCGCAGGGCATCCCGGTGATCCCGGACCCGGACCTCGGCAACGGCGTCATCACCATCCCGTCCACCGTGGGCGCCAAGGTGCTCAACAAGAAGTTCGAGCGCGGACACATCAAGTCGTGGAATGCGGCCCTGCAGCATCAGCTGCCCTGGGGGTTGGTGGCCGAAGCCGCCTACGTGGCGACGCGACAGGTCGGGCAACTCGGTAACAGGGAGCTCAACTACGCGCCGATCGGCGGCGGTAACGCCGGGCGGGTGCTGTTTCAGCGGTTCGGGCGCTCCGCCACCACGTTGCTGACCACCCAGATTGGCGACGCGAACTACGACGCACTGCAGACGCGGCTCGATCGACGTTTTGCCAACGGCTTCCAGTTTGGCGTCAACTACACGTACTCGAAGTCCACCGGCATTGCCGGCGCCGCCAACAGCGACGGCACGCCACGCATCCAGATTCCCGAGTTCTACCACCTGAACTACGGCCGCAGTGACATAGACCGCCCGCACGGCCTGAACTTCACCAACATCCTGGAACTGCCCTTCGGCAAGGATCGTCGCTGGCTGAACCAAGGGGGTTTCGTCTCGGCCATCGTCGGTGGCTGGCAGGTGAACAACGCCATCAGCTACTTCAGCGGGTCACCCTTCAACGTCACCGCCGCGGGCAACTCCCTGAACGCGCCCGCAAGCCAGCAGCGGGCGGACCTGGTGGGCACGCCGACGATCCTCGGTGGCATCGGTCGCGGCAACCCGTACTTCGACGTCAACGCCTTTGCGCCAGTCACCGAAGCGCGGTTCGGCACGGCACCGTGGAACGTCCTGCGGTCGCCCAGCTTCTGGTCCTGGGACCTGGGCCTGTTCCGTCAGGTGAGCTTCTTCACCAACAAGTCGCTGCAGTTCCGCATGGAGGCCTTCAACGTCCTCAACAACCAGCGGTTCAACGCGCCGGGCGGCAACGTGTCCAACCTCCAGCGCAATGCCGACGGCTCGATCCGTAACCTGAACGGGTTCGGTGAGATCACCAGCACCTTTGCCGGCTCCGAGCGCCAAGTGCGACTCGGTATCCGCTTCGGGTTCTGAACACGCGCCCTTGCTGACCACTTCCGGAGTACACATGATCATCAACCCTGCAGGTTCGCCGATCGTCACGCGCCTGTCGCTGCTCGCACTGCTCACCATCACTGCGCTTCCCGCTGCGGCGCAAGTCACCCTGACGCAATCGGCGGACAAGGTCGCTGTAGCAATCGATGGCAAACCGTTCACGGTGTTCCACACCGGCGGCGAGGACCTCAACAGGGTGTACCTGCACCCCTTGCGCGCGGCCTCGGGCACCGTCGTGAACCGTTCATTCCCGGCGGGACAGGTACCCGGAGAAACCGTCGACCACCCGCACCATGCCGGGCTGTTCTACGGCCACGGCGACGTGAACGGCCTGAACTTCTGGGCGATTCAGAACGTCAAGCGCGTCCCGCCGGCCGCGCCTGCGGCGCCGGCCGCCGAGTCGCGCGTGCTGCCGACGGCCGCTGGCCCGGGGGCCACCCCGCTGACCCTCGGCCGCATTGTCCCTCAAGGACCGGTCACGGTGAAGAGCGGCAAGAGCACTGGCACGATTGACGCGGTCCTGACCTGGCTCCAGCCCAACGGCAAGCCGCTGCTGACCGAGACGCGAAAGATGACCTTTCACTCGCACCCCGAGCTGCGGATCATCGATGTCGACATCGACCTGGCAGCCATCGAGAAGGCCGAATTCCGCGACACCAAGGAGGGGACGTTCGCGCTGCGCATGGCGACCGAGCTCGAGGAGATTCCCAAGGTCGTCAAGCCCGGTGCACCTCGACGCACAGGGACCATGACCAACGCGCAGGGCGGGGTTGGCGAAGCCAACGTGTGGGGCAAGCGTTCCGAATGGGTGGACTACGCCGGCCAGATTGGCAGCGAGAAGGTCGGCGTCGTGATGATGGATCACCCCGCAAACCCGCGCCACCCCACGTACTGGCACTCGCGCGGCTACGGGCTGCATGCCATCAACCCGTTCGGCGAGCACGACTTCCTCAACGACGCCACCAAGAATGGCGCCATGACCATCGAGC
This sequence comes from Luteitalea sp., assembly GCA_046593715.1. Taxonomy (GTDB): domain Bacteria; phylum Acidobacteriota; class Vicinamibacteria; order Vicinamibacterales; family Vicinamibacteraceae; genus Luteitalea. The sequence goes on from JBKJQW010000137.1 coordinate 16,355, forward strand.
CAGGGCAGCACGTCAGGTTCCGGTACCGCGTCGTGGTGCACCCGGGCCTGTCTGCCGACAAGATTGCCGCGCTGTACAAGGCCTATACCCAGAGCACCGAAACGTCCTCGAGCCACTAGGCGGCCACCGCGCGCCAAGGAGATACACCATGCAAGAAGTCAATCGCCGCCATTTCCTGATGGGTTCGGTTGCCCTGCCGACGCTGCTGCGCGCCACGGCCCATGGCCAGTCCAGCCCCAACAACACGGTGCGCGTGGCCGTGGTCGGCTTCAACGGGCGGGGCAAGGCGCACATCGACGCGTATCTGAAGATGCCCAACGTCGAGATTGCGGCGCTCTGCGACGTGGACGCGGCCGTCCTCGAGCGGGGCTGCCAGACGGTGGAGAAGGCGGGCAAGAAGCGCCCGGCCACCTACTCGGACTACCGCAAGCTGCTCGAAGACAAGAGCATCGATGCGGTGTCGCTTGCCACCCCCAACTTCCACCACACGCTGCAGACCATCTGGGGGTGCGAGGCCGGCAAGGACGTACTGGTCGAGAAGCCGTGCTCGTACAACATGTTCGAGGCGCAGCAGATCATCGCCGCCGCGCGCAAGTACAACCGCATCGTCCAGGACGGCACCGGCGCCACGGCGTCGCACCACGAGGCGCGCGAGCAGCTCAAGGACGGCGTCATCGGCGACGTCTACATGGGCCGTGGGCTCTGCTACAAGTGGCGCGACACCATCGGCCGCGCGCCTGAGCAGCCCGTACCCGCTGGCGTGGACTACGACCTGTGGACCGGTCCGGCCCCGCTGCGTCCGTTCACCCGCAACCGGTTCCACTACAACTGGCATTGGCAGTGGGCCTACGGCAACGGCGACCTCGGCAACCAGGGCGCCCATCAGCTGCATGCCGCTCGGCGAGTCATGGGCGTGCGGTTTCCCACCAAGATCAGTTCCATGGGCGGCCACTTCATGTTCGACGACGACCAGGAGACGCCGAACACGCAGGTCGCCAACTTCGAGTTCGAAGAGGGCGGCAAGAAGAAGATGCTGGTCTTCGAAGTGCGCCACTGGATCAGCAACAACGAAGCCGGCATCGGCGACCGCTCCGACGCGCAGGCGGGCGGCGCAGCTGGACGGCCCGAGGTCGTCGGCAACATCTGGTACGGCTCCAAAGGCTACCTGGCCACGGGTCGAACCGGGTGGAAGACGTACATGGGGCAGGGGCAGGAACCCGGGCCCGTCTCGCAGGCCGGCGCGGGCGTCGGCGGATTTGTCAACTTCATCGACGTCGTCCGCAGTCGCAAGCGTGAGGACCAGCTTGCCGAAGTCGAGGAAGGCGCGATCTCGACGATGCTGATTCACCTGGCCAACATCTCGTACCGGACGGGCCGTACGTTGTATTTCGACCCGGTCAGCTACAGCTGCAAGGGCGATGCGGAGGCCACTGCGATGTTCCAGCGCGCCGAGCAGCGCGCGCCCTTCATCGTCCCGCGCATAGCTGCCGGACGCACCGAGTAGGCGTCGCGGCGCGGGTACCCATGCGCACGGTCAGTGTGGCGCGCAGCCATGCTGACCGTGCCGACCTTCGCCGACGTCGGCGTTCACGCGGAGGTCACGGCGGAGGAGCCGGTCAACTCAGGGACCTACCGGCCGGTTCCACTGCGTTGCCTGCGTCTGGATCGAGGCACGCAAGGTCGGCAGGTACTTCAAGGCATTCGCGTGGTACAGCTTCCGGAGCACGTCCTCTGGCAGCGACACGCCGTAGATCCTCCAGCGGCCCTGCAGCGGCGCGCCGAGCGGCGAGAGCATCTGCGCGGGGTGATCGAAGTACTCGTCGTCGGTTTCGGCAAAACGCCAGTGCGGCGTCCAGAACTGCTCGATCTCGCGGCCGGGACTGCCGTCGCTGCCAAAGATGATGCGGTCCTGATACTTGATCAGCCACTTACGGGCCGCGAACGGCTGCCGGCCGAGATCGTGGTACCGGGCCGAGAGTTCCACGTCCGCATTCGGGTACCTATCGAGGAGCGTTCCGGCCCGTTCGAGGTCTTCCGACATGTTGGCCACATGCGCCAGCACGAAACGTGTGCCGGGATGCTTGCGCAGCATGTTCTCCTGATGCGCCCAGATCTCGGTGTAGTGCGGTTGTCCCGTGTCGTGGTAGTTCCCTGAGCGATCGGTGCGCCACAGCCCGGCCTCGTACCGCTCGTTGTCAGGGCCGATCGGATCCCAGCGCGCAATCGGGTCGCTGACGTGGATCATCACCGGCTTGCCGTGCCTGGCGCCCATCGCCCATACCGGATCCATGCGCGGGTCGTCGGGGAGGATGTACGAACCGTCCGGGTTTTTCAGCTCGAGACCGAGCGCCTTGTTGATCTTCAGTCCCTGTGCCCCTGCCTTGAAGGCCCGATCGAGCTCTGCGGCGGTCTTCTCCGCCCAGCCGGGCTCGTTGATACCCTCCCAGACCGGCCGCGCGAAGTGCACGAGCCGGTTCTTGAAGGGCTCGCCGACCCGGAGATTGCGGTCGAGGTCGTCGTACATGCCGCCATCCATGTTGGCGATGGCGCCCAGGCCTGCCTCGTCCATCGTCCGGATCAGCGTCTCGTAGTCGTCCGCGGTCTTGAGCGTCCGCCCGTGGAAGTGAAAATCGATGACCGGATATCTGGCGCGTGCGATGGCGGTCCGTTTCACGACCAGCAGGCTCTTCGGCATCGCGTGCTGTTCGGCCACCGCCGCCGACGCGCGAGCGATTGCGGCGCTCTGCGGCTCAGCCGGGGGCGCCGGGGCGGGCGAACAGCCGGCGGCAAGGAGCAGTGCGGCAAAAACGGGCACGATGCGCATGGAGAGTTCTCAGCGGCTCGCGGGAATGTCTGCGCCGGAAGAGGCGTGCAACGAGGGTTCGAGCCGGAACGTTGCACACCCTATCGGCGCCGCGCGGGCGTGTCAACGGTGGTGTGTGCTGCAGTGCGATACTTAACCGGGGACAAGGCCTGATGATGAACGACGAGCAGTTGAACGCGGCCGCACTCGCCACGCCGCTGTGTGACACGCCGGCGTTGCGCAGACGACGGTTCCTCACGCTGGCGTCACTGGGCGCCATGGGCGTCATGTGGCCTACGACGACCGAGGCCGCGATTCCGGTGCGGATGCTGGCCGCGCCTGGGCTGCTCGCGGTGCTGGGCAGCGAACGCGCGGTGCAGCAGCTCGGCGAGTGCTATCGGCGACTCGTGCCTGCCGAGAACGACGCCACGGTCCTGGTGCAGGCCATCCTGGCACCATCGCCATCGATCCTCTCGTCCAACCTGACGGCGGGGCTGGCCGAGCAGGTCCGGGATGATTTCACGCATCGGCGGACGGTGACGGTCGATGGCTGGATTCTCTCGCTCACCGAGGCGCGCCAGTGCGCGCTCTATTCCCTCGTCGCCGCCTGATCGTCGCCCCTTCCCAGACCCATCCCCGTGCACATCGACGCCCGTAACCTCGACACCGACAGCCTCATCGAAGGCGACATCTGCATCATTGGCGCGGGTGCCGCGGGCATCACGCTCGCACTCGAGTGGATTGGCGCGTCGCGCCGCGTGATCCTGCTCGAGGCCGGTGGATTCGACCCCGACGCGCAGATGCAGGAGCTCTACCACGGCGAGTCGCTCGACCGGCCGTACTATCCGCTGCAGTCGGTGGCGCTGCACTACTTTGGCGGAACCACCGGACACTGGGCCGGGTTCTGTTCGCCGTTCGATCCGATTGACTTCGAGACCCGCGACTGGGTGCACGGCAGCGGGTGGCCGTTCGCGCGCCAGCACCTGGACCCCTTCTACGCACGCGCGCAGTCGGTCCTCGAACTCGGGCCCTACGATTACGACCCGGCTTCGTATGAACAACGGGACCCGGACTTCAAGCGCCTGGCCGTGGACGCGTCGGTGTTCTACCCGAAGATGTGGCAGTTCAGCGCGCCGACGCGCATGGGCACGAAGTACCGCGACCCGATCGTCAACGCCCGCGACGTGCACCTGTACACCTACGCCAAGGTGGTGGAGATGGTGCCCAACGCCGCGGCCACCGCGGTGGAGCACCTGCGCGCGCGGACACTCGACGGCAAGGAGCACCGGGTGCGGGCCCGTCACTACGTGCTGGCCTGTGGCGGCATTCACAGCCCCCGTCTCCTTCTGGCCTCGAACAGCCGCACCCCGCGCGGACTTGGCAACGACCGCGATCTGGTGGGCCGCTACTTCATGGAGCACTTCGAGATCCTGGGCGGCCAGGTGGCGTTTGCGGCCGCCCACCCGTTCAAGATGTACGCCTACCCCGGGCGCGGCAGCAAGGGCGCGCGCGCAGAGATGGCCCTGACTGCGGAGCTGCAGCGCAAGCACCGGATCCTGAATGGCACGGTCTCGTTTCAGGCCGGCGCACTCACCGGCCAGGAGCAGAGTCGGTTCGCGTCGTTCTCGGGCGACGCGGCGGCCAACGTCAAGCAGCAGGAAGCGCTTGCCGCGCGCGGTGCGGCCAGGGGCGCGGCAGGTGCGCCGCCGCCCAACACCGCGTATCGCCTCTTCACGCGGCAGGAACAGCAGCCCAATCCTTCGTCGCGGGTCGTGCTGAACACCGAGAAGGATGCGATGGGCATGCCGCGCGCCGACCTGCACTGGCGTTTCACGGGGCTCGACAAGCGGTCTATCCGTGTCTTCTACGAGCTGCTCGGTCAGGAGTTCGGACGGGCGGGGCTCGGGCGCGTGCAGATGATGGAGTGGCTCACCGACGGCAGCGACGACACCTGGCCCAAGCACCTGAGTGGCGGCTGGCACAACATGGGGACCACGCGTATGCACCAGGACGCCGCGCAGGGCGTCGTCGACGCCGACTGCAAGGTGCATGGCCTGTCCAACCTGTTCGTGGCGGGCGCGTCCGTGTATCCCACCGGCGGAGCCGCTAATCCCACCCTCACCCTCGTCGCCCTCGCGCTGCGGCTGTCCGATCACCTCCGGGCAGCGATCCAATGAGACGCCTGATGCGATTGCCGTGCGCCGCTGGTGGTGGCGCCCTCTGGGGGTTGGTCCTCGCCGCGCTCCTTCAGTCGTCGTCGGTGGGTGCACAGCCCACCTTCACGGTGGCCGAACAGGCCGCGATGACGCCTGCAGCGCCCATCCTGCTGTTCAACGGTCGCGATCTCGCGCCGTTCTACACCTGGCTGGTCGGTGACCACTACGCGGATCCAAGCCGTGTGTTCACGGTCGTGCCGCAGATCGATGGCGCCCCGGCCATCAGGATCAGTGGGGAGAAATACGGCGGCATCGTCACGCGCCAGCGCTATCGCCGTTATCGACTGATCCTCGAGTTCCGGTGGGGTCTGCTGGCCTGGCCGCCACGCACGGCGCGGCCACGCGACTCGGGCGTGCTGGTTCACGCCGAGGGCGCTGACGGCAACACGGCGGCCGACTTCAACGGCGCCTGGATGCGCTCGATCGAAGCGCAGATCATCGAGGGCGGTGTCGGCGATTTCATCCTCGTCGCCGGCAGCGAGGTGGACGGCACCCGGATCACCCCCACCATGACGGTGACCGTCGAGCCCGACAGAAACGGCCAACCGGTGTACGCCCCAGGCGGTACCGCGCGCACCTTTACCACCGGGCGCGTCAACTGGTCGGGGCGCGACCCTGACAGGAAGGACGTGCTCGGCTTTCGCGGGGTGCAGGACGTCGAGAGCCCGGCGGGGCAGTGGACACGCCTGGAAGTGGTCGTCGACGACGACCGGATCACCAACATCGTCAATGGCCGGGTCGTCAACGTCGGCACCGCGCCGTCGCTCACGTCCGGGCGCATCATCGTGCAGTCGGAAGGCGCCGAGATCTACGTGCGCCGACTCGAGTTGACGCCGCTTGCGCCGCCCCGCGGCGGGAGCTTCTGAGCGGGTCATGCCTGACGACTGCATCGTCATCGAGAACGGCACCGCCATCCTGCCCGATGGTCTGCTGCCCAACGCCAGGCTGGTCGTCCGCGAGGGCCACATCGCCGAGTTGAGTCGGGCGGGAAAGCGCGCGCCGCGCGGGGCGCCGGTGCTCGATGCCCGGGGCGGCTGGCTCTCACCGGGCTTTGTGGACGTGCACGTGCATGGTGGTGGCGGAGCGGACTTCATGGACGGCACTCCCGAGGCCGTGCGCGTTGCCTGCGCCACCCACGCGCGGCACGGGACGACGACGATCTTTCCGACGACCACGACCGGTGCTCCGCCGGAGATCGAGGCGATGGTCGCCGCGTGCCAGCAGGTGCGCGAGGCGCAGGCCCCGACCGGAGGTGCGCGCATCGCGGGGATTCATCTGTACGGCCCGTTCTTCGCGCCCGACAAGGTCGGGTGTCACCCCGTGGAAGGGCGGCGCGACCCGACGCCTGCGGAATTCGCGCGCTACTTCTCGACCGGGCTGGTGCGAATCGCCACGTGCGCCGCGGAACTGCCAGGCGCTGGTGCGTTCTACCGACGCGCGCGGCGAGAGGGTTGCTTCATCACGAGCGGGCACTCCAATGCCACGTGGACCGAGATGGACCGCGCCTTTCAGTCCGGGATGCGGCACGTCGATCATTTCTGGTGTGCGATGAGCAGCGTGCCGTCGATTCGGGCCCGTCTCGGCACGCCGATGCAGGGCAGCATGGAGCAGTACGTGCTCATGAACGAGGGGATGAGCACCGAGGTCATCGCCGATGGTCAGCACCTGTCACCCGAGCTGCTGCGCTTTGCCCACCGCATGCTCGGTCCAGGCCGACTGTTGCTGGTCACCGATGCGAGCCGCGCGGTGGACATGCCGCCTGGCCGGTACAAGTTCGGCCATCTGACCACCGGCACCGACTTCGTGCACGACGGCAAGGTCGGACGCGCGATCGAGGGTGGGCTGGCCAGTTCGTCGGTGGGCATGGACCACATGGTGCGCACGATGCTGGCCGCAACGGCCGCGCCATTGTGGGAGGTCGTCCGCATGGCCACGCTGACGCCGGCAGAACGCACCGGCATCGCCGACCAGACCGGTAGCCTGACGGTAGGCAAACGTGCAGACGTCCTGGTACTCAGCCCAACGCTCGCGGTGAAGCAGGTGCTGGTGGGCGGCGTCGTTCAGTCACGCCGAACCCGCGCGCCACTCGCTGCACGGGCACGCGGGGCGGCAGGTCGTTGACGGCCCCGCAGCAACGGGCGACACCTGACGTCACCGCAGGCATCGTCGGCCGTAATAGCCTGTCACGGCGAGACCTCGGCCTGAGCCTGCTCCGCGCCGCCCTTCTCGGCTTGCTGTGGTGTGCTCCGCTGGCCTGCCAGCGTCAGCCTCCCATCACTGAGCCGCGGACCAGCCCAGCCGACCCGACGCTCTCCATCGAGGGCGATCCCGAATCGGCGTCTGGGGCGACGTGGACGCTGGTGGGCACACTGGAGGGCACCACGGTGAACCTCCACGGGATCCTGCTCAAGCCGCGCGGTCCAGGACCTTTCCCGGCCGTGTTGCTCAGTCATGGCGCGGGTGGCAGCGCCCAGTCGTATGGCCAGCGCCTCGGAAGCGTCATGCGCACGTGGGGGCTGGTGTGCATCGCCGTGGACTACACCCACACGCGCGGTGCGTCCAATGGTGCCGTGGGCACGTTACTCGAGCAGGGTGCCAGTCCCGTCAACGCCTTCCGGGCACATGCGGCCGCCACTGTCCTGGCGCGCCTCAGGTATGTGGACGCCGACCGCGTGGCTGCGCACGGCCACAGCATGGGGGCCTTTGTCACCACGGCCTTCGCTGCTGCCTATCCCGCCGACGTTCGCGTGGCCTCGCATACGGCGGGTGGTGTCTTGCTGGACGGCCTGCACCGCGAGGGCATGCCGATGCCGAGCGTGGCGGAGGCCAGGCGCATCCGCGCCCCGTATCAGTGGCACCACGGCCTGCTGGACTACGCCGTGCCGTTTCTGCTGGACCGACGCTTCGACGCTGTCCTCACGGCCCCCCACGAAGGCCATCTGTATGGACGGCTGCGTCACGCCGAGATCGCCACCGATCCCGAGGTGCTGTCGCGCGTACGGGCCTGGTACACCGCCCACGGGATGTTTGACGTCCGGTAGCCGCGCCGGCACGGACCTGCGGAGGCTGCGGCGTCGTCGGAGCAGGCACTCTACGCTGGCGGTTCGTTTCCGGGCCGGCCATGGCCTGCACCCGGGAGTGCAGATGACTGCGCGTCATCGCTCGCCGCGATGACGCTGATGCGGCCGTCAGTCTCGAGCACCGCGGCGTGCACACGCGCGAGGGCGCCGATGCCCTGCCGTCGAATCGCCTGCAGCACTTCATCTTCGGTCAGGCGTTCGCCTCGCAGCGCGCTCTCCAGCAGTACGCCCTGATAGACGAGCATCCGCGGCTCGGCGCGCACCGCGTCGCGTATCGCGGCGAAACGGACGGAGAGCCAGGTGAGCGAGAGCTGCAGCGCCACCAGCACGGCGAGCGCCACGAGCGCGTCTGTCAGCGGGGTGTCTTTCGAGAGGATGGCGGTGGAGAGCGTGGACCCGAGTGCGACGGTGACGACCAGGTCGAACGCGTTCAACTTCGAGAGCGTTCGCTTGCCAGACACGCGGAGGAGCAGCACCAGGCTGAGATAGACCAGCGGACCAATCATCACGATGCGGCCGACGCTGTCCCAGGTGCCTACCCACATGGCGTGGACTCCTCAGGCGCGCACCCCGCGCGCCCCAGCGATCGCACAACGAGGTCCGCTGCCGTCGTGTTGGTCATCGAGGAATCTTACTGAATCACGCCGAGCATGGGCCCAAATTGCCGGCTGACGCCCGCCAACGCGCGCCTGGTTCGACCAACCTGGGGCGCCCCGTGCCGACGCAGCACGCACGCCGGGAGCCCCGGTCCGGCGCGGGCGAGGCTATCATCGCCTCATGACGGCACACGCACTCACGATGGCGGCGGCGCTGCTGGTCGGGGCCGCGCTGCAGCCACCGGCCCGCACCCTGCCAGTTCCGGCCTCACGCGTGGTGGCCGTGGGCGACGTACATGGCGGCTACGACGAGTTCGTCCGCGTCTTGCAGGACGCTGGTGTGATCAATGGCCGGCGGCAGTGGGCGGGAGGCCGGACCCAGCTGGTACAGACCGGCGACGTCCTGGATCGCGGTCCGCATTCGCGCCGCGTGCTCGATCTGTTGATGACGCTCGAGCGACAGGCGGCGAAGGCCGGTGGCCGGGTCCATGCGCTGCTCGGCAACCACGAAGTCATGAACGTGGTGGGCGACCTGCGGTACGTCTCGCCTGAAGAGTTCGCCGCCTTTCGCACCCCTGACTCCGTTGCCGTACGCAATGCGGCGTTTGAGACGCTCGGCGATCCCGCGCGACGCAACGACGCCGCGTACCGAGAGGCGTGGAACGCGGAGCGGCCGTTGGGCTGGGTCGAGCACCGGTTGGCGTTCGGGAGCGAGGGCAAGTACGGGCGCTGGCTGCGCCAGCGCAACGCGGTGGTGGTGGTGGGCGACGCGCTGTTCCTGCACGGCGGCCTCAGTCCGAAATATGCCGAGGCGACCCTCGACAGCCTGAACGACGCCATCCGCGCCGAACTGTCCGACGCGACGCGTCTGACCGACGGCGTGGCGCTCGATCTCGAGGGGCCCCTGTGGTATCGAGGACTCGCGCTGGATCCTGAGGAGCCGCTGCTGCCACACGTGGACGCCCTTCTTGCCCGGCATGGCGTCACCCGCCTGGTCATCGGGCACACCGTGACGCCGGGCGCGATTCTGCCGCGCTTTGGCGGCAAGGTGCTGATGATCGACGTCGGCTTGTCGGCGATCTACGGTGGCCGCCCCGCCGCGCTCGTCCTCGAGGACGGGGGTGCGTTCGCCCGCCACCGTGGCACGCGGCTGCCGCTGCCTCCCGCTGCGGACCTGCTCGGCTATCTGAAGGCGGCGTCGGCCATCGACCCGAGTCCCTCGCCGCTGCTGCCGCTCATCGCCAACGCCGGCCGTTGGCCCCTGCCGCAGATGGCTTCGCCTCCACCGTAACGACGCCTCGCTCTCCACGTGCCTGCAGCGGCGTTCGTAGCTGTGGTGACGTCGGTGATCGTGGCGCCGGCTCGCGCAGTGAGGATGGCGCCTGCTGCGGTGCAGACTCGCCGTGAGCGGGTCAGGGCTGGCGCTGGAACGCCGCGTACTGGAACGACTGGGGCGAGCCCCCCGGCGTCGTGTGCAGGTGTGGACGCGCCGCCACCAGCGTGAAGTCCGGACCGAGTTCGTGCGCCAACGACTCCGGCGAATACCGCGCGACGTCCAGCCCGCTGCATTTCGCGGGTCCGTCGGGCGCAAATGTCGCGATGATCGCCACTCCGCCGGGCTTGACCGTCCCACGCAGGTGGGCGCGGTAGCGGTCCCGGTCCTCAACGGTGGTCAGGAAATGGAACACGGCGCGGTCGTGCCAGATATCAACCTGCGGCGCCGCCCAGTCGCCGGTGACGTCTGCCTCGATCCAGCGCACCGTCGTCGCGGCGGTGCCGAGCCGCGTGCGCGCCCGAGCCAATGCCGCGCCGGACACGTCGAGCACGGCCACGCAGGTCAGTCCGAGAGCAAGCAGCTGGTCAACGAGCCGTGACTCGCCGCCGCCGACGTCCAGGACGCACGTCGTTGGCGTCAGCCCGAACCCCTCGATCATGGCCAGCGAGACGGCCGGCGCATTTTCGAACCAGCTCACGGCCTGCTCGGTCTTGGTCCGATACACGCGGTTCCAGTGTTCGCGCCGGTCGAGGGTCACGCCGGCCCCGTGCCTGACCCACACTGGTCGGCATCGCGCGATATGGACGCTTCGGTCAGGAAGGCCTGAGCTGCCTGCACGACAGCCGACAGCACGCTGACGCGGTACGCATGTTCGCCGGTGTCGAACTGATCACCGGTGTGATCGACGCTGTTGCTCACCAGCGCCACGACCCCGACGCGGGCCTGGCGTGCGTGTCCGAACGCAAACAGCGCCGCGGCCTGCATCTCCACCGCCAGGACACCCTCATCTGCCCATCTGCGCAGCTGTTCACTGGTCTCTCGATAGGGGGCGTCGGTTGTCCAGACCCGCCCGCGACGCACCGGGCCCAATTTGGACAGCGCCACGTCGAGGTGATCAAGCAGTGCCGTCGTCGGCGTCGTCACCGACTCCGAAGGCGGCAGATAGTGCAGCGACGTCCCTTCGTCGCGCACGGCCCGGTCGGCGACGACGATGCAGGGGAGTGGCAGGGTGGGTGAGACGCGCCCAGCCGACGTGATGCCGAGGATCACCTGCGCGCCGGCGGCGTGCAATTGCTCGGCGATCAGCACGGCATACGGGCCGCCGATCGTTCGTGGCACGACGCCGCAGCGCACACCATCAAGTGTGACGCCGAGCATCTGCGTGTGAAAGCACGCCCACGAGTGCACCGGTGTCGCGCCGTTGGCGTGTGTCAGTCCGTCGGAGAGGTCGCCGTCGAAGTCCAGGACGCAGATTGGCGGGACGGGCTGGTCGGGCAGGCCTCGCGCGTCCCGGACCGCTTGCATGAGGTCGGCCGCTCTGAACACCGAGTCGGCCCCGAGGGGATGGCTCAAAAGGGGCGTCGGTGTGCCGGAGCTCATGCGTCGAACCGGAGGGGGCGTGGAGCGTGGCTGCGCTCTCGAGGCTGGAAAGGCGCCCCGTCGAACGCAGCCTGAAGTTTCAAGATTGCCAAATCAACTGCATCTCGCCCCAGACGGGGTGAGGACTTGCCCGAGGCCTACTCGTCTATCTGCCATTCCTGCGGGGGCTGAGGGCCCAGACGAATGCCGGCCAGATCTGCATCCTCGGCACTGCCATCGGTGACCACCGCCTCCTTGGGTTCAGAGCGTCGTTCCTGCTTCTCGCGCCGGCGCTCGGCGACGGCACGCTCGCGTTGTAGTTTGACCGCCGTCATTTTTCCTTTCCGACTCAATGGTGTTCTCCGGGTTTGTCAAACTGCCTAAGCCCTGACCAGGCGCCGCGGTGACAAAGGGGGCCGACCGTGAGACGTGCAGCCCTCACGATCGAGGGGCACAACGGCAGGGTGCCAGTAGCCGTCTCACCTGCAACCCCAGCAGGGACAGCCATGGCCCGCGAGCGGCCCACCCGTCCAAGTGTGTCACAGGATCTCGCGGTGCAGGCGGTTGGGGCCAAAGGACGCGATATTGCCGTGCCCGCGTCCCCGGCTGGCGGTGCGCAGGAGAGCCGGACGCTGCCGTAGACTGTCGGCCATGCGGCCCCCCAGACTCGGCATCGCGATCCTCGTCTTGATGGCCTGCAGCATGCTCACGGCCAGTATCCTGGCGCAAACGCCACGCACCGACGACCAGGTCTGGAGTGCGTTTCTGGGGTACCTCAAGAGCGCGCCGCCGTTGAATGGGCCCCTCCATGCGTTGCAGGGATTCGACACATCGGTGCGTGCCGGCGACGTGACCGACGAGGAAGCGACGCGGCAAGCCAGTGTCGTGAGGCGCCTGATGTCGAGTCGGGGCGACTGGTGGCCGCTGATGTTCGACCGCATCTACGCGAGCGACCGTCCGACGTTTAGCCAGAACCCGAGCACCGTCCTTGTCGAGGCGATCGAAGGGGTGACACCAGGCCGGGCGCTGGACGTGGCCATGGGGCAGGGGCGCAACGCGCTGTTTCTCGCGCAGCGCGGCTGGGCCGTCACGGGATTCGATATCTCTGGCGAGGGGCTGAATGTGGCGCGCGCCAATGCCGGGAGAGCCGGTGTTGCGTTGTCGGCGCAGCAGAGCACCATCGACGACTTCGAGTACGGCGCCGCGCAGTGGGATCTCATTGCATTGATCTATGTCCCACACAGCGCACACGAAGGCTCAGCGATGACCAGGCTTGCGCGTGCGCTCAAACCCGGTGGGCTGCTCGTGATCGAAAGCTTCGCCTCCGATCGCGCGTCGGCGCAGCGGCGACCGGTGGATATCGACCCGCCCCTCCTGCGAGCGTCCTTGACGGGTTTCGACATCCTGCGCTTCGACGATCACGACGCGGTATCGGAGTGGGACCCGCAGCCGACCCGCCTCTGCCGCGTCATCGCCAGAAAACGCTGAGTGGGCGGGGCGGCGCCGACAATAGCCACTCGATCCTGATTGGCGCTACAGTGCCAACGATGATTCAACCCTATGCCATCGGTGTGTGCAGCTGGTCGTTGCAGGTCAAGAGCGTGCCCGAGCTGCGCGGCTTCCTGGACCAACTCGGCGTCAACGTGATTCAGATCGCCTGCGGGGACCCGCATCACGCCTCCTGGAACGAGGGCGACGACATGCCGGCAGCGGCGCTGGCCGCCGGCTTCGACATCCACGCGGCGATGATCGGATTCCCGGGCGAGGACTACACGACGCCCCAGACGATCAAGGAGACGGGCGGCTTCGGCAATCCGGCGACACGCGCGGCGCGGCTCGAGACACTGAAGTGGGCGCTGACCCGTACGACCGCGCTGGGTGTCGATCGCCTGATGATGCACGGCGGCTTCATCCCCCACCCTGATGACGATGGGCGGAAGGCCTTCCTCGATACGCTCGGCGAGGCCGCGGCACTCGCCAAGGCGCACAAGGTCACTCTCGGCCTCGAGACCGGCCAGGAAACGGCCGACCTCCTGCGCCGCACGCTCGACGACCTGAAGTGCGACAACGTGAAGGTCAACTTCGACCCGGCCAACATGCTGCTCTACGACATGGGCGACCCGATCCGCGCTGTCGAGATCCTCGGACCCGACATCGCCACCGTGCACTGCAAGGACGCCTTCCGCCCGACGACGCCAGAGGAGTGGGGCCAGGAGGTGCCGATCGGCGAAGGCGCCGTGAACATGGCGCTGTTCATCCAGACGCTGCAGAAGGTGGGCTACGTCGGGCCGCTCGTGATCGAGCGCGAGGTGGGCAACCAGCAGGAGCGGCTCGCCGACTGCGCGCACGGGATCCGCGTCCTGCACGACATCCTCGAGGGGTAGGGATGGCGGGTGGTGAACGATGACGGCGGGTCTGGCCCTCGACGAGGCCTTCACTCTCATCCCTGAAGGCTGGTTCGAGATGGGCAGCGACGAGGGCCCCGACGAGGAGCAGCCGGTGCACCGCGTGTGGGTCGAGGCGTTCGAGTTCGCGGCGTATCCGGTGACCTGCGGTGCCTACGCGCTCTTTCTGGGTGCCAGCGGCCACGAGCCCCCGCGCGACTGGCCAGTCTTCTCCGCGATCCCCGATCGCCCGGTGGTCGGCGTGAGCTGGTCCGACTGCCAGGCCTACTGCCGGTGGCGTGCGCTGGAAGGCTCGCCGGTGCGGCTGCCGACCGAAGCGGAGTGGGAGCGCGCCGCGCGGGGCGGGATCGATGGGCAGCGGTATCCCTGGGGCGACGCCATCCCGGCGTGGATCCCTGAAGGCGGCCGCGGCCCGCTCACAGCACCCTGGTCGGTGATGCTTGGGGAGCCGAATCCATTCGGGCTCTTCGGCATCGCCGCGAACGTGCACGAGTGGTGCGCGGACTGGTACGCGTCTGATTACTATCGCGACTCGGCCCCCCACCAGCCGCCCGGGCCGGAAGGCGGTGTGCGCCGCGCGTCGCGAGGCGGCTCATGGCGCCACGCGGTCACCATCAGCCGCTGTGCCGCGCGCAGTCGGCTCGATCCCTCCTACCGCTACACCGATTACGGCTTCCGCGTCGCTCGGCTGCGGTAACCACGTCGCCGCCCACGACTTCGAGCGCGTCAGCGCCGAGGCTGCACCTGGTGGCCTGACATGCCGCCTGGCGGACGAGTCGAGGGGGCCACAATTCCCGGCCATTCGTACGTCCCGGCGAGTTCGCGGTGCGGGACCAGCAGGAGGCACTGAGCCGACCAGCGCGCTCGAGATTCCGCTAGGCGACGCCTGCCGATGCTGACAGAGTAGGGCTCATCGGATCGAGTCCTTCGCACTCTCTCGGCACGGCGGCGGCGTGCTTTGGGGAATCTCCAGCCCGTCACGTCGGCGCGGATTAGAGTCGCCGTATGCCCCGGGCAGCAACGATTCGATGTGCGTTCAGCGACATTGAGGCCGCGATCATCTTGATCCGGCCGACTTCGAGGAGGGTTCGCGCATGGCAAGCAACCGTGGAGTGGCCTACATGGGCCCGGGCGTCGTCGAGATTCAAAGCATCGATTACCCCAAGCTCGAGCTCGGCAATCGAAAGTGCGAACACGGCGTCATTCTCAAAGTCGTCTCCACCAACATCTGCGGCAGCGACCAGCACATGGTGCGCGGGCGAACGACCGCCCCCAAGGGACTCGTGCTGGGGCACGAGATCACCGGAGAGGTCATCGAGGCGGGCCGCGACGTCGAGTTCATCAAGGTCGGCGACATCTGTTCAGTGCCCTTCAACATCGCCTGCGGCCGCTGCCGCAATTGCAAGGAGCGCGCGACAGGCATCTGCCTGAACGTCAATCCCGCACGTCCCGGCGCAGCCTATGGGTATGTCGACATGGGTGGATGGGTGGGGGGGCAGGCCGACTACGTCATGGTGCCGTACGCGGACTTCAACCTGCTGAAGTTTCCGGACAAGGCGCAGGCGATGGCCAAGATCAGGGACCTGACGTGCTTGTCTGACATCCTGCCCACGGGCTATCACGGCGCTGTGACCGCCGGCGTCGGCCCTGGGGCCACCGTGTACGTGGCGGGTGCGGGCCCCGTCGGCCTGGCGTGCGCGGCCGCATGCCAGCTGCTCGGCGCCGCAGTCGTCATCGTCGGCGATCTGATTCCGGAGCGCCTGGCGCAGGCCAGGAGTTTCGGCTGCGAGACCGTGGACGTGTCCAGGGACGCGTCAGTCGGCGACCAGATTGCACAGATTCTCAAGGTCCCGGAGGTCGATTGCGGAGTTGACTGCGTCGGTTTCGAAGCGCGCGGCCACGGCCACGATGCCAAGACCGAGGCGCCTGCCACCGTGCTGAACTCGCTCATGACCATCACCCGCGCGGGTGGCGCACTTGGCATCCCCGGTCTCTACGTCACCGATGACCCGGGAGGCGTCGACAAGAACGCCCAGACGGGAAACCTCAGCATCCGCATCGGCCTGGGATGGGCGAAATCGCATCACTTCGCCACCGGTCAATGTCCGGTGCTGAAGTACAACCGCCAGCTGATGATGGCCATCCTGCACGACAGGATTCACGTGGCCAAGGCGGTCAACGTCACGGTCGTGACCTTGGATCAGGCCGTTGAGGGCTACAAGGACTTCGACAAGGGTGCGGCCCGCAAGTACGTCATCGATCCCCATGGCATGGTTGCCGCGTAGCAGGTACTCGAAAGGAATTGACCATGACTCTGGAAGACGCACGCCGGATCATCGCCGCGGCCGAAAAGAAGTCCGAGGAAATCGGGCAGCCGATGAACATCGCCGTGGCTGACGAGGGAGGCAATATCGTCGCGCACGTCCGCATGGACAACGCGTGGCTCGGGAGCATCGACATCTCCCAGAAGAAGGCCTACACCTCGCGGGCCTTCGACATCTCGACCAAAGACCTCGCGACCCACGCACAGTCGGGCGGGCAGTTCTTCGGCATCCACGCCTCGAACAACGGCAAGATCATGATCTTCGCGGGCGGTATTCCGCTGAAGAAGAATGGCGTGGTCGTCGGCGCGATCGGCGTGAGCGGCGGCTCGGGCGACCAGGACCACGCGGTTGCCGAAGCAGGTGCCGCCGCATTCTGATCGACGACGGGCGACGACGCCGTCAGCACCTCGGGGCGTCGCAGCGATGTCAGAGGCACGGTGCCGAAAATGGCCATCTCCTCCGCAGCGTGGCGTTAGTGCACTCCGATAACGGTGGCGTGGTGGCGCCCGAGGCCTGGGCGTCGAGACGCGCTACACTCCGGCGTCCTGCCGTCCAACCTCCTGCACTGGAGTTCCAGCCACATGGCGACTGTCCTGATCACAGGTACCAGTACCGGTATCGGTTTCGCGACCGCCCTCGCGTTCGGTCGCGCAGGACATCGTGTGGCCGCGACCATGCGCACCCCCGAACGCGCGCCGGCCCTTGCCGCCACCGCGGCCGCCGAGCAGCTGTCCATCACCGTGCTGCCGATGGATGTCGACACGGACGACTCCGTCCGGGACGGGGTGGCCAGGGTCGAGCGGGACCTCGGGCCCATCGACGTCCTGGTCAACAACGCGGGCATCGAGCGCATGGGCTCGGTGGAGGAGTTACCGCTGGAAGCGTTTCGCGCCGTGATGGAGACCAACTACTTCGGGGTCATCCGCTGCACACAGGCGGTGGCCTCGGGCATGCGGCAGCGGCGCAGCGGCTGCATCGTCAACATTTCCTCCGTGGCCGGCCACGTCGCCACCGCGCCGATGACGGCCTACACGGCGTCGAAGTTCGCGCTCGAGGCGCTCAGCGAGTGTCTCGCGCAGGAGATGAAGGCGTTCGGCGTCCGCGTGGCGATCATCGAACCTGGCATCATCGACACGGCCATGGCCCGCCACATCGGCGTCGAACCCGCGCCGTCGCCATACACGCACCAGCGACGGATGGCCGGTTTGTTTGCGGCGGCGCTCAAGGCGCCGGTGCCGCCTTCACTGGTCGCCGCCAAGATTCTGGAGGTAGCCACCGGCGCGACGACGCAGCTGCGCCATCCGGTAGGCCCTGACGCCGAGCCGTTCCTCGGTTGGCGCCGCGGCATGAGCGACGAGGCCTGGGTGGAGCTGGGCGGCCTGGACGACGAGGCCTGGTACGCGCGAATCGAGCGCGATTTCGGCATGGATCCGCGCCCGCGCGACTGAGGGCGCCGTGAAGGGGCGTGAACGCGAGTGGGAGTCGCCCGCGAGAGACCACCACACAAGCCATTGTCGAACCACAGGCGGCATGGTTGTACTCTCCAGCGCGGCCTGCGGCGAAGGCCCTGCGCAATTCATGTCCTTGTGCCACCTGTCGTCATTTCTGCGCGCCACCTGGCTGGGTCCGCGCGGGCTGCACGTGAAAAAGCGGATCCTTGCAGTTCTCAAACGGTGCCGAGACGCTCAGGTGCCTGCCCGGCATCCGTGCGGGCAGGTCGAGGGTCGACAGCAACTCACTCTGCCGCGGGCGAGGCTGGCCGGTCGGGGGGCCGTGCGGGATCACGGCACTCACCTCGAGCGTGTACGGCGTATCTCGCAGCAAGGTCAGGGTCAGCGCGCCTCGAAATGACGAGGCGTCCTCTCCTTTCGCGTCGCCGGACGCCGGTCGGGCATCCGCACGGGCAATGGGTGGTATCGAGCCATCGCGGCAGGACACCGCGATAGTGAACTGGCGGATGGCGAGCGCCGGCGCCAGGGCGAACGCTCGGGTGAGCACCGTGCGCCCAGGCCCGATGGCAATCCGTTCGGCCGACTCCAGGGACCGGCCGCCGAAGTAGGCCGGCGGGTGGGGCGTTCTGCCGCTGATGCCGTCGAAATGACCTGCAGATAACACGTACGTGCCCGCTCGCACGCCGGCGATGCCGAAGCGCCCGTCCGGCGCCGTCGTCGCATGGGTCATCAACGCATCGACTGAATCGCGCGAGGGAGGATCGGCAAACAGGTACACGTTGATTCCGCCGGCGGGCTTCCCGTCTGCGGCCACGACGCGCCCCGACAGTACGCCGGAGGGTTGCAAGACGACGCGGGCCTCGGCGCACCCCGCCTCGGCGCTCATGCGGACCGGCTCGGCCATCCATGGCGTCAGGTCCCGACCGGCATCGACGCCGATGCGGTACGTCCCGACGGGGACATTGTCGAAGGTGAAGCGCCCCCAACCATCACTGACGGCGTTCACCCTGCCCGCCGGGAGGTCAAGCCACAGGCGAACGTCGCGCACGCGATTCAGCGGGCGGAAGGACCGAATGCGCTCGACATTGTGCAGCGCCACGGTCCCGTAGACGCGCCTCGGTACCGGTGGCAGTTCTGGCGCCGGCTCACCGGCGGCAAGTTCGCGTGTAGGGCTGCACGCACTGATCGACATGCGGCCGTCAGACGCGCGTCCGGTGTAGACCACGTAGCGACGCCCGGGCTCCAGCCTGACCCCACAGCTGCTGCCTGCGTCGGAGTAAAGGGTGGCGTTCGGTTCCTTGATGCCTTTGAGTGCGCGGGTCACGCGGAGTCGCATCTGAAACGTCGACCCGACGTGCCGCACCGACTCGACCTCGCCGACGAAGACGACCGATGCCTCGAAGTCCTGACACGGCGTTGAGGCGCCCAGACAGCTACAGGCGTTCGCCGGGCGCACCGCCACAGCTCCGACGATGGTGGTGAGAAACAGCGCAACAAGAGCAGTACGCATCAGGCCTCGCTTGTTCGGCATCGACGTCGCATTCGGTCACACGGGTTGCGAAAACCGGGCGGGGGCACGGTTCTCGAAACACGACCGCTGATCGAAGCCGTGTCAGACCGCTGAGAGTACGACATGAGAGCGCTCGAGCCGGGCGCTCCGTCCGCAATCGGTGCCATGGACCAGCTGTCCGGGCGGCCTTGCTGCGGCTGCGAAGCAATAGGGGAGCTCCAAGTGAGGGAACAGCATGGTCCCCCTGCGGTGTCGAGTCGGCTTTGGTCTGGTGGGGCGTCAGTTATCCAGGCGGATGCACGTCCCGTGCAACTCTGGTCGGCTGAGTGAGCGGCCGCAATCCATGCGCTGTGCGGCGGAAGGGTGGGGCCGCTGCAGTACACTGCGTCGCCATGCGTGCGGCCCTGTGCTTCCTGTTCCTCTGCGCAATCATCGTCCTGCGAGCGGCTCCGGCGTCTGCCCAGCTGACCGCCGCGAGCGACGCCCCTGTCGTTTACGGGCATCACCACGTCAACGCGACGAGCGTAGCGGCGCACACCACGTTCCTGGTCGACGGTCTCGGCGGCGTGCCTGTCACCGTTGCGGGCCGGCAGGTCGTGACGTTCCCGAACGTGCTCGTCTTCCTGCGCGAGCAGGCGCCGACCGGGGGCTCTGTCGGGACCACGGCCGATCATCTGGGCCTTTCGGTGCCCGACCTGCGCCCGGTGATCGCGCGGCTGAGGGCTGCCGGCCACAGGATGGTCACCCGTGAGGCCGTGCCGGACGAGTGGACGGTGACCGACGACATGGCGACGAGCCCCGCCGGTGGCGCGCCCATCGCGTTTGTCCTCGGTCCGGACGATCTCAAGGTGGAACTTGTCCAAGTCGGCGGGCAGGCTGTTCCCGTGGCCCTGAATCACGTGCATTTCTTCGGGCCCGATCGAGAGGCCATGCAGGCCTGGTACGTCAAGGTCCTTGGGGCGCACCCCGCGCCGCCCGCGGCCGGCAACCGGTTCGTCAGGGCCACGTTGCCGGGCGTCGCCTTGAACTTCACGGCCTCGACTCGACCGGTAGTGGCCACCAAGGGCCGCGTGGTCGACCACGTCGGGTTCGAGGTGAATGACCTGCCGGCCTTCCTTCGCAAACTGGAGGGGCTCGGCATCGTCGCTGAGAACGTCCGCCAGGTGCCTGAGCTCGGCATCGCCATCGCGTTCATCACCGATCCCTGGGGCACGCTCATCGAGCTGACCGAGGGACTCGACGCAATCCGCTGACCGCCGCCACCGCTCGCGGCTGCTTCGAACGACCCCAAGTACCCTTTCGCGCGAGTTCTCTCGCCATCCCCCAGCGAGACACATCGTCGGGCCTGAAAGTCGCGCTGCGCGCAGCGCTGACCCCTGTAAGAAGTCGGCGTCAGGGCGAGTTCTAGAGGTATCAGGGCGTGGGCGACTGCACTCGTGGGCAGGCGAGTTGTCGATACCCCAGGGCATCGGCACCCCCAGATTCACGGGCACCCACAGAAGTAACCCCACGAGACGGCGGTTTGACACGGCCGGGGCCGCACGTGGGGTGGCAGACACGCACAGAGCCAGCGGTCTTGCGAAGCGCTGACCGTAGTAAGACTTGCAGCCCGTCGGGCAATCAACACAGGCAGGGGGCGGGACACCGTTCCCGCCGGCGGTCAAGTCTTGCATGGGCAAGGCGAATGCATTACCTTGGTCGCGTCCCTTGGAGGCGCCCTATGCCACCCATCATCGAGGCCGAGTCCACGCTGACCGACCGGTATCAGACGACCGTTCCTGAGCCGGTGCGGCGTGCACTCAAGCTCAGCAAGCGCGATCGTCTGCGTTACACGGTGCTCTCGACCGGCGAAGTCGTGCTGGCGCGCGCCGACCCCCCTGAGGCCGATGACCCGGCGTTGATGCCGTTCCTGGCGCTGCTGGCGCAGGACCTCGCGGCACACCCGGAACGCGTGCAGGCCCTGGACGCCGCCTTCGTCGATCGCCTCAAGCGCCTCGTCGCCGATGTTGACGTCGACCTCGACGCACCGTTGCCTGACGAGGAGGCATGAGTGCGGCGGCCGTGCCGACCGTAGTCAACGGCTGGACGCTGTTTGCGCACCCGCTCTTCCTGAGTCAGGTCGACGCGCTGGCCACGGAGGTCGAGGGGCTGCAGCGCAAGGATCCGGACGGGTACGGCCGCCGGAATGCGACCAAACGCCTTGCCGCCATCGAGCGCCTAGCCTTCGAGGTGATCCCTGCGGACCCCTTGCGGCCGGAGTATCGGCAAGGGCATACCCTGGGTAGTGCCCATACGCATTGGTGCCGCGCGAAGTTCTTCCAGCAGTACCGCCTATTCTTTCGCTACCACGCGCCGAGTCGCGTGATCGTCTTGGCGTGGGTGAATGACGAGGACTCGCGTCGTGCGTACGAGAGTCAGCACGACGCCTATCGCACCTTCCGCAAGATGCTCGAGCGAGGCCACCCACCCGATGACTGGGACGGGCTGCTGGCCGAGTCGCGCGCGTTCACTCCGCCGCGCGGCCGATAGCGCCACTCGAGCAGGGCAGCGGGCGTCACCGATCATGGGCATGTCAGCCACCCGCAGGCAGCAACGTCACGACCACCGGCTCCGGCACCTCGTCCAGCACACCGGCGACCTTCGGCTCGCTGGCGTAGCGGCGGATCTCGCGTTGGCGCCGGCTTCCCTGGTGTCGTCGGTCGCCGGGGTGACGCTGGGTGTAGCTGGCATGTCAGCAGCCGTCCTCGATAGGAGCGGGCCTTGAGATCTGGCCACTTCGGGGGCGCCTGCGTACGGCGGGAATGCGACGCGCGCGAACGGATTGCTGAGAGGAGCTGCGGCGGTGGGCGCGGTGTTGCACGCCGGCCCGACCCACGGTCCGCTGCACCTCATCATCGACAGGACGGGACTGTCCATCGTGGGAGGGCGACTGGGCCACCGCGAAACACGGCGGGCGTGGCATGCGGGGCTGGAAGAAGCTGCATCTTGGTGTCGACCGGCGGTTCGTCGGACCTCGGTCGTGTGCGTCCAGTTCAGGCCACGTCGACGAGCGCCCGCGGATTCTTCGCCGCGATCATGAGCAGTGTCCGGGCGGCCCCTGACGGCGCGCGCCGTCCCTGCTCCCATTCCTGCAGCGTTCGTACCGACACGCCCAGCAGCGCCGAGAACTGGGACTGTGACAGGCCGGTTCGTTCACGGATCTCCGAGATCGCGGGGAGTGTCGTCATCCGACCGTGGTCCCCCCGCTTCAGCTCAGCCAGCCCGTCCAGAATCTCCTGCCCGATGTTGCGCCTAGTCGAGGCCATCGATCTCCTCCTTGATTCGCTTCAGCACCGGGCCGGGAATCGTCGCGGCCTCGTTCTTGGCGTACATCGTCAGCAGCCAGACCTGGCCGCGCCTCAGGCGGAGGTAGTAGATGACGCGGACGCCGCCACGCTTTCCGCGTCCGGCCAGCCCCCAGCGCAGCTTGCGGACACCGCCTGAGCCGCGGACCACGTCCCCAGCCTCTGGGTTCGCCGCCAGCGCTTGCTGAAGCTGGCGATACTCCTCGTCGCTCAGGTACTGCGCCACCAACTGCGTGAACAGCTTGGTTTCGACGAACGTGAGCACGAACCAGATTATACGTCACTGACGTAGTGTTTGGCGCGGTGTTCATCGGGCGCGCCGCTGGTTCACATCACGCGGAGTTGACCGTCCGACCAAGGACGGTGTCAAACACCGCATGCACCTGGATGCGGCGTTCGGCGCGCGCGTGCACTCGCGAGTGGCCCTCGGTGTTCTCTCGGCCCTGCTGTTCGTAGGGACAGCCAAGGCTCAGGACGTCGAGCACGCTGAGGTGGCGACTGCAGGCGCGTCGCATGCCAGTCGTCTGTCTGCCAACCCGCACGGGCTGTCGCTTGCCATCCGCACGCACCTCGGGAAACTGCGGTTCGCGCAGGGTGAACCGCTGACGCTCGACCTCGAGTTCCGGGACGACTCGGGGGCACGGCATCTCTTCGATGCCATCGCGTACGACCGCAGCGGCCGTCTTGGCATCGACCGGGTCATTGTCGCGCCTGCCTCAGGCGTGGAGGATCCGCTTCGCGATCACTACCGCGCCATGGGGTTCGGCGTCATCGGCGGCGGCATCTCGACCCTTCCCGCTCCGCTCGACGGGCCGAGGACGCTCTCGCTCGACGTGAATGAACAGGTCCGATTCCTGCGTCCAAGGGTGTACGTCGTGTACGTGGAGTCGCACCGCTTTTTCGACGGGAGCGGGAGCGCCACGCCGCGCCGTGAGCCGCTGGTCGTGGTGTCGAACCTGCTCACGATCGAAATCATCGAGCCGCCAAGAGAACGCGGTGTGCTCACGACGCTGGCGTCCCGCGCATTGCGCTTTGCTGACACCCCGCAGGCAGCGGAGGAACTCGCGCGTCGCCTCCTGAGGCTTGAGGGTGACGTGAACCGCGTGGGCACGGATGGGCACGAACTCCGGTTCGGGCTCTATGCGACGCCACACCGGACGGCGGCGCTGACGGTACTGCGCGACGGGCTGGCCTCCGGCGCGCGCGCCGTGAATGACGCCGTCCCAGCCGTGGCGGCGTTTCTCGACGTCATGGTCGCCATGCCACGCGTCACCTCGGAGGACGCGCCCGCCGAGGGGGAGGGCGCCGCGCGCCTTCGTGAACGCAGGCGCCTGTATGCGTGTCGGTTGTCGTTCTGGCAACGGCAGGCCCTCGCGGCAGGTCTTCGTGGCGGTCCAGCGGACGTGGCCCGAGCCAGCGTTGCATTCACCGATGACGCGCCGCCGCACTGCCCCCAGGCGCCGCCGATCGATATGGCTCGCGTGCTGCCGCCGGTGTTCGACCGACTCGATGCGGCGCAGCAGCAGCGCATGCTCTCGTACCGATGGGGCCATGTCGCCGGTCCCGCCATGGTGCCCGTCCTGCGGCAGTTGGTGACCGCGCCTGCGGTGGAGCCCGAGACGCGCGACGCGGCGCTCGTCCGCCTCGGGGAACTGGCGCCGGCGGAGGCCGCGCGCGTGTCACTCGAAGACGTGGTCTCCGGACGTTTCCGCTTCAGCGCGCGGGCGCTGCGCCTCAGGCCGGCGGACGCAGGAGTCGTGAGACAGGCGGTGGCGGTGCACCTCGCCCGCGCCCGCGAGCAGCCGACACTACTCTCTGACCTGCAGGAGGGACAGGGCGCGGCCGCTCGAGGGCTGCTACCAGCGGCGGTGCGGCTGGCGACGCCACGCACCTGTGCCTCGGTCGCCGGCTGGCCGCAGGGCGAGGCGGCCCCCTGCGCGGCGCGTGCCAGCGTCGTTGCGTGTGCCCTGGCAGCGGACAGCCGCGGCGGCGCACGCGCGCTGCAGGAGGCGCTGAGTGATGCCCGTTCCCCCTGCGGAGATGACCTCCCCGACACGTTGGCACAGGTGTGGCCCAAGCACGTGCCCGAGAGTGCCCTGGTCCAGGCGCTCGACGACGCGCGCGCAGTCGTGGCCGCCAGTGCCGCGCGTGCGCTGGCGCGCATCGGGACGGCCACCGCCCGTGCGGCCCTGTGGCGCCGGCTCGAGGCATGGCACGCGCGATGGGCCGGTCGTCCGAACGAACTGCGGCTCGCAGCGCCCACGCCCGACGATCCGGTGGCTCAGGAACTCGGACTCGAGCGCGCCTTGCGCGACGCGCTGCTCCGCGGACGCGGTTGGCTCACCACGGCCGAAGACCGGCTCCGTGTGCGGGACTCCTGCGTCACGGACGCTTGCCGCGAGGAGTTCTCGCCATTTCTTGGCGGTCCGCCGGTCCGGCTCGTCATCGTGGAGGCCGGGGAGTGGACGGGGCAGACCGTCTACCGCGTCGACGGTCACGCGTTCTTCACACTCCAGGACGTGGTGGAGAGGCTGAGGTTGTACCCGAAGACCGTCACCATCGCGTGGCATGCCGGTGCCAGTCACGCCCCGGCGCGCGCCGCAGTGCTGTACAAGGCGCTCGCCGCTGCCGCGTCATCTCGCGGCCTCGCCATCCTGGCGCAACCACCGGCGGTGACCCCGTGAACGGTCGCCGGCGCCTCGTGTGCATGACGCTCGTCGCGATGGTCGCGACGCCCGGACTCACAAGCATGACGCTCCTGCAGAACGTCATCTCACGCAGGCTCGTCGTCGACGTCGACGACCCGCGGCCGCTGTCGGCGGCGGCACGGCAGCTGGAGCGACAGCTCGGCATCGCGGTGACGTACGAGGATGGCTCCTACGTCGCACCGGAGAACATCGTCGATGTCACCGCACAGGTCAGGCGCGATGGGCGGACGGAGCCGCGCGTGCTCGGTATGCGCGGCGGCGTCTTCCGCTTCGAGCACGCCATGCCGGCCACGGCGGATGCGGTCGGCGTGCAGTTGCTCTGGCGAGTTGCGGCTGAGAAGCGGAGTGGGGTCCTCAACTGACCGAGAAATGGCAAGAGTGGTCCACCTTCGCTCCTGCGGAGCTACGGCGGACAACCTTCGCGGGCCGCTCGCGGTGACGCGGCCTGCCGACCGTAGCCGCGAGCGCAGCGAGCGGTTGGCGAAGGATGGTGGAGGCGGCGGGAGTCGAA
>JBKJQW010000072.1:0-12418 GCA_046593715.1 Luteitalea sp.
TCTCGCAACTCCCTATGCCACAATAGGTTGTGGTCGCCGAGCGCGTCGGAATCGAACCGCCGACCAATTCAGGATCCAGATTCCTGCAGTAACTTTTGCGGTAGCTCTTGCGATTTCGCCGGCCTGATTCGAGGTTCCACCAAAGCATTCTTCACGAGTGCAAGTCCGCCCACCGCACCACAGTTTCTTCCACCCCCGGCATCACGTGCAGTCTGAGCGGTCCTCGTTTCGGACGCTTCGAGAACACTCCCAACCGTCACGAACGTCCCTTTTCACGGGTTGACGTCCCGTGCGCAGCGGACGCCGTATACGGCGAGCCGGGCATCGGGCCGGTTTCTGCCCCGATCAGACAACCGTCCGTTCCGCCGCGGGTTGGACCACGCACCGCCGCGCACCACGCGCCGATCGCCCGTCGCGGGTCCGACCGGGTCTATCGTCGGAAGACCCGCGTAGGACGGCGCGAACCAATCTTCGACCCACTCCCAGGCGTTACCGGCCATGTCGTGCAGCCCGTAACGATTCTTTGCATAACTGGCAACCGGCGCCGTGAACTCGAACCCGTCCTCGATGCCTGAGAAATTACCGGCCCGCAACGTTCGCTGTGCCCAGTCGTATGTGCGGCCCGTCAATCCGCCACGAGCCGCATGCTCCCACTCGGCCTCGGTCGGAAGACGTCCGCCCTGCCAGCCACAAAACGCTTTCGCCTCGGCCCAGGACACGCCGACCACGGGATGTCCGGTGCCCTGCGGAAACGATGGCACCAAGGCACCATCCCCGGCCGATTGCCTGACAAACGCAGCGTACTGCCCGACGGACACCTCGGTCTCCATCAAAGCGAACGGGCGCGTCAGCGTCACCGTACGCCGGGGCTTCTCATCCATGTCGCACGCGGTGTCCCTCAGCACACATCCCATCTCGAACTCTACCCGCCACGGCGCACCTGGCCGGTTCGTACCGGGGATCGCTACCCACTTCAGGCCTTCGATGCTGCTGTGGTCTTCACTGGGCACGGTACCGGCAGCGCTGGTCGGAGGCGTCCCCGCTCCCGAGACCAACTCCTCTGGCCTCCCGTCGCGCAGGTCGCCGGAAGTCCAGTTGAACCGGGATGCGACGTATGCCGCCACAACCACCAGCATCGCTATGGCGGCCACCATGCGCCACCGACCCCACATCCTCCTTTTACCGGGCGCGCCTTGCGATGCGCCTGTCCGGGGTGGGCCCTTCTTGTTGATGGCAGGCGGCGGGTCCAAGGGCTCCTCCACCGCGGTCGTCGCCGGCAGCTGTGCCCGGTCGCGTTGCACAACCTCGAGGTCGCTGAGGGCGACTCGGACGTGCTGGTACCGCTCGTCAGCGTCTTTGCGGAGCGCCATCCCAATCACATGCTCCAGCAGCGGCGGGATGGACGCGATGTGGACACCGATCGGCACTGGCTCGGTGACCAGGATGGCTGCGAGCACGTCATTGCCCATCGCGCCCTGGAACGGCGACGAGCCGGCCAGCATCTCGTAGAGCAGCACCCCAAAGCTGAAGATATCCGAGCGCGGATCCACGGGCAGTCCACGCGCCTGCTCGGGTGACATGTACCGCAGGGTGCCCACAGCAAGGCCGGTGGACGTATGCGCTCCGTCTGCCACGGCGTTGGGGAGGCCGACATTCAACTTTGCGACGCCAAAATCAAGCAGCTTCACGCATCCGTCCGCGCGCACCATGACGTTGGCGGGCTTGATGTCGCGGTGCACGATGCCGGCGGCATGCGCCACGTCGAGGGCGCGCGCAATCTGGATGGCGATATCCAGGGCCTGCGGCAAGCCAAGGCGTCCCCGCCGGAGAAGCGCCTCGACCGTCGCACCGTCCACGAATTCGGTGACGATGAAGCGGCCCTCCTCAAACGTGAGGACGTCATACACGGTGACGATGTTCGGGTGATTAAGGGCAGACGCCGCCTGCGCCTCGCGCGTGAAACGCCGGACACGACCCGGGTCGGTTGTCCATCGCTGCGGTAGACGTTTGAGCGCGACGGTCCGGCCGAGGCGCTCATCCAGGGCCTTGAAAACCTCGCCCATCCCTCCAGCACCGACCCAGGCGACGATTCTGTACGGCCCAACGAGCGCTCCGGGTGACAGCGATGCTCCGCCCTGCGCGTTCGGCACCGAGGGAGCGCCCCCCGGCGCCAGGCCGTCGGGGGCCGGCTTCGAGGGAATTGGCGCCAGTAAGGCTTCGAGCTCTGCCCGTAACGTCGCGTCGCCGAGGCCGGCGAGGTACGCCCGGCGGGCCGTGACATCCAGCTCCAGCAGATGCGCCAAGTGCGGCTTCAGCTGTCTCCAGCGTTCCGGTGTCACGGCGGTCGCCCCTCTCATCCTTCACCACGCGTGGTACGACAATCCTCGCGTCTCCAGTGGCATGAGCGGCCCTGCGGGCTCTCGGTCACTATACGTCGGCGCGTGCCGTACTCCGGCTATCTCTCCGCGAAAGGCTTGAGTGCGATGTACCCAAAGGTGGATAGGTCTACCGCACGCAGTCCCACTTACTCCGGCACGTGCCGGTCGAGAAACACTGCGGCCGACGCGCGCACCGCGGCCTTGTCCGCCTTGGATCGCTTCGCCCACGCGCCGACGATCATGTTCATGCGCGGGTTTTTCGCAAACTGCTGCTCGTGCCGGCCGATGAAGTCCCAGTACAGGTAGTTGAAGGGGCAGGCGTCCTCGCCAGTCTTCGCCTTCGGGTCGAACACGCAGCCGTCGCAGTAGTTGCTCATCTTGTTGATGTAGGCGCTGGAGGCGGCATACGGCTTGGTGGCCATGAAGCCGCCGTCGGCGTGCAGCGACATGCCGATGACGTTCGGCGGCATGACCCAGTCGAAGGCGTCCACGTACATCTCGAGAAACCAGCGCAGCGCGTCCTGCGGGCGGATGCCGGCCAGCAGGAAGAAGTTGCCGAGGACCATCAAACGCTGGATGTGATGGTCCCAGCCGAGGTCGAGCGTTTGCGTGATCACCTCGTGCAGGCAGTGCATCGGCGTGTCAGCGGTGTAGCACCACGCTGGCAGCGGCCGCTCGGCCCCGAGCCCGTTGAGCGACGCGTACTCCGGCCCGCGTAGCCAGTAGACGCCGTTGATGAACTCGCGCCAGCCGACGATCTGCCGCACGTAGCCTTCGACGGCATTGATTGGCGCGTCGCCGCGGTCGTACGCGGCCACTGTCGCCTCGTCGCACTCGCGCGGCGTGAGCAGCCCGAGGTTGATGAGCGGCGAGAGCACCGAGTGGAAGAGAAACGGCTCGCCCTCGCTCATCAGGTCTTCGAAGGTGCCAAACCGCGGCAGCCGCTCGCGGATGAAGACCTCCAGCCAGCGCAACGCACCGTTGCGATCTACCGGCAGCCAGAAGTCGGCCGCGCGACCTGGATGGTCGGCAAACTCGCGCTCGACCATCGCGATGACCTCGCGCGTGACCGAATCGGGGTCCTCATGCGGCCGTGTGTCGGGCCGCGGCTCTTGGTCGCGGCGCCAGGCCGCGTGCGTCGCGCGGTTGTGGGCGTCGAAGTTCCACGCGCCGCCCACCGGCGTGCCGTCCTCGCGCATCAACCAGCCGAAGCGCTCGCGCATGCGCCGGTAGTGCTGCTCCATGAGCAGGCGCTTCCTTCCGTCGGCCCAGTCGAGGAAGTCCTGGCGCGGCAGCAGGAACTGCGTGGTCGGCAGCAACGCGATCGGCACGCCACACTGCGCGGCCAGCATCGTCACGGCGTCGGTCTCGGCAAACGAGTTGGGCTCGGCCATCTCGATGGCGTCCGCGCCTGACTCGTCGAGGTGCGCGCGCAGGCCGCTTTGAAAGTCGTGGCCCTCCTCGAGCGTTCGGTAGTCGACCTCCCACCCCTTGTCGCGCAGGTCCGCCGCGAAGTGCCGCATCGCGCTGTAGACGAGCACCAGCTTGATCTGGTGATAGCGCTCGACCGCGCCGCGCGCCTTGGCCTCGATCATCAGCACGCGCGCCTCGCCGGGTTCGCGCGTTGCGAGCGCCGGGTGTTCGTGAGTGAGCTGATCGCCGAGAATCCAGATGGTCGTCACGCGCGGCCTCCCTCGTGGACCGCTCAGGGGCGCGGCGCTGCCTGCCCGTCCACACGCCCGCCACCCTCGGCGACGAGATCAGCGAGGCGGCGCTGCAGGTCGGCTACCGTCGCTTTATGGGTCTCGTCCGCCGCGAGGTTGCGCAGCTCGTCGGGATCGCCGTCTGCGTCGTAGAGCTCCTTGCCGCGATCACCCTGCCATTCGGTGTAGCGCCAGCGCTCGGTGCGCAGACTGTAGCCCATGAAGGTGTTGGCGGCGGCGCCTCGGCGCACCTGTGTAACTGCGGCGTGGTCCCAGGGCGCAGCGGCGTTGCCCAGGAGCGGCATCAACGACCGCCCATGCAGCCCGGCCGGTGCCGTCACCCCGGCCAGCGCGGCGAGGGTAGGGTAGACGTCGAGGAACTCGACGACCCTTCGGCTCGAAGCGCCGCGATCGGTGACGCCGGGCCCGGCGATGATCAGCGGCGCGCGTGACGCACGCTCGAAGACCGTCTGCTTCATCCACTGCCCGCGATCGCCCAGGTGATAGCCGTGGTCGCTGACAAAGACGACGATCGTGTTGTCGGCAAGTCCCAGCCGATCGAGCGCGTCGAGCAGACGCCCGACATTGGCGTCGAGGAACGAGGTGGAGGCGTAATAGGCATGCAGGATCAACCGCTGCTGCGACGGATCGAGACCCAGGTGGGGCGGATTGGTGGCCCAGGCGTGCACCGGCACGTTGGCGGGCCGGGGCAGGTCCGGTGCGAGCTGCACCGACTCGAGGGGGTACATGTCGAAGTATTTCTTCGGGGCGATGTAGGGGCAGTGCGGCCGGTAGAACCCCGCGGCGAGGAAGAAGGGGCGGTCGCGGTGCTGCTCGAGCAGCGCAATCGTCTCGGTGGCGACCTTGCCGTCGGTGTGCGCCTCGTCGGGCGCCGGCGAGGCGTAGTAGGCGAGCGATGCGCCGAGGCCCGCGCGCTCTGGCGTGAAGTTGGTGATCAGCGGCTCCTCGTCCTTGTCGACACCGCGAGGGTTCACCGTGTGGTCCCACGACTTCGGATCGTCGAGCCCTGGCGTGCCGATCTGGCCGGGGTTGCCGTAGTGGTAGATCTTGCCGACCCTGGCGGAGACATAGCCTGCCTTCATGAAGGTCTGCGGCAGGGTGACGAGATCCGGGTGATGGGTACGGAAGTCGGTTTGCAGGTCGTGGATGCGCGTCGTGTCTGGGCGCAGGCCGGTGAGCATCGACACCCGGCTCGGACTGCACAGCGGGAACTGCGTATACGCCCGTGCGAAACGCACGCCGCGCGCCGCCAGGCGATCGAGGTTCGGCGTCTTGACGAGGGGATGGCCGAAGGTGCCGATGTCGTCGCTGAGATCGTCGGCCATGATCAGCAGGACGTTGGGACCACGCGGCGCCGGTGTCGCCTGACCCTGAGGCGCCTGGCCCGAGGCCGCCTGCCCCGGGGCCGCTGCACCCGGGCCTGCTGGGCCTTGGGCCGCCGCCGACCCGGCAAGCGCCATGAGGAGGCCAGCGAACCCGAGGAGGGTTCGTCGCGTACGGTGTGGCTGCGTCATGCCCTGTTCTAGCACGGAGCCGGCCCCGGCGCCGAAGTCTCTCGACGACGTGTCAGGACGACCGCGCACGCCTCCAGACGCGGCGCCGACTCGCCGCATAGAGGCCTGGCACCGCAAGCAGGGTGACGGGCGTGGAGATCACGAGGCCCCCGATGACGGCCAGGGCCAGCGGCCGCTGCAGCTCCGCCCCGGCGCCGACGCCGAGCGCCAGCGGCAGCAGCGCGAAGAGCGTGCAGAACGTCGTCATCAGGATCGGGCGCAGCCGCACCCGTCCGGCGTGGGCAATTGCGGCATCGAATGTCTCGCCCGAGCGCTCCAGCTGTTCCGAGAGGTCGAGCAGCATGATCCCGTTCTTGACCACCAGTCCAACCAGCAACACCAGACCCATTGCCGACGAGATGTTCAGGTCGGTGCCGGACATCCAGAGCAGGAGCAGCGCCCCGCCCAGCGAGAGCGGCGCCGCCAGCAGGATGAGCAGTGCCGGCGTCCAGGCGCGAAACTGCGAGACCAGGATGATCAGGACCAGCAGCACCGCCAACGCGAACACCAGGAGCAGCTCCCGGAAGGCCTGTGCCTGCGACTGCGACTGGCCGCCGATCTCGTAGGTGTAGCCTGGGGGCAGCGTGAGCGTGGCCAGGTGTGCGCCGATGTCGTCCACCGTGCTGCCGAGGTCACGCCCGTCCAGCCGAGCACTGACCACGACCATCGGGCGCAGGTTCTCGCGCTGCAGTTCTGCCTGGCCGTTGGCGCGCCGCATCACGGCCAGCTCCGAGAGCGGGATGCCCTTGCCGTCCGCGGTCCGGATGAGCGTCGCCGGCATCTTCGCGGGGTCGAAGCGCACCCGGTCGGGTAGCCGCACACGGACGGGAATCGTGCGGTCCGGTAGGCGCAGCTCGGTGGCCACGACCCCAAGCCAGCTGGCGGTCATCTGACCCGACACCTGTTCCACGGTGAGCCCATATCGCCCGGCCGCCGTCGGATCGATCACCCACGTGGCCTCCGGGTTGCCCCTCTGCGGGCCCAGGACGTCAACCACGCCGTCGAGGCCGGCCAGCATCGCCTCGACCGGTACGGCAAGTTGCGCGAGCCGATCCGGATCGTCGCCGAAGATCTTCACCTCGATCGGCTCGGCGTTGCCTTCGAGATCGCCGATCATGTCCTGCAACAGCTGGATGAACTCGGCCTCGACCAGGGGCGCCGCCTCGTGCACGCGATGACGGAGGTCGCTGATGATCTCGTCGGCCGATCGGCTGCGCTCCCCGCGCGGGGTGAGTCGGATGAGCAGATCGCCTGAGTTCTGCGCCGTGGCAAACAGCCCCAGCTCAGAGCCGGTGCGCCGCGAATACGCCGCCACTTCCGGCGTCTGTGCCACCACCCGTTCGATCGCGCGCAGCTGGCGATCGGTCGAGGTGAGCGAGCTGCCGGCCGGCGTCACGTAGTCGACGACGAAACCGCCCTCGTCTGCGGCAGGAAAGAACCCGGTGCCAACGCGAAGCGACAGCGTCACCGTGAGCGCGGCAAGGAGGACCGACGCCACGATGGCCAGCCACGGACGCCGCATCGTGGCCCGGAGAAGCCGGCCATAGATCCGGTCCAGCCGGCGGTCCGGTTCGCCCCCGGCACTCTGCCGCTGCATGGCCCACTGTCCCATCACCGGCACGAGCGTGATCGACAACGCCAGCGAGACCAGGACGGCAATCGAGAGGCTCAACGCGAGGGCGCGGAAGAACTGCCCGGGCACGCCCGACAACAGGCCCAGCGGCGCGAAGACGACGACGGTGGTGAGCGTCGAGCTGACAAGTGGCGCAACCAGCTGCTGAACGGCGTCGACCACCGCGCTGCCGTGCTCGCCGGCACGGCGATGCATGTTCTCCACCACCACCACGGCGTCGTCGATCACCAGACCGATGGCCACCGCCAGGCCTCCCATCGACATCAGGTTGATGGTGCCGCCGAAGAGCCACATGAACGCGAACGTGGGGATGACCGCCAGCGGCAGCGTGACCGCGGCAATCATCGTCAGACGCCAGTTGCGGAGGAACACCAGCAGCACCGCAATCGCCAGGGCCCCGCCAATCAGGATGGCGTCGCGCACGCTGACGATCGATTCTTCGACGAACTCGGCGAGATCGTAGACACGGGTGATGCGGATGCCCGATGGCAGCGTCCTGGACAGATCCGACAGCACGCGGTCGAGCCCGGCCTTGAGATCGAGGACGTTGGCCCCGATCTGCGGCGCGATGGTCATGACGACGGCGTCGCGTCCGTTGCCCGTGACGAGGAGCGAGCGGTCGGGCGCGCCCCGAGTGACCTCGCCGAGATCGGTGACCCGGACGACCCCGCCGTTCCTGGTCCGGATCGGCGCGGTCGAAATCTGCTCGATGGTCGTCCAGAGCGACGAACCCAGGGTCAGGTACTGCAGGCCCGACTCCTCAAAACGTCCGACCGGCTGGACGGTGTTCTGAGCCCGCAGGGCCTCGGCGACGTCGGGAGTGGTCAGCTCGGCGGCCGCGAGCCGCGCTGGATCGAGGATGACCTCGATCTCTCTCGTGTCGCTGGCCTGAACCTCGATGACGCCGGCGCCGGGAAGACGCGCGATCTCCGGCTTCACCACGACGTTGGCGTAGTCGTAGAGGTCGGCCGTCGCCAGCGTGCTGGTGAGGCTGAGGATGAAGACCGGGAAGACTTCAGGCGTCATCCGCTCGACCTGCACTTGGGTACCAGCCGGCAGGTCGCCGGCGATTGCCGCGATCCGGTTCTGCACCATCTGCAGCGCCACGACCATGTCGGTCGCTGGGTCGAACTGCGCTGCGATCTCCGATCCGCCGCGAATGCTCTTCGACCGCACGCGCCGAACACCGGGGACGGCCATGACCACCTGCTCGACCGGGCGGGTGACGATGAGCGACATCGACTGCGGGGGCAAGGTGCCTGCGTGCGCGACGATGACGATGCGCGGGAACTGCAGCGGCGGGTAGATGCTGCTTGGCAGCGCGAAGGCTGCAAGCACACCGGCGACGACCAGCGCCAGTGCCAGCAGGCCGATGACGCGCGCGTGCCTGAGCGCCAGCCCGGCGACACTCACTCGGTGCGGCCCCTCGGGCCCGTGTCCGGCGCCGCGGGTCTGGCCTGGGCCGCGCCACCGCTGACCGAGATGGCGGCACCGTCAGGTAGACCCGCGTGCCCGTCGACGATCACCAGCTCGCCTAAGTTCACGCCCGCGACAATCTCGGCATGCTCGTCGTCGATGAGTCCGACCCGCACCACACGGCGCTGCGCCCTGTCGCCGGCGACGACAAAGACCGTTGCCTCCGCTTCGTCGCGAATCAGCGCCGCCACCGGCACGAGCACCACCTGGGTATGGTGCTCGGCGTCGATGTCGACCTGCACCGGCGCACCGACCGGGACGGTGGGCGCGCCGGTCAGCGAGAGTCGCACCGGCACGGTCGCGGCGCCTGCGTCCACCATGGTCGGCCCGGTGACGACTCTGGCGCGGGCGCCGCCCTCGCCAAGCAGCGCCCCAGTGACGTGAGCGGCCGCGCCAATCACGATGCGCGACGCATCGGTGAGCGGCACGGCCGCGACAATCTCGAGCCGGCGCGGGTCGATCACCCTCAGGATCGGATCGGCGGCCGTCGCTTCGACCAGATCGCCAGGGTTGTGCAGGCGCCGAGCGATCACGCCGTCGAACGTGGCACGCACGGTCGCCCTCGCGGCGATCGATGCTGACGAGGCGAGACTGGCCCGTGCCTGCGTCCGAGCCGCTTCGGCATCGGCAACCGCGCGATTGCCGTCCTCGACGTCGCGGCGGGCGGCAATCCCGCGTTCGAACAAATCCGAGGCACGGGTCTGCGCCGCGTGGGCGTTCTCCAGTGCCGCCTGTGCCCGGGTCACCTCGGCCTGTTGCCGCCGAACGTCGGCGATCAGTGCCGGCAGCTCGAAGCGCACCAACACGTCGCCCCTGTGAACCCGATCGCCGGCAGCATGGGGAATTGCCGCGATCCGGGTCACATCAGGCGCGATGACGACCAACTCGGCCCCGGGCGACGGGGTGACGGTTCCGGTGGCGTGGACGAGGCCGCGGATGTCGCCGACGGCGGCTGCCTGCGTGCGTACGGCAATGACCGCCTTGCTTGTCACCTCGTCAGCAACGGGTTGGCTGCAACTTGCTGGCGCGAGAAGCAGGACGAGGAAGCCCACGGTGCGCGTGCGGCAGGTCATGGGAGCGGTGCTCCGATGGCGCGCTCGAGGTCGGCGAGCCCGGTCTGGAACTGCGAACCAGCGTCGAGGGCGCGCAGCCGGATATCCCGCGAGGCCTGCAGCGCCTGCAGCAGGGCCGCGAGACCGGTCTGCCCGAGACGGTATGACTCCTGAGCCATCTCCTCGACCTGCCGCGCTTGCGGGACAATCGCGTCGCGATACCGAAGATAGGTCTGCCGCTGCGCTTCGGCCGCCGCCGCCGCCGCCGTGACCTCGCCGACGATGCGGCTCAGCGCCGCCTGCCGCTGCGCCACCAACTGCGCCAGTGTTGCGTCCTCGACAGCCACGCCCGCCTTGTGTGTCGTGAGCAATGGCAGGGTGATGGCAAGACTGGCACGCCAACCGTAGGTGAACTCGGGTTGAGCGCCGTGGGTCAGCGTCGCCGTCGGTGCGACGTCCGGCACGCGCAGGGCGCGCGCCAGAGCCGCCCGGGCGCGCTGCTGGTCGAGTCCGCGGTCGAGCACCATCAGATTCGCGCTGCCGGCCCGCGCCCGCTCGACGGCCGCACTCAGCACGATCTCGCCACCCGCATCCATCGGTGTCGTCAATGGCTGCGTCGCGTCGAGCGGCAGCGCGAGCACGGCGTTGAGCGAGGCGCGGGCCGCCGTGACGGCGCCCGCCGCCGCAATGACCTCGGCATCGGCCGTGTTCAGGGCAAGATCGGCCTGGATGACTTCCAGGCGGGGGGCGTCGCCCCGCTCGAAGCGCGTTTGCGCCGTGGCGCGGGCGCGCTGCGCCACCTCGCGCAGTTCGCGCAGGATGGTCAGCCTCGCCGCTGCGGTCACCGTTCCGAAGTAGTTGCGGCGGACCTCGTTGCGCACCTGCACGATGGCCGCCTCGAGTTCCGCGTCTCCGGTGCCCAGCGCCGCCTGGCTGACCGCGAGTCGTTTCGCGCGTTTGCCGCCCAGTTCCACCGGCCAGCTCAGCGCGAACGCCTGCCGTGGTGTCTCCCTGGTGATTTCGATGGACGCCTCGGGGTTCGGCCGCTCGCCGGCCACCGCGAGCCCGGCCAGGTTGACGCCACGAACGAGGCGCGCGGCGGCAATCTCCGGGTTGGCGGTCAGCGCTCGCGCCATCGCCGTCTCGAGCGTGAGGGGATCGGCGGCCAATTCCTGCGCCCGACACTGCACAGACGCGACACCTGCAACCATCCACGCCGCCGCGATGGCCACCACCCTCGCCCGAAATGCCGTCACCCCGCCTCTGCCCACAGTGTCATGGTGCGAATCCGTGCATGACCGGACGATGACACGCCCGGGATGACCGGTGGCGTAGCGGCCCGAGTGTCACACCGCGTCGATGAAACGGTGAGAGGATGGCGCGATGAGACGCATCGGCCTGTCGCTTCTCGCAGCGCTGTGCATGGGAGGGGCCGTCATGGTCTCGTCGGCGGAGCAGCCGCCGGCGTCTGAGCCCCTCCCGCAGACGACAGCCCTCGATTGGCCCGAGGAAGATCTCTCGGGCCGGATGATGGATGGGGCACACCGGTTCGTCGAGCGGCAGATCGACGAGGTCCAGGCGCGGGCGGCGCGATTCTGGACGTACGACGCATCCTCGGCTGAGGCGTGGAACGCTGCGCTCGAGGGCAATCGCCAGCGCCTGCGCGAGATCCTGGGTGTCGTCGACCCGCGACTAGGCCCCGGTGTGGAGCGCTTCGGAGACGAGACCAACCCTGCACTCGTGGCGGAGACGCGCCGCTACCGTGTGTATCAGGTGCGGTGGGCGGTGCTGGAAGGTGTGGCGGCCGAAGGGTTGCTCGTGCAGCCAGTCACCGGCGCACCCACCGCGCATCTCGTGGTCGTGCCTGATTCGGGCCAGAACCCGGAGCAGGTGCTGGGCCTCGCGCCAGGCCTCGCACCCGGACGGCAGTACGCCCGCCGCCTCGCCGAGAGCGGGTGCGAACTGCTCATCCCCGTGCTGGTCCGTCGCGACCCCATCGAGACCGACGACCCGCAGCTGCGCAGCAGCGAGCAGACGTGGCGCGAGTGGCTCTACCGGCAGGCGTTCCACATGGGACGCCACCCTATCGGGTACGAAATCCAGAAGGTCCTCGCGGCGGTGGACGGCTTCCGCACCCAGCGCGGCACCTCGGTAAAAGTCGGAGTGGTCGGCTACGGCGAGGGTGGGCTCGTGGCGTTGCACGCCGCTGCCATCGACACCCGTATCGACGCGGCCCTCGTGAGCGGCTACTTCGACCGCCGCACGCGCGTGTGGCAGGAGCCGATCGATCGCAACGTCTGGAGTCGGCTCGAGCGGTTTGGCGATGCCGAGATCGCGTCGCTCGTCCTGCCGCGCCAGCTGGTAATCGAGCATGCCGAGGTCCCCTCGTTCACGAGCAGCAAGGGCAACGTGCAGACGCCGGACGGCGCGTCGGTACGCAGGGAGTTTGCCCGCATTCCCACCGGCGCGGCGTTGCCGAAGCCATCACTCGTGAGCGGGCCCGACGAGGTACCGGTGGGCCCCCTGTCCACGGAGGCCCTAGCGCAGTTCGCCTCGCGCCTGGGCTTTCGTCTTGCACCGACGACGTCGAGCACGGCGGTCA
>JBKJQW010000019.1:0-36560 GCA_046593715.1 Luteitalea sp.
GGCCAAGACGGAGAACGACCTGCTCAAGACCAAGAACTTTGGCCGCAAGTCGCTCAACGAGATCAAGGAGATCCTCCAGACGATGGGTCTCAGCCTCGGCATGAGCGTGGAGCAGCCGGCACAGTAGGTACGCGACAGGCGCCGGCGTCAGGTTGTCGCCTGATGCCTGCGTCCTGCGCATGAGACGAGTAGACCCATGAGACACGGTGTTGCCCATCGCAAGCTCGGACGTGTAACCGAGCACCGCATCGCCCTCCTGCGCAATCAGGCACAGGCGCTGCTCCGCCACGAGCGGATTCAGACCACGCTGCCCAAGGCCAAGGAACTCCGCCCGTACGTCGAGCGGCTGATCTCGGTGGCCAAGCGGAGCCTCGTCGCGCCGGGCACCGACGAAGAGAAGCGTCTGCGCCGCATGAACGCCGAGCGCCTCGTCGCCCGCGACGTGGCGGACAAGAAGGTCGTCACCAAGCTGTTTGACACGCTCGCGCCCCGCTTCGTGGAGCGGCCCGGTGGCTATACCCGCGTGCTCAAGCTCGGCCACCGCCGCGGCGACGCCGCGGAGGTGGCCCAGATCGAGCTCGTCGGCAGTGAGTACGACCCGAACGCCGGGGCCGCCGATGGCGCCCAGGCGGCCGAGCAGCCCAAGGGCCTGCGTGGGCGCGCCCGCGCTGCGGTCCAGAAGCTCCAGGACGAAGGGGCCCCTGCCGCCGAGGACAAGCCCCGGCGCGCCCGCAAGTCCGCCAAGAAGGCCGAGTAGTCCGGAGCCGGGTGCACGGGGACGACTCCCCGGGCACCCGGTTCACGTCATCCTTCCTCGAGCCGTTCAGTCCCGCGGGGCGCGTCGTTTGCCCCTGTGATGTCCCTCGCCTCTATCCTGAGCGCTGCCGGACCCATGCTCGGCCACCGGCTGTGGTCGCTCGCCGCGTTCGCGTTCCCTGCCCTCGCCCTCGTTCAGAACCAGAGCGTCGTCCTCGCGATGCTGCTGTTTGTCATGGAGACGCTGCTTGCATCCGTGCTCCTGGCGGCACGGGTGTGGACGGCCAGGCGCGCGCTCCGCGACCAACCCGAGGCGGCCCATCGCCTGCACGAAGCCTGGCGGATGCTGCTCTGGTTTGTCGGCCCATTCAGTCTTGCGTGCGCGCTGATGCTGGGTGGCCTCGCCTTCATCGAAGCCGACAAGGGCCGCTTGCAGGGCTGGGCGACTGACATGGGCGACCGCGCCCGCTGGATGGCACTCGTGCTGTGCGCCAGTGCGGTCCTGGATTCGGTGGTGGCACCCGTCCGTTCGGTGCACTGGCTCGAAACCGGGGTGTCCTGGCAGGGGAGTCGCACCGCCATCCTGCTCCTGGCCGTTCTCCTGGGCTGGCCGATCATCTTGTTCATGGGCACGGCGCAAGGCTTCTTGTGGACGTTTTTCGCCTTGCGCCTGCTCAGCGACCTCGGCAGCCTGCGGCCTGGTGAGCGAGAGCGGATCAGGACAACGATGTTCGGGGAGCGACTGACCGGGCCACCGACTATCTGCTGACCATGACGGGCTGCGTCCAGGCCATGCTCCCGTCCGACTCGGTGATCTTGGCGCGCACGTAGCCTTCGCTGCCCTTGATGTGGTACGTCGCGTCCGGGCCCTCGATTTCCTCGAGGACGGAGCCGCCCTTGCCGATGAACGCGATCCGGTAGCCCGCCCAGGCGACCGGCTTCACCTTGATGCTGATGCGCCCCTCGGCGACCTGGTAATCACTCAACTCGACGCCGGTCGACGCATAGAAGTCACCGCGTTCGAGAGCGCCCAGGATCGCGCGCGCTTCGAGCCTGGCCGCCCGCACCACCACCCACCCCATACCCGGTCGGGACGACTGCAGATTGTCGAGTTTCTTGAACTCGTGCGCGTCGTCGGTGGCCAGGCCGTACAGCAGGATGCCGCGCGACAGCAGGGTGTCCCAGATCTGCTCGAGACCCGGGCGGCCATTGCCACCGAGGTTGTTCACCATCGGGTGCCCGTTGTAGACCTCGAACAGCTTGTTGTTGCGGAGTGCTGCCAGGTCGTCGGCCGCCACCGCCCAGCCGAAGTTCGGGTGGTTGATGTGGGGGACGCCGTCGGCCAGGCGGATGGCATCGACGTTTTTCTGCAGCACGTCGGCGACGCTGGTGCCGCCGGTCTGCGCCTGGACCAGCCGCGATGGGTCGAGGCCGTTGATGTGCAGCGGCTTGCCCTCGAAGCTCGACGAGACCTCCTCGCCACGGATCACGAGGAACTTGTCGTCGGCGCCGTGCAGCGCGTTGAGCGCCGTGATCTCGGTGAGGTAGTTGTGGTCGGTCAGGACCAGGAACTGGTAGCGGTTGTCACGGTACCAGCGCACGACCTCGTCCGGCGTGCTGTCGCCATCGCTGTTGAGCGTGTGGGTGTGGGTGTTGCCCTTGAACCAGCGGAGCGACCCGGCGGCCGGTGCTGGCCCTGGGGACTGCGCCCCCGGCGAGACGGCATACGCGGCCGCGCAGAGCAGGGTGGAGGCGAGGAGACCACGTCGGCGATTCATTGTCGACAGGGTACTGCAGACCCGCGGCGCGCGGACCGGTGACCTGCCGTCGCGGTCCGGACCGCAGGTGCGGCTTAGGCCTCGCTGTGCTCGACGCCGTGATCGGGCTTGTGCGCCGCGACGATCTTGGCCTGCAGATGGGCGGGAACTTCCTCGTAGTGGGAGTGCGTCATGTGATAGGAACCGCGTCCTCCGGTGGCTGACGTCAGGTGCTGCTCGTACGTGAGCATCTCGGCCATCGGCACCTGGGCCTTGATCGCCGTGGCGAGTCCGCGCGCCTCCATGCCGCTGATCCGACCGCGCCGTCCATTCAGGTCGCCCATGAGGTCGCCGGCACATTCGCTCGGTGCGTTCACTTCCACCTGCATGATCGGCTCGAGCAGCACGGGTTTGGCGCGCGACATCGCGTCCCGGAAAGCGATGGATCCGGCCATCCTGAACGCCAGTTCGTTGCTGTCGACGGGATGGAACGAACCGTCGAAGACCGTCGCCTTGAAGTCGACCATCGGGAAGCCGGCCAGGTAGCCGCGCGTGCGTGCGTCCTGGATACCCTTCTCGACGGCCGGCACGTACTGGCGGGGGATGGAGCCGCCGAAGATGTCGTCCTCGAACTGGAAGTCGGCGCCGCGCGGGAGGGGCTCGACGCGAATCTTGCAGTCACCGAACTGGCCGTGCCCGCCGGTCTGTTTCTTGTGCCGCCCGTGCGCTTCGGTGCTCGCGGTGATGGTCTCGAGGTACGGGATGCGCGGCAGCTTCAGGGTCACGTCGATGCCGAAGCGCCGCTTCATCTTGGCGACCGTGACCTCGAGATGCATCTGTCCCTGTCCCGAGATCAGCTGCTCGTGCGTGCGCGGATCGCGATCGGTGCGGATGGTCGGGTCCTCTTCCTGCAGCCGATGCAGTGCCGTGCTGATCTTCTCCTCATCGCCGCGCGACTTCAGTTCCAGCGCGTAGGACAGCAGCGGCGCCGCAAAGGTGATTGGCGGCAGCGCCAGGTCGGCGGCCTTGTCGGCGAGCGTATCGCCGGTCTGCGTATCCTTCAGCTTGGCGATGGCCCCGAGGTCGCCCGCGTGCAACTCGTTCACCTGCGCCTGCGTCTTGCCCTGCAACGCGAGGAGGTGGGCGATGCGTTCCTGCGAGCCGCGCGCCAGGTTGGTGAGCGTGCTGTCGTTGCGGATGGTGCCGGTGACCACGCGGAACAGGGAGATGCGCCCGGCAAACGCGTCGGCCACCGTCTTCCAGATGAAGATCCGCGTCGGGGCGGCATCGTCCGCGGTGACCGGCACGGTCTCGCCCGTGGTCTTCTCGACGGCCGGGAGCGGCCGATCGGCGGGGGACGGCGCGTACTGGACGAGTGCCGTGAGGAGGCGATCCACGCCGATGTTCGCCGCGCCCGAGGCGCAGAACACCGGCACGATCGCCCCTTGGCCAATCGCGGCGCGCAGGCCCCCGACCAGTTCCTCCTCGGTCAGGGTGCCTTCGTCGAAGAAGCGCGACATGAGTTGGTCGTCGGCTTCGGCGACCAATTCGACCAGCACCTCGCGGGCGTTGCGCGCTTCCGCGGCCAGACTCTCGGGGATGGAGACCGGCTTGCCGCGGCCGACGCCGCCATCATAGATGTAGGCCCGTTGGGCGATGAGGTCGATGACGCCGCGAAAGCCCTTCTCCTCGCCGTAGGGAAGCTGCACCGGCACCAGGGTCCGGCCGAAGGCCTCACGGAGATTGGCCAGGGCCGTTGCGAAGCTGGCGCGTTCGCGGTCCAGGCGATTGACCACCACCAACCGCGCCTGCTGCCCATCGCCAGTCAGTCCCCACACCCGCTCGGTCTGCACCTCGACGCCTGCGACGGCATCGACCACGACCACGGCGGCGTCGGTCACCCGCAGTGCGGCACCGGTCTCGCCGAGAAAGTTGCCGAAACCCGGCGTGTCGACGAGATTGACCTTCGTGCTCTGCCACTCGAGCCAGGCTGGCGTGGCCGCCAGCGTGTGCTTGCGGGCAATCGCTTCCTCGTCGAAGTCGGTGGGCGCCGTGCCGTCGTCTACCCGCCCGAGCCGGCTCACGGCCCCGGCCGTGAACAGCAGCGCGGAGATGAGCTGAGTCTTGCCGGATCCGTTGTGGCCGACCACGGCCACATTGCGTATGGACGCCGCTGCATAGGTGGGCACGAACACCCTCCAGGAAAGAGCTACACGCCGCGATGCTATGCCAGAGACGCCAGGGGAACAAGGGTCACCGGGATCGGGCTCGGCGCTACTCGTACCTGAGTGCCTCGATCGGATCGAGCTTGGAGGCCTTGATCGCCGGCAGCATCCCGAACAGTATGCCGACGGTGGCCGAGAAGCCCACGCCGATGACGAACGACCAGATTGGCAGTGCGACCGGGAACCCTGCGAAGACGTTGATCGCGTACCCGATACCGGCCCCGATGAGGATCCCGAGCAGGCCGCCGAGCATGGTCAGGAAGACGGCCTCGATCAGGAACTGGATGAGGATCTCCCGTCGTCTGGCGCCAAGCGCCTTGCGGACGCCGATCTCCCGCGTCCGCTCGGTCACCGAGATG
Source organism: Luteitalea sp. (assembly GCA_046593715.1). GTDB lineage: Bacteria > Acidobacteriota > Vicinamibacteria > Vicinamibacterales > Vicinamibacteraceae > Luteitalea. Next base: position 5,098 of record JBKJQW010000019.1, read on the forward strand.
GTCATGATCGCCATGACCCCGATGCCACCCACCATCAATGCAATCGAGGAAATAACAAAGAGCGCGAGCACGACGGCCTGGGTGAACTGTCGCAGGAACGCCACGATGAAGTCGGCGGTCACCGTATCGAAGTCGTTCTCCTCCCCGAGCTTCAGCCGGTGCCGCGCCCGCATGATCGACTCGATCTCGACGCGCAGGTCGTCCACGCGCACGCCGTCGCGGGCCGCGACCACGATCGTCAGCGGCCTGAAGATGGCGCCACGCAACCTGGGCGTTGGGTACCGCTTCTCGTAAGTCGTCCACGGGATGACGGCGAACCCGTTGGCGTCGCCGAGGGCGGCGGGGCGCTTGTCCATCACGCCCACCACGGTGTAGGAATCGCGTCCGACGCGGATGACCTTGCCGATCGGGTCGATCCCGCGCGTCAGGAACAGCGCCTCGGCAGGCGAGTAGCCGAGCACGATGACGTTGCGCCGGTTCTGCACCTCGAAGTCGCCGAAGAACCGACCGCTGAGGAACGGGATGAAGTTGAGTTCGCCGAAATTGGAAGTCGCACCGATGACCGCGAACGGCTTGGTGCCCTCTCCGGCGAACGACATCCGCTCGATGGCCGCGAACGGCCCGCCGCCGCCGAGTTGCAGCCCGACGTCGCCCACCAGCGGAGATTCGGCGAGAGCTTTGGCGTCCTCGTTGGTGAGATTGGGCCGCTTCATCACCTCGAGGAAGCTGCGGCCGCTCGAGAAGCTCTGGAAGCCGAGTTTCTGCACGAACACCGTGTTGCTGCCGAAGGCGCGGATCTGATTTTCCAGCGAGTTGCTGAAGCCCGTCATCAGGGCCGTCATCGCCACGATCGACATCACGCCGATGACGACGCCGAGGATGGTGAGCGCCGAGCGCAGCTTGTTGGAACGCAGCGTGTCAGTCGCGATGCGGAGGATTTCCCAGAGCATGCCGACGCGGAGTGCCACGGCCTACTCGCGCCTCAGCGCTTCGATCGGGTCGAGCTTGGAGGCGCGAATTGCCGGGTAGAGGCCGAAGAACAGGCCCACGATGGCCGTGATGCTGATGCCCATCACCACCGCCCAGGGCTCGATCTTGGCCGGGATGGGCGAGAAGTAGGCGACCAGCGACGCAACGATGAAGCCGAGCACCGTGCCGATGATCCCGCCCACCACCGATAGCGTCGTCGATTCGGTCAACACCTGCCAGACGATGTCGCGTCGCCTGGCGCCGAGCGCCTTGCGCAGTCCTATCTCGCGGGTGCGCTCGCTCACGACCATCAACATGATGTTCATGATCACGATGCCGCCCACCAGCAGCGAGAGAGAGACCAGTCCGATCAGCACAGCGAATGCGCCCTGGCTGAAGCTCTTCCAGAGTTCCATGAACGTGTCGGACGTGACGATGCCGAAATTGTCCTTGTCGCGCGGCTTCAGCTTGCGCGAGGTGCGCAGCGCCACGCGCGCCTCTTCCATTGCCTGCGGCACCAGCGAGGGGTTGATGGGCTTGACGGTGATCTCGAAGCTGCGTCGCGTGCCGAACATCTTCTGGAAGGCACCGAGCGGGACGAGGATGAAGTCGTCCTGCGAGTTGCCGAAGAGGCTGCCCTTCTTCTCGTTCACGCCGGCGACGCGGAAGTGCACCCCGTTGACCATGATCACCTGGTCCACCGGGTTGCGGCCCTTGAACAGCTTCTCGGCGGTCTCGCTGCCGATGTAGGCCAGCGGGCGATGCCGCTGAATCTCGATGCGGCTGATGGTGCGGCCGCGCTCGGCCTCGTAGCCGCCGAACTGGTCGTAGTCGGGCGATACGCCACGGATGCCGACACCGTCGAGCGTCTCGCTCCGGAATGTGACGCTGGCCTGCGAGTTCGCTTGCGCCATCACCGCGTCGATCGTCCCACCGGTGCCCTTGATCGCCCGCAGGTCGACCAGCGAGACGTCCGGATTTCGCCGGCGAGCCTCCTCTTCCTCGTCCTCGTTGGTGATGACCCCGACGCGGGCGATCTGGAACGTGCCGACCCCGACCTCCTGCACGATGGAGTCGGCGACGTAGCCATTCATGCCCTGGATGAGCGCGACGACCGCGATGATCGACGAGACGGCCACCAGGTTGCCGAGCACCATCATGAATGACCGGAGCTTGTTGGCCCAGATCGAGGAGAGGGCGAGACCGATCGCGTCGAAGAACTTGTTCATGGCGCCTGCAAGCTACGACTTCTTCCTGGCGGCCTCTGCCGCGTCCGACAGCCGCACCTGGTCGCCGTCCTGCAGGTCGCGGACCGAGTTGAACGGGCCGGTGATGACCTTGTCGCCGACCTTGATGCCAGACAGCACCTCGAAGTAGCGCTCGCCGGCGATGCCGGTCTGCACCGGCACGAACTCGGCGTTCTTCTCCCGCATCACGAACACGCCCTCGGTCTCCTTGCGCGACTGGCCCTCCGGCAACTCGGCGGGAACGGCTGGGGCCGGAGACTTCTTCTTGCCGTCGCTCTTGGGCGGCCGGACGATGCTGCCGGCCTTGTCGTACACGAGGTCGCGCACGGCCATCGCCTGAATGGGCACCGCGACGGCGTTGGCGCGCTGAGCGGTCTCGATCTCGGCCGAACACGTGAAGCCGGGACGAACCTCGTCGATCGTCTCATCCAGCTGCACCGTGACCTTGAAGTTGGTCGCCGCCTGTCCGGCTGCCGTCGAGCCACCCGTCGCCTGGATCGGGCTGTTGCCGATCTCGGTCACCTTACCGGTGTACTCCTTGCCGGGCAGGGCGTCGATGGTCACCTTGGCGACCTGGCCGAGGCGCACCGAGGGGATGTCGGTCTCGTCAACTTCGACCTCCGCTTCGATGATCGACATGTCGGCGATCGTCAACAGCACCGTGCCGGCGTTGTTCATCGTCCCGATGACCACCGTCTCGCCCTCCTCGATGTTGCGGCGGGAGACGATGCCGTCGATCGGTGACTCGATGCGGGCGCGACTCAGGTTGTACTGCGCCTGGTTGAGTGCGGCGCCTTCCTGGCGGATGCGCTGGCCCTGCGTCTTGAGCTCCTGCTCACTCCGCCGCAGGTCGGCCTCCTGCACGACCACGGCGTTCTCCGCGCGGTCGAGGTCCTGGCGCGTGGTCAGCTGCTCGGCCCACAGCTCCTGCTGGCGCTTCAGCTCGGACCGTGCGAGCGCGAGCGTCTCGCGGCCCGAGACGATGGCCAGGCGCTGTTGCTCGAGCGTGGATCGCGCCGCCTGCTGGCCGGCCTCGCCCGACTGCACCGCCGACGCCAGGTTGCGCGGGTCGATCTGCATGAGGAACTGGCCGCGTGTCACGCGGTCGCCTTCCTCGACCGACAGTCGAGTCACGCGGCCCATGTTGTCGGCACTGATGTTGACGGTGCGCTTCGCCTGGATTTTGCCCGAGGCCGTGACGATTGCCGTCAGCTGTCGCGCCTGGACGGCTTCGACCGTGATTTCCTTCCCAGTCTTCTTCCGATAGGCAAAATTGGCATAGGCCAGGCCAGCCGCGACGGCCAGCACCACAAGGGCGCCGATCCACCGCTTGGTCGAACGTTTCATCTTCCCCCCAGAACCGCTTTGACGGCCGCAAAGGCCAGACCGATGAGGACGTACACCACGAACAGCCCGCCGGCCACCGACGTCCACTTGCGGCGGTACACCGCCGCGAGGCCCATGGCGAGCACCACGAGATACCAGATCCAGAACAGGTCGATGAAGCCCAGCACTGCCGCGAGGAACGAGCCCTCGGGCAGGTCGGGAAAGAAGACCGCGAGGTTGGTCGCGCTGCTCATCGTCTGCCGCATGTAGTTGAGCGGCAACGAGAACGCCTGCTGCAGCAAGTTGATGACGCTGGCGTGCGAGACCACCGCGAGCACCTGCGCGTACCGCGCCTCGCCGCCGAGCACGGTGAACACCCCGAACAGGATGCCGGCAATGGCTGCGGTGATCAGGGGCGAGAAGAAGACAATGGTCCCTGGCTGCAGCCATGCGGCAAATCCGGCCTGCCGCTGCAGCCCCGCGTACATCTCGGTGTTCACCGTCTGGCCGAACGACTCGATGCTGGCCACGGCCTGATCCACGTAGGCGGCCTTGCCGACCTCGGTCGAGAAGAACAGCGCGAATCCAGCCGCCGTCAGGAGCGTGGTCAGCGCCAGCACGTCCAGCCATCGGGGCGCGGCAGCCACGCGGGCCATCGTCTCGCCAGGGGAGAACACGACGCCGATGACGCGCTGGAGAAACGGGAGCGGCGGCACCGCCGGATCAAGTGGTTCCTGAGTCATGGATAAAGGGTGGGACCAACGGGATGCACCTGACGGGTCGGCGCCTCGTCCAAAGTCTTTCTCGTCACGGGTATAGTACGCAACCCATGTGGCGGATGTTCGGAGATCGGACACCCGCGCGGCGCCCCGGGTTCAACGGCTACACTGGCGGGATGACCGTTGTCGGCCCATTCCTGCTGGCGGGCGCTTTCGCTCTGCTTCCGGCCCTGGCCGCTGGCCAGGGGGTGGAAGCCGTAGGCATGCGGGCCCTCGGGATGGGCGGCGCATTCGTAGCCGTCGCCGACGACGCATCCGCGACATATTGGAACCCCGCCGGCCTGGTGACCGGGGCGGTGTTCTCGGCGGTGGCCGAGGGCGGTCGCGCCACTCTCGAGAACGCGTCGTTGCCCACGAGCGGCGCAGGCACGCGTGCCGGGTTCAGCCAGCACGGCAGCACCCTCGTGGCGCTGGGGACCTGGCCGCTCGGTGTCACCTTCTACCGGCTGTCGGACGCGACCGCGCGCGTCGTCCAGCCGGGGGTGCAGGCTTCCGCACTCCCATCCTCGGCCAGCCTCCAGCGGCTCACGACCACCCACATGGGGGTCAACGTCCTACAGACAATCGTCTCGGGCCTGCATGTCGGGGCGACCCTGAAGTACGTCCACGGCAGCGCTGGGCTCGCGCAGGCCTCACCCGCGCCCGACAACCCGCTGTCGGCGGCCCGCGGTGTGAGCACGAGCGGCAACCACCGCTTCGACCTCGACGCCGGGGTCATCGCCGATGTCCGAAGGCTGAAGCTCGGAATGACGGTCAGGAACCTCCTCGAGCCCGAGTTCGACACCGGGATCGAGGCGATGCGCCTGCAACTGCCGCGGCAGGTCCGAGCGGGGGTCGCCGTCCGGGCCAGCGACACGCTGCTGGTGTCCCTGGACGCCGACCTGACCCGCATGCCGGACGTCACGGGTGAGCGACGGTCACTGGCCGCTGGTGCTGAGCAGCGGTTCCTGGACGACAGGCTGGCGGTTCGTGGAGGCTTCCGGGTCAGCACCGCCGGCGACACCCGGCCGGTGGTCACCGCGGGTGGCAGCATCAGCCTCCGGAGCGGCATATTTGCCGACGGCTACGTCGCGGTGGGACTCGACGAGCGCGCTCCGGACGGCTTCGGAGCCGGGCTGCGCGTGGTGTTCTAACCGACCTCCGCTCGCTCGCGCAGCCTCGGTGCCGACAGACTCCGGGTCACCAGACTGCGGTCGCTGTGTGCGTGCTAAGTTCTGCGACCTGCCTGCCGATTGACCTGATCGAAGGATGCAGACTTGTGCCCGGGACACCCAGGTTCCGGCGGCCGGCGGCATCCCACCGCGCGGCATCCAGGCTGCATTGTCTGGTCAGGGGAACATGGCGGTCAGAATCGGTGAACTCCTTCTGAAGGAGAAAAAGATTACGCCCACGCAGCTGCAGGAGGCTCTGGGCTACCAGAAAGCCAACGGCGGCAAGCTGGCGATGAACCTCGTCAAGCTGGGACTGGTGCGCGACGAAGAAATCACCGCGCTGCTGAGCCGGCAGTACGGGGTGCCGTCCATCGACCTTGGCAAGTTCGAGATCGATGCCGCCGTCGTCAAGCTGATTCCCTCCGAGACGGCGCAGAAGTATCAGGTCGTGCCGTTGAGCCGGGCCGGCGCCACGCTCACGCTCGCGATGACCGACCCGACCAACGTGTTCGCCATGGACGACATCAAGTTCATGACGGGCTACAACGTCGAGCCGGTGGTGGCCTCCGAGCAGTCGGTCGCCGACGCGCTGCAGAAGTACTACACCACTGCCACGCGGACGCCCACCGTCCCGAACACGCTCGAACTGGCCAGCCGTGCTCTCGAGGACGCGCAGCAACAGGCCGACGCCAGCGGCGAAGCGGTCGAGGTGCTCGAAGATCTCGAGGAGATCGACGTCGCGGCGCTCGAAAAGCAGACGGGTGAGGCGCCGGTCATCCGCATGGTCAACATGGTGCTCACTTCGAGCATCCAGAAGGGCGCCAGCGACATCCACGTCGAGCCGTACGAACGCGAGTTCCGGATCCGGTTTCGCGTGGACGGCATCCTCTACACCGTGATGCAGCCGCCGATGAAATTCCGCGACGCGATCATCTCGCGCCTGAAGATCATGGCCAAGCTGGACATCGCCGAGAAGCGTCTGCCGCAGGACGGCCGCCTCAAGATCCGTATCAACGACCAGGGGCACAGCAAGGAGATCGATTTCCGCGTCTCCTGCCTGCCGACGCTCTTTGGCGAGAAGGTGGTGCTCCGCCTCCTCGACAAGGACAAGTTGATGCTGGACATGACCAAGCTCGGGTTCGAGGCGAGCTCGCTGGCCAAGTTCAAGACGCAGATCGAGAAGCCGTGGGGCATGGTGCTGGTGACCGGCCCGACCGGCAGCGGCAAGACCAACACGCTGTACTCAGCCATCTCGCAGCTGAATACGCCGGAAACCAACATCATGACCGCCGAGGACCCGGTCGAGTTCAACCTCGCCGGGGTCAACCAGGTCAATGTCCGGGAAAGCATCGGCCTGACCTTCGCGGCGGCCCTGCGCTCCTTTCTGCGTCAGGACCCCAACACCATCCTGGTGGGTGAGATCCGGGACTTCGAGACGGCGGAAATCGCGGTCAAGGCCGCGCTGACGGGCCACCTCGTGCTCTCGACGCTGCACACCAACGACGCGCCGAGCACCGTCAGCCGCCTGATGAACATGGGCATCGAGCCCTTCCTGGTGGCCAGTTCGGTCAACCTGATCTGTGCGCAACGGCTGGTCCGCCGCGTCTGCAGCAAGTGCAAGGTGCCGCACCCACTGCCGCCCCAGGCCCTCATCGAAATCGGCTTCTCAGCCGAAGATGCCGCCATCGTGGTGCCGATGCGCGGTACCGGCTGCGACGCCTGCAACAACACCGGCTACAAGGGCCGCGTGGGCCTCTACGAAGTACTCGAGATCAGTGACCAGCTGCGTGAACTGGTCCTGGTCGGCGCCTCGGCCCTCGATCTCCGGAGGAAGGGTATCGAGGAGGGCATGATCACCCTGCGTCAAAGTGGGCTCCTCAAGGTGAAGGACGGCGTCACGACCACCGAAGAAGTGACGCGCGAAACGGTCAAGTAATCCTGGCCGCGCGCACGGGTGGTGCCGGCGTCGTGTCCCGGCGAGGCCGGCAGAACTGTCGATCCTCCGTCAGCCCCGGTACGTAATTGGCGCACCCCGCGCCACCGCGTGGCCTCGAGCCAGAATCCAGCGCCTCTGGTCAAGTCCTTGCCGCACAGGGACTTGAGCGACCTGCCTGCCGCTGGCGACACCCCCGCGCCTGGGTGGCGCCGAGGTTGCACTCCCCAGTGGCAGACGTTCACGCGGGTGCATGGCCGGCCGATTAGCAGGCCGGCGCGCCAGCGTCGTGAGCGGTCTGCGGCCAGATGTGCCGGGACCGCGCATTTGTCTGCCGCGGCCGTGCCGCGGGCGAGACGCTGGCGGCCGAGACACCATGGCGACACTGCCCGAACTGCTGAAGACGACGGTGGAGCTCGATGGCTCCGACCTGCACCTCACGACCAGCGCGCCGCCGACGGTGCGCGTCCACGGCAAGCTGGTGCCGCTCAAGCTCCCGGCGCTGACCGCGCCCGAGACCAAGCAGCTGGCCTATAGCGTCTGCACCGACGCCCAGAAGAAGCGTTTCGAGGAGACGCAGGAGCTCGACTTCTCGTTCGGTATCCGCGGCGTCGGGCGCTTTCGCTGCAACATCTTCAACCAGCGCGGTGCCGTGGCCTCGGTGTACCGCCTCATTCCCGAGAAGGTTCGCAGCTTCCAGGAACTGAACCTGCCGCCGATCCTCGCCAAGCTGTCAGAGCGCCCGCGCGGGCTCGTGCTCGTCACCGGCCCCACCGGCAGCGGCAAGTCGACGACGCTGGCGGCGATGATCGACAAGATCAACACCGAGCGCAGCGAGCACATCCTCACCATCGAAGATCCGATCGAGTACATCCATCAGCACAAGGGCTGCATCGTCAACCAGCGCGAAGTGCACAGCGACACGCAGGGGTTCGCGCTGGCGTTGCGCGCCGCACTGCGTGAGGACCCCGACGTGGTCCTGATTGGCGAGATGCGCGATCTCGAGACGATCGAATCCGCGCTGCGCATCGCCGAGACCGGCCATCTGACGTTCGCGACGCTGCACACCAACTCGGCGGCACAGACGATCAACCGCATCATCGACGTCTTCCCGGCGCACCAGCAGTCGCAGATCCGCACGCAGCTGAGTCTCGTGCTCGAAGGCGTCGTCTGCCAGTCGCTGCTGCGCCGGTCACAGGGGCCAGGGCGCGTCGTGTCGCTCGAGGTGCTGGTGCCGACGCCCGCGATCAGGAACCTGATTCGCGACGACAAGGTGCACCAGATCTACTCGATGATGCAGGCCGGGCAGGAAAAGCTCGGCATGCAGACGATGAATCAGTCGCTGGCTTCACTGTACATGTCGCGGCAGATCACGTTGGACACGGCGATGTCCGCGTCCTCGATGAAGGAAGAACTGCAGGACATGATTCAGCGCGGCAGCGGCGTGGTGCCGGGTGCCGGCTTGCACCGGCCGGCGATGTCGGGCATGCCCGTGCGGCGGTAGCGGCGACAGGATGCAGGCGAGCGCCAGGGTCGGGCGACCTCCGGCGTGCGACGCCCGTGCGGCTCCGGGAGCCGTCCCGGCCCGCCCAATGACACGGCCCAGGGCCAGAGGAGAGGGTTGACTTGATGCAGGCTTTTGCATTCACGGGACGCACACGCGCTGGCGAGAACGTCAGCGGCGAGCGCCAGGCTGAGTCGGTCGAGGCGGCGGTGGCCTCGCTTCGCCGCGAGCAGATTCTCATCACCCGCATCGACCCGGTCAAGGCGCGGAGCAGCCGTGCCGTGGTCAAGGTCGGCGGCAAGGTGCCAGCCAAGAGCCTGGCGATCTTCACCCGGCAGTTCAGCGTGATGATCGACGCCGGCCTGCCGCTGGTGCAGTGCCTGGACATCCTCGGCCGGCAGGAGCCGCACAAGCGATTCGCCGCGACGATCCTCAAGGTTCGAGAGGACGTCGAGAGCGGCATGTCGCTGGCCGAGGCGATGCGCAAGCATCCGCGTACCTTCGACGCGCTCTTCACCAACATGATTCAGGCAGGTGAGGCCGGCGGCATCCTGGACACGATCCTGAAGCGCCTCGCGACCTACATCGAGAAGAACGTCAAGCTGATCTCGCAGGTCAAGTCGGCCATGATCTATCCGGTCGCGGTGATCATCATCGCGGCCGTCGTCGTGGCCGTGATCCTGTGGAAGGTGATTCCGACCTTCGCGAAGATGTTCGCCGGGCTCGGTGCGCAGTTGCCGCTGCCGACCCGCGTGGTGATCGCGATGAGCAATGGCCTGGTCACATACGGGCCCCTGTTGCTGATGGGGCTGGGCGCGACCGCCTTTGGCATCCGCAGCTACTACCGCACCAATCAGGGTCGTCACGTCATCGACGCGCTGCTGCTGAAGGCGCCGATCCTGGGAATGATTCTGCGCAAGGTCGCCGTCGCGCGCTTCTGCCGCACCCTGTCCACCCTGATCAGCTCGGGCGTGCCGCTGCTCGACGGACTCGAGATCACGGCGCGGACCGCCGGCAACGCCATCGTCGAGGACGCGATCATGGAAACCCGGGCCAGCATCGAGCGCGGCGAAACGGTCGCCAAGCCGCTGCAGGACACCAAGGTGTTCCCGCCGATGGTGACGCAGATGATTGGCGTTGGAGAGGCGACCGGCGCCCTCGACATGATGCTGGCCAAGATCGCCGATTTCTACGAGGACGAGGTCGACACCGCGGTGGCCGGCCTCCTGACCCTGCTCGAACCGATCATGATCTCGTTCCTGGGCGTCGTCGTCGGTGGCATCGTCATCTCGATGTATATGCCGATTTTCGACCTCATCTCGAAATTGACCTGATGATGGGCCTGCCGACCAGCGCGACTGCGGGCCGCGTCGCCCCGACGGCCTGGCCCTCGCGGCCCCGGTCCACGTCGCTGATGTGGCTGGCGAGCCTGCGCGCGCTGGTGGCCGTAGCCCTGCTGGCCCCGCTGGCGGCCTTCACTGCTGGCCGGGGTGACCTGACACAGGCAGCGTGGCTCGGCCTGCTGCCGGTGCTGCCGCTGGCCAACAGTGGGCTCGGGCTGCTCCTCGGCCCCCGGATGGGACCGCGGATCCTGGCGGCGCAGTTCCTCGCCGATGCCGTGGTGGTCCTGGCGGTGGTCTGGACCACCGGCGGGCTGCTCAGTGCCTACACCCCGCTCATGCTGTTGCCGGTGCTGGCCGCCAGCGTGCTGGCGGGGCGCCACGGCGGCCTCCGGGCGGCCGCGTTGCTCGGGACAGGCGTCGCGGTCCTTGTCGCCGTCCAGTACGGCTGGCTGCCCGCTCCGGCCACGCTCACCGCCCCGCTGCAGCGCAGTCTGCTGCCGCCGCTGCCGCTCGCCGCCTACACGGTCGTGGCCAATCTCGGCGGCTTCCTCGCCACGGCCCTGTTGGTGGGTCACCTGTCGGAGTCGCTGACCAGGACCGGCCACGACCTGCAGCGCGCCACGACCAGCCTGGCTGACCTGACCACGCTCAGCCAACGCGTCATCGACAGCATGGCAGGGGGGCTGATCGTCACCGATGCCCACGGCGCCGTCGTCCTGTTCAACCGCACTGCCGAGAGCATCACCGGTCGTCGCGCCGACGAGGTCCTTGGCCGCGCCTTGCGGCACGTGGTGCCATTGCCCGCCTCCGATCTCGACAACCCGCTGCCGGTGCGCCTCGAGTGCACGTTCTCGCGCGTCGACGGCAGCGTCATCGAACTCGGGGCCACCGTCGCGCCATTGCTGGCCGGCGGTGGGCAGCGGGCCGGCCAACTGGTCAGCTTTCAGGACCTGACCCTGATCAACCAGCGCGAAGCCGAGCGTCAGCGGCAGGAGCGACTGGCCGCGGTTGGCGAGATGGCCGCCGGCATCGCCCATGAGATTCGCAACCCGCTGGCGTCGATGAGCGGTTCCATCCAGCTCTTGCGACGTGAACTGAGCCTGCGCGACGACCATGCGACGCTGCTCGACATCGTGTTGCGCGAGTCGCACCGCCTCAACGACATCATCAGGAATTTCCTGTCGTACGCCGGGCCGCAGCGGGTGACCCGCTCGCGCGTCGACGTGGCCTGCCTGATCCGGGAAGTGGGCGCGCTACTGCGCCAGCAGGACGACGCGGTGCCCGGCATCGAGGTCAGCGTGGACGCGCCAGAGGCGGTGTATCACGACCTCGACGAGGCCCAGATGCGACAGGTCGTCTGGAACCTCGCCAGCAATGGCATCAAGGCGATGCCCGAGGGTGGCGCCCTGCACATGGGCGTGCGCGTCGTCGCCGACAGCGCGGGTGCCTCCCTGCAGCTGTGGGTACGTGACCAGGGCACGGGCATGGCGCCGGCCGAGGTCGAGCGCATGTTCCAACCGTTCCAGAGCGGATTCAGGCAGGGCAGTGGGCTCGGCCTGGCCATCGTGCGACGCATCGTCACCGATCACGGCGGCCGCGTCTCCGTCCAGTCGGCGCCAGGCGCTGGTACCGAGGTCGTCGTCGCGTTGCCGGTGCCGGCGGCGCGGCCCCAGCAGCACCCTGCCCTCCGGAGCGCGTGAGCCGATGCACCTGGCACATCCCACGACCGATCTCTCCTCGCGCATCCTGGTCGTCGACGACGAGCGGTCGATGCGCGAATTTCTCGCCATCATGCTGACCCGCGACGGCCACGAGGTGGTGGCGGCCGAAAACGGCGCGCAGGCGCTCGCGGCGCTGCGCCAGCGTCCCTTCGACTTGCTGATCTCGGACATCCGCATGCCAGATTGCAGTGGCATCGAGGTGCTGCGCGAGGCCAAGGGACTGCAGCCCGACCTTCCGGGCATCCTGATGACCGCGTTCTCCTCGACGCAGACGGCCATCGAGGCCTTGCGCAACGGCGCGCTGGACTACATCAGCAAGCCGTTCGACATCGACGAGATGAAGCGCGTGGTTGCGCAGGCGCTCGAACGCCGGCAGTTGCTGGACGCCGGGGCATCGCCTGCGGACGCGGCGTCCCGCGCCGAGGACGGCCGCCCTCGGGCCAGCGATTCGATGATCGGGCGGGGGCCGGCGATGCAGCGCGTGTTCGCCCTGATCGAGGCCATCGCCGGTACGTCGAGCACCGTGCTGATCACCGGCGAGTCGGGCACCGGCAAGGAGATGGCGGCGCGGGCCATCCACCGCCTGTCGCCGCGCGGCGAGCGGTCGTTCGTCGCGCTGAACTGCGGCGCGCTCACCGAGACGCTGCTCGAATCGGAGCTGTTCGGTCACGAGAAAGGCGCCTTCACCGGCGCCCTGCAGACCACGCGCGGACTGATCGAGCAGGCCGACAAGGGCACGCTGTTTCTCGATGAACTCGGCGAGATGAGTCCGCTGATGCAGGTCAAGCTGCTGCGCGTGCTGCAGGAGCGCCGCTTCCGCCGCGTCGGCGGGCACGAGGAGCTGACGGCCGACATCCGGATCATCGCGGCGACCAATCGCGATCTCGCGCGGATGGTGGCCGACGGCACGTTTCGCGAAGACCTCTTCTACCGGGTCAACGTCATTCCAGTCGCACTGCCGGCCCTACGCGAGCGGCGTGACGACATGCCGGAACTGGCGCGCCATTTCGTCCAGCGGTTCGCGCGCGACATGCGGCGGCCCGGAGCCGCGCTGACGCCCGAGGCGCTCGACGCGCTGCAGCGGCACACCTGGCCAGGCAACATCCGGGAACTCGAGAACGTCCTCGAGCGCGCCGTCGCCCTCGAGACCACGCCGGCCATCACCCTTGCGAGCCTGCCCGATCACCTGCTCGGCGTGGCGCCGCTGGTGGCACCCACGGCGGGCGGCGACGGCCTGGTCAGCGCTCCGGCGGCAGCGACACCGCTGTTTCCAGACGAGGGCTTCGATCTCGAGCGTCATGTGCAAGGCCTCGAGCGCGAGTATCTCGCCGAAGCGCTGCGGCGCGCCGCCGGCGTCAAGATGCGCGCAGCCGACCTGCTGGGTATGAGCTTCCGCAGCTTCCGGTACTACGCCAAGAAGTACGACCTCTGAACTGACAACTTCCGGCACTTCCGGTAACGTCAGTTGTCGCTGGTGACAGGAAATGTCAGTCGCGGATGGAGCTGGCCACCGCGCGTGACGGCCAACCGACGCCGGTCATCGTCAAAACAAAGGTTTTCCTTGAGAGTTCGCGCATTCGAGTTCGCCTGGCGATTGTGGCACCCCGATTGCTTTATCAAATGTCACCAGGTTACGGGGGACGCCAACCGCCACCCCCACACAAGGGCACAGGACCTCAGAGGAGACAAGACATCATGAAGATTCGCAACACCAAGGGCTTCACGCTCATCGAACTGCTCATCGTCGTCGCCATCATCGGCATCATCGCCGCCATCGCCATCCCGGGCCTGCTGCGCGCTCGCATGTCGGGCAATGAGGCCTCGGCCATCGGGTCGCTGCGCGCGGTCAACAGCGGGCAGGCCACCTACGCCGCCAGCTGCGCGGCCGGCGGCTTCGCGACCGTTCTCGGCGACCTGATTCTGGCGCCCGCGGCCAGCACGGCGGCGTTCATCAGCCCCGACCTCGACCCGGCGACCAACCCGGCCGGCGGCGGTGTCGGTGCCGTCGCGACCAGCGCTGGCAAGAGCGGCTACGACGTCGGTGTCCGCGGGGCCGCGGCATCGGTGGTGGTCACCCCGGCAGCGGCGACCTGCAACGCCTCGACGGCGGCGGCCGTGTCGGGCTACTACGCGCTCGCGGTGCCGCAGCAGCTCGGCTCCACCGGCCAGCGTTCCTTCGGAACCGACGAGCGCGGCACGGTGTTCCAGGACACGCTTGGCGCCGCCCTCCCGGAGCCCATCGCCGTGGCCGGTTCGGTCTCCCCGGTCGAGTAAGCGACTCGATACCCATCGCAGGACCGAAGGGCCGGCCAGGTGCCGGCCTTTCGGCGTTTGTGGCGTCGTGTACGCCGATGTGACCAGAAGCACGCGGGCGCGGGGCCGCTCCGCCGTGGCGTGGTTGTTGCAGTGATGCGAGACGTCATGAACATTGCACCCCTGTCCTCGCACCTCCGGGCTCCCGCACGGGGATTCACGCTGATCGAGCTGCTGGTCGTGGTGGCCTTGATCGGCGTCCTGTCGGCCATCGCCGCCCCCTTCCTGATCGCGGCGCGTTCGTCGGCCAACGAAGCCTCGGCCATCCAGTCGATGCGCACCGTGGTCAGCGCGCAGTCCACCTTTGCCACCGTCTGCGGCAAGGGGGCCTACACCACCTCGCTGACGACGCTGGTGAGCGAGCAGTTCGCGTCACCCGACCTGGACATCACCCCGAAGAGCGGGTATTCGTTCGAGCTCATGGCGGCGCTTGTCTCCAACCCGGCCGAGGCCGATTGCACGGGCGACGCGACCCGCACCGGCTACTACTTCCTCGCCGAACCCCTGGCCGGCAACACCGGACGGCGCGCGTTTGCCACCAATCAGGTTGGCACCATCTGGCAGGACTACAGCGGAGTCGCGCCGGTCGAGCCGTTCTCGGCCGCGGGCTCGTCATCGCCGCTCGACGGCCGGTGACAGGCCGCAGCGGGCGCGCCCGATGGCCCCGACCACCATGCTAGGATCCCAGCTGATCCCCATGTCTGCGCGTGCCTACACTGCTGCTCTCGTCTGCGTCCTGATCGGGTTGGCGGCATCGCTGGCCGCGGTCGTCGTGCATTACCAACTGGTGACCACGCCCGGCTACGAAAGTTTCTGCGACGTCAACGCGACTTTCAGTTGTACCCAGGCCTACCAGAGCGAATACGGGTTCCTGCTCGGCGCACCCGTGTCCATCCTGGGCGCTGGCTATTTCGCCGGGCTACTCGCGCTGCTGACCCTTGGCCGGCGTCTCGATGCCCTGGCCAGCTATCTGCTGGTGGCCGCCCTGGTGGGTCTTGCATTCGCGCTCTACCTGGCATGGGCTACCGTCTTTGTCCTCGGCACGTTGTGCCCGCTGTGCCTGACGACCTACGCGGCCGTCGTGGCCCTGTTCTTCATTGCCGGAGCTGCGGCCTCTATGCCCATGACCGATGTGCCCCACCGCTTGTCACGCGACCTGCGCCGCCTCGCCGCCAATCCGCTGGCCCTTGTCGTGGTCGCCCTCGTCGTCGGTGCCACCGCGACGTCGGCCGCGTTTTTCCCCAAGGACCCCGCGGCGCAACAGCGCGTGGTGGCCGCCGGCCACGTCGACGCGGCGTCGACAGGCGAGCGCGTCAAGGCCGCGGCGGCGCAGTTGGCCGCCGAGCCGCCCCTGACCGACCAACAGAAGGCGCAGCTGCGTACCTCGTTCGATCAGCTGCCCCGGCTCATCGTGCCGGCTGATGCCGAGGGCGCCTCGGTCGTCGTCGTGAAGTTCAACGACTACCAGTGCCCGCCCTGCCGGCAGACCTTTGAACTCTACGAGCCCATCTGGGAGAAGTGGTCGCAGCAGGCGCCGGGCAAGGTCAAGTACGTGTCGCGCGATTTCCCGCTGGAGGGCGAGTGCAACGCCAGCGCGCCATCTGGGCAGCACCAGGCCGCGTGCGAAGCTGCCGCTGGCGTGCGGATGGCCCGCACAGTGGGCAAGGCCAAGGAGCTGGAGCACTGGCTCTTCGCCAATCAGGCGGACTTGTCGCCTGCCAAGGTCAAGGAAGGCCTGCAGCAGGTGGCGGGCATCAGCGACTTCGATGCGCGCTACGCGGCGACGCTGACCGGGGTGAAAAGCGATACCGCGCTCGGTGCCAGCCTTGGCGTGCAGTCGACACCGACCTTCTTCATCAACGGCGCGCGCGTGGCCGGGGGCATCGCGCCCAAGGTGCTCGACTACATCATCGAATACGAACTGAGCAAGGTCTCGGCGCCCGCCGTCAAGTGATGGCTGCGGGCTGCCGATAACGCAGGCGCCCCCCGCCATGTGGAGGGCCCCTGCTGCCGACATGCCTGAACCGGTCATTGCCGTCGATCGCCTTACCAAGGACTACCCGGTCGGCTTCTGGCGTCCGCGTCCCTATCGCGCGCTCGACGCCCTCAGCCTGACGGTGGCCGCCGGGGAGGTGTTCGGCTGCCTGGGCCCCAATGGCGCCGGCAAGAGCACGACCCTCAAGCTGCTGATGGGCCTGGTCTCGCCGACCTCCGGTTCCGCGCACCTGTTCGGCCTGCCCGTGACGACCGTCGCCGCTCGGCGGCGAGTGGGGTTTCTCCCCGAGAATCCGGTGTTCTACGACTACCTCAGCGGCGAAGAGCTGCTGTCGTACTTCGGGCAGTTGTGCGGCATGCGCGTGGCCGCGTCCCGCGAGCGTGCCTCCGCGCTGCTGGACCGGGTGGGCCTGGGCGCCGAACGCCGGATGGCGGTGCGCCGCTACTCCAAAGGCATGGTGCAGCGTCTCGGCGTGGCGCAGGCGCTGGTGCAGGACCCGGAGCTGGTGGTGCTCGACGAGCCGATGTCCGGCCTCGACCCCATTGGGCGCCGCGACGTGCGCGCCCTGATCCTGTCGTTGCGCGACGAGGGAAAAACGGTTCTCTTCAGCAGCCACATCCTGTCGGACGCCGAGACCCTGTGCAGCCGTGTGGCCATCCTCGCGGCGGGCCGCCTGCAAGCCGTTGGCAGCATGTCCGACCTGGTCCAGTTCTCGGTGCGTGGCTGGGAGCTGCTGCTCGACGGGACGGACGCCCGGCTCGAGGTGACCTTGCGGGCTGCCGGGACCACGGTGACCAACGTGGGTGCGGGCAGGATCCAGGTCCAGATCCCTGGCAGCCAGGCCCCCGAGCCGCTGCTGCAGGTGGCCAGCGCCGCCGGGGCGAGGGTGCTGTCGCTGCAGCCGATCCGCGAGACGCTCGAGGACGTGTTCCTGAAGCACGTCGAGGGCAAGCGCCGCGACGCGTCCGATGCGGGAGCCGCCTGACATGCGCCTGGTTCGCGCCGTTGCGCTCAACACGTTCCGCGAGGCTGTCCGCGATCGGGTGTTCTACAACCTGCTGATCTTTGCCGTGCTGCTGGTCGGCACCTCCCTCGTGATAGGGCAGCTGGCGGCCGGACAGGACGTCAAGATCATCAAGGACCTCGGCCTGGCGGCGTCGTTGCTGTTCGGCGTCGGGATCGCGGTGTTCATCGGCATTCAGCTGGTCGCGCGCGAGGTGGAGCGCCGCAGCGCCCACTCGACGCTGGCCAAGCCGGTGAGTCGGGCCGTGTTCCTGCTGGGCAAATACCTCGGCCTGCTGCTGACGCTGGCCGTGAACATCACGGTGATGGCCGGGGCGTTGTTTCTCGTCCTGGCAGCCTATCGCGCCCTCACGCCGCCCGGTGTGCAAGCTGCCTGGACGGCGCCCGCCCTCGACCCACGCCTGCTGATCGCGCTGGGGCTGATTTACGTCGAACTCGCCCTGGTCACCGCCATCGCGTTGTTGTTCTCCACCTATTCCTCGGCGCTGCTGGCGGCCTCCTTCACCACCGCCATCTGGGTCGCCGGCCACTTTGTCGCCGACCTGCGCACACTCGACCAGATTGGCGTGACGGGTGGCACGGCCTGGGTGGCCTGGGTGGTGTCCTGGATCCTGCCGAACCTGGCGCTGCTGGACGTCAAGGCCGACATCGTGCACGGTCTGCCAGTGCCGGCCACGCAGGTAGTGGCTGCGGTGGCGTACGGCGTGGTGTACAGCGCTGCCGTGCTTCTGGCCGCCATGGCCATCTTCCAACGTCGGGACCTGAAGTGAGCCAGCGACTGCGCTGGCTGCTCGGAGCCAGTGCGCTGCTGGCATCGGCGATCGCCGTGCAGGCCGTCTGGCTGAAGCCGCGACCCGACCGCACGTTGCCGGCCGTGCTGTACCTGCAGTCGCCGGCCATGGCTCGCCGATTGGCGCTGTCGATGGACGCGCTTGCCGCCGATCTGTACTGGGTGCGCGCCCTGCAGCACTTCGGCGCCACGCGGCTGCAGTCGGCGGGCCCGCGGACCTTCGACAACCTCTACCCGTTTCTCGACCTGGCAACCTCGCTGGATCCGCGCTTCGTCGTCGCGTACCGGTTCGGCGCCATCTTTCTCTCCGAAGCGCCACCCGGAGGGCCGGGCCGACCCGATCTCGCAGTGCGCCTGCTCGAAAAGGGCATCGCCGCCACCCCTGAGCGCTGGCAATATTTCCAGGACATCGGCTTTGTCCACTATTGGTGGACCGGGGACTACGCCAAGGCCGCCACCGCCTTCTCCAAGGGCGCAGCCATTGCGGGCTCGCCGTGGTGGATGCAGTCGCTCGCGGCGGTCACCCTGACCCAGGGCGGCGATCGGCAGACGTCGCGGCTGCTGTGGCGGGCCTTGTCGCAATCGGCGGAGAACGAGTGGCTGCGCCGCGACGCGCAGCGCCGTCTGCTTCAGCTCGATGCCCTCGACCAGATTGACCAGCTGCATACCGTGGTCGCCACAGCGAGCGCCGCCGGGCTCACCCCGCCGTGGTCCTGGGCACAGCTGCTTCAGGCCGGGACTCTCGGCACCATGCCGATCGACCCGACAGGAGTGCCTTACGTGATTGACATGACCTCCGGCCGCATCGACGCCGGACGCCACTCGCCCCTCTGGCCGCTGCCGACCGAGCCGCACGGCCTGGCCGGCTCGCCGAAAGCGCCGCGATGACCCCGGAGATCACGCGGCTCGTCGTGGTGGCGGTCCTCGGCCTGCTGGTGGGCAGCTTCCTCAACGTCTGCATTCATCGGCTGCCGCGCGACCAGTCGGTGGCCTTCCCGGCGTCGCACTGCCCGACGTGCCGACAGGCGCTGCGCTGGTATCACAACCTGCCGGTGCTCAGCTGGGTGGCGCTCGGCGGCCGCTGCGCCTTCTGCGCGGCGCCGATCCACTGGCGGTACCCGGTGGTCGAAGTGCTCAACGCCGGGTTGTGGGTGGTGCACGCCATCCTGCTGCCGTGGGAGCCGCTGCTGGTGGTGCGGATGGCCTTTGCCTCGGCCTTGCTCGTGCTGTTCTTCACCGACCTGGACTGCCGCATCCTGCCCAACGAGATCACACTCGGCGGGGTGGTCGTCGGGCTGATCGCGTCGGCCTTCGTGTTCCCGCCGGGCCTGTCGTCGGCCATCATCGGCGTGATCCTGGGCGGTGGCGTGCTCTGGGCGACCGGAGCGGCCTATGAGCGCGTGCGCGGTGTCGAGGGCATGGGGATGGGCGACGTGAAGATGCTGGCGATGATTGGCGCCGTGCTCGGCTGGCCGCTCATGCTGCTGACCCTGGTCTGGTCCTCGATCGTCGGTGGCCTCCTCGGGGCAGTGTTGCTGGCCTTCAAGGCCGATGCCCGGACGACGGCGCTGCCGTTTGGTTCTTTCCTGGCTCCTGCCGCGCTTGCCGCATCCCTGGTGGGACAGCCCGTGCTGGACTGGTATCTTGGTTTCTACAACTGATGCCGATCGTCACCTTTCTCTGGGTCGTGGGGCCGCTGGCGCTCGTGTGGCTGCTGATCGTCTACGGGATGCGCCGCGCGTCGCGCCGCGCGGCGCATGGCGAGGCCGTTCGCTTTCGCGGCCGGACCGATGAGGCGGGGCTGGCCTCGGCGATGACCGACGCGCTGACGCGCATGCGGGGCCAGGAGCTGGCGCAACAGGCTCGCTTCGCGGCGTTGAACGGCTTTCTGCACCAGGTCGTCGAGAGCCTCCCACACGGGCTCTTCGTGCTCGGGCGGGACGGCAGCCTGCGCGTGGCCAACACCGAAGCGCTTCGATGGCTCGGCCTGCCCGACTCGGTCGCCGGGCAGGTGCTGTGGACGCTTGATGGGACCGAGCCCCTTCGCGCCGTCGCGCAGGCATGTTTGCAGGCCGACGCGAGGCGTGACGCCTCGGTCGTCGGGCCAGGCGCGCCCGGAGCTCCAGTGTCGGTGACCGCGCTCCCCCTGCGTGCGGCCGATGGCGATGTCGATGGCGTGGTGTGCCTGGTGCACGTCGAACGCGTCGCCTGACCGGCGCCCGTCACGGCACACGACCGTGGCAGGAAACTGCCACCCCACAGACCCGCCCACGTGGCACTTCTCTCGACCGCTCGCCATGGCGTGACCGCCTTTCCGCGGCAACTCCGCGACGGGCGGCTGGCGCGTCGCTTGCCCTGATCGGTGGGCATGACTTGCCCCTGGCAGCACCCGCAGCTCGGTTCGTCGCTCCTCGAGGCTGTCATCGCTGCCGGACTGCTGGCAACGGTGCTGACGGGCGTCCTCCCCCTGGTCACCGCGTCGTGGATCGCCAGCGAGGCGACCCGTCTCGACCGCACGGCCGCGCACCTCGCCCGCCAGCGCCTCGCGCAGCTCCAAACCCTCGTCCACGTGCACACCGCCGCCGGCGTGATCGCCGACGCGCAGTCAGCCCTCGACCAGGCAGAGCCCTTCGCCCCGGGCGGCCCTGGCCTCACGGCGTCGGGGCTCACGCCACTCGAGCGGTCCACTTCGCCCTGGGTCGACTGGCTGGATGGACACGGGGGGTGGCAGGCTGACGGCGTGTTGCCACCGCCAGGCACGAGGTTCCGCCGCCGCTGGGGCATCCTGACCACCGGTGGCCAGCGCTGTCTGCAGCTCTGGGTCGAGGTGACGCCGCTCGGCCGCGCGCCCGGCCAGGGCGTGGTCCATGACGCGAGCCTGCAGTGCCCGTGGGGAGTTGGGGCGCCATGAGCGGCACGTGGCTGTGTCGATGCGGGCCACCGGGTTCTGAGCCCTGTCGTGGTGTGGCGCTGATCGAGCTCCTTGTTGCCACCGCCATCGCGCTGGCAGTGCTGGCACTCGTGGCGACGACGCTGCCTCCCGTCCTCGACGTCGTGGGATCGGTACCGGAGGCCACCGACCTGGAGCAACGCGCCCGCACGACCGAGGTGATCCTCGAAGGACTGGTGCGCAATGCCGGGGCCGGAGCGGACCTGCTCGGCGGCCCCCTGCCGCTTGCCGTGCCGGGACTGCTGCCTCGTCGAGTGCTGGCCTCGGCAGATCCGGCCGGCACGGCCTGGGCCGATCGCCTGTCGATGCTCCGCGTCGATGCACGCGCCGCCCAGGCGCCGGTGGCGTCCTTGGTCCCACCGGGGAGCGTCACGTTGCCGCTGGCATGGCACCCGGCGTGCGGCACGCACGTGTCGTGCGGGTTCCGGAGAGGCGATCTGCTGCTCGTGTACGCGCGCAGCGGTGCCATGACCATCACGACTGTGACCGACGTCACCGGCCTCGTGCTGACGCTGGCCACACCGCCGGATCAGGCGATTGACCTGCCGGCGGTCGCCGCGGTGGTCCGCGTTCACACTGTGAGCCTCGATCTCGGCCGCCGCCAGTTGCGGCTCGCCGATGCCGCGGCGACTGCCCAGCCGCTCACCGACGAGGTGGTCGGGTTCAGGGCCAGGTACTACGGCACTCCGGCCGCGCCGCGGTGGCCAGCCATTGTCGGAGCGGACACCTGCGCGGTGGCTGCCGACGGCACGCCACGCCTGCCACTGCTCGGACCGATGCCAGGACCGCCCGTGGAACTGACACTTGGCGAACTTGCCGACGGGCCCTGGTGCGGGGCAGGGACGTGGCGTTTCGATGCCGACCTGATGCGCATTCGCGCGGTCCGGCTCGGCGTCCGCCTTCAGGCGGGGGCGGCCGGCGTGAGAGGCGTGGCGCCGGAATGGTTTGCCAGACCGGGCCAGGCACGCCGCCCCGGACAAGAGGTGCGCGATGTGGAACTGGACGCGTTCATCACCGCTCCCAATCTTTCGTGGGCGCAATGACGCAGGCGTCGCGTTGCCGGGCGTGCTGCTGCTGGCGGCCTTCCTGGTGAGCGTCACGGGCTGGCTCGTCGGGCACACGCGGACGGAGTTGGCCTCGCGTGCCGCCCTCGAGCAATCGCATCGGGCGACCCATGTGGCAGAGGCCGCGGTGCAGTCGGTGGCCACGGCGCTTGGTCGCGTGCCCGATTGGACAGCGGTGGATGCGCTGGACCTGGCTCTCGAGTGTCGGCCCGCCCCGGCTGCCGTGGCTGCCATGGACGAGCGGCTGGAGCGCATATGGCTGCAGGGCGAGATGGCCGCGACGAGCCGGTGGGGGCCCGACACGCCGCAGTGGCAGTTGATCTGGTCGTGTCACGCCGACGGTCTGCTCGGCCGGTGGCCCGACCCGGGCGCCATCCCGTCGGTGGTCGTGTGGGTGGCCGATGATCCCGAAGGGGATGCCCGGCCGCTGCGCAGCGCCAACCAGCGTCTGCTGCTGACCGCCATCGCACGCGTCGGCGCAGACGCGCGCGGCGAGGCAGGTGCGACGGTGACGCGTGCGGCGCCTGGCGCGGCCGTCCAACTGGCCGCGTGGCGCGTGGCGGGCGGGTCCTGAGGTCGCGCTCAACCTCTGGCGGCTTTGGCCGATCATTCTGAGGAAGACTGTCCCAGGCACACGTGGCCCGGGCGAGCGCATGGAGGCGTCGATGGCTGGACGAGTCACTGGGGTGCTGGTCGGAATCTTCTTGGGCGTGGTGGCCGATACGGCCGTTGCGCAGTCGCTGGCTGACGTGGCCCGCCAGGAGGCGGCGCGCCGCCAGCAGGGCAGCACGGGCGTTCCCACGACCCGGGTGCTCACCAACGCGGACCTGCCGGCCGCTGCTGTCGTGGCTCCCGCGGGCGCCACGACGGCCCCCGCGGACGGACAGCCGCCCGAGGCGGTGGCGGAAGCGACGCCGAGCGAGGGTATCGCGGCGGAAGGCCCCCGGGATGGCAGCGCGCCTGCGGCCGACACCGTCCCCGCCGATGAACAGGCCGTCTGGCGCGCGCGCGCCGGACGGGTCAATGCCGCGCTTGCGGCCGCGCAGGTCCAACTCCGTCAGTTGCGGGCCCTGTCCGACCGGCTGTCGCTCGAGGCGCAGGCCTCCAATACAGCGATTGCGGCGCGGGCGCAGGCCGAGCGTGTCGTGCTCCGCGATCAGATCGCGCAGGCCGAGGACAAGACAGCCGAGGCGCGCGCCGAGTACGCCATCCTCGTGCACGACTCGCGTACGGCGGCGGTTCCGCCGGCCTGGATTCAATAAGCTGTCGACTCCACTTCCACATAAGACATCTGGTCTGCCTGTCGCATGGTGACTTCACGCGCTTGCCCCATCGCCCCAGCCACGTCAACGCGCGAGATGCCCGACGTCCTGCTGGTGGACGACAACGAGGACCTGCGCTATGTGCTGGCGACGGTGCTCTCGCGGCATGGCTATCGCGTCGCGGAGGCCGAGGACGAGCCGTCGGCCGTCGAGGCGTTGCGACGGCAGCGCCCCTCGCTCGTGTTGTCAGACCTGCGGCTCCCAACTGGCGACGGCCTCGGCGTGCTGCGCGCCGCCAAGGACATCGACCCCGCGCTGCCGGTGCTCCTGATGACCGGATACGGCGCCATCGAAGAGGCGGTCGCGGCGATGCGCGAAGGCGCGCTCGACTACCTGCCCAAGCCGGTGGACCACGAGCATCTCGTGCTCACCGTCAGCCGCGCCATCGCCCAGCGCCGGCTCGTCACCGAGAACCTGCTGCTGAAGGAGGCGCTCGGCCCGCGGCACGGGGCGCCGACGATCATCGGCGAGCATGCGGCGCTGGCCGACGTGCTGCGCAACCTGCGGCGCGTGGCGGTCACTGACGCCACCGTGTTGCTCGGCGGCGAGAGCGGCACAGGCAAGGAACTGTTCGCCCGCGCCCTGCATGCGCACAGCGTTCGCGCTGCGGGGCCCTTTGTCGCCATCAACTGCGCGGCCATCCCCGAGACCCTGCTCGAGACCGAATTGTTCGGTCACGAGAAGGGCGCGTTCACCGGCGCCAACGCGCGCAAGCCGGGCAAGTTCGAGATCGCGCATGGCGGCACGCTGTTTCTCGACGAGATCGGCGAGATGCCGGTCAATCTGCAGGCCAAGGTGCTGCGGGTGATCGAGGAACGCAGCTTCGAGCGCGTCGGCAGCAACACCACCCTGCACGTGGACATCCGCCTTGTCGCGGCCAGCAATCGCGACCTGCGGGCGGCGGTGGCTGCGCGCACGTTCCGCGAGGACCTGTTCTTCCGCCTCTCGGTGTTCCCGATCACCATCCCGCCCCTGCGGCATCGCGCGTCGGACGTGGCTTTGCTGACCAGCCATTTCGTCGAGCGCTTCGCCCGCGAGCAGAACAAGCGGCCGCCTCATCTCTCGTCCTCGGCCGCAGCGGCGCTGGCGGGACACGCCTGGCCAGGCAACGTCCGCGAACTGCAGAACTGCATCGAGCGTGCGGTGATTCTCGCCGAGGGCGACACGGTCCATCCGCAACACCTGCATCTTGGGGCCGATATCGCCCGCGCGCCCGCGCCACCGCCAGACCCGTGGGAAGCGGTCGACCTCTCCGGTCCACTCGCGGAGGTCTCGCGTCGGGTGTTGATGGAAGTGGAGCGCCGCAAGATTCAGCAGGCGCTCGACGATGCGCGTTGGGATTACGGCAGGGCCGCCGCCGCCCTGCAGATACCGTCGCGTGTCCTGCTCGCGCGCATCCGCGATTTCAAGCTGTCCCCGAAGGCGAGCTAGCCAATCCCGATCTCGGCCATCCCGAGCCGCACCTGAGTCTCGTCCACGTCGGTGGCGATGGTGGTCTCGCCGATACGGGTGGGCAGGACGAAGTG
Source organism: Luteitalea sp. (assembly GCA_046593715.1). Taxonomy (GTDB): domain Bacteria; phylum Acidobacteriota; class Vicinamibacteria; order Vicinamibacterales; family Vicinamibacteraceae; genus Luteitalea. The sequence goes on from JBKJQW010000019.1 coordinate 30,055, forward strand.
CAGTGTGCCTGCGACCACCTTCTTGTCGCGACGCGTCGCGGCGAGAATCGCGTCAGCGTCGAGCGAGGCGATTGACGGCAGCGGGCCCATGTGGTCGAGCACACGGACCAGGGCGGCGTGGTCTGCCGCGGCGAAGGTGCCGCGCGCCACCGCCATGGCCGACGCGGCCTTCATGCCGTAGGCCACCGCTTCCCCATGACGCAGCAACCGGTAGTTGGTCACAGCCTCGAGCGCATGCCCGATGGTGTGCCCGAAGTTCAGGATCCGTCGCAGCCCGTCCTCGCGCTCGTCCTTGGTCACCACGTCGGCCTTGATGGCGCAGCATTCGGCAATCACCGGCAGGAGCGCTGCCGGCGTCCCCTGCAGCAGCGCGTCCATCTGGCTGGCGCAGCGCTCAAACAGCGGCGCCGACGCGATCACGCCGTACTTGACCACTTCGTACAAGCCCGCTCTGAGCTCACGGCGGCTGAGCGTGGCGAGCACGGTTGGATCCACGGCCACCAGCGCCGGCTGGTGGAACGCCCCGAGCAGGTTCTTGCCGAGACGGTGATTGACGCCCACCTTGCCGCCAATCGCACTGTCGGTCTGGGCGACCACGGTGGTGGGGACGTGGACCAGGCGGATGCCGCGCAGGTAACTGGCAGCGGCAAAACCGGCCATGTCGCCGATGACCCCGCCGCCCACGGCCACCAGCACTGCCTTGCGGTCGATGCCGCGCGCAACCAGCCCGTCATGCACCTTCCCGAGCGTGGCCATGGTCTTGGCCTTCTCGCCATCGTTGACCAGAATCGGGTCGTGTTGCTGACCGGCGTTCAGCCCCATGCCACGGAGCACCGTTGCCCCATGCAGAGACCAGACTGCCGGGCTCGACACGACCACCAGCCTCGAAGCATCGGGACACGCGTCATCGATGGCGGTGCCGAGTGACGAGAGCAGGCCCGGCGCGATCAGGATGCGCGAGACGAGGGCGGACCGGGTATGGACCTCGAGAGTGTGAGGGGTCATGTGAAAAAGCCGAGAAACGCCGGGGCTCGTCCGCCGTAGCCTTGGCGCAAGGCGGGCGCAAAGCGGGTGGTAGGATAGCAGGGTCCCGGGGGCCTACGGGTCGCGTCCGCGTTGCGGCCGCCTCGCGCTTGCTACTCGAACGTGCCCGACCGATCCGGCGGGCAGGAGCCGACTCCGTACTGGTGACCACGCAGCCCGACTTCCTGGTACTCGGCAGCGGCATTGCTGCGCTCCGCGCGGCTCTGTCGCTCGCCCATCGAGGGCGTGTCTGCATTCTCACCAAGGGCGAGCCCGAACAAGGCAGCACCGGCTGGGCGCAGGGCGGTATCGCCGTGGCGATGGGCGACGACGACTCGCCCAACCTGCACTTCGAGGACACGCTAGCGGCTGGCGATGGCTTGTGCGAGCCTGCCGCGGTGCGCGCGCTCGTCGAGCAAGGACCTGCCTACGTCTCCGAGCTGCTGGACTGGGGGGCCCGCTTCGAGCGACAGGCCGACGGCCGGCCCTCGCCGACCCGTGAGGCGGCCCACAGCGTGCGTCGGGTCCTGCACGCCGAAGATGCCACCGGGCGTGAGATCAGCCGGGTGCTGCACGAACAGGTGGCAGCGCTGCCGGCGATCACCATCATCGACCATGCCATAGCCACCGAATTGCTCCAGGGCGACGGCCGGTGCGTTGGCGCGGCGTACCGGGACGGACAGGATCGGCGGCACGAGGTGCACGCCCATGCGACGCTGCTGGCCACGGGCGGCGCCGGACAGGTCTTTGCGCAAACCACCAACCCGACCGTCACGACAGGCGACGGCATGTCGATGGCGTTCGAGGTCGGCGCGGAGGTAGCCGACCTCGAGTTCGTCCAGTTCCACCCCACGGTGCTCGACGTGCCGGGGCGGCCACGATTCCTGCTCTCGGAGGCGCTGCGGGGCGAGGGCGCGTGGCTGCTCAACGCGTCGGGTGAGGCGTTCATGAGCCGCTATGAGCCGGCCGCTGAACTCGCCCCGCGCGACCGCGTCGCTCGGGCCATCGTCAGGGAGCGACAGCGGACCGGCGCGCCGGTCTACCTGTCGCTGGCTCACCTCACCGACCTCGACGTGCACCTGCGGTTTCCGCAGATCTCGGAAGCCTGCCGCGAGGCAGGGCTCGACCTCGCGCACGACCCGGTCCCGGTCAGTCCGGCGGTCCACTACGTCATGGGCGGCGTGGTCACCGACCTCGATGGCCGCACGTCGGTACCTGGCCTGTATGCCGCCGGCGAGGTCGCCTGCACGGGCGTGCACGGGGCCAACCGGCTGGCCAGCAACTCGCTGCTCGAGGGGCTGGTGTTCGGCGCCCGGGCCGGTGCCGTCATCGGCGAAGCGCCGCGCGCACGGGATGCCTGGGGACCGGACCGCTTGCGCGCGTGCGATCCCGTCGTCGCGCTCGCCCGTGTCTCCGCTCCGCCCGACCTCGATGTGCAGACCGTCCGCGAGCGGGCGTGGCGCGATCTCGGGCTCGTCCGGACGCCGGAGGGATTGCGCGCCGCCGATGCATGGTTCACACGCGCCCGTGCCTCCTATGCCACGGCGCCGGCGACGTCGCTGGTCCAAGCCCAGCTGCGCAGCCTCGTGACAGTGGCCTACCTGATGAGCCGCGCCGCGCTCCGCCGCGAAGAGAGCCGCGGCGGCCATTTCCGAACCGATTTCCCCGAGCGCCACGACCAGACGTGGGGCCATCACTGCAGCGACGCGCTGCAGCACACAGCGAACTGACAAACGACAATGAGCGAGCAGCAACAGGGCAAGGGGCAGCAGCAGGGCAAGGGTGGCGGCAAGGGTGACGGCAAGGGTGACGCGTTTGTCACCGCCATCACGTCACAGGCCGAGGACTACTCGCGGTGGTACCTCGACGTCGTGTTGCGCGCGGAACTGGCCGACTACACGCCGGGCCTGAAGGGTTGCATGACGATACGCCCGTATGGCTACGCCATCTGGGAGCGCATTCAGCTCCTGCTCGACGCGCGCCTGAAGGCCACCGGCCACGTCAACGCCTACTTCCCGCTCTTCATCCCCGAAAGCCTCCTGATGAAGGAAGCCGAGCACGTCGAGGGCTTCGCGCCGGAGGTGGCGTGGGTCACGCACGGTGGCAAGGAGAAGCTCGAGGAGCGGCTGGCGATCCGGCCGACCTCGGAGGTGATCATCGGGACGATGTACGCCAAGTGGCTGCAGTCGTGGCGCGACCTGCCTATTCTGATCAATCAGTGGGCCAACGTCGTGCGCTGGGAGAAGGTCACGCGCCCGTTCTTGCGCACCACCGAATTCCTCTGGCAGGAAGGCCACACGGTCCACGAGACCGAAGCCGAGGCCGAGGAAGAGACGCTGAAGATCCTCGGCGTCTACAAGGAGTTTGTCGAGACCGAGCTGGCCATGCCGGTGATCGAAGGACAGAAGAGTGACGCCGAGAAGTTCGCCGGCGCCGCCAAGACCTATTCCATCGAGGCATTGATGGGTGATGGGCGCGCGCTGCAGGCCGGTACCTCTCATAATCTGGGGCAGAATTTCGCCAAGGCCTTCGAGATCAAGTTCCAGGGGCGGGACAAGATCGAGCAGCATGCGTGGACCACGTCGTGGGGCGTATCCACCCGGCTGATCGGCGGGCTGATCATGGTGCACGGTGACGACAGCGGCCTGGTCCTGCCGCCCAACATCGCCCCGTACCAGGTGGTCATCGTCCCCATCCCGCGTGGCGACTGGCGCGAGACCGTGCTGCCCCACGCGCAGGCAATCAAGCGCGATCTCGTCGCCGCCGGGGTGCGCGTGATGCTCGACGACCGCGACGCCTATACGCCTGGCTGGAAGTTCGCCGACTGGGAAATGCGTGGCGTCCCGATACGGCTCGAGATCGGGCCCAAGGACATCGAGAAGCAGCAGGTCGTGCTCGCCCGCCGCGACACCCGCGAGAAGGCGTTTGTCGCGATGGACGGCCTGGTGGCGCACGTGCAGGGGTGGCTCACCGACATCCAGGCGTCGTTGTTCGAGAAGGCGACGCAGGTGCGGGAGGAGCGCTCGCACTACACCGAGAACTACGAGGAGTTCAAGACGCTGATGGCGGGCGCACGCCCCGGGCTCGTCTACGCGCCGTGGTGTGACGACGCGACCGTCGAGGCCCAGGTCAAGGCCGAGACACAGGCGACCATCCGCAACTACCCGTTCGTGGCGCCGTCAGCCGAAGGGAAAGCCTGTTTTGTCACCGGCCGACCCGCGACGGTGATGGCCTGCTTCGCCAAAGCGTACTGACGGCCGCCGCCGTCCCCGCTAGGGCCACAGCGCGGCAAACGTCGCCGGCGCACGCGCCGCGATCTTCTTGATCGCGGCGTGCCGCCTGCCCATCCCCTCCCGGGCCACGACGTCTCGGAAGATGATGACCAGCTGATCGCGGAACCAGGTGTCGGTGGCGCTGGTCCAGGCATCCGCCACGCTCTCGAGCACCGAGGCATCGCCCACCTGTTGCAACGCCGAGAGCATGCCCACCGGCGTCCGGGCGCCAAGCACCGTCAGGGTCTCGCGCAGGTCGTACACCGCCACCCGGCTGCCCCGATTGGCCAGGGCGAGGTGCGCGGCGGCTCGGATCAGCCGCCAGGCGTCTGCCCGCCCATCCCGCAACGTCGCCTCGTGTGACCGCACGCGCTCGATGACCCGATGCAGCTGTGTCAGGGGCGCAGCATGCCCGTGCTCGGCCAGCAGGTGCCGCATCTGCTCCGGATCGGCAGGCAGCGCAGCGTCGGTCGCGGCTTCGAGCTGCGCCTCGCCCGAGAGCGGATTGGGCTCGACCGGGCTGCTGTCCACAGGCGCCATCGCAGCCCGGATGACGGGGGACGCATCGCGACGAAGCTGCGCCCGCAGGGGCTCGACGACGTCGGCATCGTAAGTGGGGGAGTGGTCACCGGCGGTGGAGATGGCCTCGAACGCACGCAGGCGCACGAGCGCGTCTCGGGCGGTATCGAGCAGGGTGTCGGTGAGCGCATCGAGCGCCGATGCGGCCACCGCCGGGTCGCGTGCGTCCAGCAGCGCTCCCATCGCATCAACGGCGGCCCCAGCCACGTCTGGCGCGGCGTGCCCCAGTAAGGGACGCACGGTCGGCATCGCCGCCGGGTCCCCGATACGCTCGAGCACCCGCAGCAGCAATGGGAGGTGACGCGCCTCGGTGTCAGGGACCCGCAGGAGGACCTGGCGCAAGGCTGGGCGGCCAATGATGGCGAGGCGGGCAATTGCCGCTTCGACCGCGACCGGATCCCGGTCGGACAACAAGGCATCGAGCAGCGTCTTGGACTGACCTGGGCGGGTAGGCACGAGCGCGCCGATTCTATCGCGCCTCCGGGAGAGCTCAGCCACGTGGCCTCGAGGAGTAACGCGAAAAGCCAAAGGGCCCGACCGGCGATTGCCAGTCGGGCCCTTTGGAGTCTTGCCGGTCCCGGTACTACTGCGTGACGCGAACCGTGAGAGCCGCGCGACGGTTGAGCCGGCGCGTTTCTTCTCGGCTGTTGTCGTGCTTGGGCCGTTCCTCGCCGTAGCTCACGGTGCGGATCCGGTCGGCGCCGACGTTGCGCGAACTCAGGTAATCACGCACCGAGTAGGCGCGGCGCTCGCCGAGGGCGAGGTTGTACTCGGCCGTGCCGATGTTGCAGGTGTGCCCCTCGACCTCAAGCTTCAGCTCCGGGTTGTCCTGCAGCGCCTTGATGGCCTCGTCCAGGATGCGCGTGGCTTCGGGCCGCAGCGTGTAGCGGTCGAAGTCGAAGTGCACGTCCTCGAACGTGTAGTCCTTGATGGCCGGCTTGACCACCTGAATGGTCACGGTGTCGCTCACCGAACCACCCTTGCCGTCGGTGACCGTCACCGTGCACGGGACGGGACCTTCCTGGGCGGGCGCGGTCCACAGCGTCTCGCGGTTGGACGGCTGCGCAATGGTCCCGGCGGGGCATGACCACTTGTAGTTCAGCTGGTCGCCGTCCGGATCCATGGCGTCGGCCGTGATCGTCGAGCTCTTGCCGACCTCGACCGTGCACGGGTTGCATCGTGCCTTGACGGTCGGTGGGCGGTTCTCGGCCACTGGCGCTGGTGGCGGCGGTGGCGGTGGGGGCGGCGGCGCAATGTAGGCGGTCGCTACACCCGGGTGGTAGCCGATACGGAACTGCAGGCTCGCCCGATCCCAGCTCTCGTCGGTCTGGAGAGCATTGAGCGAGCTGCGCGAGTCGTGCTTGAGCGCGTAGACTGCGCCGCCACCGATGAAGAAGCCCTTCGAGCTGAAGTACGTGGCACCGAGCGCCACGTCGAGCGGGCTGCGGATGGGCCAGGTACCGGTGCTGCTGGACATGTCGAAGGCCGTGAGGCCGCTCGAGGTCAGCGTATCGTCGAAATACGACTCGCCAAACAGCTCGGCCGTGATCTTGATGCGGCTGCGCGACGGCACATCGAGGCCGACACCGTAACGAATGCCGTTGCTCTGGTCCGTGCGCTCGGCATCGGCGC
>JBKJQW010000136.1:0-6271 GCA_046593715.1 Luteitalea sp.
GACGAACGCCAGCGCGCCAGCGCCCCGGAGGAGAGCTCGTCGATGCGCTCCCCGCCGACCTCGATGCTGCCGCCAGACGGCTGGTCGAGGCCGCCCATCAGGTTGAGCAAGGTGGTCTTGCCGGATCCGGACGGCCCCATCAGCGCCAGGAATTCGCCCTGGGCGATGTCGAGGTCCACACCCTGAAGGACGTCGATCTTCTCACCCCCGCGGCGGTAGATCTTGCGGAGTTGCCGAACCTTCACGAGTGTCGGGGACGTGGCGGGTGCGTTCATGGCCTGGTTTCCTCGATAGACATGCCGTCGGCCAGCGTGGCGGGGGCGTCGACGATGACGCGTTCACCGGCGACGAGGCCGGATGTGACCTGGGTCTCAGGGCCGCTGCTGCGGCCCACCTGCACGTTGCGCCTCGCGGCCCGGCCGTCGGCGGCCACCAGCACGTATCGCTGTGCGCCACCCTCGCCGCGAATCGACGGGGTCGGCACCCAGAGCGTGGGCGGGGGCTCGACCTGCGCGCCGCTGCCCGCCGTCGGCGGCGGCGGCGTGTTCTTCAAGAAGGTGACCTTCACGCCCATATCCGGCAGCAGTCGCGCGTCGAGGGCATCAAAGCCGATGCGCACGAGCACGGTCGCCTTCTGCCGGTCGGCCGTTGGCACGGTGGTGATGACGCGCGCCGGAATCGACCAGTCGGGATACGCATCGAGCACCGCCCGCACCGGCTGGCCATCGGACACCCGCGTGATGTAGCTCTCGTTGACGTCCACCTCGATCTCGAGCGAGGTCATGTCGACGATCGTGCAGATGCCGGTGCGGGTGAAGCCTCCGCCAGCTGACACCGGCGAGATCATCTCGCCGGGCTGGGCGTCCTTGGACACGGCCATGCCGCTGAACGGCGCGCGGATGACCGTGTCGGCCATGTCGGTCCGCCGCAACGCCACCTGCTGCTCGGCGACAGCGACCTCGGTGCGGGCCGCCTGCAACCGCGCCCGCAGCGCATCGACCTGTGCGTTGGCCGTGTCCAGGTCAGCCGCCGGCACGATGCCTTCGCTCGCGAGCCGTTGCTGTCGGCCGAGACCGACCTCGGCTTCCCGAATCCGTACCTCGGTTTCCAGCAACTGGGTGCGGGCCGAGGCGAGCTGCGCCTCGGAAAGCTGGAGCATCGCCCGGGTGGTGGAGTCGTCGAGGCGTGCCAGCACCTGCCCCTGCTTCACGGCCATGCCCTCCTCGACGTACACCGACACCACCTTGCCGGTGATCCGAGACGACACGGTGGCGCGACGTCGGGCTGTGACGTAGCCCGATGCATTGAGCACGGCCTGGTCCTGGCTGTTGGCGCCGCTGCCACCGCGCACCACCACCGTCGTCGTCTTGACCGGGACCGTCACGGGGCGGCGCCAGTACCACCAGCCGCCGGCGACGACAAGCACCAGCACCGCCAGCGCGATCCAGCGCCCCGACGATGGCGATCCACCCCGGCGGGCGTCGCGATCGATGGTGAGCGCGGCAAGATCGGTACTGAGATCGTTCACGGATATGTCCTCGTGCGCGTGAGACCGCGGGCTGGCGATTGCCGTCGGCCGCAACGGCAGACCGCGCTCACCGGCCTGGCTGCATGCTTCATACGGTGACCCAGGGTCGCCCGTTCGACATCGTCGGCCAATCGACGCTGCGACCCGGTGGGCATCTGACATGACACGTGGACGCGGTCGCGGTCGCCGGGATTGGTCGGTATGCTGAGGACATGTTCCACGTCCACACGCTCAGCGCCGATCCGCCTGCGTTCTACGCCGCGCTGCACGACCAACTGGACGCGCTGCTCGGCGATGAGCGCGATGCCATTGCCAACCTGGCCAACGCCGCCGCGCTGTTCTGGCACACCACACCTGATGTCAACTGGACGGGATTCTACCTGCGTCGGCGAGAGCACGAGCTGGTACTTGGGCCGTTTCAGGGCAAGCCGGCCTGCGTGCGGATCGCCGTCGGCCGCGGCGTGTGCGGCACCGCCGTGCAACGAGACGCGTCGGTGCTGGTGACAGACGTGCACACCTTTCCTGGACACATCGCGTGCGACGACGCGTCCCGGGCCGAACTGGTGGTGCCACTGCGGCACGCCGGCCGGGTGGTGGGCGTGCTCGACCTGGACAGCCCGACGGTGGGCAGGTTCACCGACGCCGACCGGCTGGGGTTCGAGTCCCTGATGTCGCTCCTCGAACACAAGACCGCACTTGATTTAGTGTTGTGACACCCATATAATAGGTGTTGTAACGCCAATGCATCGGGCGTCGTTCTTACGGTAGCGCCCTGTGGCGTCGGCCCCGCTCACCGGGCCGTGCCGGTTCTTTCATCTAGAGGAGTCCCCCATGTTTGCCCGCCTTGCCCTTGCCGGTCTTGTTCTCGCCGCCGCCGTTGCCCCGGCCGCCGCCCAGACCTGGACCATCGATACCGCCCACTCCAGCGCCTCGTTCACCGTCAAGCACATGATGGTCAGCAACGTGCACGGCCGCTTCGGGAAGGTCGAAGGCACCGTGGTCTACGACGGCAAGAACATCGCCGCCGCGAAGGCGAGCGCGACGATCGACGCCACCACGATCACCACCGACAACGAGAAGCGCGACACGCACCTCAAGAGCCCGGACTTCTTCGACGTGGCGGGTTACCCCACGATCACCTTCACGAGCAAGCGCGTGGAAGTGGTCGGTCAGGGCAAGTTCAAGCTGATTGGCGACCTCACCATGCGTGGCAAGACCAAGGAAGTGGTACTCGACGTGGACGGGCCCACCGATCCGGTCACGGTCCAGAACGCACAGCGCGTCGGCCTCACCGCCACCACCACCATCAACCGCCAGGACTACGGCGTGAGCTGGAGCCGCTCGATGGACGGCGGCGGCTTCGTGGTGGGCGATCAGGTGAAGATCACGATCGAGCTGGAGCTGGTCAAGCCGACGACATGAGAGCCCTTCAGCTTCGACGTTCTACGGGCTCCTGATCAACCCGAGCAGGGTCTCGACCGAATCGGCATCTTCTGCGCGCTTATCCTGGCGCCAGCGGGCGATGCGAGGAAATCGGACGGCGACGCCACTTTTGTGGCGGGTGGAACGCTGGACGTTCTCGAACGCGATCTCGAAGACCATGTCCGGAGTCACCCGACGCACCGGACCGAACTTCTCGAGCGTGTTGGCGCGCACCCAGCGGTCCATCTGCTCGATCTCGTCGTTGGAGAGCCCGGAATAGGCTTTGGCCACCGGCAACAGCTCGCCGTCCTTCCACAGCGCGAACGTGTAGTCGGTGAACAGGGTGGCCCGTCGTCCGCTGCCGGCCTGCGCGTAGACGAGCACGGCATCCACCGAGAACGGGTCCACTTTCCACTTCCACCAGTCGCCTTTTCGGCGGCCGGTGCCATATGCCGAATCGAGACGCTTGAGCATGTAGCCCTCGACGCCCCGATCCCGCGACTCCGCGCGCAGGGCGCCGAGCGAGGCCCAGTCAGCCTCGCTCACCACCGGGGACATCCGCAGGTCGGGTGCCGACCGCGCCAGCAGCGCCGCCAGGTGGGCCCGCCGCTGCACGAGCGGCAGCGCCCGACCATCGATGCCGTCCTGCTCCAGCAGGTCGTAGGCCATGAACGCCGCGGGCGCGTTGGCCAGGGCCTGGCGCGTCAGGTTCTGGCGACCGATACGCACCTGCAATCGCGCAAAGGGCAGCGGGCCGTCGTGCTCCCACGCCAGGACTTCGCCGTCCAGCACGGTGCCGTCCGGCAGGCCAGCCGCGGCAGCGACCACCTCGGGAAAACGCGCGGTGATGACCTCCTCGCCACGCGACCACAGGTAGGTGTGTCCTTGCCGCCGGATCAATTGCGCGCGAATGCCGTCCCATTTCCACTCCACCTGCCACTCGTCGCGTGAGCCCAGCGCCTCGGCCTCCTGCTCCAGCGCATAGGCGAGGCAGAACGGGTACGGCCGTGACGCCTCGTCAGCCACGCCGTCGGGAGACAGCAACGTGGCGAACGCCTCCGCAGAGGGACTCCACTGGCCCATCAGTCGATGCGTCATCACCTCGGTGGCGACATCGGCGACGGCGGCCAGCGCGCGCACGACCAGCGTCTGCGAGACGCCGACCCGCATCTCGCCGGTCAGCAGCTTGTTGAGGAGGAATCGCTCGAAGGAGGGCAGCACGCGCCACCACCGCACCACATCGTCGCGCTGCGCGTCGGGCGGCTTGCCGCGCAGTCCCTCCAGTCGCTCCTCGATCCAGACGTGCAGCGGGACGGCGCGTTCGTCGCCCTCGGACGGCAGTCCGTCGAGCAGCAGGGCCAACGTCTCCGCCAGGTCGCCGACCGCGCCATAGGACTGGTCGAGCAGCCACGGCGGCAGCTCTGTGGTCTCTACGGTCCACTCACGCAGGAGCCTGGTGGGCAGCAACCGCAGCAGTCGTCGGCCGGCCAGGAAGTGCACCGTCCACGCCGCGTCCTCGGGCGGCGCCTCGCGAAAGTACGCCTCAAGTGCGGCCACCTTGGCGTTGGTCGAGGACGTGCGATCCAGCGTGGCGTAGAGCGCGGAGAAACGTTGCATGACGCTTACGCCTCCTCGCCGTGGACATGCGCGTCGATGACACCCGCCTCTAGCCCGCGTTCGGCACAGGCCCGCGCCAGCACGTCGGCATAGCCGTGAGTGGCCAGCACGCGCCTCGCCCCGGTCGCCGCGACCGTCTCGAGCAGGGCCGGCCAGTCCGCGTGGTCCGACAGCACGAAGCCGCGGTCGACGCCTTTCCATCGCCGGGCACCGCGAACCCGCATCCACCCCGACAGCATGGCGGTGGCGGCATCGGGAAAGCGCTTCAGCCACGGCGTATTCATGGCCGATGGAGGCGCAATCACCACCCGGCCGCGCGTCGCCGCGCCGCGGGTGTCCTCGAGCACGGCCTCCACCGCCGGCAGCGTGACCCCGGCGGCTCGATAGGCCTCGACCATGACCGCGACGGCGCCGTGCACCAGGATCGGCTCGGGCACCAGATCGGCAAGCAGCGCCAGCACGCGCTGCGCCTTGCCGAGGCTGTAGGCGTAGAGCACCGTCGGGCGTCGCGCGTCGCGGTTGACGGCGATCCAGGCCGCCAGGTCGGCGATCACGTCGTGCACCGGCGGCCACCGGTAGATGGGCAGCGCAAACGTCGCCTCGGAGACGAAGGTGTCGCACGGCACGACCTCGAACGCCGCACACGTGGGATCGGCCTGGCGCTTGTAGTCGCCCGAGATCACCCAGGTCTCGCGGCCGTCGGCCACGCGCACCTGCGCGGACCCGGCGACGTGTCCGGCCGGGTGCAGCGACACCTCCACGTCGCCGATGCGGTGTGGCTCGCCATAGTCCCAGCTGTCGATCACCACATCGGGGCCGAGGCGGTGCCGCAGTGCTGGCACGCCCGGTGCGGCGCAGACGTAGCGGGCGGCGCCGGGACGGGCATGGTCGGCATGCGCGTGCGTGACGATGGCCAGGTCGACAGCCCCGTCGGGGTCCACGTGGAACGGACCCGCATCGCAGTAGAGACCCTCGGCAGTCGCGCGGAGCATCACGTGCAAGCAGGATACGCGGCGGCGACGCGCATCAGGCTCATCAGCGGCAGCGTCAGGCGCCGAGAATGGCGTGGGCCAGCGCCCGACCGCTCAGCCACGCACCTTCGACCCGTGGCCCGTCGCACCAGTCGCCGGCGACGCCAACCCCCTGTTCGCCGTCCCACAGGTGGGTGAGCTGCAGCCCCTGCGTCACCGAGGCATAACGCCATCGGTGCGCGGCAGAGAACACCGGCGCCGCCAGCGGCGCTCCAACCACCGCAGCCAATGCCTCCAGCATGGCCTCCAGGACATCGTCGGCCGGGTCCTCGAGGTGTTCGGTGGACCACGCGGGCGAGGCATGCAGGACCCAGGCATGTGGATGCGGCCGTCCCGGCTTGCTGCCGTCGCGAGCGGTCCAGGCAAGTGGCCCTTCGTTGACAAAGGCCGCGTCGAACGGGACCGGCAGCGCCTCGGCCCACGCCGCCATGACTGCCCAGCACGGCGCCATCACCGCGGTCTCCACGGTCGCTGCCAGCGGGTGCCTGCCGAGCAGCGTCGCCGTTTGCGCCGGCGGGGCGGTGCAGACCACGACATCGAAGGGTCCGGTGTGGCCATGACCGGTGGTCTCGAGCTGCCAGCCATGCTGATTCCGTTCGACCGCGGCAATCGTCACGCCGACGTGTACGTCGAGCGGCAACGCGAGCGCGCGCGCCACGGCGTTCATCCCGGG